>NZ_BAAANJ010000006.1:0-295289 GCF_039529735.1 Agromyces neolithicus
CAGGGTTCAAAAAATTGGCATTGAACATAGTGCACGCTGTTGAGTTCTCAAGGAACGGACGCACCCGAGTTTCAGCCTCGCGGCCTGCTCTCAGGGCAACCTATCTACCATACCACTTCGCACACGGGCTCGGACACAGGTCTGAACGCCGCCGACCGTTCTCACGGTCAAGCCACGACTCGAAGGCCATGGCCCGTACTGAAGCAGGGGTTCTATCTTAGGCTTGAAATCACCGAGTCGCAATGCGACTTCGAGGCTATTTGGCTAAGAATGTCGTTCTTCGCGGCCGGCTGGCTCTCGGCCCTCCGCACCGCCGTGGCGACAAGAGAAAATCTACGTGGAACAACGTCAGAGCGCCAAATCAGCTGTGCATCCCGGGCGTGTCGCCGGCTGTGCGGCGCCACGCCCGGGACATCCGAAACCTGATCATGATCGAAATCGCAGCGATCGCGGCGAGTCAATCGGGCGCCGGCGGGTCAGTTCACCGAGTCGGGATGCGATCCGCCGCGACCCTCGCGCTCGAGGTCGCTGATCGCCTGCATCTCGTCATCGCTGAGCTCGAAGTCGAACACGTCGAAGTTCTGCGCCATACGGGCACGGTTCGTCGTCTTCGGGAACACGATGTATCCGCGCTGCAGATGCCACCGCAGCACGACCTGGGCCGGCGCCTTGCCGTGCGCAGCGGCCGGGCCGACGATCTCGGGCAGTTCGAGCAACGGGTACTTGCCCTGCCCGAGTGGACCCCACGCCTCGACGGCGATGCCGTGATCTGCCGCGAAGGCTGCGGTCGCGGGCTGTTGGTGCGCCGGATGCAGTTCGATCTGGTCGACCGCCGGCACGACCGCCGTCTCATCGAGCAGACGCTGCAAGTGGGGCACCAGAAAGTTCGAGACGCCGATCGACCGAGCGCGGCCCGACTCGCGAATCGCCTCGAGCGCCCGCCACGTCTCGACGTAGCGGTCCTGTGCGGGTACCGGCCAGTGGATCAGGTACAGGTCGACGTAGTCGAGCCCGAGCCGCTCGAGGCTCGCATCGAAGGCATCGAACGCCGATTGCATGCCGTGGTCGTCGTTCCAGACCTTGGTCGTGATGTAGAGCTCTTCTCGGGAGACGCCGGAACTCGCGACGGCTCGCCCGACTCCCTGCTCGTTGCCGTAGATGCGGGCGGTGTCGAAGTGCCGGTACCCGACCTCGAGCGCGTCGGTGACGAGGCGTTCGGTCTCGTCGGGGTCGATCTTGAACACGCCGAAGCCGAGCTGCGGGATCGAGGAGCCGTCGTTGAGCTGGATGCGGGGAACGGAAGTCATGGCCTCATCCCACCACGCGTGCCGGCCAATGCGACAGGGGGTTCGCTGCGCGCGAATCGGCGACCCCCTGGAGGAGCGCGTCAGCTTGCGAATGCCGAGTCGGGGAGGAAGACGAGCACCAGCACCGGCGCGCTCGTGAAGAGGTTCGTCAGGAAGTGCGCCACGATGATCGGCATCAGGCGCCGCTGCCACCACACGATGACGCCCGCGCCGGCGCCCCAGACGAAGAAGGCCGCGATGTAGGCGAGCGTGAGCGGGCCGGCCGGTGCGAAGAACACGTGCTGGAGGCCGAAGATCGCCGCCGGCACGACGATCGCCCAGAACGTCGGCCAGCGATGCCGTTGCAGGCCGCCCTGCGAGTAGCCGCGGTAGACCAGCTCTTCGGTCGGGGCGTTCAGGGGCGCGAACGTGAGCACGGTGACGACCGCGGTGACCGTGAGCCAGGCGCGGTCGGGCAGCTCGCCTGAAGCCGCGGGCGCGAAGAGCGTGTCGAAGCGCTCGAAGACGCCGACACCCTCGAGTCCCACGAGCACGCCGACCATCGCGAGGGCGAACGGCACCGCGAGCGCGCTGAGCCAGAGCAGTCCCCACAGCACGTCGGTGCCGAGGCGTCGCCACGAGAAGTCGATGAGGTCGCGGGTCCGGTTGCCCTCGCGGTGCAGCGCACGTCGCACGAGCCACAGCGAGATCAGGTTGATCGGCAGGATCGTGAGGGCGGCGTAGGTGAACTCGGGCGGGAAGGCGCCGGGGCCGTCGTCGCCGGCGAGCAGCAGCCAGGTGATCGCGGCGGCGAGCCCGACGAGCACGACGCGCAACAGGGGCAGGCCGAGGACCCAGGTGAGGGGCGGCACCCGGGTCGCCGACGACGGGGCGCGGGCAGGGACATCCGTCGTCATGCGGGCATCGTTGCACGGCGCGCCACGATCCGTCGACCCCCGACGCCGGATGTCGCTTACGGGCCCCGCGCGCACCGCCCGGCCGCCAGCGCCTACGATGAAGGGCTGTGCTTCCCGTGATCACCTACCCCGCCGAGCTGCCCGTCTCTGCGCAGCGCGCGGAGATCGCACGCGCCCTGCGCGACCACCAGGTCGTCATCGTCGCCGGCGCGACCGGCTCGGGCAAGACCACGCAGCTGCCCAAGATCTGCCTCGAGCTCGGGCGCGAGTCGATCGCGCACACGCAGCCACGACGCATCGCGGCCCGCACGATCGCCGAACGCATCTCGGAGGAGCTCGGGGTCGAGCTCGGCAGCCTCGTGGGCTACCAGGTGCGCTTCACCGACAAGGTGAGCGAGTCGACGCGCATCAAGGTGATGACCGACGGGATCCTGCTGAACGAGATCCACCGCGACCGCGACCTGCGCCGGTACGACACGATCATCATCGACGAGGCGCACGAGCGCAGCCTCAACATCGACTTCCTGCTCGGGTACCTCCGGCGCCTGCTCCCGCGGCGCCCCGATCTCAAGGTGATCGTCACGAGCGCGACGATCGATCCCGAGAGCTTCGCGAAGCACTTCGCGGATGCTTCGGGCCGGCCGGCGCCCGTCATCGAGGTGTCGGGGCGCACGTACCCGGTCGAGGTGCGCTACCGGCCGTTGGTCGGTGGTCTCGATACGCGTCCTCCTTCGTCGGGCGCTACTCGACCGACGGACGACTCCGACGACGAGGGCGCGGCCGCCGACGACAAGGACGTGCAGCAGGGCATTCTCGACGCCCTCGACGAGCTCGAGCGCGAGTCATCCGGTGACGTGCTCGTGTTCCTCTCGGGCGAGAGCGAGATCCGCGACGCCGAGGCGGCGGTGCGGGCGCACGCGACCCGGCGCGGCGGCGCCGGGGCCACCGAGGTGCTGCCGCTCTACGGCCGGCTCTCGTCGGCCGACCAGCACAAGGTGTTCGAGCCGTCGAAGGTGGCGGGGCTGAAGCGCCGTGTGGTGCTCGCGACGAACGTCGCCGAGACGAGCCTCACGGTGCCGGGGATCCGCTACGTCGTCGACGCGGGCACCGCGCGCATCAGCCGCTACTCGGTGCGGTCGAAGGTGCAGCGGCTGCCGATCGAGCCGATCTCGCAGGCCTCGGCGAACCAGCGATCGGGGCGGTCGGGGCGCACGAGCGACGGCATCGCGATTCGCCTCTACGCCGAGGACGACTTCGAGCGCCGCTCCGAGTTCACCGATCCCGAGATTCTGCGCACGAACCTCGCCGCCGTCATCCTGCAGATGGCCTCGCTCGGGCTCGGGGCGATCGAGGAGTTCCCGTTCCTGACGCCGCCCGACCCGCGCGGCATCCGCGACGGGCTCGAGCTGCTGCGCGAGCTCGGGGCGCTCGACGACGGCGCTCGCGGCGACGGACCACAGCTCACGCGCATCGGCCGTCAGCTGTCGCGGCTGCCGATCGAGCCGCGCTTCGCCCGCATGGTGCTCGAGTCGAAGACGCAGGGAGTCTCGCGCGAGGTGCTCGCGATCGTCGCGGGACTCACCATCCAAGACCCCCGGGAACGCCCGCTCGAGAAGCGCGAGCAGGCCGACGGTTTCCACGCCCGGTTCGTCGACCCGACGAGCGACTTCATGACGCTGCTGAACCTCTGGAACCACCTCGAGGCCCAGCAGCGCGAGCTCTCGGGCAGCGCCTTCCGCCGCATGTGCCGCGCCGAGTACCTGAACTACCTGCGTGTGCGCGAATGGCAGGATCTCTACCGCCAGCTCGTGCGGCTCGCCAAGCCGCTCGGCCTCAATGTCGGGCAGCAGGCGGGCGAGCCGGCAGCGCCGGCCCGAGCCACAGGCGACGGCATCCACCGCGCACTGCTCGCCGGGCTGCTCTCGCACATCGGGTTGCGCGACGATTCGAAGACGTCGAGCGGTCGGGGCGGCGCGGGCGCAGCGCGAGACGGCGAGCGCAAAGGCCGCCGCCCGCAGGCCGAGTTCGTCGGCGCCCGCAACGCGCGGTTCGTCGTGTTCCCCGGTTCGGCGCTCGCGAAGAAGCCGCCGTCGGCCTTGATGAGCGCCGAACTCGTCGAAACCAGCCGCCTGTTCGCCCGCACGAACGCCGCAATCGATCCGGCCTGGGCCGAGCAGCTCGCGGGCCCGCTCGCCAAGCGCAGTTACAGCGAGCCCCGGTGGGAGCGCCGGCAGGGTTCGGCGGTCGCCGACGAGAAGGTCACCCTGTTCGGCGTGCCGATCGTCGCGAAGCGGCGCATCCAGCTGGCGCGTGTCGACCAGGCGCTCGCTCGCGAACTCTTCATCCGGCACGCCCTCGTCGACGAGGACTGGGACACGAGCCGCCTCGACAAGCGGCTCTTCGCGTTCATGCGGGCGAACCGGGCGCTGCGCCGCGAACTCGGCGAGGTCGAGGAGCGCACCCGCCGTCGCGACATCCTGGCCGGCGATGAAGCCGTCGTCGCGTTCTACGAGGCGCGGGTTCCGGCGGATGTCGCGGACACGCGCTCGTTCGAACGTTGGTGGCGCGCCGCCCACCGCACGACCCCCGAGCTGCTCTCGATGCGCGCTGGCGACCTCGTCGGCGACGACGACGAGGTCGTGCAGGATGCCGGATTCCCCGACCGCTGGCGCCAGGGCGACCAGGGCCTCTCGCTGCGCTACCGGTTCGAACCCGGTGCCGACGATGACGGGGTCACCGTGCAGGTGCCGCTCGTGCTGCTGCCGCGACTCGCGCCGGCCGGCTTCGACTGGCAGGTGCCCGGCCTTCGCGACGAGCTCATCACCGCGATGCTGCGCACCCTGCCCAAGGTGCTGCGCCGGCAGGTCGTGCCCGCCGCCGAATGGGCAGCGAAGATCTCGGCCGAGTTGCCCGAAGGCCCCGAGCGCGGTGCCGAGCGGGAGTCGTTCGCGGCGGTCCTCGCCCAGACGATCCGACGGCTCACCTTCGCGCCCGTCGACCCGAGCGACTTCGACGTCGAACGCGTGCCGCCGCACCTGCGGGTGACGTTCCGCGCGGTCGACGAGCGCGGGCGCACGCTCGGCTCGTCGAAGGAACTCGGCGAACTGCAGGCCCGACTCGCCGACAAGGCGGCGAGCGCGGTCGCATCGACGTTCACCGGCGGATCGCGGGTTGAGCACCGCGCGGCGCCTCGAAGCCCGGATGCCGCAACGGCGGGTTTCGAGACGCCCCGGGCGGCTCCCCGACCGGCGAACAGCGGTATCACGGAGCGCACCGGCATCACGACCTGGGAGTGGGACGAGATTCCCGCGCACCTCGACACACGCCAGGCGGGCAACGTCATCCGCGCCTATCCCGCGCTCGTCGACGAGGGGTCATCAGTCGCCCTGCGCCTGGTCGCCACCGCCGACGAGCGCGATCGGGCCTCGCGGCGGGGCATCCGTCGCCTGATCGTGCTCGCGACGCCGTCGCCCGTCGCCTACGTACAGGAGCACCTGTCGAACGACGAGAAGCTGCAGCTCGCCGCCAGCAACTACCCCGGAACGCGAGCGCTGCTCGACGACTGCCTCGCGGCGTGCGTCGACGCCGAGCTTCGCGCTCGACACCCCGATGGGCTGTTGCGGTCGCGCGCCGAGTTCGAGGCCGTGCGTGACGCGGTCGCCGCCGGCCTCATGGATCGGATGTTCGAGACGGTCTCACTCGTCGCGCGCATCGTGAAGGCCTCGCGAGAGGCCGACCGGGCGATCGCGAAGGCGTCGAGCATGCACCTCATGTCGGCGCTCGGCGACGCGCGCTCCCAGCTCGAGGGGCTGGTGCCGGCCGGATTCGTCTCGGCGACGGGGCTCGAGCGGCTGCGACACCTGCCGCGCTACCTCGAGGGCATCACGCTGCGCGTGCGCAAGCTCGTCGAGAACCCCGGCCGCGACCGGCAGTCGATGAACCAGCTCGAAGGTTCGATCGCGGCGTTCGAGGCGGCGGGCGGACGGATCCCGATCGATGCCGAGGCGCCCGAGAGCCTGGTCAGGGTGCGCTGGATGCTCGAGGAGTTGCGCGTCGGCCTCTTCGCGCAGGAGCTGCGCACCGCCGAGACGGTGTCGCCACAACGCATCGCCAAGGCGCTCGCGGACTGACCGCGAGCGCCTCCACGGTGACTCGGCTCAGAGCACCTTCGAGAGGAACGCCCTCGTGCGCTCGCGCTGGGGGTTCGCGAGCACCTCGCGCGGGTCGCCGGTCTCGACGACGACGCCGCCGTCCATGAAGACGAGCGTGTCGGCGACCTCACGGGCGAAGCCCATCTCGTGCGTGACGACGATCATCGTCATGCCCGACGCGGCGAGGTTCTTCATGACGTCGAGCACCTCGCCGACGAGCTCGGGATCGAGTGCCGACGTCGGCTCGTCGAAGAGCATGAGCTTCGGATCCATCGCGAGCGCGCGGGCGATCGCCACGCGCTGCTGCTGCCCGCCTGAGAGGTGCGCCGGGTAGTAGTCGGCTCGCTCGGCGAGCCCCACCCGGGCGAGCAGTTCGTGGGCGCGGGCCTTCGCCTGCGCCTTCGACACGCCCTTGACCTGCACGGGCGCCTCCATGACGTTCTCGAGCGCGGTCATATGCGGGAACAGGTTGAACCGCTGGAAGACCATGCCGATGTCGCGGCGCTGCTTCGCGGCGTCTTTCGGGTGCATCTCGTAGATCTTCTCGCCGCCGTCGCGGTACCCGACGAGCTGCCCGTCGACCGAGAGGCGGCCCGACGAGACCCGCTCGAGGTGGTTGATGCAGCGCAGGAACGTCGACTTGCCCGAGCCCGACGGGCCGACGAGGCAGAGCACCTCACCGCGCTTGACCTCGAGCGAGATGTCTTTCAGCACCTCGTTGGAGCCGAAGCTCTTCGAGACCGACTCGGCGAGCACCATGGGCGTCGCGTCGGCACCGGTCGCCGTCGGTTCGGCGGATGTCGCGTGGTCGGTCATCGTGCGTCTCCTCCGTGTCGTGCGGAACCCGGATCGGCGTCGGTGTCGAGGTCGACCGCCGGCATCGCCGCGGTGGGCACCGTGCCGGCCACCGTGTCGGGCCGTGCCCCGACGCCGCGCGCATAACGCTTCTCGAGGAAGTACTGCCCGACCATGAGCACCGACGTGACCGCGAGGTACCACAGCGACGCGACGATGAGCAGCGGGATGGGGTTGAAGATCTCGACCGAGATGTCGCGCGACCTCGCATAGAGCTCGAGCGTGAACGGCACACCCGACACGAGCGACGTCGTCTTCAGCATCGAGATGACCTCGTTGCCGGTCGGCGGGATGATGACGCGCATCGCCTGCGGCAGGACGATGCGGCGCATCGTCTTCGACCAGCTCATGCCGAGCGCCGTCGCCGCCTCGTGCTGACCCGGGTCGACCGAAAGCAGGCCCGCCCGCACGATCTCGGCCATGTACGCCGCCTCGTTGAGCGAGAGCGCGATGACCGCGATCCAGAACGCGTTCAGCGCCGCCGTCGTCGGCACCGAGACCCACGGCTCCATGAACGGGACGCCGACGTCGATCGTCTGGTAGATGATGGCGATGAGGCCCCAGAACACCAGCTGCACGTAGACCGGGGTGCCGCGGAAGATCCACAGGTAGACCCACGCGACGGACTTCACGACCGGGTTCTCGGACTGTCGCATGACGGCGAGCACGACACCGAGGATGATCGCGAAGATCATCGAGAGCACCGTGAGCAGCAGCGTGAACACCGCGGCCTCGGAGATGCGACGGTCGAAGACGTACTTGCCGACGGCCGGCCAGTCATACGCGGTCCGCTGCGCCGCGTCGATGACGAACAGCGCGACGAGCAGGAGCAGGACGACCGCGAAGACCGTTCGCCACGGGTGGCGCAGCCTGACGACCTTCGCCGGGGAGCGTTCGGGCGACCCGCCGGGCGGCGGGGTCGTTCCCGCCGCCGGGCGTGTGGTGTCGGTCACGATCGACCTACGAGCCCGCGTTGATCGTGATCTCGTCGATACCGCCCGACTGCACGCCCCACGCGGTGAGGATCTCGGTGTACGTGCCGTCATCGACGAGGGATTGCAGGGCCGCCTGGAGGGCCGCCGCGAGCTCGGATCCCTTCGCCACCGGCATGCCGTACGGCGCAGAGTCGAACGTCTCACCGGCGGGCTCGAGCTTGCCGTCGGTCTGCTCGATCGCATAGAGGGTGACGGGCGAGTCGGCGCTCATCGCGTCGGCCTGGCCGAGCACGACCGCGTTGGCCGCGGCATCCTGCGAGTCGAACGGCAGGATCTCGATGGCCGGCTTTCCGGCATCGAGGCACGCCTGGTTCTTGCCGGGCAGTTCATCGGTGTGCTCGAACGTGGTCGCCTGTACGGCGACCTTCAGGCCGCACGCGTCGTCGGGGTTCACGTCGCCGCCGGCGGGCTGTGCCCACTGGATGCCCGCCTCGAAGTAGTTGACGAAGTCGACCTGCTTCTGCCGCTCGGCGTTGTCGGTGAATGAGGAGTTGCCGAGGTCGGCCTTGCCGCCCGTCACTGCCGGGATGATGTTGTCGAAGCTCGCGATCTGGTACTCGGCGGTGACTCCGAGCCTCGCGGCCATGGCGTCAGAGAGCTCGATCGCCCAGCCGATGGGGTTGCCGTCGGCATCCTTGAACTCGTTGGGTGGATACGCGGCATCGGTGCCCACGATGAGCACGCCGGCCTCGGCGATGTCGTCGGGCAGCAGCGCCGACGCCTCTTCATCGATGCCGATCTCGGTCGACGTGGTGGGCTCTTCGGATGCCGTGCCGCCACTCGTGTTGTCGACGCAGCCGGTGAACAGGAGCGCGGTCGCCGCGGCCAGGGCGGCGGGAAGGAGCAGGCTTCGGGGTTGCATGTTGATACCTCTGTCGTGTGCGGTGAGACGATCGACGGCAGGCCTCGAACTGGCCACGTCGCCGATGTCGAGCCTACTCGCAACGGCACGCGCCTTCGTGGCGAGCGGGCGGTGCCCGATTCGCCCGAGCGGCGACTGCATCGGCATGGCACGCGATCACTAGAGTGGACGAACCGTGGGAAGCTACTCCGAACTCCTGAAGACATCGGGCGTCGCTCGCATCATCGCCGCGCAGCTCACGGCACGCTTTCCCTCGGGCATGCTCTCGCTCGCCTTCCTGCTGCACGTCGAGCAGCAGACGGCCTCCTACGGCGCCGCCGGGCTCGTGCTCGCCGCCACGTCGATCGGTCAGGCCGTCGCCGGCCCGTTGACGAGCCGGCTCATGGGGCGGTTCGGCATGCGCCCGGTGCTGGTCGTCACGCTCGTCATCTGTGCGACGGCCGTGGTCGCCATCGGCGTACTGGAGCTCACCGTGCCCCTCTACATGGCCGTCGGGCTCGTCGCAGGCCTCGCGACGCCGCCCGTGCAGCCCGCGGTGCGCACGATCTACCCGAAGATGGTGAACTCCCGCCAGCTGACCCCGCTCTTCTCGCTCGATGCATCGGCGCAGGAGATCATCTGGGTCGTCGGCCCGGTCGTCACCACGTTCGTCGCGACGCAGATCGGCACCGTCTGGGCGATCCTGCTGGCCGCAGCGATGATGGTCGGCGGCGGCATCTGGTTCATCTCCTCGCCCGAGCTGGGCAGGGTGCGCATCCCGCGATCCAAGCGACGGTTCGGCACGGTGCTCGCCCGCCCGGCGGTCATGCTCGCGACGATCGTGGGGTTCCTGCTCATCGGCGCGTGCGCCGCGCTCGAGGCGGGCGTCGTCGCGGTGTTCGGCCACGACGGTGCCGAGGCGGGCATCGTGCTCGCGATCTTCTCGGTCGGCTCGCTCGCGGGCGGCCTGTTCCTCGGGCACGTGCCGATCGGACCGTGGTCGACCGCACGCCGCCTGTTCATCGTCTTCGCGGGCATGGCGCTCGCCGCGTTCGTCATGGACTTCTGGTGGCTGGCGATCACCCTGTTCGTCGCGGGCATCGGCATCGCACCAGCACTCGCGGTGCTGTTCGCGATCGTGTCGGCGAGTGTCAAGTTCAGCGACACCGCAGAGGCCTACGGCTGGGTCGGCACCGGCCAGCTCATCGGCGCCGCGCTCGGGTCGGCCCTGGCCGGGTTCCTCATCGACGCGTACAGCGCACAGGGCGCGTTCTTCGCCGCAGCAGGGCTGGCGCTGCTCGGCATGCTCGCCGCGGTTGTGGGGCGCCCGTGGCATCCCGACCTGCGTGGCCGCGACGCGAGCCCGATACCCGATACCGAACCGGTGCCCCTGCAGCCCAGTTGAGAAAGGCCCACGGATGCCGCAGCCGAACTCTCCCGCCCCGCTCCTGCCGCTCGCCGACGGCGCTGCAATCCCCCAGCTGGGCTTCGCCCTGTACAAGGTACCCGCCGCCGATGCCGTGCGGCTGAGCCTCGAGGCGATCGCGCGCTCGTGCGCCTGCAGGCCGAGGGGCGCGTGCGGTCGATCGGCGTCGCGAACTTCCACGCGCACCACATCGAGCGCATCGTCGCCGAGACCGGGGTGACGCCCGTGGTCAATCAGGTCGAGCTGCATCCGTGGCTGCCGCAGGCCGAGCTGCGCGCGTTCGACGCGGCACGGGGCATCCGCACCGAGGCGTGGTCACCGCTCGCGCGCGGTCGCATCCTCGGCGAACCGGTGCTCGACCGACTCGCCGCGGCGCACGGCCGCACGCCCGCGCAGATCGTGCTGCGGTGGCACCTGCAACTCGGCAACATCGTCATTCCCAAGGCGAGCTCAGCGGCTCGCATCCGCGAGAACCTCGATGTCTTCGACTTCGAGCTCGGTGCCGACGACCTCGCCGTCATCGCGACGTTCGAGACCGGCGAACGCACCGGGCGCGATCCCGACTTCGACTGACCACGAGGGTCTCGATACGGCGCTGGCGCGCCTACTCGACCGGCGGCGGCGCGCCTACTCGACCGGCGCTGGCGCGCCTACTCGACCGGCGGCGGCGCGCCTACTCGACCGGCGGCGGCGCCTACTCGACCGGGGCCGCGCAGCTTCTCGACCGGGGCTGAACGCACGGCCCGCGCCGAACGTCGGGGCCGTTCGGCAACACCCAGCCGGGCGCAACCCGATCGTGACACGACTCCCAGCCGGAGCCCAGACATCGGATTCCGGCGCGGCAATACCCTGTGCACATGAACCCCGTACACGCGCGACGACTCGCCCCGGCGATGGCGGCCGCAACCCTCATCGCCCTGCTTCTCGCCGGCTGTTCGATGGGGGCCGGTGAATCGACGTCCCCGAGCGTCGGCATACCCGCCGAGGTCGCGCCCGCACCCGGCGAGGCCGCCCAAGACCAGGCCGTCGAAGACGCCGCGGGCGGCGACGCCGGCTCGGAGTCGCTCGTGCCCGACCGCAGCGTCATCACGACAGGGCGGGTCTCGATCACGGTCGACGACCCCGTCGCGTCCGCCGAAGACGCCGCCGACCTCGTCGAGCAGTCGGGCGGGCGGGTCGACAGCCGCACCGAGACGCCGGGCACCGACACCCAGCAGCCGAGTGCGCAGCTCGTGCTGCGCATCCCGAGCGACGAGCTCGACCGGGTCGTCGACCAGTTGCGCGAGCTGGGCACCGTGACGTCGGTGTCGATGAACGCGTCGGATGTCACGCAGCAGCGCCAAGACGTCGAAGCACGCATCGACGCCCTCGGCGCGTCGGTCGATCGCCTGCAGCAGCTGCTCTCGACGGCGACGAGCATCACTGACCTGATCGCCATCGAGTCCGAACTGACGACCCGGCAGGCCGAGCTCGACAGCCTCACCCAGCAGCGCGACCTGCTCGTCGACCAGGTCGACTTCTCGACGGTCACGGTCGACCTCGTCACCGAAGCGGTGGCACCCGACCCGCGGCCCGACGACTTCTGGAGCGGCGTGGTCGCCGGGTGGGCCGCGCTCACCGCGTTCGCCTCGTCACTCGGCGTCGCGTTCGGCGTCATGCTGCCGTGGATCCTCGCACTGCTCGTCATCGCCGCGATCGCCGCGGTCATCATCGTGCTCGCGACACGCGGTCGTCGGCGCACGCCCACCCTGCCCGAGCAGGAGCCCCGGGCGTAGTCTGGCCGCGTGAGCGAGACGCTGGAGACCCTGCTGCACGACGACCTGCTCGAACGAATCCGTGCCCGCGCGAGCGGGTACGACCGCGACAACACGTTCTTCGACGACGACCTCGCCGAGCTCGCCGAGGCGGGATACCTGCGGGTGCTGGTGCCCGAGGAGTTCGGCGGCCTCGGGTGGAGCCTCGCCGACGCCGTGCAGGCGCAATTGCGACTCGCCGGCGCAGCCCCGGCGACGGCGCTCGCGGTGAACATGCATCTCGTGTGGACGGGCGTCGCGAAGGTGCTGCGCGACCGCGGCGACGACTCGCTCGAGTTCGTCATGCGCGAGGCCGGCGAGGGCGAGGTGTTCGGCTTCGGAATCAGCGAGGCGGGCAACGACCTCATGCTGTTCGGCTCGCGCTCGACCGCTGAACCACAGCCCGACGGCGGCTACCGCTACACGGGCCGAAAGATCTTCACCTCGCTCTCGCCCGCATGGACCCGCCTCGGCACCATGGGCCTCGACACCGAATCGGCCGACGCCCCGAAACTCGTCTACGGGTTCATCGACCGCGAAGACCCCGACGTGCGGTCGCTCGACGACTGGGACACCATGGGCATGCGGGCGAGCCAGAGCCGCACGACCGTGCTCGACGGCGCGTACGCGGCATCCGATCGCATCGTGCGCCGTCTCGAACCCGGGCCGAACGCAGACCCGTTCATCTTCGCCATCTTCGCGAACTTCGAGCTATTGCTCGCAGGCGTGTATTCGGGCATCGGCGCGCGCGCGCTCGACCTCGCCGTCGCCGCGGCCCGGCGGCGAACCTCCATGAAGAACGATGGACGACCGCTCTCGCAGGACCCCGACATCAGGTGGCGCATCGCCGACGCGGCGATCGCGCAGGACGCGCTTCTGCCGCAACTCGTCTCGCTCGCCCGCGATGTCGACGAGCAGGTCGACCACGGGCAGTTCTGGTACCCCAAGCTCAGCAGCATGAAGGTGCGCGCCACCGAGACAGCGAAGCGAGTCGTCGACCAGGCCGTTCGGGTGAGCGGCGGCTCGACGTACTTCGCCGGATCCGAGCTCGGACGCCTCTACCGCGACGTGCTCGCGGGTATCTTCCACCCCTCCGACGACGAGTCGGCGCACTCGACGGTCGCGAATGCGTGGCTCGGGCCGATCGACGCCTGAGTCCCGCGCCGGGATCGCCGTTCGGCCGTGGGGGCCACGGCTAGACTGGCGTGGGCGGCGATCGGCCGCCAGCGCACACTGGAGGTCGTTGTGAACGTCGTCGCCACCATCATCGCCATGGGATTCTTCGTCTTCGGCATGTGGCTCATGGGAACCGCGCCCGAGCTGGCGAGCTTCCAGGCGGCGGTCTTCTTCGGGGGCATCCTCAGCGTCGCGCTCGCAGTCGCGATCCCGACCACACTGCTCGGCCACTCCGAGAGCTGATTCTCGCGTGACCCTGCCCACTGCAGACACCCGCGTCACCTACCCCGTCGGCGAACTCGAGAGGACCGCGCGCGTCGTGCACGTCGCGTCGGCCGACGACGGGCGGCTCGCGATCATCACCGACGTCTCGAGCTTCCACCCCGCCGACGCGGCCTGGCCCGACCAGCCCGCCGACACCGGCACGATCAGCGCGGGAGGCGCCGACCTCGCGGTGCTCGACGCGGTCGTCGCCGCGACCGACGGCGAGGTGCTCGCGCTCGGCGCCGATATCCCGGTGCGCAAGGGCACCGAGGGCTGGGCGTTCCTCGTCGCGCATCTCATCGCCGACGGCACCGCGATCACCGAGGGCGACGAGGTCGTGATCCGAGCGGATGCCGCGACCCGCCGATCCCTCTCGCGCGGCCATACGGCGTGCCACGCGGCATCCCTCGCGCTCAATCGGGCGCTCGCAGGTCGGTGGTCGAAACTGGCGCGCACCGACGCGCTCGGCAATCCCGACTTCGACGGCATCGCGATCGCATCGAGTCGCATCGAACCCAACGGCTCTGTCGATCGCTACCGGCTCAACAAGTCCCTGCGTCGCGCCGGTTTCGATGTCGCGGGCCTCGCCGACGAACTCGAGACGCTCGCCGACGCAGTCACCCAGATGATGGCGGGGTGGGCCGCGGCCGGGGCATCCGTCGTCGTCGAACGCGACGGCGACCTGCTCACCGACCGACGCCGCTGGGTCGCAGAACTTCCCGAGGGCGTCGCGCGCATCGACTGCGGCGGCACCCACGTCACCTCGCTCGCCGAACTCGACGGCGTGCAGGTCGAGTTCGGCCTCGACGAGGACCAGGGAACCCCGATTCTCACGATGCGCACTGCGGTCGTCGCGGATCGCTGATCCCAGCAGGCCGTGACACCCCCGCACGGGGTTACGATTGCGAACGTGGGTGTTCATATCGAGAAGGTCGATCTGCCCGGAATCGGCATCAGGCACGACCTCGTCACCGAAGGCGGTCGACGAATCAGCGTGGTCTCGCACCGCGACGGCGAGCGCGACCTCGGCCTCTTCGACCTCGACGACCCCGATGCGTGCCGCTACAGCATTCCATTGAACGACGACGAGGCCGCGGCCCTGGCCGACGTGCTCGGCGCCTCGGTGATGCTCAGCCGGCTCACGAGCCTCAGCGATGAGACCGCCGGCCTGTTCACCGAGCAGATCGCCATGCCGACCGACTCGCCCTACCTGAACCGCACTCTCGGTGCCACCAAGGCCCGCACGCGCACGCACGCGTCGATCGTGGCGATCGTGCGCGACGCGGCCATCATCGCCTCACCCACGCCCGCCGAGCCGTTGCGTGCGGGCGACGTCATCGTCGCTGTCGGAACCCGTGAAGGACTCGATGGAGTAGCCCGGCTACTCGCCAACGGCCCCGACTGAGCGGCCGCGCGCATGCACGAGACGACGCTGCTCCTCATCGAAGTCGGCGCGCTGCTTCTCGCCATGAGCCTCCTCGGGCGCCTCGCGCTCAAGCTCGGCATCTCGCCGATCCCGTTCTACCTCGTCCTTGGACTCGCGTTCGGCAACGGCGGAATCGTCGAACTCGATGCGAGCGCCGAGTTCTTCCAGGCGGGTGCTGAGATCGGCGTCATCCTGCTGCTGGCGCTGCTCGGACTCGAGTACACGGCGGCCGAGCTGTTCGGCAGCCTCAAGTCGGCGCGCACCGCTGGCATCTTCGACGCGCTCCTGAACGCCCTTCCCGGTGCGGCAGTGGCGCTGCTGCTCGGCTGGGGACCGGTCGCTGCCGTCGCGCTCGCCGGCGTCACCTGGGTGTCGTCGTCGGGCGTCATCGCCAAGCTGCTGCGCGACCTCGGCAGGCTGTCGAACCGCGAGACCCCGGCGATCCTCGCGGTGCTCGTCATCGAAGATCTCGCGATGGCGTTCTACCTGCCCGTGCTCTCGGCGATCGTGGTGGGGGTGAGCCTGCTGCAGGGCGCGATCGCGGTGGCGATCGCGGTGGGCGTCGTGGCCGTCATCCTCTACATCGCACTGCGCCACGGGCACGTCGTGTCGCGACTGTTCCCCGCTGACCAATACGAGCCGTTGCTGCTCGGCGTGCTCGGGCTCACGATGCTCGTCGCGGGAGTGGCGGCCGAGGTGAGCGTGTCGGCGGCGGTCGGCGCATTCCTCGTGGGCATCGCGCTCTCGGGCAGGGTCGCCGAGAACGCCAGCACCGTGCTGACGCCGCTGCGCGACCTGTTCGCGGCGATCTTCTTCGTGTTCTTCGGCCTCACGACCGACTCGTCGGCGCTCGTCTCGGTGCTGCTGCCGGCCGTCGTGCTCGCGATCGTCACGATCATCACGAAGCTGATCACCGGGGCGTACGCCGCCCGTCGCGCGGGGGTCGGCACTCTCGGACAATGGCGCGCGGGCCTCTCGCTCGCGCCTCGCGGCGAGTTCTCGATCGTCATCGCCGGACTCGCCGTCGGCGCGGGTGTCGAGCGCGAGCTCGCACCGCTTGCCACGGCCTACGTGCTCATCACGATCCTCACCGGCACGTTCCTCGCGAGGCTGCCCGACGTCGCCTGGTTCCGCGCGATGGTGCTGCGCAAGCGCCGCGCGGGCACTGCCGCCTAGCTGCTCGCCGCGGCGGCATCGATGTCGGCGGCGTCGGCGTCGTCGGCGTCGAGCGCGAGCAGTTCGCGCACGCGAGGCACCACCTGGGTCGCGTAGCGCTCGATGCTCAGCATGAGCTCCTCATGCGGCAGCGGGCCGTTCGAGTACTTCAGGTCGAAGCGGGTCGCCCCGAGGGTGCGCATCGCCGCCGCGATCTTCTGTGCGACCGACTCGGGTGAGCCGACGTAGAGCGACCCGTTGGCCGAGGCCTCGCTCTCGAAGTGCTCGCGGGTCGCCGGCGCCCATCCGCGCTCGCGCCCGATGCGGTCGATGTACCCCTTGTAGTGCGGCCAGAGCGTGTCGCGCGCCTGATCGTCGGACTCACCGATGTAGCCCGGGGAGTGGATCGCGATCGGCTGCAGCGGCTTCTCGAACTGCTCGAGCGCCTTGCGGTAGAGGTCTGCGAGCGGCGCGAACCGCACTGGACTGCCCCCGATGATCGCGAGCACGAGCGGCAGCCCATAGTGCGCGGCGCGCACGACCGACTCGGGGCTTCCGCCGACCCCGACCCAGGTCTTCAGCTGTCCGTGCTCGACGGGCGGGTAGACGAGCTGGTCGGTCAACGGCGCGCGCAGTTCACCCGTCCAGGTCACCGGCTGCTGCGGCAGCAACGCCGAGAAGAGGTTGAGTTTCTCCTCGAAGAGCTCCTGGTACTGGCCCAGCTCGAAGCCGAACAGCGGGAACGACTCGATGAACGAGCCGCGGCCGAGGATGACCTCGGCGCGACCGTTCGAGATCGCATCGAGCGTCGAGAACCGCTGGAAGACCCGCACCGGGTCGTCGGAGCTCAGCACGGTGACCGCCGAGCCCAGGTGGATGCGCTCGGTGCGGCTCGCGATGGCCGCGAGCACGACCTCGGGCGCCGATACGGCGAACTCGTGACGGTGGTGCTCGCCGATGCCGAAGAAGTCGAGGCCGAGCCGGTCGGCGCGCACCGCCTCGTCGACCACGTTGCGCAGGGTCTGCGCGTGCGACAGCGGTGCGCCGTCGGCTCCGGCGGTGACATCGCCGAACGTATCGAGTCCGAATTCGTAGCGCGCGGTCATGTGCATCCCCATCCTTCGTATTCGATGCGTTCGCATCCATCTGCGCCCAACCCCCGACGAGGCGAGACTATTCCCTCGGGCAGGCGGCAGGGAATGACCTGAACGCCCGCTGCGTTCCAACCCATGACAACGCATCGACCGCGCGTCGGGGCATCCGATGTCGCGGTCTGCACACGGAGTGGGAGCATGGAACTGTGACAGAACGGCCGGTGATCGGAATCTTCGGAGCGGGCAAGGTGGGCACGGCGCTCGCACGCCTGCTCGTGGCATCCGGTCATGAGGTGTTGATCGCGGGCTCGCCGCGGCAGACCGCCCTCGACCTGCTGGTCGGCGTCGTCGCACCCGGTGCCCAAGTGGTGCAGCCCGACGAACTCGCCGCCCGGGCGCACATCATCATCGTCGCGGTACCGTTCGGCAAGGCGCCGACGGTGCCCTGGAGCCACTTCGACGACCGGATCGTCGTCGACGCGATGAACTACTGGCCGCCCGTCGACGGCAACATCGCCGAGGTCGACGCCGACCCGCGCACGACGAGTGAGCAGAACGCAGCCCGCAACCCCCGCGCGCGCCTCGTGAAGTCGCTCAACCACCTCGGCTACCACGAGATGGAAGACGACAGCATGCCCGCGGGCTCGCCGCTGCGCCGGGCCCTCGCCGTCGTCGGCGACGACCCCGACGCCCGCGCCGAAGTGGCCGCCATCATCGATGCGATCGGATTCGACCCGGTCGACGGCGGTGCGCTCGAGCACGGCGAAGCCCTGCAGCCTGGGCACCCGGCCTTCGGGCGCGAACTCTCGGCAGGCGAGCTCGCGGCCCTGCTCACGCCCGCGGCGCACCTCGCGGCCTGAGCTCGGCAACGGCCCGCCCCCGATCGATCCGTCGCAGATCGCATTTCCGGGCGTATCTTGGGGCAGTATCCGAGGAAGCGAGCGAGGGGGGCGCTGGTGACCGATGCTGCGACGCTCGGCGCCGCGCTCGAGGCGATGGCCACGCCCGAGCAGCGCGAGCAGTACACCCGCTACTTCGCACCCGACCCCGCCGCCCCGTTCATCGGGGTTCGCATGGGCGCCGTGTTCGAACTCGCCAAGACCGCGCTCGACCTGCCGGCCACCCACCTCGAAGCCCTGCTCGAACAGCCGACGCATGAGGTGCGCGCGCTCGCCTGCAGCATCATGGGCAAGTCCGGTGCCCATCGCCGCACCGCCGACGAGCGGCGGGCCGAGCTCTACGACCTGTATCTGCGCCGCCACGACCGCATCGACCAGTGGGACCTCGTCGACCTCGCCGCGCGCGATGTCATCGGGCGCTATCTGATCACCCGCGACCGTTCGCCACTCGTGCGGCTCGCGGCATCCGATTTCTGGCCCG
This sequence comes from Agromyces neolithicus, assembly GCF_039529735.1. NCBI lineage: Bacteria > Bacillati > Actinomycetota > Actinomycetes > Micrococcales > Microbacteriaceae > Agromyces > Agromyces neolithicus. The sequence goes on from NZ_BAAANJ010000006.1 coordinate 18,760, forward strand.
AGCGACGCACCGCGCTCGTGGCGACGTTCGCGTTCCTGAAGCGCGGCGAGCTCGACGATGCGTACTCGCTCGCCGGGGCGCTCGCCGACGACCCTGAGCCGCTCGTGCAGAAGGCGCTGGGCTGGGTGCTGCGTACGGCCGGCGACCTCGACCCCGCACGTCTCATCGAGTTCGTCGAGCCGCGCGCCGCGACGATGCCTCGGGTCGCGCTGCGCGCCGCGATCGAGCACGTACCGAAGGATGAGCGCGCGCGCATTCTCGCCATCGGCTGAGCGTCAGCGATCGGCCTGCTCGACCGCGGCGGACTCCTCGGCGAAACCCCCGCCGAGCGCGCTGCGCTGGCGCCCGCGGACGCCCATGTCGAGCACGCCGATCGCGAACGCGATGGCCACGAGCACCGCGACCGCGAGCATGCCGTAGGCGTACGCATCGCGGTAGACCGCCAGGTCGGGAGTGCCGCTGGACTCGTTGTAGATGGTCGAGTAGAACAGCGACAACGTGATCGCGGTGCCGATGGCCGTGCCGACGCGCTGGCCGAGCTGTCCGACCGAGCCGGCGAGTCCGCCCTGCTTCACTGGCACGTCGGCCAACGCGAGCGTCTGGTTCGGAGAGATGACGAAGCCGCCGCCCGCCCCGCTGAAGATCATGGCGATGGCCATCGCCCACGGCGTGAGCTCGGGCGGCGTGACGAACGCGACGAGCACCGACAGGCCGATTCCGACGAGCAGCAGCACGAGGCCCCAGACGACGAGAGGTCGCCCGAGACGGTTGACGAGGTTGCCGCCGATCCACGACGTGACCGCGCTGACGAGCGCGAACCCGATCGTGACCATGCCCGCGTAGACCGCCGCGAGCCCCAGCCCATGCTGCAGGTAGAGCGTCGTGAGCAGGAACATCGGCGGCAGAGCCGTGAAGTACACGCTCGAGAGCGCGGTGCCGTTGCGATACGAGCTGATGCCGAACAGGCCGAGCGGTACGAGTGGATGCTTGCCGGTCGCCGCGTAACGCCGCTCCCACACGAGGAACGCGGTGAACGCGAACACGAACACAACGAGCACCCACCACCGGCTCGGGTCGTCGTCGGGCGAGCCCGTCGTGAACAGGAACGGCCACATGAGCGAGACGACGCTGATGCCGAAGAGCACGAGGCCGACGGGGTCGAGTGAGAGCGGCTTGCCCGACGGATGCCGCGTCACGGGCAGCAACCAGATGGCGAGGGCGATGGCGGCGAGGGAGAGGGGCACGTTGATCCAGAAGATGCCGCGCCAGCCGTCCTCGGGTCCGCCGAGCGCGATCATGAGCCCGCCGAGCGTGGGCCCGAACGCGGTCGCGAGGCCGATGGTCGCGCCGAACAACCCGAACGCCTTGCCGCGCTCTTCACCCCGGAAGAGCTCTTGGATGAGTCCGAGCACCTGCGGCATCTGGATGCCCGCCGCGACGCCCTGCACGAGTCGCGCGATGAGCAGCACCGCCGCGTTCGGCGCGAGCGCGGCGACCAGACTCGTGAGGGTGAAGAGGCTGAGGCCGACGATGAAGAGCGTCTTGCGGGAGCGCTGGTCGCCGATGCGACCGGCCGGAACGAGGGTGAGCCCGAACGTGAGCACGTAGCCCGCGACGATGAGCTGCAGCTCGGTCGAGCCGGCGTTGAACGCCTCTTCGATGGCGGGCAGGCCGACGTTGACCTTCGAAAGATCCATGATCGTGAGCGCCGCGACCGCCACGCACACCCAGTACGCACGCCAGCGGTGTTGTTCTGAGATCGGGATCGACCGGGTGGCAGGTGCGTCAGTCATCGTGATTCAGCCTACGCCCGCGCGGTGCGATGCCCGGGCGCGAGTCGCGCTCATGCATCGATCGCCGCCACGGGCACGCAGGGAACCACGAAGGCCGGCACTCAGTGAGCACCGGCCCCGGAATCTGTGGACCCAGGGGGATTCGAACCCCCGACCTTCTCATTGCGAACGAGACGCGCTACCAACTGCGCCATGGGCCCGAGCGAGAACGAGCCTATCATCCCGCGCGGGCTGACTCAGACCACCCCGCGTGCGTCACGACCGCGCCGCGAAACGCTGCTCAGCCGACCGCACGGCGACGGCGCAGCACGGCGTCGAGGTCGTTGAGCGCCGGCTCGGCATCGTCGACGATGCCCATGCGGGCGTATGGGTTGGCCGGTTCGCTCGCGGCCGGCTCGGCCGATGGCGATGCCGCTGCGGATGCCGCGGGGCGCAGCTTCGGCACGTCGGGTGCGAGCTGCTCGGCGCGGCGCGCGACCGCTGCCGCCGCCTCGGCCTTCTTGAGCTCGGCGGCCGCCTCGATCGACGCCATCGCCGTCGCCGCGATCGTGCCACGCGAGAGGTGCAGGGGGCGCGGCAACGGCTGTGGGGTCCAGCCTTCGTCGGCAGTCGACGCGGGCAGGTCGATGGGTTCGAACGACTCGGAGGCGACGGCGACGGGCGCCGTGACCGACGCACCGTGAACGCGTACCCGTGCGAGCGCGACGATGCCGGCGAATGCCGCCACCGCCACTCCCCCGGCGATCGCGGCGATGAGCAGAGTCGCCCCGAACGCCGCGGCGATGAGAGCGCCGACGAGCGTGAGCAGCGCTGTCAACAGGGTCAGCGAGCACGCCGCGCGCTTGCGCCGAAGCGAGCGCCTCGCCGCGCGTGCGGCGAGCAGCGTGGCGTCGGCACCGACGCCGGCCCCAGACCCGGCGACCGCCCCTGCGGCAGCCACGACCGCGATGGGCTCGGTGACGGGGGCATGGGCGGCCATCGCCACAGCGGCTCGCGCGCGCGCCGCCTCGGCCGCGTCTTCGGCCTCGTGCCGCTCGGCGATCGCCAGCCGCTCGGCCGCCTCGGCCGCGAGCCGCGCCGTCTGCTGCTGCTCGTGCAGGATGCGCTGCTGTGACGCGACCTCACGGGCCGTCGCCTCGATGCGCACGGGCTCGGGCGTCTCGGCGGTCTCGGCGAGGATGCGAAGGGTCTGCTGCAGACGCACCGCGTTGCGTTCGGTGGCGAGGTACTGGCGCCTGCCGAGCCAGCTCGGCAGCAGGTACGCGATCCACAAGGCAGCGGCCACCGCGACCAGGATCCCCCCGCCGATCACATCCATGCGACAACGGTAGGACACCAGCGTAGGCATGGCCTCGCAGGCACGGGCGTGTTCAGCGATCGGCGAGCGGCAGAGGATGCCCCGAGGCGGCGCGATCGCTGTCGGGGACGCGCGCGACGTCGGTCGGCACCCTGCCCTCGTGCCATCGGCGCAGCACCCCGCGGGGCACCTCTTCGGTCACGAGGCCGAACGCGAAGTGGTCGCGCCAGTCGCCATTGATGTGGATGTACCGCCGCCGGAACCCCTCGTACCGGAACCCGAGCTTCTCGACGACCCGCAGCGACGGCCCGTTCTCGGGGCGGATGCAGATCTCCATTCGGTGCAGCCGCAGCACGCCGAAGCAGTAGTCGGTGGCGAGCGCCACCGCGGTGGGAGTGATGCCGCGCCCCGCGACATCCTGCGAGACCCAATAACCGATCGTCGCCGACGACAGCGAGCCATACGCGATCGACGAGACGTTCAGCTGGCCCACCAGCTCACCGTCGGCCTCGATGATGAACGGCAGGGCGTGCCCCGAACGCGCGTGCGCCAGCAGGTTGCGGATGCTCGCGCGCGTGTCGATGACCGTGCCGCCGCCCGGGTAGGTCGCCTCCCACTGGCGCAGCCAGCTGCGATTGGCGATCAGCACCTTCTCGAGCGCCTTCGCGTCGCGCGCCCGGATGGGTCGGAGCGTGACGTCGCCGTCGCGCAGCGTCGGCACGGCGGCAGCGGACATCGTCAGTCCTTCTGCAGCTGGGCGGCGTACTCGATGAGCCAGGGCCGCAGGTCGGGCCCGAGGTCGTCGCGGTCGCTCGCGAGCTGCACGACGGCCTTGATGTAGTCGAGCTTGTCGCCCGTGTCGTAACGGCGCCCGCGGAAGACCACGCCGTAGACGCCGCCGGTGCCGGCGACGTCACCGGCCATGGTCATGAGCGCATCGGTCAGCTGGATCTCGCCGCCCTTGCCGGGTGGCGTGTTCGCGAGGATGCCGAACACCTCGGGCCTGAGCACGTACCGACCGATGACCGCGTAGTTCGACGGTGCCACCTCTTTGGCCGGCTTCTCGACCATGCCGGTGATGCGCACGACATCGGGGTCATCGGTGGTCTCGACGGCGGCGGCGCCGTACAGGTGGATGGAATCGGGGTCGACCTCGAGCAACGCCACGATCGACGCATCGCGCTTGACCTGCTCGTCGAGCATGCGCGTGAGCAGTTCGTCGCGTGCGTCGATGATGTCGTCGCCGAGCAGCACGGCGAACGGCTCGTCGCCGACGTGCATGTGCGCGCGGTGCACCGCGTGGCCGAGCCCCTTGGGGTCGCCCTGCCGCACGTAGTGCATGTCGGCGAGCTCGGTCGACTCGTTGACCTTCTCGAGCTTGGCGGTGTCACCCTTCCTCTCGAGCGTCGCCTCGAGCTCGGCGACGCGGTCGAAGTGGTTCTCGAGTGCGTTCTTGTTGCGGCCCGTGATCATGAGCACATCGGTGAGGCCGGCGTTCACGGCCTCTTCGACGACGTACTGGATGGCCGGCTTGTCGACGACAGGCAGCATTTCTTTCGGCATCGCCTTCGTGGCCGGAAGGAATCGCGTGCCGAGGCCGGCCGCCGGGATGACGGCCTTCGTGATGCGTCTGGTCATCCACACAGCGTATCCGGATGTCCCGGCGCGGCGTACGCCGTGACGCTGCGGCCTAGGATGTGTGCCATGCCCGAGGATCCCGACGTCCAGAAGCGCATCCTGCGCGCCGAGCTCCGCGAGCGCCGCCAGAACCTGTCGAGTCGCGAGCGCGAGCTCGCCACCGAGGGCTTCACGTCGCGGCTGCAGGAGCTCATCGGCTCGACCGAGGCGCAGTCGATCTCGTGCTACCTCTCGATGCCGTCCGAGCCCGACACCCGCCCGTTCGTGAACTGGGCCGAGGCACGGGGCATCCGCGTGCTGTTCCCAGTGACGCGTGAAGACGGCCTGCTCGACTGGACCGTCGGCGAGGACGAGATCGAGACCCTGGGCCTGCACGGCACGCCCGAGGCGGCCGGCGAACTGCTCGGCCCGATGGCCGTCAACGACGTCGACCTCATCATCGTGCCCGCCGCCGCGATCGATTCCAGCGGCATGCGCCTCGGCTGGGGACGCGGCTATTTCGACAAGACCCTCGGTTCGATGGGAAAATGTCCTCCGGTGTATGCCGTGGTCTTCGACAGCGAGTTCGTCGAGCACGTGCCGCGCGAAGTCCACGACCAGGCCGTGAACGGCGTCGTGACGCCGACGCGCATCATCGCGTTCTGACCGGAATCCGCCGGTCGCCGATCGGAGATCCCCATGCCCACGTATTCCTATCGCTGCACTGAGTGCGACAACGCATTCGACATCCACCAGGCGTTCACCGACGACTCCCTCACGGTGTGCGACGTCTGCGGCGGCAAGCTGCGCAAGCTGTTCAACACCATCGGGGTCACGTTCAACGGCTCGGGGTTCTACCGCACCGACTCGCGCGGCTCGTCGAACGAGGGTTCCCGGAGCCCGTCGAAGGGAAGTGACGGGTCGGGCCATTCGACAGGCTCAGGCGGCTCGGGGGGCTCGGGGGGCTCAGGCGGCTCAGGCGGCTCAGGGGGCTCAGGCGGCTCGGGCGGCACGGGCGAAAAAAGTGCGAGTTCCTCACCATCGGCGGGCGCATCCTCCACTACCGTGTGAAACGCACGGGCCGCACCCGCCGCGGCCGGGCGAACTGGGAGGGAACATGCTGCAAGGCTTCAAGGAATTCATCACCCGGGGCAACGTCATCGACCTCGCGGTCGCGGTCGTCATCGGCGCCGCGTTCACCGCGGTCGTCGGTTCGATCGTCGACGGTCTCGTCAATCCGCTGATCGGCCTGCTGTTCAACGCCGACAGCCTGAACACGGCGATGATCCTGCAGATCGGCAATGCGAAGTTCACGTTCGGTGCCGTACTCGCCGCGATCATCACGTTCCTCGCGGTCGCGCTCGTCGTGTACCTCGTGTTCGTGCTGCCCATGAACAAGTACCGCGAGCACCAGGCGGCGAAGATCGCCGCGGGCGAGCCGACCGATGAGCCGCCCACCGAGACCCAGCTGCTCGAGCAGATCCGCGACCTGCTCGCCGAGCAGCGCGGGGTGCAGCAGGGGCGTCACACCGATTAGGTCTGCCGCCAGTGAGGGGGTCGGTCTCGGGTCAGGCGATCATCGTCGGATGACCCGGGCCGGCCCTTCTTCGTCGCCGCAGGCGTCTCGGGGTCGGGCGCCGGCTCCTGCCCGACCGGTGCCTCGGGCGACGGATCGGTGCCGGGCGCGGGTGTGAGACGCGCCCGGCGAGCGCGGCCCGGGGCGCGCTCGACCCGCTGACGCGGTGCGGGCGTGTCGTCGGTCATCGCCGCGTGGTCGCGGTGGTCTCGTCGGCGGGCGTGGGTGCGTCGGGCTTGCCGAGCAGCGCTGCCACCCGAGCCGCGACCGCGTCGGGATTGCCGAACAACTCGAAGCTGTGCACGCGCAGGTAGTGCCACCCGAGACGGCGCAGCACGTCAGGGCGAAGGCGCAGCGACTCGCGCAGGCTGAGCCCGGCGAGGGCGTCATCGGTCTCGACGACCACGGCTTTGCCCGAGTAGGCGGCCGCGAGCGCCAGCCGGCCGCGGTGGCCGACACTGACCCGGATGCCGCGCTTCTCGAGCCGCCGGCCGAGATCATGCAGCATCGACGGGGCTGCCGCACTGTCGTCGGAGTCGGCCTGGCGCGCCTCGGTCTGAGTGAGGATGTTCGCGAGCGCGAGCACCCCGTGCCGCTGGCGGCCCTCATCGATGTCGTCGGGCCGGAATGCCGAGACCAGGTCCATCGAACGCCGCGCCCGCGTCATGCCGACGGCGAGCAGCCGATCTCCGCCGGGCTCTCCGAGCGAGCCGAAGTTCGAGAGCAGCCGGCCGTGCGGCGTGCGGCCGTAGCCCACAGAGAAGATGACCCGGTCGCGACTCTGGGCGACCGCCTGCTCGAGCGTGAGCACCGTGAACGGCTCGGCGCGGTCTTTCAGGATGAAATCCGAAAGGTCGGTGCGCTTGGCGAATGCCGCGAGCACTGCCTGGTGCACCCGGGCGGCGTGGCGCGCGCTCGCCGTGATCACCATGAGCGACTCGCGAGGACGCTTGACGGCATGCTCCATGACGAGCTCGACGACCTTCGTGACCTCGGAGTCGGTCGACTCGACCGTTCCGGTCACCGCATCGGGCAGCCCGTTGCCCTGCACGTAGTGCAGGCCCAGGCTGCCGTGGCCGAGGAAGCTGCCCGCCCACGGCAGCGAGACGATGCGTCCGGCGTAGAAACGCCGGTTGACGAGTTCGGCGAGGTCTTCGCCGCCCGCACGGTAGCTGCGGGTGAGGGTGAGCGTGGGGAGGAGTTCGCCGAGTCGGGCGAGCGCCGAGTCGGCGTGCAGCGCGTCGACTCCGTGATCGGTCGAGCGTTCTGTCGGATGCTCCACATCGTCGATCCCCGTCTCGAAGAGCGTGGGGGTCTGCGTGACGGGATCGCCGAACGCCACCACCTGTTTCGCCCGACGGATGGCCCCGAGGTTCTCGGCGATCGTCGTGGCCCCGGCATCGACGAGGATCACGGTGTCGAACCGGATCTCGTCGTCGACCGCGGCGACCTCGTACGGCGATGCGAGCCACACGGGTGCGAGCACACGGAAGAGGTGCGGGGTCGACTCGAGCAGTGCGTCGATGCGCACCCGCTCGCCGCGGAGTATGCGCTTCAGGGCGTGCGCCTCTTCGGGGTGGTCGACGAGCGCGACCTTCCAGTTCTCGGCCAGGCGCCACGCCAGCAGTGGCCCGGCCGCCGACGCGTGCGCTTCGTCGACCAGTCGGAAGTCGGCTTCGAGCCGGTCGAGCACCGTCGTGTTCGCGCCGAGCAGCGCCTTCTCACCGGCGAGCACCGACTCGAGCACCGATTGCCACCACGCGAGCTCGAGTTCGTCGGCGACGCCTCCCTCGCGGACGTGCCGCTTCGAGAGGTCGACGAGCAGCGGATCGAGGCCGAGATCACGCAGGCGGCTGAGGATCGCGGTGCGTTCCTGCAGGTTCGACAGCACCTCGGACTCGGCGGCGAGTCCGGCGAGCATCGCAACGAGTTCGCGAACAGGCCGAGCGGCGAGCTGGCGTGAAGTGCCGGTGATGCCCAGCGGCGCGTCGAGCACGGCGAGGTCGTTCGAGACGCGCTGGAACGCGACGTGGACGTCGTCGATGCCGACCGGCACACCCGGGATCGCCCCTGCCTCCGAGTAGCGGTGCCACAGGGTGCGCTGCTGCTGGATGCCCCGCAGCGCGGAATGCAGGTCGGTGACGTGCACCCCCGGGCGCACGTACTCGAGCGCGTGTCGACGCAGCCGCCTGCGGTTCGCGCCCGACATGCCCGCCGATTCGCGACGAGGCGCGGTCGCGGCGATGAGCTCGCCGAGCGGCCGGTCGTAGACCGACGGGTGGAATCGGTCGAGGGTCTCGCGCACGTCGAGGAGGAGCCTGAGGAACACGCCGAGTTCGGCGATCGACTCGAACTCGCGCAGTCGCGTCTGCGCGATGAGCGCTCGTCCGCGCTCGAGCAGCCGCGGCACCTCGACCTCGTTCAGACGCTGTGCGAGATGGTGGGCCTTGGTCGCCTCTTCGGACGTAGTGAACGCGGCGCCGTACCATGGCGAGTCACCCGGTCCATAGCGGAACTCGCCGAGGGCAGCGGCGCGCGCGAGATCGCGGGCCACCCGGTCGCGACCGGTCGCGAGCGCGACGAGCGCCCCATGTTCGAGCCTGGCCGTCGTCGAAGGCGGCACGGGCGACAGCGCGAGCCGGGCGAGCTCGCCCAGTGCGTCGAGCACCGACACGTGCAGCTCGGGGTCGCGGCGCGTGAGCGCCCTGCGGTAGTCGAGCAGCACCTTGCGCAGGCGCACGAGGGCATCGTCGACGTCGGCAACGCGAGCACGTTCGACCTTCTCGTTGCGCGAGATCGACTGGATCAGCTCGCGTCGCAGACCCGACGTCGTGACCGCGGCGCCCCCGAGCCCGACCTGTCCGAGGCGATGAGCGATGCCGTCGAGGCTCGCCCGGCGCGAGCCGACGATCAGTACCCGCTTGTCGCCGGCGACGAGCGCGCCGACGGCGTTCACGATGGTCTGGGTCCCGCCGGTGCCCGGAAGGGTCTTCACGACGACCGACGCGCCCGACTGGATCTCGGCGATGACCTGCTCCTGCTCAGGGTCGGCGTCGAGCAGCAGTGTGTCGGTCGAGGGGGGCCGCTCATCCTGGGCGACGGGCTTGGTGCCTTCGCCCCGTGCCGCGGTGACGGCGGCGCGTGCGGCCGGGTTGCCGGCGAGCGCGTCGATGACGGGGTGCTCGAGCTTCGCGGCATCGGCCGCCATCGCGGGCCCCACCTCGGCGAACGACGACACGACGAGCCTCGGCGCGACGCTGAACCATGGCAGGTGGCTCGTGAGACCGCGCAGCCGATCGATGACGGGCTGTGGCTTGAAGACGCCGTTCGTGATCGCAAGTGCAACGAAGGCATCGGCGTCGAGCGTGATCTGGAACTGCTCGCGCAGCTCGCGCGCGAGCGCAGGGTTCAGGAACGGCTGCCCCTTGAGCTTCAGCTCGAAGTCGCGCCCGTAACGGCGGATCGCGAGCGGGCGCAACAGCACCGGAGCGAGGAACTCGTCGCCCGAGTTGCGCCACGATGCGAGACCGATCGCCAGATGCACCGATTCGATGCCGCGCACTGAGCGCAGCTCGATGCCCTTCTGCGTGATCTCGGCCGCTGCGAGCCGCGCGTTGCGCAGCGCAAGCTCGTCGCGGATCAGGCTGGAGAGCAGCGTCGACTTGCCGGTGATGAACTGCGGCAGTCCGCCGGGATGGGTCGTTGACAGCTCGATGCGGGTGCGCGGGGTGTCGGCGAAGCGCACGAGCGGCGAGCGGCCGCCCACCGCCTCGAGCTCGGAGATCCAGCGCCGCCAGGCGGGTTCGGCGACATTGCCGGCGACGAGCTCGGGGTCGCCGAGGCTCACGGTGTGGGGGCTCGTGGTGTGTTCGGGCATGGTCTCTGGAGTCAGTTCGCCGGCGGCAGCATCGGCCCGCCCTTCGGGGATCTCGTCCCCGTCATCGTTCCGATCCAGCCGCCACACACCGACACCCTAAGTCGAAACCCGCGAAATCCTCGGAAGCATCGCCGCATGCGGCCCGGTTCCGACCTCGCCCATTTTGCATCCGCAGGCGAGGCCGCCGGTGATCGGAGGTAGCCTCGAAGTATCCGTACGACGAGAAGGATTCCGATGCGCTCCATGACCCCGGCCGACGTGAACGCCATCGACGGCGCCGTCATCGTCGATGTGCGCGAACCCCGCGAGCACGAGCAGGCACGCGTCGAGGGCACCATCGACATCCCCCTCGGCGAACTCGTCGAGCGCATCGACGAGGTGCCGCGCGACACCACCGTCTACGTGCTGTGCCACGTCGGTGGGCGCAGCGCACAGGCCGCGCAGTACCTCGAGGCGCAGGGCTTCGACGCCGTCAACATCGACGGCGGCATCGTCGAGTGGTACCGGGCGGGCCTGCCCGTCGCGGTCGGCAACTGATCACCCCGCGGCTCAGCCGGCGGCGGTGAACTCCAGGCCGTGCGCGGTCGCGACGCCCTCGTTCGTGAGCCGGCCGGCCGTCGCGTTCAGGCCCTTTGCGAGCGCGGGGTCGGCGGCGAGTGCGGCCCGCCAGCCGAGGTCGGCGATCTTCAGGGTGTACGGAAGCGTCGAGTTCGTCAGCGCCGGGGTCGAGGTCGCCGGCACCGCGCCGGGCATGTTCGCGACGCAGTAGAAGATGGCGTCGTGCACGCGGAACGTCGGGTCGGCGTGGGTCGTCGCATGCGAGCCCTCGAAACAGCCGCCCTGGTCGATCGCGATGTCGACGAGCACCGAGCCCGGCTTCATGCCGGCGACCATCTCGTCGGTGACGACCTTCGGTGCAGCGGCGCCCGGCACCAGCACGGCGCCGATGACGAGGTCGGCGTCCTTCAGCTGCCGCGCGATCTCGTAGGGCGACGAGGCGAGGGTGTGGATGCGGTGGTCGTAGCGGGCATCGATCTCGCGCAGCTTCGGCAGCGAGATGTCGAACACCGTGACGTCGGCGCCGAGGCCGAGCGCGGTCGCCGCGGCCTGCTCGCCCGCGACACCGCCGCCGATCACGACGACCTTCGCCGGGCTCGTTCCGGGCACGCCGGCCATCAGCACGCCGCGGCCGCCACGCGAGGCGAGCAGCTCGGCGGCGCCGACCTGCGGCGCGAGCCGACCCGCGACCTCGCTCATGGGGGTGAGCAGCGGCAGCGACCGGTCGGCGAGCTGCACCGTCTCGTAGGCGATCGCCGTGACGCCCGAGTCGAGGATCGCCCGGGTCAGCGGCAGGTCGGCGGCGAGGTGCAGGTACGTGAAGAGGGTGAGGTCTTCACGCAGGAACCCGTACTCGGCCGCGATCGGCTCTTTCACCTTGAGCACGAGCTCGGCCGACCACGCCTCTTCGGCCGTGGCGACGATGTGGGCGCCGGCGACGGCGTACTCGTCGTCGGAGAAGCCCGCGCCCGCTCCCGCTCCCGACTGGATGTCGACGCGGTGGCCGCGGCTCGCGAGCGCGTGCACGCCGGCGGGCGTCATGGCGACGCGGAATTCGTTGTTCTTGATCTCAGTGGGCACGCCGATGTGCATGATGACTCCGAAGACTGTGTGGATGTTGAAGACAATTTTCGCCGCATGTTCGCTTGTTCGAAACCAATTCCGTCGATAATTCGGTAATGTTGCGACATCCGATGCAATCATGCGACCTGAGGGCATTTCATTGACCGATTCACCGCAGATCAGCGCCCCGGGCACCGATCCCACCGCATACGTGCTCGACGCGATCGACCGGCAGATCATCGCCCGGCTGCACGAGAACGCCCGCACGCCCAACGTCGACCTCGCCCGCGAGGTCGGGGTGTCACCCTCGACGTGCCTCGCTCGCGTGCGGTCGCTGCGCGAGCGCGGCGTCATCGTGCGCTACACGGCCGAGATCAACCCCGAAGCGCTCGGGTATCACCTGCAGGCGCTCGTGAGCGTGCGCATCCGCCCGGGCGCGCGGCACCTCATGGAGCAGATCTCCGACGAGCTGCGCACCCAGCCCGAGGTCGCGCAGCTGTTCTTCCTCGGTGGCAGCGAAGACTTCCTCATCCACGTGCGGGTGCGCGACAGCGCCCACGTGCGCGAGTTCGTGCTGAAGAACCTCTCGGCGAACCCCGCCGTCGCACTCACTGAGACCAACCTCGTGTTCGAGCACCACACCGCACTCTCGGCGGGGCTGCGCACCGTTCTCTGACCACTGCCCACGCGACTCCGATATCGAGTGGGCACTCGTCGTCCTGAATCCACCCCGATCTGGACGACGACTGCCCACTCGGTGTCTCGACGGCATGAGCGCGACCGGTCAGCGGCGCACCGGAAGGATCTCGGACAGGTCGAGGCCCGCCGGCGACTCGAGCTGGTCGTAGGTGCAGCTCTCGGGCGTGCGATCGGTGCGCCAGCGGCGGAACTGCGCCGTGTGCCGGAACCGGTCGCCCTCCATCTGGTCGTAGGCGACCTCGACGACGAGTTCGGGCCGAAGCGGCACGAACGAGAGGTTCTTGCCCGCCGACCAGCGGCTCACCGCACCGGGCATGCGAGTGTTCGCGTGCGCTTCCTGGTCGGCCCAGTCGCCCCACGGATGCCGCGACAGGTCGGTCTCGACGAGCGGCTCGAGCTCGGCGACCAGACTCGCGCGCCGCGCCATCGGGAACGATGCGGCGACCCCGACGTGGTGCAACCGGCCGTCGTCGCCGTAGAGCCCGAGCAGCAGCGACCCGACGATGCCGCCCGACTTGTGCCACCGGAACCCGGCGACCACGCAGTCGGCCGTGCGATCGTGCTTGACCTTGAACATCGTGCGCTTGTCGGGTTGATAGGTGCCGTCGAGCGGTTTCGCGACCACTCCGTCGAGGCCTGCGCCCTCGAACCGGGTGAACCAGTCGTTCGCCTCTGCGAGGTCGGCCGTGGCAGGCGTGATGAACACCGGGTCGGCCGCACCCGACGCGGTGAGCGCCTCGACGAGCATGCGGCGCCGCTCGCCGAACGGCCGGCCCATGAGATCGTCGTCGCCGAGCGCCAGCAGGTCGAACGCGACGAACGATGCCGGCGTCGACTCGGCGAGCATCGTGACGCGACTCGCGGCCGGGTGGATGCGCTGCTGCAGCACCTCGAACTCGAGCTGGCCGTCGCGCACGAGAATGATCTCGCCGTCGACCACGCACCGCTCGGGCAGGTTCACGCGCAGCGCCTCGACGAGCTCGGGGAAGTACCGCGTCATCGGGCGCTCGTTGCGGCTGCCGAGCTCGACCTCGTCGCCGTCGCGGAAGACGATCGTGCGGAACCCGTCCCACTTGGGTTCGACGTGCCCGACGTCGGGGATCGCCTTCACCGCCTTCGAGAGCATCGGCTTGACCGGCGGCATCACGGGGAGGTCCATGCGACCATCATGCTGCGCAGCGGCCGTGAGCGCAGCCCCGGGCGACCGCCGATGTGCGCGAGGTCAGTGGAAGGTGCGAGCATTGAAGGATGCCTGTCGACTCCGCGTTCCCCCTCGTCGAGGAGTTGCAGGTGGCCCGCCTCGTGGGGCCGCTCGCGCTCAGCCGCGGGCGCACGATCCTGAAGGCCGGTGCGGTCGACTCGCTCCTCTGGGATCCGGCGCGGCTGCGGCTGACCGCCGATGTGCAGGGCACAGCGCCTTCGCCCTACCGCGTGCAGGTCAACCTCGACCTCGGCCGGCCCGACCGAGTCGCGATCCTGGGCGCCGGCTGCAGCTGCCCGGTGAGCCTCAACTGCAAGCATGTCGCCGCAGTGCTGCTGGCGAGCGGCGAACGTCACGTCGACGACCGTCGTCGAGCCGATGCCGCGCGCTCGGCCCCCGAGGTTGCGGTCGTCACCGATTGGCGTGACGAGCTCGCCGCGCTGGCCGGCGGCGGGCGCACGACGCCCTCCGTCGCCACCGCTCCCCTCGCGCTGCAGTTCGAACTGCGCGAGCGGGTCTCACGAGGGCCGAACCGTTGGCAGGGCCCGCGCGACGCGCCCGCGGCGAGCGCGGCGTCGGTCGACCGGCTGGCCGTGCGGCCCGTCACCCGCGGGGCCCGCGGCGGGTGGATCAAGGGTTCGCTCACGTGGCAGAACATCGGCTTCCAGGGCGCCGCGAACGGATTCGACCCGTCGCAGGCACGATGGTTCGCCGAGTTCTCGGCCCTGAAGGGCGCCCGGCACGCGGGCTTCGCCGACTACGGTTCGTCGTGGATCTCGCTCGACGAGTTCGAGAGCCCCACCCTCTGGCCGTTGTTCGAGCAGGCTTCGGCACTCGGCGTCGCCCTGGTCGGCACGAACGCAAGGTCGACCGTGTCGGTCGCGTCGCACGCATCGATCGGCCTCGACGCGACGCGCGAGCACGGCGACGGTGGCGACAGCGACGGGCCGCGCACGACCGGCGACAGCGGCGACAGCGGCGACGTCGGCGACCTGCTGCTGGCGACGACCGTGCGCATCGACGACCTCTCGGTGCCGACCGAGCGCGCCCGCCTCATCGGCTCGCATGGCGTGTACGCCTTCGACTTCGCACAGGGCACGATCGTGCTCGCTCCCCTTCCCGGCCGCATCACCGACGCGCAGCGCGCCGCGGTCAGCCGCCGCGAGCCGGTGCGCATTCCCGCCGACGAGGTCGCATCGTTCGTCACCGACCACTACTCGGCGCTCGCCCGATCGCTGCGCGTCGAGAGCCGCGACGCGAGCTTCGAACTGCCGCCGCTCGAGCCCGCCACCCTCGTGCTCACCGCCACGCACGAGCCGAACCACGTCATGCGACTCGATTGGGCGTGGCAGCGCGACGGCGGCGACCGCCTGCCGGTCGACGCGCCCGACGCCGAGTTCCACGACCCCGAGGGCGAGCGCGCCGTCGCCGCCCATGCCGTCGCCATCCTCGCCGACGACGATGCCGGAGCGCCGTTGCTCACCCGCGATGCCGACCCGCGCCTGCGCTCGGGCTTCGCGCTGCGCGGCCTCGAGGCGGCCGAGTTCGGCGCCCGCCTGCTCCCGATGCTCGCTGAGCTCGATCGCCTGCGGGTCGAGACCGTGGGCGAAGCGCCCGCCTACCGCGAGCTCGTCGAAGCGCCCAAGCTCACGGTGAGCGCGGTCGAGAGCGAGCGTACCGACTGGTTCGACCTCGGGGTCATCGTCACGGTCGAAGGCAAGAAGGTACCGTTCGGGCCGCTGTTCAGCGCGCTCTCGCACGGCCGCAAGAAGCTGCTGCTCATCGACGGCAGCTACCTCTCCCTGGCACATCCGGTGTTCGAGCCGCTGCGCGAGCTGATCGACGAGGCCGGCTCGCTGCACGAGTGGGAGACGGGTGTCGCCATCCATCGCTCGCAGGCGAGTCTCTGGTCGGAGTTCGAGGACCTCGCCGACGAGTCCGAATCGGCGGTGTCGTGGCGCAAGACCGTCGCAGGCCTGAACAACCCCGGCGGCATCGAGCCGGTCGCCCCGCCGGCGGGGCTCGCGCTCGAACTGCGCCCCTACCAGCTCGAGGGGTTCCGCTGGCTCGCGTTCCTGCACCGGCACGGGCTCGGCGGCATCCTCGCCGACGACATGGGCCTCGGCAAGACCGCGCAGACGCTCGCGCTGATGGCGCACGCGATCGAGCGATCGGATGTCCCGTCCCCGCCGTTCCTCGTCGTCGCGCCGACCTCGGTCGTCTCGAACTGGGCGACCGAGGCCGCCCGATTCGTGCCCGGCTTGCGCGTGACGACCGTCGGCGCGACCCAGGCAGCAAGCGGGCGGCGCATCGCCGACCTGGCCGCGGGCACCGACATCGTCGTGACGAGCTACGCCATCCTGCGGCTCGACGCCGACGCGTTCGCCGCGCTCGACTGGTCGGGGCTCGTGCTCGACGAAGCCCAGTTCGTGAAGAACGGTGCATCGAAGGCCAATGCCGCGGCACGGGACATCCGTGCGCCCTTCAGGCTCGCGGTCACCGGCACGCCCGTCGAGAACAATCTGATGGAGTTGTGGGCGCTCATGAAGATCGTGGCGCCCGGACTGTTCCCCTCTGCGCGCGCGTTCGCCGAGCGCTACCGCCGGCCGATCGAGAACGACCACAACACCGAGCGGCTGGCGCGCCTGCGGCGACGCATCCGCCCGCTCGTGCTGCGCCGCACGAAAGAGATCGTCGCCCCCGAGCTTCCCGAGAAGCAGGAGCAGGTGCTCACGGTCGCGCTCGACCCGGGCCACCGCCGCATCTACGACACGTTCCTGCAGCGTGAGCGGCAGAAGCTGCTCGGGCTCATCGACGACCTCGACCGCAACCGGTTCACCGTGTTCCGCTCGCTCACGCTGCTGCGCATGCTGAGCCTGCACGCCGGCCTCATCGACGGCGAGCAGTACGCCGAGGTGCCGTCGGCCAAGCTCGACGCACTGTTCGAGCAGCTCGACGAGGTCATCGCCGAGGGGCACCGAGCGCTCGTGTTCAGCCAGTTCACGTCGTTCCTGCAGTTGGCCGCCGCCCGACTCGACGCGGCGGGCGTGCCCTACGCGTACCTCGACGGATCGACCCGCCGGCGCAGCGAGGTCATCGACGGGTTCCGCACGGGCCGGTCGCCGGTATTCCTCATCAGCCTGAAGGCCGGCGGGTTCGGGTTGAACCTCACCGAGGCCGACTACGTGTTCCTGCTCGACCCGTGGTGGAACCCGGCCAGCGAGGCCCAGGCGGTCGACCGCGTCCACCGCATCGGACAGGCGAAGACCGTGATGGTCTACCGCATGGTCGCCGAGGGCACGATCGAAGAGAAGGTCATGGCGCTGAAGGCCAAGAAGGCCGCGCTCGTCTCGTCGCTCATGGACGACGACGAGTTGTTCAGCGAGTCGCTCTCGGCCGACGACATCCGCGGGCTCATCGAGGGGTGAGCGATCGCGCTCGGCCGGGCGATTCAAACGGGTCACCGCAGATGGGCATCTGAGACCGGTCGATTAAACCGGAGAGTGTGAGATTCTATTCAGCATGGGGCGGGAAGTGCAGTACCACGCCGCGCTGGCATCGCCGACGCGGCGGCAGGTGCTCGATGCGATCGTCGCGGCGTCGGGGCCCCTCGACGTGACGGCGGTGGCCGACGCGGCCGGCATCCACGTGACAACCGCACGATTCCACCTCGACCAGCTCGAGGCGGCGGGGCTCATCGAGCGGCGCATGGTGCCCGAGCCCCGTCGCGGGCGGCCCCGCGTGCGCTTCGTGCCGACCGGCGCGGTGCGTGATGACGACGCACGCGAGCAGCTCATCGATGTGCTCGCCTCGGTGATCGCCGATGATGCAGGCGGCGGCGACCGGTCGGCGCAGGCCGGACGACGGTGGGCCGAGGCGCTCGAAGGTCCGGCGAACTCCTCCCCCGGCCTCGCACAGCCTGTATCGGGGCTCGTCGACGCGCTCTCGCGGCTCGGCTTCGAGCCCGAAGTCTCGCCCACCGCCGACGCCATCCGCCTGCTCGCCTGCCCGTTCCGCGACGCTGCCCGCGTTCACCCCGAGGTCGTCTGCGCGGTGCATCGCGGGCTCATCGATCGCACGCTCGAGCGGGCAGGCGGGTCGATCGCGGCCGAACTCGTACCGTTCGTCGAGCCCGAGCTGTGCCTCGTCAGGCTGAAGCCGGGCGCCCGAACCTCACTCGAGTGAGCCCTCGAGTAACGCGTCACGCGTGCGAAGGGTCTCGAACTCGCTGCCGGATCGCCCGCTCAGCCGCCGCTGGATCGACCCGGCGATGCGCCGCGCCTGCGTCTTCGCGAGTTCTGCCTTCTCGCCGGCGAACCGCTCGTCGACGTTCTCGACCCAGAGGCTGAGCCACCGATCGAAGTGCTGCTGCCCGAGCGGGTGCCTGGCGTTGAGCACCAGGTGCAACTGCAATGCGTTGCGCCGGTAGAGCCCGGCACGGAACAGCACGGTCTGCCAGAAATCACACATGATCGGCAGGTGGTGCTCGAGGTCCATCTTGGCGACGTCGGTGAAGATCGGTCCGATCAACGGGTCGGCGAAGGCGCGCAGGTAGAAGCTCTCGACCAGTTCGAGCACGTCGGCACGGTCGTGGAGATCACGGGTCATGCCGCCAAGTCTAGCTATTAGACCGGAACCTGATAGTTTTTAATTCGGGATGGAGGGAACATGGCACCCGACGACTACACGCTGCTGGCGGCCGACGCATCGGCGCTGACCGAGACACGAGCACCCGAGGGCGACACCATGCGCACGCGGCGGGTCTTCTCGTCGCACGGCACGTCGGTGAGCACCATCCACCTGCGCCGGGGCGCGGCCATGCCCACCCATGCCTCGCGGTCGCCGATCCTCGTGCAGGTACTCGACGGCCACGTCGCGATGGTCATCGCACACGACCGCGTCGACCTGCCCGAAGGCGCCCTCTTGCACGTCGACGCCGGAGCACCCCACTCGGTCGAGGCCGTCACCGACGCGCACCTGCTGCTCATCGTGCTGGGCGCAGGCCGGGTCGCGCCGGCGATCGAGTCTGCGCCGGCGATCGAGGCTCGGCAGGCTGCTTCGGATGTCCCGGTGCTGCGCCCGCCGCAGGGTGCCACCACACTGAACGTGATCGGGCAGGACGACGAGCCCGTGCTCGACGTTCGCGACATCCCGCGTGCCATTCGCCACGCCACCGTGCTCGGCGCGCTCACCGCGATCGCTCCCGGCGCGGCGCTCGTCATCGTCGCGCCGCACGACCCGCTGCGACTGCTGGCAGAGATCGACGAGCGGTGGCCGAGCACGTTCGCCGTGTCGTACCTCGACCGCGGCCTCGAGCACTGGCGGCTGCGCCTCACCCACGCCCCGTCGACGGCGGCCGCGTAGACCACCGTCCCGACACATCGGCAATCGAAGTCTCGACACACCACAATGTGCCCCCGGCAGGATTCGAACCTGCGCTTCCGACTTAGGAGGTCGGCACTCTATCCCCTGAGTTACGGGGGCGGCCGTACGAGTCTACTTCCTGCGATTGCTGGTCTCGGTCTGGGCGTGACAGTTGGGGCAGAGCAGCCGGAGATTGGCGAGTTCGTTGTTGAGGCGGTCGCCGTCGACGTGATCGAGCTCAAGCGTCAGCGGCTTGCCATTCCACTCGGGTCCAAGTCCACATGCCACACAGAGCATGGGAACTCCGAGTCGACGAGTCATCCACCGCTTCAACGACTTGCTGTCTTGGGGCCGCTCAGTCCGCGTGAAGCGGGCCCGCACCTGCTCGTCGGCCAGTCTCGGTTTCACGACTCTGGCGTGCCACTCGCCCGGCCGTGCGATCGGACGCGCAACGCCGAGTCGCTCGGCGAGGTTCGCCGCGCGCCGGTAGTTGCCGCTGTACTTTGATACGCCGAGTCGATCGAGCGACCCTCGGTGACCCGGTCGACGTCGGCGAGAACCCGATGTACCTCGCCATCTCGCCTGCGACCGGTGTGCTGGGCATCGTGCACGAACTCGCCGACGGTCTCGTGTCGACGTGGACGATCGAGGGTGACACGGTGGCGCCATTCGGTCGGCCCGGCGCCACGGGTTCCGCCGACCCGTGTCACCTCGCGTTCGCCGAATCGGGCGACCTGCTCTTCGCGGCGAACTATTCGGGCGGCCGCCTGTCGGTTCACCCGGTGGGGCCCGGTGTCGTCGCCGATGCCGCGCTCACCGTCGACTTCACCGGCACCGGCCCGAACGCGTCACGACAGCTGTCGCCGCACCCGCACCAGGCGGTCGTCGACTCGGCGCGCGGGCAACTGCTCGTGCCCGACCTCGGCGCCGACCGCGTGCGCCTGCTCGACCTCGCGCTGGTGCCCGCGGCGCTCGACCACGATGATGCGACCGACATCGTGCTGCATGCGGGTGCCGGCCCGCGGCACCTCGTCGTCACCGGCGACCTCGCGGTCACAGCCAACGAGCTCGACCGCACCGCGAGCCTGCTCGACCTGGCCGAGGCTCGCGAGATCGCCTGGTTCCCGATCGGCGACGACCTCGAACCGCGCGGTCTCGGGTGCTCGGCCATCCGTCTCACGCGCAGCGGCGTCGTGCTCATCGGCGATCGCGACGCCGACGCGCTGCGTGCGCTGCGGCTCGACACCGAGGCGCGCACGCTCGAACTCGTGGCGACCGTGCCGACCGGCGGGCGGCATCCGCGCGACCTGCAGGTGACCCATGACGAGCGTTTCGCGCTCGTGGCCGATCAGGCCTCTGACTCGATCACCGTCATCACCCTCGAGGGCGGCGTGCCCACCGAAGTGGTCGCGACGCTCGAGACACCGGCGCCCGCCTGCCTTGCGCGGATGCCATGAGCAGGCGATCGGGCGTCAGTTGTAGCCGAGAATGACGATCGCCGAGGTCGTGGGGGTGAGCTCGTCGACGAACCCGATCTCCTCGAGTCGTGCGTCGTCAAAGGGCTGCGTCATCACCGTCACCTGTCTCCGCCGTTGGAATGAACTCCAACGTAATCGTCGGCCTCGCCGGGCGCATTGGTCGACTCGTCCAACAACCGGCACCGTTTTCGCCACGACGTCGACAACGACCGGCGCGAAGCGACCGGCGCGAAGCGACCAGATCGAAGCGATCAGCCGGGCGGATAGAGGTACAGCGCATCACCCGCGGCGATCGTGCGCTGGTGGTACGAGTGGTCGGAGTTCTGGTTGTATTCCTCGATGTTGACCGACCCGTCGGCGTTGATCGACTGCACGTAGGCGACGTGATTGTAGGGGAACCACGCGACAGCCCCGATGACGGGAGTGCTCGACGTGGGCCATCCGTGGCTCGCCCACTCGTCGGCCCATGCGTAGGCGCTGCCCGACGCGAGGTTCGACCAGTCCCACTTCCACGGCGCGCTCGTGACGCCGGCGTCGCGGTTGAGCCGCCAGGCGACGAAGTCGACACACTCGCGGTAGTAGTAGCGCAGCGGTGAGAGCCCTCCGCCGAAGTCGTCGGGCAACTGGTCCCACCAGGGGTAGTCGTCGCCCTCGGCGCGAACCGTGTAGACCGCGTAGCTGCCCGACCCGCGCGAAGCGAGCTCGGCAGCCCACGAGGCGCGTTCGGCGGCCTCGGCCTCGAGCCGCGCCGCTTCGATCTCGGCCTTCGTCGTCACGGCGTAGCTGTCGGCCGACAGCGGCGCGCCGGTCGCGAGGCCCGAGACGTCGACGTCTTGCGCCTGCGCGACACTGAGACTGAAGGTACCGGATGCCTCGTGCCCGGGGCCGCCCGGCATGAGGGCGTATGCCGGCAGGGCGACCGTGCCGAAGATGGCGGGGACGATGAGCATCGTCGCGAAGACACGGGCGGGCCCGTTCCGGCGCAGCGCGCCGGGCGACCGCGAGGGGCGTGGTGCCGTTGGAGTGGCTGCGGCCCGTGGCGCACCACGCGTGCTCGTGGCCCTCAGCGCGACCCGGCCGCTGCGGCCGCCGTCGGCGACGCGCCGCGCACTCGATCGTCGCCCGGAACGATCGCGTCGGGTCGCGTCGTTCGTCTCGTCACCGCTCAACTGATGGTCCTCCGGGCACCGTGCGAGCCGCAGTCGACGTCGGCACGGAGTGGCTTGGGCTGATCTCGGAGCCAGGGGGTGCTCCGGACTCGATCCACGATAGGGCACGTCCCGGCGATTGTCACGGTGCGATCCGGCCTGTCACGAGCAGCACACGCGGCGGCGCGGCCAGCCACGTCGACGGTGCCCGATCATGCAGCCATGGCGAGGTATTCGCTCCACTGCGGCAGCGGGCGGTCGACGCCGCGCACGACCCAGCCGCGACCATGCGGCATACGCGGGGTGAACCGCAGTTGCCAGCCCATCTCGGCGGGCGTTCGGTCGCTCTTCGTGTTGTTGCAGCGCAGGCAGCATGCGACGAGGTTCTCCCACGTGTCGCGGCCGCCGCGTGAACGCGGCAGCACGTGGTCGATCGTCGCCGCCGACCTTCCGCAGTACGCGCAGCGGTGCTCGTCGCGCCGGAGCACGCCGCGCCGGGTCACCGGCACCTGGTGCACGCGCGGTGATCGCACGTAGCGGGTGAGCAGGATCACGCTCGGCCTCTGCCACGAGCCGCTCGCAGCACAGACCGGATTGCCCTCGTCGTGCAGGATCACGGTGGCCTTCTGGTTCATGACGAGCAGCAGTGCCCGCTTGAACGAGACGACGGCGAGCGGTTCATATCCCGCGTTGAGCACGAGTGTGCGCATGAAGTGCCTTTCGTTCGGGGCTGGATGGCTTCCAGCCGCGTGCACGGTGCGGCGATGCGAGCGAGGCGCGACGGGCGATTCTCGCGGTCGCTCGGGCGGAGAGGACACGGCCGGGAGAACAAAAAACGGACACCGTCGTGATGACAGTGTCCGTTGGCGTGCTCGCCCGGTTCGTGCTCGGCTGACTACTGTGCCGATGATCGAAGAGCGCGCGGGCATCCGTGGAATGGATGCTGCGCGGCTGGACCATCGGCCTCCCCTACCCGGTTGCTCGGATCGTCAGGGTTTCAGGGTAGAGCACGAACGGCGCCCCGGGAAATCCCGGCGCGCCGTTCGCGGGCGTGCGTCACGCGATGTTCATCGTTCAGATGCCGATGCGAACGATGTAGTAGTCGCTCGTCCAGATGGGCTGCACACGAACGGATGCCCCTTCATAGGGCGCGTGCAGGATCATGCCGTTGCCCGCGTAGAAGCCGTCGTGGCCGTCCATGATGACGAGGTCTCCGGGCTGCGCATCGGCCTCGGAGATGCGGGTGCCCATGGCGCCCTGACCCGCCGAGGAGTGCGGCATGCTCACGCCGAACTGCGCGTACACGTACATGACGAAGCCCGAGCAGTCGAAGCCGGCGGGCGTGGCACCGCCGTAGACGTACGGCACG
The DNA here is from genome assembly GCF_039529735.1 of Agromyces neolithicus. Lineage (NCBI taxonomy): Bacteria > Bacillati > Actinomycetota > Actinomycetes > Micrococcales > Microbacteriaceae > Agromyces > Agromyces neolithicus. The sequence goes on from NZ_BAAANJ010000006.1 coordinate 41,799, forward strand.
CCGATGTACTGCGTCGCGACGTTGTAGACGCTCGCCAGGTCGAAGTTCGGGTACGGCGGGTTGGCGAGGAAATCGCCGACCGAAGGGCCGCTGTACGAGGCTGCATACGAGACCATCGCCGACTCGGCCGCGATTCGTGCCGCTTCGGCCGCGGCAGCAGCCTCTTCGGCGGCGCGGATCTCTTCACCGGTGACGGCGGCGTAGCCGTCTTTGGTGATCGGCGCGGCGATGACGTCGTCGGTGACCTCGACCGACTGCGCCTGCGCCTTCGTGAGCTTGGTCGCAGCGGTCGCGCCGAACTGCTGGTCGAGACTGCCGGGAGCCATCGCGTACGCCGGGATGGCCAGGGTGCCGACGATACCGGCGGCGACCGCCATGACGAGCACGTTCGCAACTCCACCGCGACGGAGCCGCCGAGTCGATGGAAGCGGTTTCGCTGCGGCCCTCGTTGCGAGGTCTGCCGCGGCTGGACTTGGGGAACTCGGGGCCTTCGAGACGATGATCGCCTTCGTGGCAGCCCCTCGGGCGTATGACCTTGTCGGGCGACGCCGGGAGAATCGAGCCAAAACGTATACCTCCGTCGCCCCGCGACACCGTATGTCGCCCCACCGGATGCGCGCGTGGCGCTTCACGGGTTCCGGATCGAGCGGTGGGCTTGGGAGGCGTCTCGACCCTGTTCCTCCGACTGGCTTCGTGCCGGCGGACTCGTATGAGAGTACGCGACCCGCGCGCGAATGTCACATCCTGATAACGGTGTGGCGCGAAGCGCTGGATTACTCGGAGATGAAGATGTGCCCGGCGACCTCGGTGGGCAGCTCGAGCCCGCCGTTCTGGCCGTCGACCTGCACGAGCACGTAGCCGCCCGACTTCGTGAAGGCCGCCTGGGCGCCGGGCATGATGCCCGCCTGCTTCAGCTGGCCCAGCAGCTCGGGATCGAACTGCACGGGCTCTGCGAGCCTGCGAACCGTGCCGCGCACGGCCTGCTCGCGTTCGGCGAGCACGTCGACGACATTCGCCACACCGCTCATGAACGGCGCCGCGGCGGGCACGCCGAGCTCTTCGAGGCCGGGGATGGGGTTGCCGTAGGGCGACTCGGTCGGGCTGCCGAGGATCTCGATGAGGCGGCGTTCGACCTGCTCGCTCATGACGTGCTCCCACCGGCATGCCTCGTCGTGCACGTACTCCCATTCGAGCCCGATGACATCGGCGAGCAGGCGCTCGGCGAGGCGGTGCTTGCGCATGACGTGCACGGCCTTGCTGCGACCCTCGGGGGTGAGTTCGAGGTGCCGGTCGCCCGAGACGACGACGAGTCCGTCGCGCTCCATGCGCGCGACCGTCTGCGAGACCGTGGGGCCCGAGTGCCCGAGACGCTCGGAGATGCGCGCACGCAGCGGAACGATGTTCTCTTCTTCGAGATCGAGGATCGTGCGCAGGTACATCTCGGTCGTATCGATCAGATCGGTCACGCGGTCCTCCTGATTCGTCGCAGCCGTCATCCAGCCTACCGGGCACCACCCCCTCGGTAGACTCGGTCGCATGCCGAGCCTCGTGATCCCCAGTGACCTGCTGCCCGCCGACGGACGCTTCGGCTGCGGCCCGTCCAAGGTTCGGCCCGAGCAGGTCGCGCACCTCGCCGCCGCCGGCTCCTCGATCCTCGGCACGTCGCACCGTCAGCCCGCCGTGAAAGACCTGGTCGGCAGGGTGCGCGCCGGCTTCGGCGAGCTCTTCGCCCTGCCCGACGGATACGAGGTCGTGCTCGGCAACGGCGGCTCGACGGCGTTCTGGGACGCCGCGGCGTTCGGCCTCATCGAACGACGCGCGCAGCTCGCCTCGTTCGGCGAGTTCGGCGCGAAGTTCGCCGCCGCCGCCGCCGCACCGTGGCTGCAAGCGCCCGACGTGCGCAGGGCCGATCCCGGCCTCCGTGCGCTACCCGAGGCCGCCGAGGGCATCGATGTCTACGGTTGGCCGCAGAACGAGACGTCGACGGGTGTCATGGCGCCCGTCACGCGGGTCGACGGCGATCCCGGCGCGCTCACCGTGATCGATGCCACCAGCGCGGCGGGCGGCATCATGGTCGACCCGTCGCAGTTCGACGTCTACTACTTCGCTCCGCAGAAGAACTTCGCGAGCGATGGCGGCATCTGGTTCGCCCTCATGTCGCCCGCGGCGATCGAGCGCATCGAGCGCATCGCCGCGAGCGAGCGGTACATCCCCGAGTTCCTCTCCCTGAAGAACGCGGTCGACAACTCGCGCCTGAACCAGACCCTGAACACGCCGGCGCTCGCGACGCTGCTGCTGCTCGAGAGCCAGCTCGACTGGATGAACGCTTCGGGCGGGCTCGCCTGGGCCGACGCCCGCACGCGCGAGTCGTCGTCGGTGCTCTACGAGTGGGCCGAGCGCACGCCGGTGGCGACCCCGTTCGTCACCGAGCCCGACGCGCGTTCGCAGGTCGTCGTCACGATCGACTTCGATGAATCGACGGATGCCGCGGGGCTGGCCAAGGCCCTCCGAGCGAACGGCATCGTCGACACCGAGCCCTACCGCAAGCTCGGGCGCAACCAGTTGCGCCTCGCCACCTTCACGGCGATCGAGCCCGACGATGTGCGGGCGCTCACCGCGTCGATCGACTACGTGCTCGGGCAGATCGGCTGAGACCCGTGCGCTTCTGGCTGGGCGAGCACGAGCGTCGGCCCGATCCCGCGCCCGCACGGGCCGACGCGCGCAAGGCGGTCGCCGCTGGAACCGCTGCCTGGCTCGTCGCCCTCGTGCTGTGCCTCGTGTTCCGGGTGCAGCTCGACGAAGCGGGCTACGGCTGGTTCACGGTCGCGTCGGCCGTCGGCCTCGGCCTCGGGCTGGTCGGGCTGCTCGTGGTGCAGATGATCAGACGACGCGCAGGTCAGCGGCCCGAAGGTTCGTCGGACTGAATGCCTTCTTCGGTGTCGACGTCGTCGGCATCGGCATCGGCATCGGCAGAGTCGTCGAGCGCGTCGATGTCGATTCCGTCGAACTCGTCATCATCGTCGGTTCCGAAGTCGTCGCCGCCCGACACCCCATCGCCCAGGTCGTCGTCATCGAGCTCATCGTCGTCGCCGAACTCGTCGGCGTCGCCGAACTCATCGGCGTCGTCGAGGTCGGCGTCGTCGAGGTCGTCGTCGAGGTCGTCGGCGTCAAGTAGCTCGTCGTCGGCGCTGCCCTCGGCCTCGGTCGCCTCGCGCGCCGCCGCCGCAGCGGCGTCCTGTGCCGCCCGGTACTCGGCGAGACGCTCGGACCATGGAATCCACTCGGGAGCGAGCAGGGCCGACTCGCCGGGCATGAGCTCGGTTTCGAGTACCGTCGGCTCGCCATCGTCGACCCGGGCGATGGTCACGGTCCAGTGCCAACCGGGGTAACCCGAGAGGTCGGCGGCGAAGCGCAGGGTGAGCACATGCTCGCCCTCGGCGACATGGCCCAGGACCGATCCGACGGTCTCGGGCGCGGTCACGTCGAGCAGCGCCCGGCGCGCGAGGTCGACCGAGGCGAGCAGCACCTCGTCGGCCACGACGGGCGCGACCTCGACGCCTGGCGACGCGGTCTCGGCCGATTCGGTCTCGGGTGATTCGGTCTGGGATGATTCGGGGCCGACGACCACGACCTCGACCCCGGATTCGGGAGCCTCAGGCATCGAGGTCGTCAGCAACCTTGCGCAGCACCGCGGCGACGGTGCGGGCCTTCGACTTCTCGGGGTAGCGGCCGCGACGCAGGTCTGCGCCGATGCCGTCGAGCACCTTCACGACGTCTTCGACGATGACCGCCATGTCGTCGGCCGGCTTGCGGTGCAGCTTCGCGAGGCTCGGGGGCGCGTCGAGCACACGCACCGAGAGCGCCTGCGCCCCGCGCTTGCCGTCGGCGATGCCGAACTCGAGGCGAGTGCCCGCGCGCACGGTCGAGCCGGCGGGGAGGGCGGATGCATGGAGGAAGACCTCGTGGCCGTCATCGGAGGTGATGAAGCCGAATCCCTTCTCGTCGTCGTAGAACTTGACCTTGCCGGTGGGCATCGTGTGAACCTCGCTCGCGTCTCTGGGCGCACTGAAAGTGGCGGGCCCATCCAACCTCCAGTCTACGGTCTTGCGGCGCCCCGATCGCGGCCCGTCGGGAGGGGGAGCGCGCGGGTTCGGCCTGCGCTGTCCTATTCTGGTGAGGTGAGCGACTCCGGCCCTGTCACCGAGCATCGCGCCGAGCGCGTCCTCGCGTTCATGTTCGCGGCGGTCGTCGGCCTCTCGATCCTCGCCTTCCTCGCGGTCATCATCGGCACCGCGGCCGGGGCGGGTGCCGACAACGGCTTCAGCCAGCCACCCTGGCCGTTCATCATCATGCTGCCGTGGTTCGGCCTGCCGATCGGGTTCCTGCTGCTCATCGCGCTGCTCATCGTCAACTGGGTTCGCCGCTCACGCGAGCCCCGAGCGCGAGCGAGCTGAACAGGAGACGATGCTCGAACTGGCCGCACGACTCCGGGAGTTGCCGCGAGACGATCTCGCCGCAGCACTGCGTTCGCGCGAGTTCGAACCCAACGGCGTGCACGACCTGTTCGACCTCGCCGAGCTGCTGCTCTCGCCCGACTCGCTCGACCACGCGATCAGCCGGCTCGACCGGCGGCGCCTCGCCGTACTCGCCGCGGCTGCCGAGCTCGCCGCGGCCAACGCCACCGGAACCACGGTCGACGCGGTACACGACGAGCTGGCGCGGCTCGCAGCATCCGAAGACCTGATCGCCGAGACGAACGCACTGCTCGGCCGTCTCGCTTCGGCGTTGCTCGTCGTCATCGCCGACAGGCACGTCCACGTGCCCACCGCGCTCATTTCGCGCCTCGTGCCGCGCCTCGGCGACGACCTCCCGTCGACGGCCGAGCTCGCAGCACCCGCACCGCCCGTGCTCGTCACCGCAGACGAGGTCGACCGCAGCATCCTCGAGCGGCGCTCGTCCGAGTCCGCGTACGCGACCGTCGCGGCCACCGCCGAGCTACTCTCCGAACTCGGCACGCAGCCGGCCCGCGAACTCGCCAAGGGCGGGCTCGCGCTGCCCGACTCGAAGCGGCTCGCCGAGGCGAGCGGCACAGCGCTCGAAGACCTGCCCCGCCTGTTCCATCGCGCCGATGAGGCCGGCCTCGTCGCGCGCGAGGGCGCGTTCTGGCTCGAGTCCGATCATGGCGCTTCGTGGGCGCTCGAATCGGCGAAGGGCCGCTGGCTGCGCCTGGCCGAGTGCTGGCGCGACCGCATTCCAGCGCCGCTGCGCGAACTCGTCGCGCGCCGCACCGACACGCTCACGGCGGCCGCGCTGCGCGACGACGTGCGCTGGTTCTACCCGGCGGGCGGGCGCTGGCTCGACGACGGCCTCGACCGGCTGCTCGGCGAAGCCGATGCACTCGGACTCGCCGTCTCCGGTGAGCCCGTCGAGACCGGTCGGCTCGTGCTCGCCGGGCAGCTCGACGAGGCCGCCGATCGGGTCGCGGCGCATTTTCCTGCGCAGGTCGACAAGGTGTACCTGCAGCACGACCTCACGATCGTCTCGCCCGGCCCGCTCGAGCCGTCGCTCGACGCCCGACTGCGCGCGGTCGCCGACGTCGAGGGCCGAGATCTCGCCTCGACATATCGCGTCAGCGCGGCATCCGTCAATCGTGCACTGGCGGCCGGCGAATCGGCCGAGACGATCCTCGAGTTCCTCGGCGGGCTCTCGCTCACCGGAATTCCGCAGCCGCTCGCGTACCTCGTCGGCGAGGCGTCCGAGCGGTTCGGCGCGGTCCGCGTCAGGGCCGCCGATGAATCCGATTCCCCGGCGAAGGCCACGATACGCTCCGACGACGAGCAGCTCGTGCGCACGCTCGCGGTCGACCAGGCGCTCGCGTCGATCGGCCTGCGCCAGGCGGGGCCGCACCGGCTGCTCTCGAGGTTCAGCCCCGACGTCGTGTTCTGGGCGCTCTCCGACGCGCGCTATCCCGTCGCCGCCGAAGACCACGACGGCAACATCGTGCGACTGCGCCGACACCGGCTCGCACCCACACCCGTCGTCGCGGCGAAGGCCGACCCGATCACCGCGCTGCTCGACCGCGTGCTCGACGAGCCGGGTGGCGAGGCGACCGAGCAGGCATGGCTCGCGCGCCAGCTCGAGGCGGCCGCACGCGCCAAAGAGACCCTCACCGTCACGGTGCGCATGCCCGGCGGCGACACGGCCGACTATCTGCTCGCACCCGCGAGTGTCGCGAACGGCAGGCTTCGCGCCCGCGACCGCAAGGCAGACATCGAACGCACCCTGCCGCTCTCGGCCATCGCGTCGGTCGCGCCCGCACCCGCCGGGTGACGACGCACCGAGCGGGCGTAGACTCGAACGTCATGTCAGATGGCCCACTCATCGTGCAGAGCGATCGCACCGTGCTGCTCGAGGTCGCGCACCCCCTCGCCGAAGATGCGCGTCACGACCTCGCGGTGTTCGCAGAGCTCGAGCGCGCACCCGAGCACGTGCACACCTACCGCATCACCCGCCTCGGGTTGTGGAACGCCCGCGCGGCCGGCCACGACGCCGACGACATGCTCGGCACCCTCGAGCGGTACGCGAAGTTTCCCGTGCCGCAGACGGTTTCGGTCGACATGCGCGAGACCGTCGGCCGGTACGGCCGGCTGGTGATCGACCGCACCGACGACGGCAGGCTGCGCCTGCATTCCGATGATCTCGCGGTGCTCACCGAGGTCGCCGGCGCCCGGCGCATCGCACCCCTGCTCACCGAGCGCATCGACGACACCGGGTTCCTCGTCGAGCCGTGGGCGCGCGGGCAGCTCAAGCAGGAGCTCGTCAAGCTCGGCTGGCCCGCCGAAGACCTCGCCGGGTACACGCCCGGAACACCGCACGAGATCTCGCTCGACCAGGCCGACTGGCATCTGCGCGATTACCAGCAGAAGGCCGTCGACAACTTCTTCGACGGTGGTTCAGGCGTCGTCGTGCTGCCCTGCGGTGCCGGCAAGACGCTCGTGGGCGCGGGAGCCATGGCCACGGCCAAGACGACGACGCTCATCCTCGTCACGAACACGGTATCGGCGCGCCAATGGCGCGACGAGTTGCTCAAGCGCACGAGCCTGACTGCCGACGAGATCGGTGAGTACTCGGGTCAGGTGAAAGAGGTCAAGCCGGTCACGATCGCGACTTACCAGATCCTCACCGCGAAACGCAAGGGCGAGTACGCCCACCTCGCACTGCTCGACGCGCTCGACTGGGGCCTCGTGGTCTACGACGAGGTGCACCTGCTGCCCGCGCCGGTGTTCAAGCTGACCGCCGAGCTGCAGGCGCGCCGACGCCTTGGGCTCACCGCGACGCTCGTGCGTGAAGACGGCCGCGAGGGCGACGTGTTCTCGCTCATCGGTCCCAAGCGGTTCGACGCCCCGTGGAATGAGATCGAGGCGCAGGGCTTCATCTCGCCCGCAGCCTGCTACGAGGTGCGCATCGACCTGCCGCAGTCCGAGCGCCTCGCGTACGCGGCATCCGCCGACGACGAACGCTACCGTCTGGCGGCGACGGCGCCGGCGAAGCTCGGCGTGGTGAAAGAGCTCGTCGCGCGCCATGCGGGCGAGCGCATCCTCGTGATCGGGCAGTACCTCGACCAGATCGACGAGCTCGCCGAGGCGCTCGGCGCCCCGAAGCTCACCGGCTCGACGCCGGTCGACGAGCGCGAGCGGCTCTTCCAGGAATTCCGCGACGGGCGTACGCCCGTGCTCGTCGTCTCGAAGGTCGCGAACTTCTCGGTCGACCTGCCCGAGGCGACGGTCGCCATCCAGGTGTCGGGCTCGTTCGGCTCACGTCAGGAAGAGGCGCAGCGGCTCGGGCGGCTGCTGCGGCCGAAGGAGTCGGGCCTGTCGGCGAACTTCTACACCCTCGTCGCCCGCGACACCGTCGACCAGGACTTCGCGCAGAACCGGCAGCGGTTCCTCGCCGAGCAGGGCTACAGCTACACGATCCTCGACGCCCACGCGCTCGAGGCGGCCTGACGCACGTCGGGGCGTCACCCGCTCCCTCATCACGCGCTCGACTGCGCCGACTCAGGTCAGGTGCCCCAACCGAGGAGAATTGCGCTGAGGTCGGCTGTGACGGGTGGATGCGTCCCATTCTCCTGAGCTGACGCGGGTCGCGCGCGAGCGCGCAGCCCCGCCCGCACCGGGCGCGCTCATCCGCGGGTGTAGCGCAGGAACAGCATCTCGTCGGCCGGCAGCGCGTGCACGAGCCGCATGCGTCGCGGCGGCACCTCGATGCCGGTTGCGATACGCCCGGCGTGGCCCGACACGAGCACCGAAGACAGGCTGAGGCACAACTCGTCGACCAGGTCGGCGGCGAGCAGCGCGCCGAACAGGTGCGGTCCGCCCTCGCACAGCACCTGCGGCAGCCCTCGAGCGGCGAACTCGTCGACCGTACGCCGCAGGTCGACCGCGTCACCGGGGTGCACGATGAGGTAGGCGACCTCGGCGAGCGCCGAACGCCGGTCGGCGGGCGATGCGGAGTGGGTCACCACGATCGGCCGTACGCTCGCCTGCGTGAAGAACGGATGACCCGGATCGATGTCGAGCCGCGATGACACGACCGCGAGCGGCGGTTGGGGTGCCATGCCCCGGGCGACCCGCCATGCAGCGACCTCGGCGGGCAGGCGCACCCCACCGTACCCCTCGGCGCGCAGCGTGCCCGCGCCGATGAGGATCACGTCGGCGAGTGCACGCAGCACGCCCATGAGGCGCTGGTCGTCGGCGCTGCCGAGCCCGCCGCTGCGCCCGTCGATGGTGACGGCGCCGTCGAGGCTCATCACGAAGTTCATGCGCACGCGCGGTGTCGCCCGATCGTCGATCGCATAGGCCCCGAGCATCGCTGCACGGGTGGGCGCGGCGGGCGGGTCGGGCGCGGCGGGCGGGTCGGGCACGGCGGGCGGGTCGGGCGCGGCGGGCGGGTCGGGCGCGGCGCTCATGATTCTTCGTTCGGGCCGTCGAGCATGTTGTGCCGCAGGCGTACCGGCTCGCGCCACCCGAGGATGGCCTCGACCGTGCGTGCCGCGTCGACCGATTCGGGCACGTTGTGCATGCGCAGGATGCGCGCGCCCTGCAGCGCGCAGAACACCGCCGCCGCGAGCGATCCTGCGAGCCGCCCGTCGCGGGGTCGGTCGAGCGTCTCGCCGATGAAGTCCTTGTTCGAGACGGCGGCGAGCAGCGGGAACCCGAGCGCGGTGAGCTCGCCGAACCGGCGCGTGAGCTCGAGTGAGTGCAGCGTGTTCTTGTTCAGGTCGTGGCCGGGGTCGAGCACGATGCGATCCTCGGGCACGCCGTGCCGCACGGCGAGCGCGACCCGCTCGTCGAGGAACGCGGCGATCTCGCCGACCACGTCGTCGTACTGCGGGCGCGGGAACCACTGGCGTGGCTGCGCCCGGCTGTGGGTGATCACGAGGGTCGCGTCGCTCGACGCGACGACCTCGGCGATCGCCGGGTCGTGCACTCCCGTGGTGTCGTTCACGATGTGCGCGCCCGCTGCGATGGCCGCGGCGGCGACCTCGGCCTGGAACGTGTCGACCGAGATCGCCGCGTCGACGCCGTGCAGCGCCTCGACGACGGGCACGACCCGATCGATCTCTTCAGCCACCGGGATGGCGGGCCCGGGCCCGAACTTCGCTCCCCCGATGTCGACCCAGGCTGCGCCCTGCTCGACCGCGCGGCGCGCGGCGCCGACGGCCTGGTCGAGGCCGAAGGTCGCGCCACGGTCGTAGAACGAGTCGGGGGTGCGGTTCACGACGGCCATGACCGCGATCGTGCGGCGGAAGTCGACCTCTCGCCCGGCGATGCGGCGCACCGGGTGCGTGATCGCCGGGTCGACCCAGCCGAGCGGCGGCCCTTCGATCACCCGGACGTCCTGGCGAACGCCTCGAGCGGAACGGAGGGGTCGGCGAGCCGCGCGGGATCGACGACGACCTGTTCGCGGATGAGCCGCTGCACAGTGTCGTTCACATCCCAGACGTTCACGTTCATGCCGGCGACGACTCTTCTCGCGTCGTCGATCCAGAACGCCACGAACTCGCGCGCGTCGCGGTCGCCCCGGAACACCGGTTCGATGCCTCCGGCGAGCGTGCCGTAGCCCGAGTACTCCATGCCGAGATCGTACTGGTCGGTGTAGAAGTACGGGATCTCGTCGTACTCGACGACCTCACCGGCCATCGAGCGGCCGGCTGCCTTGCCCGCGACCTCGGCGTTGGCCCAGTGCTCGATGCGGATCGGCTGGCGGAGCACGGGATGGAACACGCTGGCGACGTCGCCGACCGCGTACACGTCGCCTGCGCTCGTGCGGAACCCCGCATCGGTCGTGATGCCGCCCGCCACCTCGAGGCCTGCCGCTTCGGCGAGCGCGGTCTCGGGGATCGCACCGATTCCCACGACGACGACGTCGGCCGGCACCACCTCGCCGCCCTCGAGCTCGACCCCGGTGACACTGCCCTCGGCGCCGACCATGCCGGCCACACTCGTCGACATGCGCAGCGTGACCCCGTGCGCGCGATGCAGGTCGCCGAATACCGAGCCGGCGGCGTCGCCGATCGCCACGTTCAGCGGGACCGTCTCGAGGCCGAGCACCGTGACGTCATTGCCGTAGTTCCTCGCGGCGGCCGCGACTTCGAGCCCGATCCATCCGGCGCCGACGATCACGACCTGTCGATCGCCGGGCGCAATCGCCTCGCGCAGGGCGATCGAGTCGTCGACCTGGCGCAGCAGGTGCACACCGGCGAGGTCTGTGCCCGGCCCACGGAACCTGCGCGGCGAGGCGCCGGTCGCGAGCAACAGCCGGTCGTAGGTGCGCACCTCGCTCTCGCCGATCGCGACCGTGTGCGCGACGGGGTCGAACGAGGTGGCCCGGCGGCCGCGCAACACCTCGACGCGCTGTTCGGCGTACCAGGCCTCGGGGTGCACGTCGATCGAGGCGCGGTCGTCGTTGCCGAGCAGGAACCCCTTCGACAGCGGCGGGCGAATGTAGGGCATCGCGTCTTCGCCCGCGACGATCGTGATCGGCCCTGCGTATCCCGCCTCGCGTGCGCCCTCGGCCGCTCGTGCGCCGGCGAGCCCGCCGCCGACGATGACGAGTCCGCGTGATGAGTTCATCTCATGCCTCCGTTCCGCGCAGACCGCAGCGGGCGAGGAACTCGCGGCGGGTGCGATCGTCGTCGCGCACCGAGCCGACGAGCGAGCTCGTCACCGTGCGCGTTCCCTCGGCCTGCACGCCGCGCAGCGACATGCAGAGATGCTCGGCCTCGAGCACCACCCCGACGCCGAGGGGCTCGAGGGTCTCGTCGATCCAGTCGGCGATCTGGCGGGTCATGCGCTCCTGCACCTGCAGGTCGCGTGCGAACAGTTCGACGACGCGAGCGAGCTTCGACAACCCGACAAGACGGTCGCCGGGCACATACCCCACGTGCGCGACGCCGCGGAACGGCAGCAGGTGATGCTCGCACAGCGAACTGAACGGGATGCCGGCGACGACGACGAGTTCGTCGTAGCGCTCGTCGTTCGCGAACGTCGTCGCGGCGAACGGATGCGGCGTGAGCAGCTCGATGAACGCGTCGGCGACGCGGCGGGGCGTCTCGGCGAGGTGCGTGGATGCGGGGTCGCGACCGAGTGCCGTGAGCAGCGCCTCGACGGCCACGATCGCGCCGGCCCGGTCGATGACGACGTCGACCGGTTCGTCGGGCGCGACCGCGTGCAGCCGTCGCATGGTGGTCGCCGATGCGGCGAGTTCGGTCGTCATGGCTGCTCCTCGGCTCGGGCCGGTTCGAATGGGGTCGAGGCCGTCAGGCGTCGCGTCCGACGATCGGATGACCCGTGCCTCGCATCTCCCGTGAAGCCGACGCTATGCCGCGCGAATTCTTTTGTCAATAGGTATTGCTTTTAGAGATACGATGAAGCCATGGCTGCTGACGAGACCCGCAACAGCGACGACCTGATCACCGTCACGGTGCTCTCCGACCCCACCCGGCGTCGCGTCTACACCGCGGTCTCACGCGCCGCCGGGCCGGTGAGCCGTGACCAGGTCGCGACGATGCTCGGCCTGCCCCGCAGCACCGCCGCCTTCCACCTCGAGCGACTCGCCGACGTCGGGCTGCTCACCGTCGAATTCCGGCGACTCAGCGGTCGCACCGGGCCGGGTTCGGGGCGTCCGGCGAAGGTCTACGTGCGTCCCGACTCCGAACTCTCGGTCTCGGTGCCCCCACGGCTCTACGAAGTGGCGGGCGAGATCATGGCCGAGGCGATCGCCCGCGCCGTCGGCGACGACGTGCCCGTACGCGACGCCCTGCGCGATGCGGCCCTGCGCACCGGGCAACGCCTCGCCGGGACATCCGCTGATCTCGACGACGCGCTCGAGCAGGCCGGTCTCGAACCCATGGCCGACGGCGACGATACCGTGCTCGGCACCTGCCCGTTCCACCGTCTCGCCCGCCAGAATCCCGCGGTGGTGTGCGAACTCAACCACGCGATGCTGTGCGGCATGGCCGAAGCGGTCGGCGACGACCCCCGCCGCGTGCACCTCGATGCGGGTTCGGGGGCATGCTGCATCCGCGTCACCGCCACGCCGTGAACAACCGCCACCCACACGACTCACAGGCAGGTTTCAGCAAACGTCAAGAGAATCGACCCATGAGCGATGGACCACGCATTCTCATCGTCGATGACGAGCCCAACATCCGCGACCTGCTCACCACGAGCCTGAGATTCGCCGGATTCGCGGTCCGCGCCGTGGGCAACGGCGCGCAGACCATCTCGGCCGTGCTCGAAGAGGAGCCCGACCTCATCATCCTCGACGTGATGCTGCCCGACATGAACGGGTTCGGCGTCACCAAGCGCCTGCGCACGGCCGGCTACACCGCGCCGATCCTCTTCCTCACCGCAAAAGACGACACCGAAGACAAGATCACCGGCCTCACTGTCGGCGGCGACGATTACGTCACCAAGCCGTTCAGCCTCGACGAGATCGTCGCACGCATCAAGGCGATCCTGCGGCGCACGATGCACGCCGAAGAAGACGCGGTGATCCGCACCGGCGAGCTCACCATGGATCAGGACACCCACGAAGTGCTCGTGGGCGACGTGCCCGTCGAGCTCTCCCCCACTGAGTTCAAGCTGCTGCGCTACCTCATGCTGAACCCCAACCGGGTGCTGTCGAAGGCGCAGATCCTCGACCACGTGTGGGAATACGATTTCAACGGCGACGCCGGCATCGTCGAGAGCTACATCTCGTACCTGCGCCGCAAGCTCGACCAGCATTCGACCGAGCCGCTCATCCAGACCAAGCGCGGATTCGGGTACATGCTGAAGTCCTCCAAGCCTTGACTCAGGCTTCGCCGCCTAGACTCGGCCCGCAATGAACCAGACCCTGTTCGAGCGGTGGAACCGCATCTCGCTGCGCACCAAGATCACCGGTGTGACGGTGCTGATGCTGACCCTCGGACTGCTGGTCTCGGGCATCGGCACGGCCGCGATGCTCCGCTCGTACGTCGAAGACCAGATGGTCGCGAAACTCGAGGCGATCGCCTCGGGCGACATGACGAAGTACTTCTCGCTCGACAGCGACGGCCCGCGCGTCCAGACCAACCTCAACCAACTCGACTTCACGCCATCCGAAGACGTGTTCGTCGCCGTCTACAGCGCGAACGGCGAGTACCAGCGCAACAACTGGGACCACCGCGACAAGGCCGAGCTGCCCGTGTTCCCGGCGACCTTCACGCAGGCGCAGGTGACCGCGCTCAACGCGGGCACCTACGTCACCTTCCCGCTGCGCGATGCCGACGGCGCGAAGACCTTCAGGGCTGTGGCGGCGCTCATGCCGGCCGATTCGCACGGCACGTTCGTGCCGATCGTCATCGCGATCTCGTCGGCAGACACCGAGCGCCTGCTCGGCGTCTACCTCACGATCTTCCTCGGGTTCGGACTCGGCGTCGTGCTCGTCGGAGCGCTGCTCACGCGCATGCTCGTGACCTCGACCTTCACCCCGTTGCGCGAGGTCGAGCGCACCGCCGCCGCGATCGCCGACGGTGACTTCGGGCAGCGACTGGGCGGTGCGACGCCCAACACCGAGGTCGGCCGGCTCAACCGGTCGCTCAACACCATGCTCAACCGCATCGATCGCGCGTTCCGCGACCGTGCGCGCACGATCGACCAGATGCGGCGCTTCGTCGGCGACGCCTCGCACGAACTGCGCACCCCGCTCGTCTCGGTGCGCGGGTACGCCGAGCTCTACCGCATGGGCGCCCTGCAGACCGACGACGACGTCACGCAGGCCATGGAGCGCATCGAGAAAGAGGCGATCCGCATGGGCGGGCTCGTCGAAGACCTGCTCGCCCTCGCACGCCTCGACGAGGCGAAGCCGCTCGAGCTGGCCGTGGTCGACCTCGTGCCGCTCGCGCGCGACGCCGCGCTCGACACCATGGCGGCGCACCCTGATCGGGTCGTCACCGTGATCGCGCCCGAGCACGAAGCGGCCGACGCCACGAGCGACGGCACCCCCCAACGCGAGGTCGAGCTCGACGCCGCCGCACAGCCCGCGAACACCGCCCCGATCTCGTTCGCCGGCGCAACGCTCGCGCGCCTGCGCGGGCGACGGGTCCGCGGCGACGCCGCCGTGGCGGCCCGCCGCGACGCCCAGGCCGCCAAGCGCGCAGCTGCTGCGGCGGCTTCGGCCAAACGCGCAGCAGCGGCATCCGCCACCGCGAAGCGGGCCGCGGCGAAGGCGCAGGGCGGCCCGCAGATCAGCGGTGGGCTGTCGAGCGACGTGGCGGCCTCGCCCGATGCGAACGCACCCGTCGCTCAGAAGCAGGTGGCCGAGCCCATGCGGCGCGCGACCGTGCTCGCCGAAGAGAACAAGATCCGCCAGGTCATCACGAACCTCATGGGCAACGCGATCCGATTCACGTCCGACGGCAGCCCCCTCGAGATCCGCGTGACGGTCGACGACGACAATGAGCGCGCCATGGTCGAGGTCGTCGATCACGGCGAGGGCATCCCGCCGCAGATCAGCGAGAAGATCTTCCAGCGGTTCTGGCGAGCCGACACGTCGCGCACACGTGAGACGGGCGGCTCGGGTCTCGGGCTCGCGATCGTCTCATCGATCGTCGCCGCGCACAACGGCACCGTCGACGTCGTCGAGACGCCCGGCGGTGGCGCGACGTTCCGGGTCATGTTGCCGCTCGCGGGCTCGTCGGCCGCGCCGCAGCCGATCACCGAGGGCTGATCGGGGCGGGCACTCGTCCTCGACAGGCTGCGCGGGGCGAGCGCTGTCCCCGGTGCGCCGTTCTCGCCGTCGCCGCCGCACAATCCTCCCTAACGTCGGTCTCACACCGAACGAAGGGACATCCCAGATGACCAGCTACCAGGTCGACGCCGAGCAGGTCTCGGCAGCCACCCACACCGTGCAGGGCACGATCGGCAGAATCCAATCCGAGGTCTCGGCGCTGCTCGGGCAGCTCACCGGCCTGCAGTCGTCGTGGTCGGGGCAGGCGTCGTCGGCGTTCCAAGGTGCGGTCGCCGACTGGCGCGCGACGCAGATGCAGGTCGAGCACAGCCTCTCGGGGCTCAACCAGGCACTGGGGGTCGCCGCGTCGCAGTACATGGACGCCGAGCAGTCGAACGCGCGGTTGTTCCTGCGTTGACGACGACCGGCGCGTTGCCCAGGCGTCGCGCAGGCCATGCGCCGCCCGGGCGGCGCGTAGCTCAGTCGGCCGTGATGTTCGCGACGACGCGCTCGGCGATCGGCACGATCGCCGAGCGCGCCGCGTCGAAGTCGACGCCCGCCGGAACCCAGGTGACCTCGTCGGGCGGGGTCGGCATCACCTCGATGCGCACCCAGTGCTCGGCGATGCGCAGGTCGAGTGCGCACGTGTCGGCGAGGTCGGCACACCGCATGAGCGCATCACCCGGGGCCACACCTTCGACCTCGGTCGCCACGGCGCCCTCGGCGAGCCACGCCTGAGCCGCGGACGCGAATCCCCAGCCCCCTTCGGGAAGCACGTGCACGGCCCCGAACGAGCCTTCGGCATCGACGAAGTTGAACGAGCATTCCATCGCGTGCTCGGTCTCGGCGGCGTACGAGTACTGGCCGACCCGCGGGCCGTCCCAGAACGGGCCGACCCAGATATCGGCGACGCCCGTCAGTTCGACGATGTCTTCGGTGGTCACCACCGACCCGCAGTCGCCGACCGGGCTCGGCGACACGGGCGGCGTCCACTCCGCCCCTCGCTCGGCATCACCGAGCGCGGCGATGGCCCGGTCGGTGAGCACGGTGAACGCGGCCAGCAGTTGCGCGTCGGTGTCGTACGAGGCGATGTCGATTCCGTGGACGACGTACTCGATCCACGAGTCGGCGAGCCAGCCCTGCAGTTCGCAGTACCCGGTCGGCATCGCGTACTCGACGCCGATGCAACGCGGACCGTGCGCTGTGGCTCCATATGCGGCATCGGGCGATGTCGGCGCATAGACGTCGACGTAGCGCTGAGCGGCCGCCTCTGCGTCGGGCACGAGCGAGAGGTGCACGCTCTGCCGGGGGTCGGGCGGAGGCCCCCAGGGCGACTCCGAGTGCTGCCCATCGGTCCAATCGCACACCAGCGAGCCGAGCTGGTCGACGGCAGCCACGTCAGGAGAGATCGTGGCGACGCGCTCCGCGGGCGTGACGAGGGCGATCGGCGCGACGCCGGCACCGACGAATGTCTGCAGTTCGGCCGGGTCGACGAGTTCGTCGCAGCCGACGGCGAACACGGGGGTCGGGCGGTCGACGACCGGCGCCACGGTCTCGGTCGGCGTGGGCGTCGGGGTCGCGACCCCGGTCGGGGCGGGCCCCGCGGTGCACCCCGTCATCAGCACGCCGAAAGCGGCGGCCGCCGCGAGGAGGGCGAAGCGACCCGGTGATGGCATACCGCGAATCTAGTGGTCGGGAATCGTTCTCAGAGGCGGCGCACGATAACGATCGGGCATCGGCGCACGGGTGTCGAACGACGACGATGGGCGCCTCCCGAAGGAGGCGCCCATCGTGTTGGTGCGTGTGCCGCGAGGACTAGAAGTCCATGCCGCCCGTGGGGTCGCCGACGGGGGCCGGCGTCTTCTCGGGCTTGTCGGCGACGACGGCCTCGGTGGTGAGGAAGAGGCCCGCGATCGACGCAGCGTTGAGCAGCGCCGAGCGGGTGACCTTCACCGGGTCGTTGATGCCCGCAGCGAGCATGTCGACGTACTCGCCGGTCGCGGCGTTGAGGCCCTGGCCGACCGGGAGGTTGCGCACCTTGTCGGCGACGACGCCGGGCTCGAGACCTGCGTTGAGGGCGATCTGCTTGAGCGGCGAGTCGATCGCGACGCGAACGATGTTCGCGCCGGTCGCCTCGTCGCCCGTGAGCTCGAGCTTCTCGAAGGCGGTCTTGCCGGCCTGGATGAGGGCGACGCCACCACCGGCGACGATGCCCTCTTCGACGGCTGCCTTCGCGTTGCGAACCGCGTCTTCGATGCGGTGCTTGCGCTCCTTGAGCTCGACCTCGGTCGCCGCACCCGCCTTGATGACGGCGACGCCGCCCGCGAGCTTGGCGAGACGCTCCTGCAGCTTCTCGCGGTCGTAGTCGGAGTCGGTGTTGTCGATCTCCTTGCGGATCTGCGAGACGCGGCCGGCGATGGCCTCTTCGTCGCCGCCACCCTCGACGATGGTCGTCTCGTCCTTGGTGATGATGACCTTGCGAGCCGTGCCGAGCAGGTCGAGCGTGACGTTCTCGAGCTTGAGGCCGACCTCTTCGGAGATGACCTGACCGCCCGTGAGGGTCGCGATGTCCTGCAGCTGCGCCTTGCGACGGTCGCCGAAGCCGGGAGCCTTGACGGCGACCGACTTGAAGATGCCGCGGATCTTGTTGACGATCAGGGTGGCGAGCGCCTCGCCGTCGACGTCTTCGGCGATGATGAGCAGCTGCTTGCCGGTCTGGATCACCTTGTCGACGATGGGGAGCAGGTCCTTGATGTTCGAGACCTTGCTGTTGACGATCAGGATGTAGGGGTCTTCGAAGACAGCCTCCTGACGGTCGGGGTCGGTCACGAAGTACGCCGACAGGTAGCCCTTGTCGAAGCGCATGCCCTCGGTGAGCTCGAGCTCGGTGCCGAACGTGTTCGACTCCTCGACCGTGACGACGCCCTCTTTGCCGACCTTGTCGATGGCCTCGGCGATGAGCGCACCGATCTGCTCGTCGGCGGCCGAGATCGACGCGGTCGCGGCGATCTCTTCCTTCGTCTCGACATCCTTCGCGTTCGCGAGGAGCTCGGTCTCGACGGCCGCGACGGCCTTCTCGATGCCGCGCTTGAGCGAGATGGGGTCGGCGCCTGCGGCGACGTTGCGAAGGCCCTCGCGCACGAGCGCCTGGGCGAGCACGACCGAGGTCGTGGTGCCGTCACCGGCGACGTCGTCGGTCTTCTTGGCGACCTCCTTGACCAGCTCGGCGCCGATCTTCTCGTACGGGTCGTCGAGCTCGATCTCCTTGGCGATGGACACACCGTCGTTCGTGATCGTGGGCGCGCCCCACTTCTTCTCGAGCACGACGTTGCGTCCGCGCGGGCCGAGGGTCACCTTGACCGCATCGGCGAGCGTGTTGAGGCCACGCTCGAGGCCGCGGCGGGCCTCCTCGTTGAAAGCAATGATCTTTGCCATGTGTGTTTCTCGTCCTTTCCCGGACGTCTTCAAAGATTCGTAGATTTAGCACTCAAAACGAGTGAGTGCTAAGACGATTCTGGCACTCTCCCGGCACGAGTGCAAGCGAGCATGACGCACGGCGCCCGAGACGGGCGAACCTGCGGCCGGCACGCGAACCCGGATCCCGACGGAAAACGACGAACGCGCGGCCGGTCGACGGCCGCGCGTTCGGATGTCGTTCGGGATCAGGCGGGACGGACGCCCTCGGCCTGTGGGCCCTTCGAGCCCGCGCCGACCTCGAACACGACCTGCTGCCCCTCTTCGAGCACCTTGTATCCGGCCATGTCGATGGCGGAGTAGTGCACGAAGACGTCTTGGCCGCCCTCGTCGACGGTGATGAAACCGTACCCCTTTTCAGCGTTGAACCACTTGACGGTTCCGTTCGCCATGCGTTGCTCCCATGTTGCTGTGTGTGGATCAGCACGTGCCTGTCGCCTGTACCGGGCCCCTGGGTCGTGCTGACGCGGCGCCGAGGGTGGCGTGGCGTGACACGGGATTCGAGCGGCCAATTCCAGATACTAACGACGTGACACGCGGGCACAAGGGGCTCGACGCAACGAATGATCGCAGAATGGCAACGATTCCGCACTGGACGAGCGCATCGATCGCCGGCGGTCAGCCGGCGATGCTCGCGGCGTAGTCGGAACCGAGCACGACGACGAGCGGGGTGCCCGTCGCCGCAAACTGCTCGGAGAGCCGCACGTCGGCCTCGGGCAGCAACTGGGCGACGCCGCGCGCAGCACCCTCGAGGTCGGCAGTGGCGTAGTAGACCACGGTCTCGGTCAGGTCGCTCGTGCTCGCGTTCGCGGTCGCCCCCACAGTCACCCCTCCGGCCGTGAGCAGCTCGGCGGCGTTCGCGGCGAGCCCAGACGTCGTGGTGCCGTTCAGCACCGTCACCGGTACTTCGGGCGCGAGCGTCGGCGCCGCGGTGACCACCGGCGAGGGAGTCGGGGTCGCGGTGGGCGCGGCGAAGTTCAGGCGATCGTTCAGCAACATGACCGCGCCGATGCCGACCGCCACGAGCACGACGGTCGCGAGCGCCGCCCAGCCGAATGCGATCCACTTGGCGCCACGGCGCGCGGGAGCACGGTGCGCGCCGACTCGATCGATGCCGTGCGGGATCGAGTCGAATCGATCGCGGGGGAACTTCTGCGCCATGTGTCCAGGTATCAGGGGTCGGGGCCGCGCTCAGTCGAGCGATCGGCCGAGCGAGAGGGAACGCCGGCTGCGGGCCTCCGCGCGTGCCGAACGCATGCGCTGCAGGCGTTTGACGAGCATCGGATCGTGCCGGAGGGCGGCCGGCGAGTCGATGAGCTCGCCGAGTATCCGATAGTAGCGGGTCGCTGAGATGCCGAACTCGTTGCGGATCGCCTCAGCCTTGCGCGCGGGCTGCTTCCAGGCTCGCGCCTCGAATGCGAGCACGTGCCGCTGCCGCTCGTCGAGGCCTGCGTCGTCGGGCCGGTCGGGTACGCGCTCTGCGCCCATGTCCACCTCCCGTTGCGGCCGCGCGATGACGCACGTCCTGTGCTGCACATCCTAGGCACCGCAGCCCGAGTGCATGCCGAGCAGCCGCGGCGTGTGCCACCGGCGGAACACGGGGCATCGGTCGTGCGTTGCAGTCGACGTACGAATCCGCAACCTCGCCGCCGACCTGCGACGATGGAAGACGAGATCCCATTCCCCGAGAGGATGCGCATGTCCTACAGCGTGAAGAAGAGCGACGGCGAGTGGCGTGCCGAACTCGAGCCCGAGCAGTACGCGGTACTGCGGGAGGCCGCCACTGAGCGCCCCTGGACGGGCGAACTCCTCGACGAGGAGCGCGCCGGTGTCTACACGTGCGCGGCGTGCAACGCCGAACTGTTCACGAGCGGCACGAAGTTCGATTCCGGCTGCGGCTGGCCGAGCTTCTACGAGTCGGTTCGTCCCGAGGCCGTCGAGCTGATCGAAGACACGACGCTCGGCATGGTGCGCACCGAGGTGCGCTGCGCCGCGTGCGGCTCGCACCTCGGTCACGTGTTCCCCGACGGGTTCGGCACGCCCACCGGCGATCGCTACTGCATGAACTCGCTCGCCCTCGGCTTCACCGCCGAGTCCTGAGCGTGGCGTCGGTGCGCGAAGCGGCGCTCGCGCGACGCTCAGCGTCGAAGGTCACGGATGCCGCTCCCGACGACGCGACGATCATCGGGTTGCTCGCAGCGGCCGAACGAGTGCCCGACCACGCGGCGCTGCGCCCGTGGCGCGTGATCGCGCTGCGCGGCGCTGCACGCTCGCGTCTCGGCGCGGCGCTTGCCGAAGCATCCGGCCTGTCGGGCGATGCGGCGGCGAAGCTCGCCGCGAAACCCGAACGCGCGCCCCTGCTGCTCGCGATCGTCGCGACGATCACTGCGCACCCGAAGGTGCCCGAGTGGGAGCAGGACGCCGCGGCGGCCGGCGTCGCCCACCTGCTGAACCTGCTGCTCGACGACGCCGGGTGGGGCGTGATGTGGCGCACCGGGCCGTACACGCGGCATCCGCTCGTGGCCGACATGCACGGGCTCGGCCCGAACGAGCACCTGCTCGGCTGGCTGTACGTCGGAGGGGTGCCCGAGCCGACGCGCGTACCGCGCGCCACGCGGCCGCTCACGCCGAACTTCAGCTCGTTCGACTGACGGCCACGCCGTCGGCGTGCGGGTCGGCGACGTGCTTGTGCTTCGTCCACCGGATCGACGCGACGACCACCGCGACGACGGCGAGCACGGTGCCGCCGATCGTCGCGAGGTCGATGGGAACGTCTGAGGTCGGCAGCAGCAGGTCGAGGGCGAGCGCGGTCGCGAGCTGACCGGCGACGCCGCAGAGGGCGAGCAGCAGCACGCCCACGACCCGCACGAGCACTGCTGTGCCCGCGATGAACACGCAGCCGATCGCACCGCCGAGGTACAGCCACGGTTCGGCGGGCAGCGACGACGGCCAGCCCGCGATGGCGGCGTGCACGACCACGACGATGGCGAGCGCCGCGCTGCCCACGGCGAAGTTGAAGAGCGTCGCGGTGAACGCGCTGCCGGCCTCGACCTTCACCCTTCCGTTCACCGCCTGCTGCCACGCGGCGCCGACCCCCGCGACGAACGGAAGCAGCATGAGCAGCAGCGGCACATCGTGCGGGAGCTGGGCCGAGACTGCCCAGGTGATGGCCGCCACCGCGAGCACGGCTCCGATGACGCGCATGGTCGTGAGCGGGCGACGCCCGCCGGGCCCGAGCCCGATGACGTCGAAGACGATGCCTCCGATCGTTTGACCCGCGACGATCGCCACGGTGAACAGCGCGACGCCGAGCACGCCCGCCGACAGGCCCTGCGTCGTGACGAACCAGGCGCCCGCGAGACCCCCGAGCAGCATCCACCACACGATGCGGCCGGTTCGCAGTCCGTCGCGAACCTTCGCGAAGCCCGCGCGGCCGGGTCGCCAGAACATCAGTACGACGAGCAGAATCACGAGGCCGGAGCCGAATGAGATCAGCGCCGCGGTGTAGGGGTCGTCGATGGCCGCGGCGAGCTCGCCGTTCACCCGCGACTGCAGGGCCACACCGCCGCCGAAGACGACGGCGAGCACGATCGCCACCCACATCGGGATGCGCGATCGCTCGGCGTGGGCGTGGCGGTGTGGTTCTCCCGAGCCCGGCGCCTGCGGCGCGGCGTCGGTGGTCGGCTGTTCTGTCAAGAGCCGGCTATGGGACTCGAACCCACAACCCCCGCTTTACAAGAGCGGTGCGCTACCAATTGCGCCAAGCCGGCATGCGTGCCCCGGTCATCTTACCGGGCTCGCGCGCACCGACCTCCGGCGGCAGCAGGAGGCGGTGACGCAGGCGAGGCTACGGCGCCGGGGTCGGCGTCGGGGTCGGCGTGGCGTTCGACTCGGAGAAGGTCTCGCCCGTGGCCTGCAGCACGAACGACTGGAACTCGGCCGGGTCGGTGAGCGAGCCGACGTACTGCTTGCCGTTCACGAGCACGGTGGGCGTGCCGGTGATCGAGGCGAGGTCGGAGTTGGGCACCGGCTGGGTGAGCGCACGGTTGGTCGCGTCCTGCACCCAGCGGTGGAACTGCTCGTCGTCGATGCACTTCTCGATCGTCGACAACGACGAGACGCCGGCCTGCTTCGCAAGCGCCGTGATCTCGTCGTTCGAGAGCCCCTCGGAGCCCTCTTCGGGCTGGTTCTCGAACATCAGGTCGTGGAAGTCGAGGAACGTTGCCGGCGACGTGTCGGCTACGCAGGCCGCCGCGTTCGCGGCGCGCAGCGAATACTGCGTGCCTGCCGACTTGTTGGTCAGGATCGCCAAGGGGTGCACCTCGAGGGTCGCAGCCCCTTCTTCGAGCATCGCGCGGATGGACTCTGCGTTGGTCGCCTCGAAGTCGCCGCAGAACGGGCAGAGGTAGTCGACGTACGTGACGATGTTCGCCACGGTGCCGCTGTCGTCGGGCACGGTCGGCGTGGGCGTCTCACCGGCGTCGAGCGCGGGCGTCTCGACGGGGGTGATGACCCCCTCGCCACCCGTGAGCACGATGCCGTTGCTCGCCATGTTCGCTGGGCCCGGGCCGTCAGGACGCACGTTGTTGAGCAGCAGTCCGGTGACCAGGCCCGCGACCGCGAGCACTGCGACGATGATGCCGCCCTGGATGAGCCACTTGTTGCGGCGCTCACGCTTCTTCTGCTCTTCGCGCAGCACCCGTGCCTTCTCGCGCGCTGCTTCGCGCTGTTCGTTACGGGAGGGGCGTGGCCTGTCTGCTCCGCCATTGCTCATCGATGGTCACTCCGGATCGCTGTGTGGGCGCGCGTGTCTGCACGCGAACGCAAACACGATAGTAGGCACGGCGTCTGGGAATCGCCCAAACGAACGCTGAACACGGATGCCCCGGCCCGGGCATGTATCGCGGACGAGCCTGCCTCCCGCCCGGGACATCCGCCGCCGGTGCAGACGACCCGTTCGCGCATGCGATACTGAGGAGGCGTCAACGACGACGCGAGTCCATTCACTACGGATCGTCCGGCACGTACCTGCCGGTGAAGGAGAACACAGAACCATGGCGTCAGTCACGTTCGACAAGGCCACCCGCCTCTACCCGGGCGGCACTCGCCCGGCCGTCGACAAGCTCGACCTCGAGATCGCAGACGGCGAGTTCCTCGTGCTCGTCGGCCCCTCGGGTTGTGGCAAGTCCACCTCGCTCCGCATGCTCGCCGGCCTCGAAGAGGTCAACGAGGGCAACATCCTCATCGGAGACCGCAACGTCACCGACGTGCCCCCGAAAGACCGCGACATCGCGATGGTCTTCCAGAACTACGCGCTCTACCCGCACATGACGGTCGCCGAGAACATGGGGTTCGCGCTCAAGATCGCGGGCGTCGGCAAAGACGAGCGCGCGGCGCGCGTGCTCGAGGCTGCGAAGCTGCTCGACCTCGAGCCCTACCTCAGCCGCAAGCCGAAGGCGCTCTCGGGCGGCCAGCGCCAGCGTGTCGCCATGGGCCGCGCGATCGTGCGCCAGCCCCAGGTGTTCCTCATGGACGAGCCCCTGTCGAACCTCGACGCGAAGCTGCGCGTGCAGACCCGCACGCAGATCGCGTCGCTGCAGCGCCGCCTCGGCGTCACCACGGTCTACGTCACCCACGACCAGACCGAGGCGCTCACCATGGGCGACCGCATCGCCGTGCTGAAAGACGGCGTGCTGCAGCAGGTCGGCACCCCCCGCGACCTCTACGAGAAGCCGCAGAACGTGTTCGTCGCCGGCTTCATCGGCTCGCCGGCCATGAACCTGTTCCACGCCGAGCTCGTCGAAGGCGGCGTCAAGTTCGGCACCGCGACGGTTCCGGTCGACCGCGACATCCTCGCCGATGCCAGCAGCGCGGTCGCCACGATCGGCGTGCGCCCCGAAGACATCACGGTGTCGCCCCACGAAGGTGAGGGCCTCGCGGTCGACGTCGATCTCGTCGAAGAGCTGGGCGCCGACGGCTACCTCTACGGCCACTCGACCGTCGAGGGCAAGCGCACCGACATCGTCGCGCGCGTCGACGGCCGCATGCACCCGAACGCCGGCGAGCGCGTGTACCTCACCGCGACCCCGAACCACGTGCACCTCTTCGACATCGAGTCGGGCCAGCGCCTGAGCGACAAGGCCGTGGTCAGCTGAACCCGGTGAACCGCGCACGATGCCGGTCGGGCCTCGGCCCGGCCGGCATCGGCGTCTCTCCCGCACGCGGGCTACGCTGAACCTCGATGACCGGCTCACTCTCGATCACGTCGGCGCTGACCGACCCCGCCCTCCTCGACCTTCCGTGGGACCTCCCGCTCGAGGCCTGGCCGAGCGAGACGATCGCCGCGCTGCCCAAGGGCATCTCGCGCCACCTCGTGCGCTTCGCGCATCTCGGATCCCACGTCGTCGCCGTCAAAGAGACCACGGCCGAGATGGCCAAGGGCGAGTACGAGATGCTGCGAGCGTTGCAACGACTCGACATCCCGTGCGTCGATCCGATCGCCGTGATCACGAACCGCACCGATGACGAGGGCGACACGCTGAAGCCGGTGCTCGTCACACGGCACCTGCGCTTCTCCCTGCCGTACCGGGCATTGTTCTCGCAGACACTGCGGCCCGACACCGCCACCCGCCTCGTCGACGCGCTGGCGGTGCTGCTGGTGCGATTGCACATCGTCGGGTTCTTCTGGGGTGACGTCTCACTCTCGAACACCCTGTTCCGGCGTGACGCCGGCGCATTCGCGGCGTATCTCGTCGATGCCGAGACCGGAAAGCTCTACGAGGGCGGACTCTCCGACGGACAGCGCGAGAACGACCTCGAGATCGCCCGCGTCAACATCGCCGGCGAGCTGCTCGACCTCGAGGCCGGCGGCAAGGTCGCCGACGAACTCGACCCGGTCAACATCTCGAACGGCATCATCGATGCGTACCGCAGCCTGTGGACCGAGCTCACGGGCTCGCAGATCTTCTCGTCGGCCGAACGCTGGCGCATCCTCGAACGGGTCAACCGGCTCAACGAACTCGGGTTCGACATCGAGGAGCTCGCCATCAAGACCGACGAGACCGGCACGCGCGTGCGCATCCAGCCCAAGGTCGTCGACGCCGGGCACCACCAGCGCCGACTGCTGCGACTCACCGGGCTCGATGCCGGCGAGAACCAGGCACGTCGCCTGCTCAACGATCTCGACTCGTACCGTGCGGCCTACGGCAAAGACCGGCTCGATGAAGAGATGGTCGCGCACGAGTGGCTCATGCGCGTCTTCGAGCCGGTCGTGCGGGCGATCCCGCTCGACCTGCGGCGCAAGCTCGAGCCCGCCGAGGTGTTCCACCAGCTGCTCGAGCACCGCTGGTTCATGGCGCAGCAGGCCGGGCACGACATTCCGCTCGCCGAGGCGGTGACCTCGTACATCAACGAGGTGCTGCGTCATCGCCGCGATGAGGCCACGGTGATCGACCCGGTGACGAGCTCGTTCACCGCGGTGCTCGACGTCGTTCCGACCGAGACGGCGGCGATCAGCGCGATCGATCCCGACGACGAGAACGACTGGCGTCTGAAGGTCTGAGGGCGGCGCGCGCGACGTGCGCGGCCCCTCCCTCGCCGTCCCCGCGCCACTTCCGCGCTCACTGCGCCACTTCGGCTGGCGCGGAGGGCGGCGAAGTGGCGCAGCGCGCGTCCGCTACTGGGACGCCGCGCGCAGTTTCGAGATCTCGTAGAGCGTGACGGATGCCGCGATGCCGGCATTGAGCGACTCGGTCGCGGCTTCGATCGGAATCGACACGATGGCGTCGCACGTCTCGGCGACGAGGCGCGAGAGACCCTTGCCCTCGCTGCCGACGACGATGACGATCGGACGGTCGGCCCACGACAGGCCGGGCAACGAGACGTCGCCGCCGCCGTCGAGGCCGAGCACGAAGACCCCGCGCTCCTTGAGCGACTTCAGCGTTTGGGTGAGATTGGGCGCCATGGCGACGGGAATGCGGGCGGCGGCACCGGCCGAGGTCTTCCAGGCCGCGGCATTGACGCCGACCGAGCGACGCTGCGGCACGATGACCCCCTGACCTCCGAACGCGCCCGTGGATCGCAGGATCGCGCCGAGGTTGCGAGGGTCGGTGATGCCGTCGAGCGCCACGAGCAGCGGGGTCTCGTCGCGTGCGAGCACCTCGTCGAGCATCTCGATGGGGTGCGCGTACTCATAGGGCGGCACCTTGAGCGCGATGCCCTGGTGCACCGAGTCGGGGCCGGCCAGGCGGTCGAGCTCGGGACGCATGATCTCGAGCATGGGGATGCCGCGGTTGTTGGCGAGCTTCATCGCCTCTTTCACGCGGTCGTCGATCTCGACCCGGGCGGCGATGTAGAGCGTCGACGCGGGGATGCGCGCGCGCAGCGCCTCGACAACCGAGTTGCGGCCGGTGACGATCTCGGCCTCGTCGCCCGACTTCGAACGTCGCGCCGCACCCGATGCACCGCGCGGCGCGCCCGGGCGCCCCGCCCCACCCTTGCCGGCGACACGCTTGCCCCCGGCGGCGGCGTAGCGCTCTTGGGCGGCCTTGCGCTTGCCCGCGGGGTGCCAGGCCCGGTCTTCGGCCTTCGGCGTGGGGCCCTTGCCTTCGAGGGCCTGACGCCCCTGGCCGCCCGAGCCGACCTGCTTGTTCTTCGCCTTGCGTACTGCTCCGGCGCGCGACTTGCCGCTGCTGCCCTTCATGATCCCAAGCTCCAATGCGTGCCGGTCTGACTGTCTTCGATGGTGATGCCCGCAGCCGAGAGCTCGGCGCGGATGCGGTCGGCCGCGGCGTAGTCCCTCGCCTCACGGGCGGCCTGGCGATCTTCGATGAGCCGCGTCACGAGGGCGTCGAGCGCTGATGTCGCGGGTCCGGCGTCGCCCGAGGCCCAGTGCGGATCTCGCGGGTCGATGCCGAGCACCTCGACCATCGCGACGACCTGCCCGTGCGCGACGGCGGCGTCGTGCAGCTCCTCGTCGTCGAGGGATTGGTTGCCCGCCCGCACGGTGTCGTGCAGCACGGCGAGCGCCTGCGGCACGCCGAAATCGTCGTCCATGGCGTCGGCGAAGGCATCGGGAATCACCGGGCTGCCCACGCCCGCGTACCTGGTGCCGGCGAGCCGGCGCTCGACGCGCTCGAGGAACCCGCGGATGCGGTCGACCGTGGCCTCGGCCTCGGTGAGCGAGCTCGGCGCGTAGTCGAGCGTCGAACGGTAGTGCGCCCCCCCGAGCAGGTAGCGCACCGCGAGCGGCGAGGCGAGGCCGAACAGTTCGGCGGCGTACACCGAGTTGCCGAGGGACTTCGACATCTTCTGCCCGCCGACGTTCACGAGCCCGTTGTGCACCCAGTAGTGCGCGAAGCCGTCGCCGGCCGCGGTCGACTGGGCGAGCTCGTTCTCGTGGTGCGGGAATCGCAGGTCGAGCCCACCTCCGTGGATGTCGAACTCGGCGCCGAGGTAGCGCGCGGCCATCGCCGAGCACTCGATGTGCCAGCCCGGCCGCCCGTCGCCCCATGGCGAGTGCCAGCTCGCCGACTCGGGCTCGGACTGCTTGTGGCCCTTCCAGAGCGCGAAGTCGCGCGGGTCGCGCTTACCGCGCGGGTCGGCGTCGGCCGCGGCCTCCATCTTGTCGCGGGACTGCCGGGTGAGCTCGCCGTAGGCCGGCCAGCTCGAGGTGTCGAAGTAGACGTCGCCTGTGCCGTCGGGTGCAGGATACGCGTGCCCGCGTTCGATGAGCCGCGCGATGATCTCTTGCATCTGCGCCACGCTCGCCGTCGCCCGCGGTTCGTAGGTCGGCGCGAGAATGCCGAGCGAGGCATAGGCCGCCGTGAACTCGAGTTCGACACGGTAGGCGAGGGCGTACCACTGCTCGTCGCCGGCCGCGTTCAGGATCTTGTCGTCGATGTCGGTGACGTTGCGGATGAACGCCACGTCGTTGCCGCGGTAGGCGAACCATCGACGCATGATGTCGTAGACGAGGGCGCTGCGCAGGTGCCCGATGTGCGGGCTCGACTGCACGGTCGGCCCGCAGACGTACATGCCGACGTGCCCCTCGCGAAGGGGCACGAAGTCACGCAGGGCCTGGGCCTTCGAGTCGTAGAGTCGCACGGTCACCCGCCAAGCCTACCGGCGCGCCCCCGTCCTTCCGCTGTGCCGCCCGTTCAGGGCTCAGGCGGGGAGGATGAGGGCCGTCGCGATCGCGGCGATGCCCTCGCCCCGGCCCGTGAAGCCGAGCGCGTCGCTCGTGGTCGCGCTCACGCTCACCGGCGCGCCGAGCACCCGTGAGAGCAACGCCTCGGCCTCGGCTCGGCGGGGCGCCAGCTTGGGCCGGTTGCCGACGACCTGCACGGTGACGTTTCCGATCGAGAATCCGGATGCCTCGACGAGGCGTCTCGTCTCGGCGAGGAAGACCTCGCCGTGGGCGCCGTCGAATCGGGGGTCGTCGGTGCCGAAGACCTGGCCGACGTCGCCGATTGCCGCCGCCGCGAGCAGTGCGTCGCAGATCGCATGTGCTGCGACGTCGCCGTCGCTGTGCCCCGAGAGCCCTCGCTCGCCGGGCCAGTGCAGGCCGGCCAGCCAGAGCGCGGTTCCTGCGTCGGCGGCGAAGGCGTGCACGTCGGTGCCCGTGCCGATGCGCGGCGGCGCGCCGAACCGGGGTGTTCGCCCCGTGCGTTCCGCGACGAGCTGCTCGGCGCGGTGAAGGTCGGCCGGCACGGTGATCTTGAACGCTCGAACGTCGCCCGGCACCATGTCGACGGCGAGGCCGGACGATGCCACGAGCGCCGCGTCGTCGGTGAACTCGCCGCGCGCCGTCGCATAGGCGTGGTCGAGCGCCCGGCGCGGGAAGCCCTGCGGCGTCTGCACCGCGCGCAACTGCGACCGGTCGACGGTCTCGACGACGCTGCCGTCGCCACCGACCCGCTTGATGGTGTCGACGACGTCGAGGGCGGGAACGATGCCGCGATTGCGGGCCCGCACGGCGCCGGCGACCTCGTCGAACACGAGGCTCGGCGTGAGGGCACGCGCCGCGTCGTGCACGAGCACCGTGTCGATTCCCGGCGGAAGCACGGCCAGCCCGCGCGAGACGGATTCCTGCCGGCTCGCGCCGCCGGCGACGA
Organism: Agromyces neolithicus; assembly: GCF_039529735.1. Classification (NCBI taxonomy): domain Bacteria; kingdom Bacillati; phylum Actinomycetota; class Actinomycetes; order Micrococcales; family Microbacteriaceae; genus Agromyces; species Agromyces neolithicus. The sequence goes on from NZ_BAAANJ010000006.1 coordinate 71,642, forward strand.
CGTCGAGCACGGCGGATGCCGCGACCACGGCAGACCCGAACGACGACCGGGTCGAGTCGACCCGATCGTCGGGAACCACCAGCACGAGGTGCGGCGGCGATGCCATTCCGAGCACGCCGGCGACGGCCGCAGCGAGCACGGTGCCGTCGCCGAGCGGCACGAATGCCTTCGGTTCAGGGTGCCCGAGACGCGTGCCGCTTCCGGCCGCGACGATGATGACGGCGATCGTGGGCGTGCTCATGGCACGAGCGTAGCTAGGAGGCGAGCACCTCGTCGAGCACGGTCGAGGCCGCCTCTTCGTCGGTCTTCTCGGCGAGCGCCAGCTCGGAGATGAGGATCTGACGTGCCTTCGCGAGCATGCGCTTCTCACCGGCCGAGAGCCCGCGGTCTTGGTCGCGACGCCACAGGTCGCGCACGACCTCGGAGACCTTGATCACGTCACCCGAGGCGAGCTTCTCGAGGTTCGCCTTGTAGCGGCGCGACCAGTTGGTGGGCTCTTCGGTGAAGGGGGCTCGAAGCACCTCGAAGACCTTGTCGAGGCCTTCTTTTCCGATGACGTCGCGCACGCCGACGAGGTCGACGTTCTCGGCAGGAACCTCGATGACGAGGTCGCCCTGCGTGACGTTCAGCTTGAGGTAGAGCTTCTCTTCACCTTTGATGATTCGTTTCTTCACTTCGGTGATCGTTGCGGCACCGTGGTGGGGGTAAACGACGGTTTCGCCAACCTCAAAAAGCATGAATATGTGTCCTTTCGGCAACTCTCAGGATATCACATTCGAGATCGTGCTAAGGTTCCGCCTCCCCTTCGGGTGGGCACCGCGGCCGTAGGATATGCTCGGATTCGATTCTTCGCGCGCGCCCGAAACGGCCGCGTGCCCGCTCGCTCTTGGAGGTTCTGTGAAGGCGCGTCTCGCGGCATCGGCTGCTCTGGCTCTCGGCATCGCGCTCGGCGCGAGCGGTTGCGCGATGCTCACCTATCAGGCCACGACCGAGCCCTACGCCGCGAGCGACGGCGTCGCCGCCGACGTCGGCGACCTCGACCTGCGCAACATCCTCGTCGTGAGCGACGACGGCGACGCCGGCAACCTCGTGCTCACCGCCGTCAACAACGGCGAAGACGACGTCGAACTGAACGTGCAGATCGTCGACAGCGGCCAGACGCAGACCATCGAGGTCGCGGCCGGGTCCACCGTCGGTCTCGGCGTCTCCGACGTCGAGGGCATCGACGTGCTCGAGCCGGTGCTGCTCGAGGGCCTCGACACGCGGCCCGGCGCCCTCGTCGACCTCTACTTCCAGTACGGCTCGGCCGAGGGCATCGAGATCGGCGTCCCCGTGCTCGACAGCAGCCTGCCCGAATACGCCGACCTCGCCCCGTGACGCGTCGGGTGCCGCCGCCCGGCGACACCCCGCATGACGAAACGAACGGATGCCCCGGGGCATCCGCTCGTTCGTTTTCGCGCGCCTACGCCTCGAATCGGTAACCGAGCCCGCGCACGGTGACCAGCTGCACGGGTTCCGACGGCTGCGACTCGATCTTCGAACGGATGCGCTTGATGTGCACGTCGAGCGTCTTGGTGTCGCCGAAGTAGTCGGAGCCCCACACTCGGTCGATGAGCTGGCCCCGCGTGAGCACCCGACCGGGGTTGCGCATGAGCAGTTCGAGCAACTCGAATTCCTTGAGCGGCATGGGCACGGCCGTGCCGTCGACCTCGACCGTGTGCCGGTCGACGTCCATGCGCACCCGGCCGCCCTCGAGGATCGCCTCGTCGTAGTCGTCGACCTCGGTGCGCCGCCGCAGCACCGCCCGGATGCGGGCGAGCAGTTCGCGGGTGGAGTACGGCTTGGTGACGTAGTCGTCGGCGCCGAGCTCGAGGCCCACGACGATGTCGATCTCGGAATCCTTGGCCGTGAGCATGATGATGGGCACCGTCGAGCGCGACCGGATCTCACGGCAGACCTCGGTGCCCGGAAGGCCCGGCAGCATGAGGTCGAGCAGCATGAGGTCGGGTTCGGTCCGGTCGAACGCGGTGATCGCCGACGGTCCGTCGGCGGCCACCTCGACCTCGTAGCCCTCACGTTCGAGCAGGAAGCTGAGGGGGTCGCTCAACGCGATCTCGTCTTCGACGAGCAGGATTCGAGTCACGTACGGTCTCCTCGGTCGGATGCTGCGACCTTCGCAGCGCGTCGGCTGCCGCGACGCACGGCGGGCATCGGGTCTTGGGGCATGGGGTCGGCGGGTCGGTCGACGGGTCGGTCGCCGGTCGGCGACCCCGTCGCGTCGGACGCCTCGATGGGCGGCTCGGCGAGCGGAAGCCGGATCATGAAGGTCGACCCCCTGCTGGGCTGCGACCACACCCGCACATCGCCGCCGTGATTCTGAACGGTGTGCTTGACGATGCTGAGCCCGAGACCCGAGCCGCCGGTGTTGCGAGAGCGCGCCTGGTCGATGCGGTAGAACCGCTCGAACACCCGCTCGAGCTCATCGGCCTCGATGCCGATGCCCTGGTCGGTGACGGCGATCTCGACGGCGCCGTCGACGACCTTCGCGCCGACGCCCACGCGTCCACCCTCGCTCGAGTAGGCGATCGCGTTCGCGATGAGGTTGTGCACGGCGACGACCAGCAGCGACCGATCGCCGTAGACCTCGGCCTTCGACGACGCCTTCACGGCCACGTCGATGCCCTTCGCGGTGGCGACGACACGGTTCTGCTCGACCGCAGCCGCCACGATCTCATCGACCCTGAGCAGCACGTCGGTGCGCAGCGCCCCACGCGCCTGCAACCGGGAGAGCTCGATGACCTCGCTCGAGATGTGCGCGAGCCGGCTCGCCTCGACAGACAGGCGGCCGGCGAAGCGCCGCACCTGGTCGGGCTCGTCGGCGGCCTGATCGAGCGCCTCGGCGAGCAGGCTGACCGAGGCGATCGGGGTCTTCAACTCATGGCTGATGTTGGCGACGAAGTCGCGTCGCACCTCGTCGAGGCGGAACGACTCGGTGCGGTCCTCGGCGAGGAGCAGCACGAAACGCGTGCCGAGGCGTGCCGACCGCACGCGCAGCCGCAGGGGAGAGTCGGCGAACGGGCCGCGCGAGACCACGAAGTCCTCGCCGACGACCGGCTCACCCGTGCGGCGCACCGACGCGACGATCTCGAGCAGCTCGGGATGCACGAGCTGCTGGTTGCGCACAAGCCCCATGGCGACGGCACCGGGCGAAGCGCGCAGCACATTGTTGGACGGGTCGAGCACGATTCCCGCCGACTCCATGACGTCGAGCACCTGGTCGACGCCGTCGGGAATGGTGGGTGCGACGACCTTCGCCGCGCTGGCCCCGCGACGCTCGGCCATGTGCAGCACGATCATGAAGGCGGCCCCCAAGAAGAGGCCGAAGGCCAGCGCGGTGAGCACCAGCCACGTGGAGTCCATGCATTCAAGACTAGCCAGCCGATCAGTCCGTCTCGGCCGTTGACCGCCTGTGCGGCGGTACGTTAGGGGTTGTTCAGCATTCCGGCACCTGCTGTTCACCTGCCGCCGGAAAGATGTGCCGGGGCCGCAATGCCCCTGTCGCCCCGCGCCCGCCGCGCGCGACACCGAGAGACAAGGATTCGTACATGCGTGAGGTGTTCCAGCAGGAACTGGCCGAGGTTCAGGACCGACTCGTCGAGCTGGCCGAACTCGTGGCCGAGTCGATCGACAAGGCCACGCGCGCGTTCCACCAGTCCGAGGTGAGCCTCGCCGAAGAGGTGATCGCGAGCGACAACTTCATCGACCAGCGCACGGTGGCCCTCGATGAGCTGGCGATCACGATCCTGGCCCGCCAGCAGCCGGTGGCCCGCGACCTGCGCATCGTCGTGAGCGCACTGCGCATCAGCGCCTCGCTCGAACGCATGGGCGACATGTCGACCCACATCGCCCAGCTCGCCCGCTATCGCTTCCCCGACAAGGTGGTGCCCAAGTCGCTGCGGTCGACCTTCGCCGAGATGGGCCAGCTCGACGTCGAGATCGCGCGCAAGCTCGTCGAGCTGCTGCGCACCGAAGACGCGCAGCTCGCCGAAGAGATCCGCAACGACGACGACAAGGTCGACGCCCTGCACCTCGTGGTGTTCGACAAGGTGCTCGGCGAGACCTGGAAGGGCGAGGCCGTCGACACCGTCGACGCCACGCTCGCGAGCCGCTACCACGAGCGATTCGCCGACCACGCGGTGTCGATCGCCAAGAAGGTGCAGTACCTCGTGACCGGCGACTGGGATCCCGAGAAGTCCGCGAACTGACGCGGGACACGCCGGTGGTCGAGTCGCGACGCAGGAGCGTATCGAGACCGTCACCCGATCTCGATACGCTCGCTGGCGCTCGCTACTCGATCGGCGGAGGGGGTTACTTCTTGCCCTGCGCGGCCACAGCTGCGGCACCCGCGGCGGCAGCCTCGGGGTCGAGGTACTCGCCGGGCCCGAGCGGCATGAAGTCGTCGCCGAGGCGATACACGAGCGGGATTCCCGTGGGGATGTTGAGCTCGGCGATGTCGTCGTCGCTGATGCCGTCGAGGTGCTTCACGAGCGCGCGCAGCGAGTTGCCGTGGGCGGTGACGAGCACGACGTTGCCGGCCGCGAGGTCGGGGATGATGTCGGACTCCCAGTAGGGCAGCATGCGCGCGATGACGTCTTTCAGGCACTCGGTGCGCGGCATCTCGGCGTCGGTGAGGTTCGCGTAGCGCGGGTCACCGACCTGCGACCACTCGGCGTCGTCGGCCAGCACGGGCGGCGGCGTGTCGAACGAACGACGCCACAGCTGGAACTGCTCGGGCCCGTACTTCTCGAGGGTCTCGGCCTTGTCGAGGCCCTGCAGCGCACCATAGTGACGCTCGTTGAGCCGCCACGAGCGACGCACGTCGATCCAGGCGCGGTCGGCGACGTCGAGGGCGATGTTCGCCGTCTGGATCGCGCGCGTGAGCACCGAGGTGTGCTGCACGTCGGGCAGCAGCCCCGACTCGCGCAGCAGCTCGCCGGCGCGTGCGGCTTCGGTCTCGCCGAGCTCTGAGAGCCTGACGTCGACCCAACCGGTGAACAGGTTCTTCTGGTTCCATTCGCTCTGGCCGTGGCGCAGCAGCACGAGGGTGTGAGGCATGCGAACCAGCCTAGCGGCGAGGCATCCGCTCGCCTGATCGCATGAATCCCGATGACGGCGACGGATGCCGCGACCCGCCCCGCGGGCCTGCGAGACTTGCACCATGCCGGTCGGATCCATCACGCGCGGGACGACGAACACGAATCGCCTGCGGCGCATCGACCGATGGATCGGCGCCCAGTCGGCGCTGCGTCACGCCACCGACGCGTTCGTCGTCGACCTGGGCTACGGCGCGAGCGGCGTGACCGCGCTCGAGCTCGCGGCGCGGCTCGCGCACGTGCGGACCGACGTCGACGTGCTCGGGCTCGAGATCGACCCCGCCCGCGTGCGCACCGCCCGGCAGCAGCTGGCGCAGGTGCGCGCCGGCGAGACGCACTTCGACGCGGGCCTGCGGGTCGACTTCGCGCGCGGCGGGTTCGAGGTGCCGACTCCCGGCGACCGGCGCCCCGCGATCATCAGGGCGTTCAACGTGCTGCGACAGTACGACGAGCGCGACGTCGCGGCCGCCTGGGCGCGCATGGCCGCTCGGCTCGCGCCGGGCGGGCTGCTCGTCGAGGGCACTTGCGACGAGCTCGGGCGCGTCGCGAGCTGGGTGGGCGTCGACGCATCGGGACCGCGCACGTTCACCATCAGCCTGCGCCGCTCGGGGCTCGAGACTCCGTCAATCGTCGCCGAGCGACTGCCGAAGGCGCTCATCCATCGCAACGTGCCCGGCGAGCGCATCCACGAACTGCTCGCCACCCTCGACCGGGCCTGGCGCGTGCATGCGCCGACGTCGGTCTACGGGCCGTCGCAGCGATGGATCGCGACCATCGCCACCGTGCGGCACGAGGGGTGGCACGTGATCGGCGGACCGCGCCGGTCGCGGCTCGGCGAGATCACCGTGCCGTGGAGTGCGGTGGCTCCCGCCTGACGGCCCCACCCCGCGCCTCCGCACGTGTGCGCAATTCAGGTGCGGAGGTGTGTCGTGCCCCGCATCCTCGGCGTGTCAGGACGACACGCCGAGTGCCAACCTGAATTGCGCACATGACGAGCGGCGAGGAGGCGCATCGGGTGGATGAGGCGTGGTCGGGTCGGGCCGGGTCGGGCCGGGTCGGGTCGGGTCAGGGCTTGCGCACGCCGAGGCGCGGCAGGCGTGGCACGTCGACGGCCGCACCGGCGCCGGCAGGGACGATCTCGACCTGCGCCGCCGCGACCTCGATGCCGTGGCTGAGCACGATGAGCGGCAGGTCGGCCGGCACCGCGCGCTTGACGACCGCGAGCGCGATGGGCCCGAGCTCATGGTGCATCGCGCTCGACGTGATGCGGCCGACCGCGCGGCGCTCGGGCGCCTCGCCCGGCGAGGGTTCGGGACGCACCTTCTCGCCGATGACCTCGTCGCCGGGCGCGGGCAGCACCGTGTCGCTGCCATCGAGGTGCAGCAGCACGAGTCGGCGCGGCGGACGCCCGAGGTTCAGCACCTTCGCGACCGTCTCTTGGCCCTTGTAGCAGCCCTTGCCGAGGTCGACGGCGCTGCGCAGCCAGTCGAGCTCGTGCGGGATCGTCTTCTCGTCGACCTCGGTCGCACGGCGCGGACGCCACGCGGCGATGCGCAGCGCCTCGGCGGCGAGCGATCCGGCGACGGCCACGCGGCCGGCCGCCACGGCGGCGGCTGCGTCGGCGAGCGCGGTGCGCGGCACGATGCGCTCGATCCAGTGCCAGTCGGATGCCGGGTGGCCGGACGGATCGGCGTACTGGTGGGCACCCGGCCGGGGCGAGGCCCAGGGGTCGGTCCAGTCGAGGGCCACTGCGGCGGGCGCCGCCGCGGGTACGGCGGCATCGAGCGCGGCCGCGGACATCGCGGCGATCACCGCGTACTCGGCGCTGCGGTCGGCGACTTCGACACGAAGCATGAAGCGCATGCGGTCGAGGAACGCCGCCAGCGGTGCGGCCTCGTCGCCCTCGACGATGAGCCAACTCGATTCGCCGTCGTCGACGAGGTGCACGGCATGTTCGATGTGGCCCGATGCGTCGAGCAGCAGCGCCTCGGCACTCTCGCCGGGGGCGAGGTGGTCGACGGCCTGGCTCGCCATCGAGTGCAGCCACGACAGTCGGTCGGGGCCGGTGATGACCACGAGACCGCGGCCCGAGAGGTCGACGATGGCGTCACCGCCTTCGAGCTTGCGCTGCTCGACGATGGGATTGCCGTAGTGGCCTGCTACTCCGAGGTCGAGCGCCTCGGCCGGAACGGCCCCCGAGAGGGCGAGGAACGGTGACACGGTCATCAGTCGACCTTCGCGAGTCGGGCCGACGCGTGGGTGCGCAGGTCTTGGCCGAGCGCCGCGATGTCCCACGCCCAGAGCAGGTGCGCGTCGACGAGGCCGTAGAGCCGGGTCGCCGCCGCGTAGTCTTTCGCGCCGGCAGCTCGCATGACGGCGTCGGTGGCGAGGTCGATGCGCGGACCCTTAACCCGGCCGAGGTAGAGCTCGCTGACCCCGCCCGGATGCACGATCGACACCTCGAGGTCGAAGCCCCCGTCGGTGTTGCGCAGCTGCTCGACGGCCTCGGCGTCGGGGTAGCGCGCATCACCCACCGCGGGCAGGAGCGCCGGCCCGGGATCGCCCTCGCCCTGCTCGCGGGCGAGCCGCCAGTAGCCGGTCTCGGTCGCGAGCGGCGTCGGCTCACCGCCGTCATCGGCGGGGAACAGCCATGTGTACGACGTGTAGTTCAAGTGCGGGAGCCCGTCGTGGCTGAAGCTCACGCGCTGCCCGAACTCGTGCGTGACCGACGCCTCGCCGACCTTGTAGTCGATGACGCCCGACCCCTCCCAGACCCCGAGGAGCCACGAGAGGGGCACCAGCTCGGCCGGCAGGTCGAGAGGGAGCTCGATCATCGCCACGCCTTCACCGGCACCTAGCGCTGACCCTTGAAGAGCTTGTAGACGACGACGCCGCTGACCCACGCGATCGCGAGGCTCGCGAGGCCGAGCAGGCCGATGAAAAGGAGTTCGAGGGCGAGCAACTCAGACATGCTCCGAGTCTATCGGCTCACCGCAGGGCGACCGGCGCGACGACCGCCGCCGCGAGCACGACCATCACGACCGCGCCCGCGATGCTCGCCGCGACCCGGCCGACGAACCCCTCGGGCCGGCGGGTGGCCAGCTGAACGGCGAGGGTCATGATCACCACCACGGCGAGTACCACGCCGAGCGCGGCGAAGATGCCGAGCGCGCCCAACCCGGCGAACCAGTCGGCGCCGCGCGCGAAGGCGAGACCCACCACGACACCGACCCCGACGAGGGCGATCGCCCAGACCGACGCGATGCCGGGCCATCCGCTGCTCACTGCCGGCTTCTCGGCCATCGTCGCTCCCCAGGGTTCGATGTCGCGGACGGGGTCGGCCCGTCCCGTAGTATTGACCGCACCTTACTACTGGAGGGTGTGGCGTGGCGCAGCTGCTGATCTTGACGCCGGCAGCCAACGATGACGTTCTTCCGGCTCTTCCGCTCCTGTCTCATCGAGTCCGGGTCATCCCGGCCTCGCCCGAGCAGCTGGTCAAGGCGCCCGAATCCGATCTCGTGTTCCTCGACGCGCGCACCAACCTGGCGGGCGCGAAGGCGCTCTGCCAGATCCTTCGCACGACCGGGCTCTCGGTGCCGCTCGTGCTCGTCGTGACCGAGGGCGGGCTCACGGCCGTCACGCCCGACTGGGGCGTCGACGACGTCGTGCTCGAGCACGCCGGCCCCGCCGAGGTCGATGCGCGCATCAGACTCGCCATCGGCCGATCGCAGCGTTCGACGCCGAATGAGCGCATCCAAACTTCGGGGGTTGTCATCGACGAGGCCAGCTACTCCGCCAAGGTGCACGGTCGACCGCTCGACCTCACCTACAAGGAGTTCGAGTTGCTGCGCTTCCTCGCCGCCCATCCGTCGCGCGTGTTCACTCGCGAGCAGCTGCTGAGCGAGGTATGGGGCTATGACTACTTCGGTGGCACGCGCACGGTCGACGTGCACGTGCGGCGCCTTCGGGCCAAGCTCGGCGACCTCGAAAGCCTCATCGGCACCGTGCGCAACGTCGGCTACCGCTTCAACGTGCACGAAGACGACGAGGGCGCCCCGGCCGTACCGGCCCGCTGATCCGAGCCTCATATCCGGTTCTCACCGGATGGCATGATGAGGGCATGACCTCTGACAGCCTCATCGAGGACGAGCGCACCTCCGACCGGACGGCGAGCGACTTCGACGATGACTTCGAGCCGTTCGATATCGAGGGCGCGCCCGAGCTGCCCGCCGAGCGGTACCTCGATCGCGAGCTCAGCTGGCTGGCGTTCAACCAGCGGGTGCTCGAATTGGCTGAAGACCCGACGCTTCCGGTGCTCGAGCGGGCGAATTTCCTCGCCATCTTCGCGTCGAACCTCGACGAGTTCTTCATGGTGCGCGTCGCCGGCCTGAAGCGCCGCATCATGACCGGGCTCGCGGTGCCCACCAACGTCGGCCGCGCCCCGATGGACGTGCTCGTCGACATCTCGACGAAGGCGCACGAACTGCAGGAGCGGCACGCCGCCGCGTATCAGGAACTCGTGAAGCCCGCCCTCGAAGCGGCGGGCATCCAGGTGGTGACCTGGGACGAGCTCGGCGACGACGAGCACGCCCACCTGCGCGCCTACTTCGGCGCCCAGATCTTTCCGGTGCTGATGCCGCTCGCGGTCGACCCGGCGCATCCGTTCCCCTACATCTCGGGGCTCTCGCTCAACCTGTCGGTGCGCGTGCGCAACAGCCGCACCGGGCGACAGGAGTTCGCTCGCGTGAAGGTGCCGCAGATGCTGCCCCGCTTCGTGCGCGTCGACCCCAGCGAATCGGTGCAGCGGGTGCGCTTCATCACCCTCGAAGACCTCATCGCCAACCACCTCGGCGACCTCTTCCCCGGCATGGAGATCGTCGAGCACCATGTGTTCCGCGTCACCCGCAACGAAGACGTCGAGATCGAGGAGGACGAGACCGAGAACCTCATCAAGGCGCTCGAGAAAGAGCTGTTGCGGCGCCGGTTCGGCCCGCCGATCCGGCTCGAGATCACCGACGACATGGACGAGGTGACGCTCGGCCTGCTCGTGCGCGAGCTCGACGTCACCGAGCAGGAGGTCTATCGGCTTCCCGCGCCGCTCGACCTCGGCGGCCTCTTCGACCTGGCCCGGATCGATCGGCCCGACCTGCACTACGGCACTCACGTGCCCACCACCGCGTTGCAGTTGCAGCCCTCCGAGCCCAACCGGCGCGCCGACATCTTCAAGGCGATCTCGCGCCAAGACGTCTTGGTGCACCACCCTTACGAGTCGTTCGCGACGAGCGTGCAGGCCTTCCTCGAGCAGGCCGCCGCCGACCCCGACGTGCTCGCCATCAAGCAGACCCTCTACCGCACGTCGGGCGACAGCCCCATCGTCGAGGCGCTCATCGACGCGGCCGAGTCGGGCAAGCAGGTGCTCGCGCTCGTCGAGATCAAGGCCAGGTTCGACGAGCAGGCCAACATCACGTGGGCACGCAAGCTCGAGAAGGCCGGCGTGCACGTCGTCTACGGGCTCGTCGGGCTCAAGACGCACTGCAAGCTCGCGCTCGTCATCCGGCAGGAGAAAGACGGCCTGCGCCACTACAGCCACATCGGCACCGGCAACTACAACCCGAAGACGAGCCGCATCTACGAAGATCTGGGGCTCTTCACCACCGACGACCAGGTGGGCAAAGACCTCACGCGCCTGTTCAACGAACTCTCGGGCTATGCGATCGAGAAGAAGTTCAAGCGCCTGCTCGTGGCTCCCCTGCACCTGCGCAAGGGATTGCTGAAACTCATCACCACAGAGATCCGCAACGCAGAAGCAGGCCGGCCCAGCGGCATCCGCATCAAGGTCAATTCGATGGTCGACGAGGCGATCATCGACGCGCTCTACCGGGCATCGAACGCGGGCGTGCCCGTCGACGTGTGGGTGCGGGGCATCTGCAGCCTGCGTCCCGGCATCCCGGGGCTCAGCGAGAACATCAGGGTGCGCTCGATCGTGGGCCGCTACCTCGAGCACTCGCGCATCTTCACGTTCGTGAACGACGGCGACGTGCAGACCTACATCGGCTCCGCCGACATGATGCACCGCAACCTCGATCGCCGCGTCGAGGCGCTCGTACGACTCACCGACCCGGCGCACCTCGCCGAGATCAGCGCGCTCTTCGACCAGGCCATGGACGACTCGACGAGCACGTGGCACCTCGCCGGCGACGGCGTGTGGACCCGGCATTCGACCGATGAATCGGGACTCCCCCTCACCGACCTGCAGAATAGGCAGATGCTCGAGATCGGTCAGCGCAAGCGCAGCGGAAAACGCCGGTGACGTCGACGGCGATCTATGCGGCGGGCGCCGTCTGCTGGCGCATCATCGACGGCAAGTTGCACGTGCTGGTCATCCACCGCACGGTGTACGGCGATGTCACCATTCCCAAGGGCAAGGTCGACCCCGGCGAGTCGCTGCCGCAGACCGCGGTGCGAGAGATCGCTGAAGAGACCGGGCTCGCCGTCGCGCTCGGGGTGCCGCTCGGCGTCTCGCGCTACCCACTTTCGAGCGGGCGCGAGAAGATCGTGCACTACTGGGCGGCCGAGGTGAGCGAGCGCGCCGTGCAGCAGTCGACGTTCAAACCGAATTCCGAGGTAGCTGCCATCGAGTGGGTGACGCTCAAACGAGCGCGTGGCTACCTGAGCTACGAACCTGACGTCGAGATCCTCGACAACTTCGCGAAGCTCGTCGACCAGGGCGTGACCTCGACCTTTTCGCTCACGCTCCTGCGCCACGGCAAGGCCGTCGGACGCAGCGGCTGGTCGGGCACCGACACGTCGCGCCCGCTGACCGAGCGCGGCGTCGAGCAGGCCGCCGGCCTCGTGCACACGCTGACCGCGTGGGGCCTCAAGCGCATCGTTTCGAGCCCGGCGGTTCGCTGCGTCACCACGGTCGCCCCGCTCGGGGCAGCCACCGGCATCACGGTCAAGCGCGAGGCCGGCATCAGCCAGGACGCGTGGGAGGCGGGCGACGGCGAGGTGCGCCGCGTTGTCGGCAAGCGGGTGCGGTCGGGCAAGAACGCGGTGCTCTGCAGCCACGGTCCGGTGCTTCCCGAGATCATGCGCGAGATCGCGCTGGCGACGGGCACTCCCCTCGGTTCGTACGTGACCGCTGCCGCGGGACTCGAGCCGGGCGCGTTCAGCGTCGTGCACCTTTCGGCGACGAATTCGGGTTCGGGCATCATCGCCATCGAGACGCACGCGCCCCGCGCATAGCCGGCGGTTTCTGCGAGCCTCCTGCGAGACATCCGGAGCGACAGCGCTCGTTCACCTCCCGTTTACCGACGCAGCCCAAGCTCGTAAGGCGCGCTGATTAGCGTCGCAGGCGGGTCGGCACCGGCCCGAGAATCCTGCAATCGAACCCCGGAAGGGAATTCACGTGAACCTCAAGCGTTTCGGCGTGCCTGCCGTCATCGCCGTCACCGCGGCACTCGCACTCAGCTCCTGTGCCGCGAACGAAGGCGGAGCTGCGCCCGCGGAGTCCGCCTCGAGCCTCTCGGGCAACCTCGTCGGCGCAGGCGCCTCGTCGCAGGACGCCGCGCAGCAGTCGTGGATCGCCGGCTTCCAGACCGCGAACCCCGACGTCACGATCGACTACGACCCGTCGGGCTCGGGCGCAGGCCGCGAGACCTTCATCGAGGGCGCGAGCGACTTCGCCGGCTCCGACCGTGCGTTCAAGGACGACGAGCTCGCCGCCGGCGGCTTCGCCAAGTGCGCCCCCGACTCGACAATCGTCGAACTGCCGCTCTACATCTCGCCGATCGCCGTGATCTTCAACGTCGAGGGCGTCGACACGCTCAACCTCGACGCGGCGACCATCGCGGGCATCTTCGCCGGCACGATCACCAACTGGAACGACCCGGCCATCGCCGCGACCAACCCCGACGCGACCCTGCCCGACCTGGCGATCACGCCCGTGCACCGCTCCGACGACTCGGGCACCACCGAGAACTTCACCGAGTACCTCGGCGCCACTGCCGCCGATGTGTGGACCTACGAGGCAGACGGCGTCTGGCCGTTCGAGGGCGGTGAGGCTGCGCAGGGCACCTCGGGCCTCGTCGACGCCGTCACCAACGGCACCGGCACCATCGGCTACGCCGACGCCTCACGCGCCGGTGACCTCGGCACCGTCGCGGTGCAGGTCGGCGACGAGTTCGTCGAGTACTCGCCCGAGGCCGCAGCCGCCATCGTCGACGCCTCGCCGTTCGTCGAGGGCCGCGCCGACGGCGACCTCGCCATCGAGCTCGACCGCATCTCGACCGAAGCCGGCGTCTACCCGATCGTGCTCGTGAGCTACCTCATCGCCTGCGGCACCTACGCCGAGCCCGAGAACGTCGAGCTCGTGAAGTCGTACCTCTCGTACATCGCCAGCCCCGAGGGCCAGGACGCCGCGGCGGCCGACGCCGGCTCGGCTCCCATCTCGGACTCGCTCCGCGAGAAGATCACGGCTGCGATCGACTCGATCGGCTAGTAGGTTCGTGCCCGACCCCGAGTGTTCGCCGAGAACGACACGGGGTCGGGCACGGCCGTGTCCCCCATTCCACACCCGACACCGAGGATTGCGCCCCATGAGCACCACCACCGCGATCAAGGCGAAACAACGGCCCGGCGACCGGGTCTTCTCCGGCTCCGCCGTCTTCGCGGGGTCGATGATCCTCGTGACCCTGGCAGCCGTCGCGATCTTCCTGATCGTGCAGAGCCTCCCGGCCTTCTTCGCAGACAGCGAAGACGCCTCCATCCTGCCGACCAACTTCTGGGCCTACGTCGGCCCGCTCGTCTTCGGCACGGTCTGGGCGGCGACGCTCGCGCTCATCATGGCCATCCCGGTCTCGATCGGTATCGCCCTCTTCATCTCGCACTACGCGCCTCGTCGCCTGGCCTCGGTGCTCGGGTACATCGTCGACCTGCTCGCGGCCGTGCCCTCCGTCGTGTTCGGCCTCTGGGGCATCGGCGTGCTCGCCCCGGCCGTCCAGCCGCTCTACTCCTGGCTCGTCGACAACCTCGGCTGGTTCCCGTTGTTCGCCGGACCCGTCTCGGGCACCGGCCGCACGATCCTCACCGCCGGCATCGTGCTCGCCGTCATGGTGCTGCCCATCATGACGGCCATCTGCCGTGAGGTGTTCCTGCAGACCCCCGTGCTCCACGAGGAGGCGGCGCTCGCGCTCGGCGCGACCCGCTGGGAGATGATCCGCACCGCGGTGCTCCCGTTCGGCCGCTCGGGCATCATCTCGGCGGCGGTGCTCGGCCTCGGCCGTGCGCTCGGCGAGACCATGGCGGTGGCCATGGTGCTGTCCGCCTCGGGCGCGGTCACGTTCCAGCTGCTGACCTCGGTGAACCCCTCGACGATCGCCGCGAACATCGCCCTCAGCTTTCCCGAGGCGTACGGCATGAACGTCAACGTGCTCATCGCGACGGGCCTCATCCTCTTCATCGTGACCTTCGTCGTCAACGCGTTCGCCCGCTGGATCGTCAGCCGCCGCAAGGAATTCTCGGGAGCCAACTGATGACCACGACGACGAACAAGCCCGAACCCACGATGGTCGCCCCGATCGAGAACTCGCTCACGGCGGGTCGGTTGCCCAAGCCCGCGCCGTGGATCATCCTCGGCGCGGCGATCGCCGTGGGGGCAGCCATCTTCGGCGTCCTCGCCCTCGGCGGCGGCGACTTCAACTGGGGCGGCGCGATCGTCGTGGGCGCCCTGCTCTACATCCCGTCGATCTGGCTCTTCTCGATGCTCGTCGAGGGCCGGCGCCGCGCGATGGACCGCCTGGTCACCGCCCTCGTCACCGGCGCTTTCGTGCTCGCGATGATCCCGCTCATCTCACTGACGATCACGGTCGTGACCTACGGCGTCTCCCGGTTCGACGCGGAGTTCTTCACGTACTCGATGCGCAACGTCACGGGTGAGGGCGGCGGCGTGCTGCACGCCATCGTCGGCACGCTCCTCATCACCGGCGCGGCGGCGATCATCTCGATCCCGATCGGCCTCATGACCTCGATCTACCTGGTCGAGTACGGTCGCGGCCGGCTCGCCCGCGGCATCACCTTCCTCGTCGACGTCATGACCGGCATACCGTCGATCGTCGCCGGCCTGTTCGCGTACGCGCTCTTCTCCATCTTCTTGGGCCCGGGCACCCGCACCGGCATCGCCGGCGCGGTCTCGCTCGCGGTGCTCATGATCCCCGTCGTGGTGCGCTCGAGCGAGGAGATGCTGCGGCTCGTGCCGAACGAGCTGCGCGAGGCGGCCTACGCGCTCGGCGTGCCCAAGTGGCTGACGATCGTCAAGGTCGTGCTGCCCACGTCGATCGCCGGCATCACGACCGGCATCACGCTCGCGATCGCCCGCGTCATCGGCGAGACCGCACCGTTGCTCATCGCGGCCGGGTTCACCGCGAGCATGAACTACAACCTGTTCGACGGCCGCATGTCGTCGCTGCCCGTCTTCGTGTACACGCAGTACGCCAACCAGGGAAACCCTCCCGAGGCCTACCTCGACCGCGCGTGGGCCGCCGCCCTCACGCTCATCCTCATCGTCATGGCGCTGAACCTCATCGCCCGACTCGTCGCCCGCTTCTTCGCACCGAAGTTCGGCCGCTGATCCGCACGCCCAGTTAGGAAACCCGTGTCCAAGCGCATCGAAGTCAGAGACCTCAACGTCTACTACAGCAAGTTCCTCGCGGTCGAGGGCGTCAGCCTCGAGATCGAGCCGCGCAGCGTCACCGCGTTCATCGGCCCGTCGGGCTGCGGCAAGTCGACGTTCCTGCGCACGCTCAACCGCATGCACGAAGTCATCCCCGGCGCCCGCGTCGAGGGTGAGGTGCTCATCGACGGCAACAACCTCTACGACGCCGACGTCGACCCGGTGCTCGTGCGCCGCCAGGTCGGCATGGTGTTCCAGCGACCGAACCCGTTCCCCACGATGTCGATCAAGGAGAACGTGCTCGCGGGCGTGAAGCTCAACAACAGCCGCATCTCGAAGTCCGACGCCGACGACCTCGTCGAGAAGTCGCTGCGGGGCGCCAACCTCTGGAACGAGGTCAAGGACCGCCTCGACCGCCCGGGCTCGGGCCTTTCGGGCGGCCAGCAGCAGCGCCTCTGCATCGCCCGCGCGATCGCGGTCTCGCCCGAGGTCATCCTCATGGACGAGCCATGCTCGGCGCTCGACCCGATCTCGACCCTCGCGATCGAGGACCTCATCGAGGAGATGAAGCAGCAGTACACGATCGTGATCGTGACGCACAACATGCAGCAGGCCTCGCGCGTCAGCGACAAGACCGCGTTCTTCAACATCGCGGGCACCGGCAAGCCGGGCAACCTCATCGAGTACGACGACACCACGACGATTTTCTCGAACCCGTCGGTCAAGGCCACCGAGGACTACGTCTCGGGCCGATTCGGCTGACCGGGCTGCGGCCGGGTAGGGGCCGGCCGCACGCGACGGGCACCGAGGTGGGGGATCTCGGTGCCCGTTCTGCGTTTCGCGGCGTATGCAGGGCTGCGTCAGACGCGCGGACTCCGCAGGTATGCGTTGAACTCGCGGGTCGCGTCGGCGTCGAAGGGCACGGATGTCCCGTCGAGCGCCGTGACGCCGACGGCGAGCCGCACACTCGAGACGAGCCAGATCGCATCTGCCGGGCCGAGCTCGGCCGCGGGGATGTCACGGTACTCGGTGCGGCGGCCGGTGCGAGCGAGGTACCCGAAGAGGCTCAGCTGCGTGGTGCCGTGCAAGATGGCGCCGCTCGGGGCCGGCGTCGAGTACACGTCGCCGCTGCGCAGGATCACGCTCGATGTCGGTCCCTCCATGACGTACCCGTCTGAGGAGATGAAGATCGTGTCGTCTGCTCCGCGTCGCTTGGCCTCGCGCAGCGCAGCCATGTTCGTGGCATAGCTCAGCGTCTTCGCACCGAGCAGCAACCACGGCGCGTTCGCCGCCGCATCGCGCGCGTACCCGCGGTCGAGCGTGACGACGCGAATGCCATGCTCGCGCGGGCCGCTGAAGTCGGCAGCAGGCGAGGCGTGCAGCCACGCCGTCGGCGCAGGGCCGTGTTCGACGCCGCGACTCAGCACGAGCTTCAACCCGAACTGGCCGCTGCTCGGCAGCGCGGCGACGGCGCGCGCGATCGCCGCCTCCCACTGCGGCAGGTTCGGCTCGGGCAGCTCGCAGATGCGCGCGGAGTTGCGCAGCCGCTCGAGGTGGGCGCGCGCCTCCTGTGCGTGGCCGTCTGCGATCGCGAGCGTCTCGAAGATGCCGTCGCCGCGCTGGGTCGACAGTTCGCCGACGCGCAGGGCGGGCTCGGCGGCATCGACCTCACGGAACGTCGCCTCGAGATCGGTGTCGGTGTCGCCGGCGGGCAGCGGCTCGATGAGGAGGGTGACGGTGTCGGGCATGCTCCGATGTTACGGGCACCGCGGCATGAGTAAGGCCGGCCGCAGAACGCCTCTCGGCGCGAGGCCGCTCGCAGCGGCGAATATTGGAGCCCGGGGTTACTGCGGCCGGCCTCGACAAGTGTAAACGAGGTCGACCCCCTCGGCATTCCCGAGCGAGCCGAACGGCTGCAGATCGATCAGTCGAGCGCGTCGCGGCGCCAGAGTCGCGCACACGATGCGAATTCGTCGGCGAGCTGCGTGAGGCGAAGTGCGCGGGTGGTGAGCGCGGCCGAGCGTTCGGGATGCGTCGCGTCCGAGGCATCGGCGTCGTCTGCCAGGCTCGCCAACCCGGCCGCCGACACCCGCGCGAACGCGGCCGCCCGATCGAGTGCGACGGCGAAATCGCCCGTGAACAGCCCGTGCAGGATGCGGTCGGCGAGCTCGACGACCTCGTCGGGGCCGGCGGGGATCGCCGCGCCGGCGACGACCTGGTCGATCGTGTGCGACACCTCGGTGCCGCGTTGGAACGCGAGCGCCTGCCCTTGGGGATCTTGGCGGATGAGCGCCCGCAACAGGTAGACGCGCCAGAGCGCGCCCGGCAGGCTCTTCGCCGACGCGTGCGACCAGAGCTCGGCGATCGCGTCGATGCCGTGTTCGTCGGTGTACGCCACCAGCCGCGCGACGACCTCGGGATCGGGGTCTTCGCGCACCCGGGCCAGCAACGCGGTCGCGGTGTCGTGCGCGACGCGGCTGATGTGCGCCGGATCTTCTGCGCCCAGATAGCCCTCGAACATGCCGGGCGGGAAGCGAGTGGGACGGTGGAAATCTGAAGCCATCGCGCGCCACCTTACTCCGCCGGGCTGTATGCAAGCCGACGGATTCTGGTGCCGACCACCGACATCCGATCGGGCACGTCGACACCGGCGAACAGTGCCCCCAGAGAGGCTCGAACTCTCGACCCACGGATTAACTACCTGCACTGGGTTTCCCCAGCCACCGCTCGCGCGGCTTGCAGGTCTGGACTATCTCACCACCTTCGGCCGGGCCGGTCAGGTGCGCCGCGTATAGTCTCTGAGGTTCCCTCTCGGTTACCTGCTGATTGCCCAATCCCTCGGATTGTCACTGCCTTGCGGCGAGTACCTCGGGCTCTCAGGGTGTTCCAGCATACAGCGGCGTTCATTCGACGCATTTCTGCGCCGACGCTCCTATTTTCTGTTGAAGTCCGTTGCTCTAACCAACTGAGCTATGGGGGCATCGACCACCCTACCAGCGGCGCTCCACGAGCGCTGGCACGAGGGCGGCCGCAGGGCCCGCTCACCGCGCCACGAGCCCGTGTTCGTATGCCCAGATCACCACGTGCACGCGATCGGGCAGGTCGAGCTTCGCGAGGATCGCCTTGATGTGCGTCTTCACGGTGTTGCCGGTCAGGTAGAGGCGCCCGGCGATCTCGTCGTTCGAGGCGCCGGTCACGAGCAAGGCGAGCACCTCGCGCTCACGCGTGGTGAACGGCGCGAGCAGCGCCTCGACATCGACGGGCTGGGGTGCCTCCGCGACGAAGTCGACGAGGCTCGCCGTCGCGCGCGGCGCGAGGGTCGCGTCGCCCGCGTGCACGGCGCGGATCGCCGTGGCGAGTTCCTCCGCAGAGGCATCCTTCGTCAGGAATCCGCTCGCCCCGGCCCTGATGGCTGCGAACACGTATTCGTCGAGGTCGAAGGTGGTCAGCACGAGCACCCGGGTGGCAGGATGCTCCGCCCGCACCCGCCTCGTCGTCTCGATGCCGTCGAGCCGGGGCATCCGCACATCCATGACGACGACGTCGGCGCGGCGCGCCCGCAACCGCTCGAGAAGTTCGACGCCGTCGGCGGCCTGCGCGACCAGCTCGAGGTCGGGTGGCCCCTCGAGCATGACCTCCACGGCCGAGCGCATGAGCTCCTGGTCGTCGGCGAGTGCGACGCGGATGCGCGCGCCGCTCATTGCGCCTCCTCGGGTGCACCCGCACGGGTGAGCGGCAGTCGTGCGACGACGCGCCAACCCGTGGCATCGGTTCTCGGGCCGGCGTCGAAACCGCCGCCCGCCTGTTCGACCCGTTCGCGCATGCCGCGCAGTCCCCGTCCGGGGACGCGGTCGACGCTGTCGGGTGCCGCGCGTCCGTCGTCGTCGACGGTGACGGTGAGCGCATCGCCCCAGTCGAGCCGCACCCGCGAATGCGTCGGCGGCGGGGCGTGCCTGATCGTGTTGGTAAGCGACTCCTGCACCACCCGGTAGACGGTGAGGCCGACGCCCGGCCGCACCTCGGCGGGCGAGCCCGCGACGATCAGCTCGGCGGTGCGCCCGGGGGCCTGCGACCGCTCGACGAGCGTAGGCACGCCGTCGAGGCCGGGACTCGGCTCGAGCGGCGCGGCGATACCGGCGCCGTCGGCAGGAGCATCCGGCGACGCCGCCGGCCCGTCGGGCGAGGACTCGTCACCGACATGGGGCACCGCGGCGAGCGCCCCGAGCAGCCCTCGCATGTCGGCCATCGCGGCGCGCCCGGTCGCGACGACATGCTCGATGGCGCCGCGAGCGCGGTCGTCGTCGCGCCCGACGAGCAGCCGCGACGCCTCGGCTTGCGCGACCATCACGGCGAGCGAGTGCGCGATGACGTCGTGCAGCTCGCGGCCGATCCGGCGGCGCTCCTCGGCGACGGTGCGCAGCTCGCCCTGCAGCCGCAGCTCGGCGGCCTGCGCGATCGCGAGCTGTTGCGCCGCTCGCTTGCGGAGCGTCTCGCGCCGGTACCGGCCGAGCGCCCAGGCTGCGCCGATGCCGCCCGCCAGCGAACCGAACAACGCGAGCACCGCCCCGGGGCTCGCGACCATCGCCGCGTCGCTTCCCCGACCCGAGAGAAACACCGTCGCTGTGGTGAGGCCGGCGCCGACGAGCCCGAAGACGAGCGCGGCGACCCCGGCGAGCCGGTCGTCGCTCGCCGCGGCCGCATAGACGAAGGCGAGGTAGACGAGCGAACTCGCCTGCAGCACAGCCAGACCGGGCATGCCCGGGAGGCTCGCGACCGCGAGTCCCAGCATGATGACGGACGCGGCGACGATCGCCGTGCGCGGCCACTGCCGCCGAACGGCGACGGCGAGGTGCAGCAGGCCGTAAAGCGAGAGGACGATGACCGACCATGCGACCCCGCCCGAGCCCGCCTCGTCGAACACCTCGACGACGGTGAACGGCAGCAGTGCGGCCGCCGCCACGGCGGCCCACGCCCAGTCGGCGAGGGTCGGGCCCGCCGATGCCGGCGCGGTCGTGGCAGCTGTCATCGGCCCCACGCTACCGGCCGTGCCGTGCCAGTCGGGTCACCCGCACGGGTGAGGCGAGGACGTGCGCCGTGCGGGGAGGCTGACCGGTGCGGGCCGAACCCGGTCCCGCCGAGCGGTCGCCGAACGGCGGCCTCGCCCGAGCGAATGAAGAGGAGCATCACGATGACGTCCGTCCGTCGACAGGCCACCGGTTCCATGGCGTCGCCCCCGGAACCGCGCACGCGATCGCCGCGCGCGGTCGCCGTGCTCGCCCTGCTCGCCTCCGCGGCGATCGCGGCGTTCGGGCTCACCTGGTGGCTCGTGCCCGAGTCGAACCCGTTCGCGACCGCGACGTCGCAGAGCCCCGCGAGCGCCCTGCTCGGCCCCGCGCAGTTCGCGGCGACCGTCGTCGCGACCGGCGCGGTCGGCCTCGTCGTCGCCGTGGCTGCAGCGGCCCCCGGAGCGCTCGCCCGGCGGGCCCCGCTCATCGCCGGCGCGGCCGCGTTCTGCGCCCTCGCTGTGACGTTGGTGCTCGGCGACGCCGGCACGATCACCTTCGCCGGCTACCTGTTCGGCTTCGCCGCAGTCGTCGCCGGCATCGTGACGACCGCCGTGCTCGTCGTGCGGGCGCCCCGACTCGGCGTGCCGCTGCTCGCACTGCTCGCAGCGCTCGTCGGCATCGCGGTCTGGTCGGCGGGACTCACCTGGACCGGGGTGACGACCTTCCTCACGAAGTTCGGTGCAGCGCTCGCCGCCAACGGCGTGCTCGTGCTCATCTCGGCCGTCTCTGTCGCCGCCGTGCTCTCGTGGACGGCGATGGCGATCCTCGCGGGCCGCACCACCCGCGAGGTGCGCCGTTTCGAGGGCTCGCTCGTGCGGCACCGACGCGCACTCACCGTGCTCGCTGCGCTCGGCCCGCTGCCGTACGCGGTCATGCGAGCGAGCTGGCTCACCCCCTGGCCGCTGTTCGCCCCCGCGAGCGACGAGCTCGACCCGGCCATGCTCACGACCGGTCTCATGCTCGGCGCCGGCGCAGTGGCAGCGATTCTCCTGACGCTCGGCCTGATCCTGCCGTGGGGCCGCGAGTTCCCGGCCTGGATGCCCCGCATCGGCGGCCGATCGGTACCGGCACGACTCGCCGTCGTGCCCGGGTTCGCCGCGGCGAGTGTGATCACGATCTCGGCGGTGCCGTTGTTCCTCGTGTCGCTCGACGCGGAGTCATTCGGCGAGATCATCGTGTTCGACCTCGTGCTGCCGATGTGGTTCTGGGGCCCGATGCTGGCACTCGCGGTCTGGGCGTACGCGGCCTGGCGGCGCGGCGACACCACCGGGGACGCGGCTCGCTGAGGGGGGCCGCCGCGAACATCTCCCCATCGAGTGGGCGCTCGTCGTCCGCATTCGGTCGTCTTCAGGACGACGAGTGCCCACTCGATTCGGCGTCCGATGGACGCGTCAGCCGATGAGGCGGCGGAACCCCGACATGAGCGCGACGCGCTCGGCCGACGACCGCGCGAGCGGGGTCACGTTGAGGGTGGTGACCCCGGCCTCGGCGAACGCCGCCACGCGCTCGGCGACGTACGAGGCCGGACCGATGAGCGAGATCGCCCGCACGAGCTCGTCGGGCACCGCGGCGATCGCCTCGTCGCGGCGGCCAGAGAGGTAGAGATCCTGGATAACGGCGGCCTCGGCTTCGAAGCCGTAGCTCGCGATGAGGTCGTTGTAGAAGTTCTTGCCGCGGGCGCCCATGCCGCCGATGTAGAGCGCGAGGTTGGGCTTGACCGACGCGAGCGCGCCCGCCGCGAGCTCGGGCTTCTCGGTGATGGCGAGCGCGGGGCTCGCGAAGACGTCGAGCGGCCCCAGCTCGGGTGCCCGTTTCGCCGCGCCGGCCGCGAGGGCTTCGCCCCAGACCCCCGCGGCGCGCTCAGGGTGGAAGAACATCGGCATCCAGCCCTCGGCGATCTCGGCGGTCTGCTCGACCGATTTCTGGCCGAGCGCGGCGATCGTGATGGGGATGCGCTCGCGCACGGGGTGGTTGATGAGCTTCAGCGGCTTGCCGAGTCCGGTACCCTCGCCCGCGGGCAGCGGGATGTGGTATTTCGAGCCGTGGTGCACCACCGGCTCGCGCCGCCACGTCATGCGGCAGATCTCGATGATCTCGCGCGTGCGGCCGAGCGGCGCGTCGTAGCGCACGCCGTGGAAGCCCTCGATGACCTGCGGCCCGGATGCCCCGATGCCGAGCTCGAACCGCCCGTCGGAGACGTAGTCGAGTCCCGCCGCCGTCATCGCCGTGAGCGTCGGCGTGCGGGTGTAGAGCTGCAGGATGCCCGACGCCAGGGTGATCTTCGACGTGCGCGCAGCGAGGAAACCGAGCTGGCTGACCGCGTCGAACGAGTACGCCTCGGGCACCGCGATGCGGTCGACGCCCGCCTGTTCGAGTTCGGCGACCTCGTCGGCCGCCTCGCGGAATCCGCCCGCGTAGTTCAGGAACATGCCGACGCGCATCGTCACTCCTCGTCGTGTGATGGGGTGCCCCGGCAGATCGGCCGCGAGCACTCAGACCCTATCCGAGCAGGTCGCGGCCGGGACATCCGTTTGTGGGCCGTCGACTACGTCGGGATGACGACGATCGGTTCGGTGGTGGGTTGCGGCGAACCGCCCGCGGGTTCGACGGTGACGCCGACGGCGACGCCCGGGATGAACTCCCCCTCGAGCACGCGCCGCGTCTCGTCGCCCGAGACGTCGAACGTGCCGGCCGATGCCGCACCCGAGTCGTCGAGGTACCAGAGCTCGTAGGTCTGGTCGGCGGCGAGCTCGGGCAGGCCCGAGACGACCACGCCCGAGCGTCCCCGCTCGGCCGATGAGACGAGCGTGATCTCGCCGCCGCCCGCGACCTCGTGCGTCTGCGACCGCGCATCGGGTGCCGCGGCGATCGCCGCCATCTCGAGCTGCGCGCCCCAGCCGTTGGGGCCGGGCCATCCGACGCCGATGACGACGCCCGCGATCAGGATGATCGCCGCGGCGGCCGCTCCGAGGATCGCACCCGGGCGTTCGAACCAGCGGCGGCGGGCGTGCGCCAGCGCGCGCGATGCCGGCTGCTGCTGGGGCAGCCCGTCGAGTTGCGCCACGAGCCGCTGCTTGAGGCCCGGCGGCGGCTCGACCGGTTCGGCGAGCGCGCCGAGCACCGCGGCCGACTCGGCATAGGAGTCGGCCTCGGCGCGCAGTTGGGGCGACGCGGCGGCCGCGGCCTCGAACGCGGCGCGCTCCTCGGCGTCGAGCGCGTCGAGCGCATGCGCCGCGGCGAGTTCGTGCATCGCCTCGAGCGCGGCGACATCGCGCGCGACTCGTTCGTCGTCGTGCTCGCGGTCGTGCTCGCGGTCGTGGTCTCGCGGCTCGGTCATGTCGTCACCGCCGGTCATGTCGTCACCCCCAGCGCGGATCTCAGCCGGATCATGCCGTCGCGCAGTCGAGTCTTCACCGTACCCAGGGGACCTTCGAGACGCTCCGAGATCTCGCGCTGCGTGAGTCCTTCGTAATAGGCGAGCGTCACGCACTCGCGCTGCAGCTGGGTGAGGTCGGCGAGCGCCTCGTGGACGCGCTCGTGCTCGACCCGCACCTCGACCGTCTCGGCAACAGTGTCGACGGGGACGTCGAGATCGCGGGCGCCGATGCGCAGGTCACGGTCGTGGGCGGCCTGAGCCGCGCGGATGCGGTCGACCGCGCGCCGGTGAGCGAGCGTGAACATCCAGGAGAGCGCGCTGCCGCGGCCCGCATCGAACCGAGGTGCGGTCTGCCAGATCTCGAGATACACGTCTTGCGTCACCTCTTCAGCCTGCGCCGGATCGACCACGAGCCGCCGCACAAGCCCGAAGACCCGCGCAGCGGTGACGTCGTAGAGCGCGGCGAACGCCTCCCGGTCACCGATTCCGACCCGAGCGAGCAGTTCGTCGGGAGTCGGCGCCGGTGCGGGTGCGGGTGTCCCGCCGCCGTCGACCACGACTCCAAGCATGTCAGAGTCGAGGGCGAGGGTGAGCACGGGGTCCTGCTTTCTCGGGTCGATGAGTGATTCGACGCCGACGCCCCGTTCGATTGGTCGGGTGCCCCGATTCGAACGGGTCGCGCGGCGCATTCAGCACTCTCGAAGTCGGATGCCGCAGGCTGGGGGTTTCCCGCTGGTCGATCGAACGGAGCCGCACATGGGCTGGAGCCTCGCGCTCGACATCGTGCTCGTGCTCGTCTTCATCGGCGCGATCGTCAACGGCTGGCGGTCGGGCCTGCTGCGCACCGCCGCGGGCCTCATCGGACTCATCGCCGGTGCGATCGCCTCGTATTTCGTGATGCCGTGGGTCGCCTCGCTCGTGCCCTGGCCCGACTGGCGGGCGCCCACCGCGATCGCCTCGGCACTCGTGCTGCTCGGGCTCGGCGCCTGGCTCGGCGCGATCATCGGCCGTGCGCTGCGCACCGGCGCCCACGCGGTGAAGCTCGGCACGCTCGACCGCGTGCTCGGCTCGATCGGCAACCTGCTCGTCACCGCGTTCGTCGTCACCCTCGTCGCTTCGGGCGTCTCGGCGATGGGCGTGCCCGTGCTCTCGCCCGCGGTCGCGGGCTCGCGCGTGCTGCAGACCCTCGACACGGTCACCCCGGCGCCCACCCGGTCGCTGCTCGCACAGCTGCGCACGGCCGCGCTCGGCGAGGCCATCCCGTGGCTCGTCGACGTGCTCGACGCCCCGAATGTCGCGGGTGAGCCGCCGACCGGCCCGGTCGACACGGCAGCCCTCGCCGAGGCCTCGCAGTCGGTGGTGCGCATCACCGGAAACGCCTTCGAGTGCGGCAGCAACCTGTCGGGCAGCGGCTTCGTCGTGGCATCCGATCGTGTGGTCACCAACGCGCACGTCGTCGCCGGCGTCACCGAACCCATCGTCGAGGCGCCCGGCCAGCCGGCCCTCCCGGGGCGGGTCGTGGCGTTCGACCCCGAGAACGACCTCGCCCTCATCGCCGTCGACGGGCTCGCGACACCGCCGCTCACCATCGACGAGCCTGCGATAGGCGACGACGTCGCGGTCGCCGGCTACCCGTTCGGCGGGCCGCTCGAGCTGCGTCCGGGGCGCGTCGCGGCGAGCGGACCGCTCACGATCGCGACCGACGGGTCGTCGTCGACCCGCGAGATCGTCACACTCTCGGCCGATGTCGACCACGGCAACTCGGGCGGGCCCGTACTGTCGCAGGACGGCGAGGTGGCCGGCGTCGTCTTCGCGCGCTCCGACACGTCTGACCTCGTCGGGTTCGCGATCCCGGTGTCGACGCTGACGCCGCTCGCCGACGCCGCGCCCGCACTCGACGCGGCGGTCGGCTCGGGGACGTGCGTGCGGTGACGCCGGAGCTCAGCCGGCGCTGAAGCCCGCGAAGCGGATGCCCCAGCTCAGTTCCCACTGCTCGCCCGGGCCGAGCCAGCGCAGCCCGCGCTCGGAGTTGAACGCCTCGGCAGGAGCGGTCATCGGCTCGATGGCGATCGCCACGTCGCCGTCTTCGCCGGGGAACGCGCGCGTCGTGTAGACCTGCACATAGCCGAACTCGTCGTCGGCCCAGATAGAGACGCTGCGCCCGTCGGGCGCTGTGAGCGTGTGCTCGACGAACCCCTCGTCGCCCGAGAGCTCGCCGAACGCGTCATCGAGCGAGACGTCGCCGACTCGGCGACCTTCGCGGAAGTCCCATTCGGTGCCGTCGACGGGCACCTCGCCGGTCGGGAGCAGCCGGTCGTCGACCTCGATGTGGCTCGCTGCGTCGAGGCGCAGGGTGAGATCTGCCGTGGGGACACCGCCGATCTTGAGGAACGGGTGCGTGCCGATCGCGACGGGGGCAGAGTCGGCGCCGAGGTTCTCGATGAAGTGCGTGACGCGCAGCCCGTCGGCGACGAGCTCGTAGTGCACGGCGGTGCCGAGCAGGAACGGGTAGCCGAGCTGCGGGTAGATGCGCGCCGACAGGGTGACCGAGTCGCGCTCGCGCGAGATGGCGGTGTATTCGGTGTATCGCAGCAGCCCGTGGATGGCGTTGTGGTACTTGGGCTCGGTGATCGCGAGCTGGTGGTCGACTCCGTCGTGGCTCCACCGGCCGTCGCGGATGCGGTTGGGCCACGGCACCAGCACGATGCCGGCGCCCGACGGCGGCGACTGGTCTTCGCCGTACGCCGGCACGAGGTCGATGCCGTTGATGCTGAGGGTGCGGATGCCGGCTGCGACGGCGGTGATGGTCGCTTGGATGTCCCCGCTCGCGGTCGACGTCTCGAGGACGAACTGCTCGCCCGTGGGTACGCTCATTCCTCCACTCTAGGGTCTCAGGCGCACGTCACTGCGAGCCCGGCGTCCTCGAGCTCGGCGACGATCGCCCTCGGCGCCGAGGCATCGGTCACGAGTGCATCGAAGGCGTCGACCGGGGCGACCCGGCCGAGGTGCACCTCCCCGATCTTCGTGCCGTCGGCGACGACGACGGCCCTCGCCGCACGCGCCAGCATGAGCGACTTCACGGCGGCCTCAGGAAGGTTCGCGTTGGTCACTCCGTGCGCGAGGTCGACGCCGTTGCAGCCGATGACCGCGAGGTCGACGTGCACGTCGCGCAGCATCGACGCGGCGAGCGGGTCGACGAGCGAGTGCTGGCGCGGGCGCAGGGTTCCGCCCGTGACGACGACCTGGAAGCGCGGGATCTCGGGCTCGAGTTCGAGCGCGATCGAGAGGCCGTTCGTGAAGATCACGACGTCGGCGAGGTCGTCGCGACGCCGCAGCGCCCGGGCGACCTGCAGCGTCGTCGTGCCGACATCGAGGATCAGGCTCTGCCCGCTTTTCACGAGCGAGGCGACGTGCTCGCCGATGCGCCGCTTCGGCTCGACCGACGCCTCGAGGGCCTCCTCGAAGCTCGGCTCCCGCTCGGGCCGGTCGGCACCGATGACGGATGTCGCGGGCACCGCGCCGCCGTGGACCCGGCGGATGGCGCCCTGGCGTTCGAGTGCGTCGAGGTCGGCCCGCGCCGTGACGGTGGTCACGCCGAACGCGCGGCTGAGCTCGGCGACCCGCACGAACCCGCGTTCGGCGACGAGCGCGAGGGCGAGCTCGCGGCGACGCGGTGCGTCGTGCTGCGGGGTCGTCGGCCCGGCGTCGGTCATACGGCCATGATCTCCTCTGCGCGCCAGCTTTGCAATACGAAACTCGCTTGTTTGCAAAACGAAAGTCGCGTATCGTGTGCGACGTGAACGACACGACCGAGGCCGTTGCCGCGGCATCCGCGCTCGAAATCGACCCGCGCATCGCGGTGCACCCGACGATGCTCGCCGACGGCCGCGAGCTCATCTACTTCGACGACGCCGACACGGCGCTCACGGGCGAGCGCGCGGTCGACTCCCGCACGCTCGACCCGCGTCCGGCGACCGCAGAGATGCGGCAGGACCTGTTGACCGGCGAGTGGGTCTCGATCGCGGCGGCACGACAGAACCGCGTCGTGCTGCCGCCCGCGAACCTCGACCCGCTGGCGCCGCAGTCGCCCGGCAACCCCTCCGAGATCCCGGGAGACTACGACGTCGCGGTCTTCGAGAACCGATCGCCGTCATTCGGGCCGTCACTGGCTGAACCGGGCGCGCCGAGCGCACTCGCGTCGCTGCGCGAGGTCGGGCTCGAGCGCACCCATACCTCGGTGGGGCGCTGCGAAGTCGTGTGCTTCAGCCCCGAGCACGAGGGCTCGTTCGGCACGCAGACCGTCTCGCGGGCGCGCACCGTCATCGAGGCGTGGGCGCAGCGCACCGCGGCGCTGTCGGCGCTGCCCGGCGTCGAACAGGTGTTCCCGTTCGAGAATCGCGGCCGTGAGATCGGCGTGACCCTGGGCCACCCGCACGGCCAGATCTACGCCTACCCCTACGTGACGCCGCGCACCGAGCGGCTGCTCGCCTCGATCGACGCCTACGGCCCCGGCCTCTTCGCCGACCTCGTCGAGCGCGAGCGCAGCGGCCCGCGGGTGCTGCTCACGGGCGAGCACTGGACGGCGTTCGTGCCGTTCGCGGCGCGGTGGCCGATCGAGGTGCACCTGCTCCCCCACCGGCATGTGCCCGACCTGGCGGCCACGACGCTCGTCGAACGTGACGAGCTCGCGTCGCTCTACCTGAGGCTGCTGCGCGGCATCGACCTGCTCTACGCCACCCCCACGCCGTACATCGCGGCCTGGCACCAGGCGCCGGTGCGCGAGCGGCGCGACGACGTGCGGCTCATGCTGGCGCTGACGAGCCCGCGCCGGGCCGCAGACAAGTTGAAGTTCCTCGCCGGCTCGGAGGCCGCGATGGGAGCATGGATCGGGGACGTCACCCCTGAGGCGCAGGCCGAGGCGCTTCGCACGGCGATCGGGAGGGTAACGGTATGAGCGAGGACGCGGTTGCCGGAGTGGCTCACGGGTTCGCCGAGTGGTTCGGGCGCCGGCCCACGGGAGTCTGGTCTGCGCCCGGGCGGGTCAACCTCATCGGCGAGCACACCGACTACAACGACGGGTTCGTGTTCCCCTTCGCGATCGACCGTCGCACGGTCGTGGCGCTCGGCGA
The DNA here is from genome assembly GCF_039529735.1 of Agromyces neolithicus. Lineage (NCBI taxonomy): Bacteria > Bacillati > Actinomycetota > Actinomycetes > Micrococcales > Microbacteriaceae > Agromyces > Agromyces neolithicus. The sequence goes on from NZ_BAAANJ010000006.1 coordinate 101,035, forward strand.
TCGTGACGACCGGGTGCTGCGCGTCGCGACGAGCCACGACCCCGAGGCCGTCTCCATCCATATCGACGAACTGTCGCCCGACGCCGTCGAGGGCTGGGCGGCCTACCCGCTCGGCGTGGCCTGGGCGCTCAGTGAGTTCGGCGCCGACCTCGCACACGCGCGCGGGGTCGACCTCTACGTCGACTCCGACGTGCCGATCGGTGCGGGGCTTTCGTCGTCGGCGGCGATCGAGTGCGCGGTGGCGCTGGCACTCGACGAGCATTGGGGTCTCGGCTTCGACCGCCCGACGCTCGCGAAGATCGGCCGCCTGGCCGAGAACCGCGCTGTCGGCGCCCCCACCGGCATCATGGACCAGACCGCGTCGCTGCTGGGCGAACCCGACTCCGCCGTGTTCCTCGACTGCCGCAGCCTCGACGCCGACGTGATCCCCCTCGGGCTCGAGGCCGACGGCCTGTCGCTGCTGGTCATCGACACCCGGGTCTCGCACGCGCACGCCACCGGCGGGTATGCGGCGCGCCGAGCCTCGTGCGAGGCGGGTGCCCGCATGCTCGGAGTCGAATCGCTGCGCGAGGTGCGCGTCGACGACCTGGACCGTGCTCGCGAGTTGCTCGACGGCGAGACGTTCCGCCGGGTGCGGCACATCGTCACCGAGAACCAGCGCGTGCTCGACACCGTGCGTACGCTGCGCGAACACGGGTCGGATGCGATCGGCCCCTTCCTCGACGCGTCGCACGTATCGATGCGCGACGACTTCGAGATCTCCGTGCCCGAACTCGACCTCGCGGTCGACACCGCGCAGGGCACTGGCGCGATCGGTGCCCGCATGACCGGCGGTGGCTTCGGCGGCGCGGCGATCGCGCTCATGATCGACGCCCTGGTTCCCGTGGTGACGCGCGAAGTGATCGCCGCGTTCGCCGAACAGGGCTTCCGCGAGCCGGTTATCTTCACCGTGCGGCCGAGCGCGGGAGCGCGTCGCGACATGTGACCACGGCAGACGCTACGACTCGCACCGGCATGCGCAACTCGGCGCGCAACCGGCGTGCTCCCAGCACACGGGAAGGCAGGTGCAGTCGTCGTCGAGCCGCGCCGGCGCCTGCCGCCGCGCCGCCTCGAGGCGAGTTGCCAGCAGGTCGCGCTCGATCTGTGCAATCTCACCTCGCGTGGGCTGATCGTCGCCCGGACCGAGGCCGAGCTCGCCGCGACGCCGATCGCGCTGCACCCGGTGGTGATACCAGGCCTTCGGCGTCGGGCGCTGCCGGTACCCGTCGACGAGGGCGGCCCGCGGAGGGTCGAACGGCGGTCGAACGTCGAGATGCGCTGGCAACCTACGCCCTGCGTGGTCACGCACCGCGTCGGACGATACCGGCTCTGCTTCGACGTCGTCCGCGTCCACCACGACGATTCGCATGCCGGCGAGCGAGAGCATCTTCTCGAACGTCATGACATCGACAGACCGCGATCCCGATTCGACACGAGCGACCTGTGACTGGGAAAGCCCGACGACATCTGCGAGTTCCCGCTGACTCAGGTCGCAGCTGCGGCGAACGCGCAACACCAACCCGGCGACATCGATATTCGTCATGCACCGCCCTCCTCACCGCAGCCCGCCGCGTTCAGTATCACGTCACCCACCGACACGCATCGGCTGGGTGCGAGACGTCGGCCGAGACTCCGACACTGATGCCAGGTGGCATCAGTGTCGGAGTCACCGGAGAGCGGGTCGCGCCCGTGGCTGCGTTCGGCCAGCAGGGAGTTGAACGAGTCGGTCTCCCTCGAGGGTTGACGAGGCGCGGGGCGTCACGGCGCCGGGGCGAACTCCTCGGCGAGGATGGCGTAGGTGAAGCCGTCGATCCAGCCGAGCTCGGCGTGCCACGAGTCGCGTACGCCGTGCTGCTCGCGGCGCATGCCCGCCTTCTCCATGACGCGCCACGAGGGCACGTTTTCGGCGAAGCACTCAGCCACGACGCGGCGCAGGCCGAGGTCGGTGAACGCGATCTCGAGCAGGGCGCTGGTGATCGCGGTCGCGTAGCCGCGTCCCGCGTGCGCGGGATCGATGAGGTAGCCGAGCAGGCCCTCGGCCCCCCGCCAGGCATCGCCGTCGAACTGGCCGATGCCGTCGCGCACGTCGAGTGATCCCGTACCGACGACGACGCCGTCGAGCACGGCCACCGCGGTGTGCTGGTCGGGGTCGTCGACGCTGTCGAGCCACGCGGCGCGGAACCTCTCGGGGTCGACCGTCGTACGCAGCAGCCACCGGGTCACGGCGGGGTGGTTTCGCCACACGAGCACCTGGTCGAGGTCGTCGTTCGTCGGCGGACGGAGCTCGAGCGAGCCGGCGGTGCGCGGCCACGCGACGCGGTCCGACGTCACGCGGATGCCTCGAGCGACGGCTCGACCGCGCGCGGCACGCCCCCCGTGATGCGAACGAGTTCGTCGAACGAAGTGGGGAAGACGGTCTTCGCGTGGCCCGCGGCGGCCCAGACCACGGGGTACCGCGCGAGCTCGGTGTCGACGATCGTGCGCACGGGGGATGGATGGCCGACGGGAGCCACGCCGCCGATGACCTGGCCGGTCGCGTGCTTCACCGTCTCCTTCGAGGCCCGGCCGATGATGCCGCCGAGCTCTGCGCCGAGCCACTCGGTGTCGACGCGGTGAGCCCCCGACGTGAGCACCAGGATGGGCTCGTCATCGAGGGTGAACACGAGCGAGTTGGCGATCTGGCCGACCTCGATGCCGAGTGCCGCTGCCGCGAGTGGGGCAGTGGTCACAGCGTCGTCGAACCAGAGGATCTCGGGGTCGAGGCCGTGCCGGGCCAGGGCTTCGGCGACCCGGTCGACGGCGGGGTGCGAGGGATCGGTCATGCTCCGATCCTACGATCGGGCGCCTGGCTCGAGTGCCGACGGCATCCCGCCGCGAGCGCCCTCCACCGACCCGCAACCCGCGTCGGCTAAGGTGCGGTCGTGACCGCAGCCGCACCGCATGACCGCCTCGCCCGACGGCTCGGACTCGGCGACGCCGTGGCGATCGGGCTTGCTGCGATGATCGGAGCCGGCGTCTTCGCCGTCTGGGCGCCGGCCGCACAGGCTGCCGGGGCGGGGCTCATCGTCGGCCTCGCGATCGCCGCGTTCGTCGCGCTCGCGAATGCCGCCTCGACCGCGCAGCTCGCGGTGCGCTACCCCGAGTCGGGCGGCGCCTACCGCTACGGACGCGAACAACTCGGCGAGTGGCATGGGTTCCTCGCGGGCTGGGGGTTCGTGGTCGGCAAGACCGCGAGTTGCGCGGCCATGGCCCTCACGGCGGCCGCCTACCTCGTGCCGGACGCGTGGCAGCGGCCGGTCGCCGTTGCCGGGGTCGTCGTGCTCGTCGGCGTGAACCTGTTGGGCGTGACCCGCACGGCGCGGGTCGGCGCAGCGCTCGTCGCCGTAGTGCTCGCGGTGCTCGTCGTAGTCATCGTCGCGGGCTTCGTCGCTGGGAACTCCAGTCAGGGTGCCGACGCCGGATTCAGCACGATCGACGGGGAGTCAGTGATGCCGCCGATCGCGCCGGGAGTGACCGGTACTGCGTACGGCATCCTGCAGTCGGCCGCGCTCTTGTTCTTCGCCTTTGCGGGCTACGCACGCATCGCGACGCTCGGCGAAGAGGTCCGCGAGCCCTCGCGCACGATCCCCCGGGCGATCGGCATCGCGTTCGCGGTCGTCATCACGGTGTACGTCGCCGTCGGTTCAGCCGCCCTCGTCGCCCTCGGCCCACGAGTGCTCGCCGCCTCGGGCGCACCGCTCGTCGACGTCGTCGCGGCAGCCGGGTGGGGCTGGGCCGAGCCCGTCGTTCGGGTCGCCGCCGGTGTCGCCGCGCTCGGGTCGCTGCTCGTGCTCATCGCCGGCATCGCCCGAACCGAACTCGCCATGGCGCGCGATCGTGAATTGCCGGCGCGGCTCGCCGCGGTGCATCCGCGAACCGCCTCGCCGTACGTCGCCGAACTCGTGACGGGCGCCGCTATCATCGTGCTCGTGCTCGCCGTCGACCTTCGCGAGGCGATCGGATTCAGCTCGTTCGGGGTGCTCTGCTACTACCTGATCGCCAACCTGTCGGCGATCACGCAGCCACCTGCCGAGCGTCGAGTGCCGCGCGCACTGTCGGCGGCAGGCGCGATCGGATGCGTCGTGCTCGTCGCCACCCTGCCGCCCGTGTCGATCGGCATCGGGCTCGCGGTGTTCGCGGCTGGGGCACTCGGCCGCCTCATCGTCGGAGGCATTCGCCGCCGACGCCGGCGCTAGGCTGGCCGCATGCCAGCAGACCCCTCCGCCCGCATCCTCACCCTGGCGGGCATCGACGCCCCCGTGCTCGCCGACTCCGCTTTCGTCGCCGCCGGCGCCGTCATCGTGGGCAACGTGCGCCTCGAGGCCAACTCGAGCGTCTGGTACAACGCGGTGTTGCGCGCCGAGGCCGAGCCCATCGTGCTGGGCGAGGGGTCGAACCTGCAGGACACCGTGGTCTGCCACGTCGACGCGGGCTACCCGCTCACCGTCGGACGCAACGTCTCGGTCGGGCACGGCGCGGTGCTGCACGGATGCACCGTGGAAGACGATTCGCTCGTCGGCATGGGCGCGCGAGTGCTGAACGGCGCCGTGATCGGCGCGGGTTCGCTCGTCGCCGCCGGCGCCGTCGTGCTCGAGGGCACCGTGGTGCCGCCCGGCTCGCTCGTCGCGGGCGTGCCGGCGAAAGTGCGCCGCGAGCTCACCGAAGCCGAGCGCGACGGCATCCGGCACAATGCCGCCGCCTACCTGCGGCATGTCGAAGAGCACACCGCCCCGGTCGACTGAGCCGACCGGCACGCTCAGTCCGCGAGGCCCTTCGACGCGTCGACGAGCTCGCTTGCGCGCACCTGACGGGCCCCGAGTTGCGGCGTCATAGGCTCGCGAGCAGCCGGCGCACCTTGTGCACGCGGCGCACGAGCCACCGGGACGGCACCGCGAACACGACCGACACGGATCCCGCGAACGAGCGGTCGAACTCACCGAGCATGCGCTTGCGCTCGAACGCACGCCGCAGCAGGCCGCCGGTGAGGTTGTAGCGGCGCTCGCGCAGGGCCAACGGCGCCTCGGCACGACGCTCGAGCAGCTCATCGACACGGGCGGCCCAGTCGTCGTGCTCGCGGCCGTGGAAGTAGTTGTCGTCGAGCCATTCGGCGCTCGGGCGTCGCGCATCCCACCTGGCGATCGCCTCGGCGCCGCCGAACAGTCCGCTGCCCTCGAACACCGTGTTGATGAGCTTCGGCGAGACGCCGAACTCGTCGACGACCACGGCGGGCACACCTGTGGCGATCGCCTCGAGCACCGCGGTCGAGCTCACGGTGACGAGCGCCGCGGCGCGCTCGAGGTGCCCCGCCATCGGGCCGTCCTCGACGACGAGGTTGGGCGGCAGGCTGCCGCCCAGCTCGTTGCGGACCTCGGGATCGTCGAGCAGCTCGCCGAAGTCGTAGGCCTCGTCGTGGGTCTGCGCCTCGCCGCGACGAGCGCGCACCTTCACGACGACCCGCCGCGACGGACGTCGGCGTGCGGCGTCGACCAGCCAGCCGAGCAGGCGCACGCGGTCTTCACGCGCCGCCGGCACCTTGGCCTGCGCGGCGAAGACGAGGTCGGTGCGCCCGGGCGCCGGCGCTACGTCGATGCCTGGGCCCGGGACATCCGCTCGCCCGTCGTCGGAAAGGAACGGCAACGTCGCGAGCCCGAACCCGACCGGGACGCCGAGCTGCCGCGCGTTCGCCCGGAACTCGCGCACCTCGCGCCGGCTCTGCAGCACGATGAGGTCGACCTGCTCGCGGTAGATGATCGCCTTCGGCTCGGCGGGAATGGTCAGGCCGGGGAATCCGCTCACGAGCACCGGCCGGTCGGCGGCGCGGCCGATGATCGGCGACACCACCCGCACGAGCGGGCCGCGCATCGCGAGCAGCATGACGTCGGGGCGGCGCACCGCGAGGTGCCGCTCGAGCTCGTGCAGCTCGAGGAAGGTCACGTCGGACACGTCGAATGCCGATCCGGCCAGCGCCGCGCGCAGCTGCCGGTCGCTCGGGGCCACGGGCGTCGACAGGATGACGAGTTCGGCCCGCCAGCCTTCCGGGATGCGTGACGCGAACGCCGCGCCCCATTTGACGTACGAATCGGAGTCCGCGAGGACGAGGAGCCTCGGCCTCACAGGGCGGGCACCCCTCACAGGGCGGGCACCCGCCGCAGCTTCGCGCGCGGCGCCTCTTCGCCCGGGTACACGCGCTTGACGCCGTCACCCATGGCGTCGCCGATGACGCGGATGTCGCGCACGAGGTGCTCGAACCCGGCGGGCTCGAGCGAGGCCGCCTGGTCGGATCCCCACATGGCGCGATCGAGGGTGATGTGGCGCTCGACGGCGACCGCACCGAGGGTGACGGCGGCGAGCGAGATCTGCAGCCCGCGCTCGTGACCCGAGTAGCCGATCGGGACGCCGTGGTATCGGGCCTGCAGCGTCGGGATCATGCGCAGGTTCGCCTCTTCGGGCGGCATCGGGTAGCTCGAGGTGGCGTGCATGACGATGAGGTTCGCGGTGCCGAGCGTCTCGACGGCGCGGTCGATCTCGTCGAGCGTCGACATCCCGGTCGAGAGGATCACCGGCTTTCCGGTGCGGGCCATCGCCTCGAGCAGCTCGAGGTCGGTGAGCGACGCCGATGCGACCTTGTAGGCGACGACGTCGAGCGCTTCGAGGAACTCGACCGACGGGACATCCCATGGCGACGCGAACCAGTCGATGCCCGCACGCATCGCATGCGAGGCGATCTCGAGGTATTCGGCCTCGCCGAACTCGACGCGGTGCCGGTATTCGAGGTAGCTCATCGTGCCCCACGGCGTCTCGCGGGGCACGTCGCGCATGTGCTCGGGCGTTGCGATCTCGGGTGTGCGCTTCTGGAACTTGACGGCCTGCGCGCCCGCCTCGACGGCCACGTCGATGAGCCTCTTGGCAATCTCGACGTCGCCGTTGTGGTTGAGGCCGATCTCGCCGATGACGTAGACCGGGTGGCCCGGGCCGATCATCGATCGGCCGATGCGGACTGACGTCATGCGAGTGCTCCCTGCTTGTGGACGACCCCGTCGGCGTATGCCGATTCGGGAATGGCTCGTGCGCCGACGATGAGTTCGGCGAGCTCGCGCACCGCGCCGGTGCCGCCGCGGCGGTCGAGCACGAGGCGGGCGACGCTGCGCACCGATGCCACGGCGTCGGCCACCGCGACGGGCCAGCCGACGAGCGCGAGCGCGGGAAGGTCGCCCTCGTCGTTGCCGAGGTAGGCGATGCGATCGAGGCGGATGCCCCGTGCCGCGGCCCACTCGGCGAGCACGACGCCCTTCTCGGCGACGCCGTGACGCACCTCGACCTGCAGCTTCGCGGCGCGCGCGGCGACGACGGGGTTCGTCTCGGCCGAGAGGATCAGCACGGGAATTCCCGCCTCGCGCAGCCGGGCGACGCCGTGACCGTCGCTGCGGCTCACGCGCACGAGCTCACGGCCCTCGGCGTCGACCCACGCGGTGTCGTCGGTGTGCACCCCGTCGAAGTCGGTGACGACGGCATCGACGTCGATGCGGGGCTTCGGGCGGCGACGCGCACTGCCTTGGCTGTCGCGGCTGTCCTGCGCCGCCGAGACGTGGTGGCGCGCCGGCCGCGGCGGCACGACGACAGGCCCGGTACCGACGGGGTCGTCGTCGCCGAGACCGCCGCGCGCGATCACGCGCGCGAGCGCGAGGTCGGCGGGGTCGTCGATCTCGATCGCGTGCGCATCGGGCACGCGCAGCATGCCGATGCGGCCGAAGAACCGATGGCCGGCTTCGCGGAACCCGTCGGTGCGCATCACGTAGAACGCGCCGGTCTCGCGGAACTCGGGCTCGCGCTCCTGCCGGCGCGGGCGAACGGATGACTCGTGGTTGACGCCCTCGGCGCCCTTGGCGACGTCGACCGATTCGCGCCAGAGGAACGTGTGGCTCGGCACGACCGAGAAGACCACGTCGTCGTCACCTTCAACGACCCGCCGCACGGCCTCGTCGAGGTCGGCGGAGTCGACGAACGGTGACGTCGCCTGTAGGAACACCGTGACGCCGGGAAGGTTGCCGGCGCCGACGGCGATCTCGTCGAGCGCGTGCAGCAGCGCCGACTCCGAGCTCGCGGTGTCGCCCGCGAGCTCGACCGGACGGCGGATCACGCCGGCGCCCTCGGCGTGCGCCGCATCGGCGATACGGTCGTCGTCGGTCGACACGAACACGGCGTCGATGCGGCTCGCGCCGATCGCCGCGCGGATCGTACGGGTGATCAGCGGCACGCCCGCCACGGGCGCGAGGTTCTTGCCCGGAAGCCCCTTCGAGCCTCCACGGGCGGGCACGATCGCGACGACCCCCGCCGCGGGGGGAATGGCGCGTCCGATGGGTCGCCCTTCAGGGAGCATGCCGCGAAGCTACGCGCGCCGACTTGCCGCCCGGTGAGCAACGGGTGAACGCCGGGCGACCGGGAGGAGGACGGCCGGGCGGGCGCGCCGATGCCGCGCCCCCGCCGCGCCCTTTGGCGCCGCCCGGGGCTACCCGTCGAGCCTGAGCTCGGCCGCCTTCACCACGTTCGCGAGCAGCATGGCCCGCGTCATCGGACCCACGCCGCCGGGGTTCGGCGAGAGGTGCCCCGCGACCGATGCGACGGCGGGGTCGACATCGCCCGTGAGCCGGCCCTTGCCGGTCTCCTCGTCTTGCACGCGCGTGATGCCCACGTCGAGCACGGCTGCACCGCGCTTGATCCACTCGGGCTTCACGAGGTGCGGCACGCCCACGGCGGCGACGACGATATCGGCTCGGCGCACCTCGGCGGCGAGGTCGACGGTGCGCGAGTGCGTAAGTGTCACGGTCGCGTCGAGCCCCTTGCGGGTGAAGAGCAGCCCGAGGGGGCGCCCCACGGTGAGCCCCCGACCGATGACCGTGACGTGCCTGCCCCTGATGGGCACGTCGTAGCGGCGCAGCATCTCGACGATTCCGGCCGGGGTGCACGGCAGCGGCGAGTGCAGTTCGCCCTCGATGCCGAGCACGAGCCGACCGAGGTTCGTGGGGTGCAGTCCGTCGGCGTCTTTGTCGGGGTCGATGAGCTCGAGCATCGCGTTCTCGTCGTGTCCGGCGGGCAGTGGCAACTGCACGATGTACCCGGTCACCTCGGAGGCGGCATTGAGGTCGCGGATCGCGGAACGCACGTCGGCGGTGGTCGCCGAGGCGGGCAGGTCGACGCGGATGGACTCGATACCCACCTCGGCGCAGTCGCGGTGCTTGCCCGCCACGTACGACTTCGAGCCCGGGTCGTCGCCGACGAGCAGCGTGCCGAGCCCGGGCACGACCCCGTGTGCGCGCAGCAGCGCGATGCGCGAGGCGAGCTCGTGCTTCACGGCCGCCGCGGTGGCGACGCCGTCGAGGGTGATGGCGGTCATGTCGTCTCCTGCCGTGCCTGTCGCAATGCAGGAAGAATCGGATGACTCGCCGGGCTCACGTTGCCGCGCCCCGGCGTGTCGGGCCGTTCTTCCTGCATTGCGTCATGTGGTGATGCTCCAATGCGGGTGGGATGACCCGCCGACCGGGTTACTGCGCCAGGCCCGGGTAGAGCGGGAACCGCGCCGTGAGGGCCTCGACCCGGGCGCGCAGCGCCGGGACATCCGCTTCGCCCTTCAGGGTGAGCGCGATGATGTCGGCGACCTCGGTGAACTCGGCGTCGCCGAACCCGCGGGTGGCGAGCGCGGGCGTGCCGATGCGCAGGCCAGACGTGACCATCGGGGGGCGGGGGTCGAACGGCACCGCATTGCGGTTCACCGTGATGAGCGCCTCGTGCAGCAGGTCTTCGGCCTGCTGGCCGTCGATCGCGGAATTGCGGAGGTCGGCGAGCACGAGGTGCACGTCGGTGCCGCCCGTGAGCACGTCGACGCCGGCGGCACGCGAGTCGTCGGCCGTGAGGCGCTCGGCGAGGATCTTCGCGCCGCGCACGGTGCGCTCCTGGCGGTCCTTGAACTCGGCCGAGGCCGCGATCTTGAACGCCGTGGCCTTGGCCGCGATCACGTGCATGAGCGGTCCGCCCTGCTGGCCGGGGAACACGTTCGAGTTGAGTTTCTTCGCGAGCTCCATGTCGCGCGCGACGATGAAGCCCGAGCGCGGGCCGCCGATCGTCTTGTGCACGGTCGAGCTCACGACGTCGGCGTGGGGCACGGGGTTCGGGTGCAGGCCGGCCGCCACGAGGCCGGCGAAGTGCGCCATGTCGACCCAGAGCTTGGCCCCGACCTCGTCGGCGATCTCACGGAACGCGGCGAAGTCGAGCTGGCGGGGGTACGCCGACCAGCCGGCGATGATGACCTGCGGCTTGTGCTCGAGCGCCTTGTCGCGCACGACGTTCATGTCGACCACGAAGCTCTCGGGGTCGACGCCGTACGAGACGGCGTTGTACAGCTTGCCCGAGAAGTTGAGCTTCATGCCGTGGGTGAGGTGGCCGCCGTGCGCGAGTTCGAGGCCGAGGATGGTGTCGCCGGGGGTGGCGATGGCGCTCAGCACGGCCGCGTTGGCGGTGGCGCCCGAATGGGGCTGCACGTTCGCGTACTCGGCGCCGAAGAGCGACTTCGCGCGCTCGATGGCGAGCGACTCGGCCACGTCGACGTACTCGCAGCCGCCGTAGTAGCGGCGGCCCGGGTAGCCTTCGGCGTACTTGTTCGTGAGCACCGAGCCCTGCGACTGCAGCACCGAGACGGGCACGAAGTTCTCGCTCGCGATCATCTCGAGGTAGTCGCGCTGGCGACCGAGCTCGAGCTCGAGCACCTCGGCGATCTCGGGATCGACCTCGGAGAGGGGGGCGTTCAGTAGTGATTGGGACGTGGCGGACTCGGCCAAGACTGGCTCCTTATGACGGGTACGGACCAAACGAGGGTGCTGCCTCGTGCGACTCGCGCCACGAGGCATCCGTACCGGCCCAGGCGAGCGGTCGGTGCGTGCCGGTCGCTCCCCGATGGGAATCCATCTCAACGCCAGTCGCGACGCACGCAAGCATAGCAACGGATGTCCCGTGCGGGCGGCTTCTCGTGCCGCCGCGGCTCGGCCGGGCTGCCGGAAGGGACTGTCGGAACGACGCCGGGCCGTGGCAGGATGGCTCGCAACCTGTGAGTTAGGAATCCTTCCCTATCGCGATCCGAGGCCCCACATGCACCGACGCAGCACCGCCGCACGCGCTACCCTGCTCATCTCCGTGCTCACCGCCGCGGCCCTCGGGCTCGCCGGGTGCACCGCAGACCCCGACGAGAACGGACCAGCAGTGACCGGCATCATCCCCGCCCCCGCATCGTTCACGCTCACCGGCGGCCAACCGTTCACGCTCACCGCCGACTCGCGGCTGGTGGCCGTCGGCGACGGTGCAGCGGCGGCGGCCGAGACGTTCGCCGCACCGGCACGCGCCGCCACCGGGTTCGCCCTGCCCGTCGTCGAGGGCGAGGCCGCGGCATCCGACATCGCCCTCGTCGTCGCCGACGGCGAGGCCGACGGTGCGAACGAGGGCTACACGCTCGAGATCGGAGGCGACGGCGTGCGCATCGGCGCCGCGACCGCCGCCGGGCTGTTCTGGGGCACGCAGTCGCTGCGCCAGCTGCTGCCCGCCGACATCGGGCGAACGGATGATCCGACGCCGCCACAGGGCGGATGGGTCGTGCCTGCGGCATCGGTGGCCGACCAGCCGCGCTTCGCGTACCGCGGCGCGATGCTCGACGTCGCGCGCCACTTCTTCTCGGTAGAGGAGGTGCTGCGGTTCGTCGACGCGATCGCACTGCTGAAGCTCAACGTGCTGCACCTGCACCTCACCGACGACCAGGGCTGGCGCCTCGAGATCGAATCGTGGCCAGAGCTCACCGGCATCGGCGCATCGACGTCGGTCGGCGGCGCCGGCGGGGGCTTCTACACGCACGACGATTACCGCCGCATCGTCGCGTACGCCGCCGAGCGCTTCGTCACGATCGTGCCTGAGATCGACCTGCCCGGGCACACCAGCGCGGCGCTCAGCGCCTACCCCGAGCTGAACTGCGACGGGGCGGCGCCGGCGCCGTACGAGGGCATCGAGGTGGGCTTCTCGTCGCTGTGCGCCGCGCCCGAACGGGCCGATACGACCGACCGGTTCCTCGCCGATGTCACGCGCGAGGTCGCCGAGCTCACGCCGGGGCCGTGGCTGCACCTCGGCGGCGACGAGTCGCTCGCGACCCCCGCCGATGCGTACCTCGACCTCGTGCGGCGCATCGCGCAGGCTGGCGCCGCGACCGGCAAGACGCTGATCGGCTGGCACGAGATGGGCGCATCGCGCGAGCTGCCGCCCGGCACCGTCGGGCAGTACTGGAGCTTCGTCGAGCCCGCAGGCGATGCGGTCGCCCAGACGCGATCCTTCGTCGAACAGGGCGGCCAGGTCATCCTCTCGCCCGCAGATGTCGCCTACCTCGACATGACCTACGCCGGCGACCCGCAGACCCCGCTCGGTCGGCCGATCGGACAGGACTGGGCGAAGGGCCCGACGACGCTCGAGGAGGCCTACCTCTGGGAGCCGACGGCGATCGTGCCGGGCATCGGCGAAGACGACATCCTCGGTCTCGAGGCGCCCGTGTGGACCGAGACGCTGACGACGATGTCAGAGGTCGAGTTCATGGTGTTCCCGCGGATCGCGGCGATCGCCGAGCTCGCGTGGTCGCCACGGCCCGACGCAGACACGATCCGCGAGACCGGCGAGTTCTTCGCACGCGTCGCGCGGTTCGGGCAACACCTCGATGCGATGGGGGTCGCGTACCACCGGGTGCCCGAGATCGCTTGGGCCGAATAGCCTGGCGGGTTTCGATCGCGTTCAAGCAACGGTACGCCGCCTACTTGACGCTTCCGGCGGTGAGCCCTCCGACCAGGCGCTTCTCGATGATCATGAACAGCACCACGACGGGGATGATCGCGACGATCGAGACGCCGAACACGTAGTGCCAGCTCGTCTCGTATTGCCCGACGAACTTCGTGAGCGCGACCGACAGTGGCTGGTTGCCCGCGGTCGAGAGGATCACGAGCGAGGCCGCGAACTCGTTCCAGCACGCCACGAACGTGAAGACGATCGCGGTCACGATGCCCGGCCACACGAGCGGCAGGTTGATGCGGAAGAGCACCGTCATGCGCCCGGCGCCGTCGATCTGCGCCGCCTCGTCGACCTCCTTCGGGATGCCGGCGAAGAACGAGTGCATGATCCATACCGCGAACGACAGGTTGAACGCGGCGTTGATGAAGATCATCGCCGCCCACGTGTCGATCATGCCGAGCGTGACGAACTGGCGGAACAGGCCGGAGGTGAGCACGGCGGGCTGCAGCATCTGCGTGACGATCACCAGGAAGAGGAACACCATGCGGAACGGGAACTGCATGCGCGCGGTGTAGTAGGCCGCGGGCATGGCCACCAGCAGTACGAGCAGCGTCGCGAACACCGAGATCACGATCGTCGAGATGAGGTTCTGCACGAGGGGCGTCTCGGGCGTCGACCACATGTTGAGGTAGTTCTCCCAGTGCCACTCCGTGGGGAAGTAGGTGGGATCGACCGAGCGGATCTGCGCCTTGGTCTTCACCGAGCCGAAGAACATGATCACGTACGGCAGGGTGAACACCAGCAGCACGATGAGCCCGGCGAGCATACGCACGAGCACCTTGCCGATGGGGACCTGGTCTTCGGTGTAGCGGCGCTTGCGAGCGGATGTCGCGGGCGGGGCGATGGTCTCGAAGGCGGGGGCGGTGACGGCCACGGCTCAGACCTCCTTCATGGGCTTGACCACGCGCACGTAGATCGCGACGATGACGATGACGATGAGGAACGCGACGACCGAGAGGGCGCTCGCCACGTCGACCTTGTGCTGGTTCTGGATGTACTTGAAGATCATCGTCATGATGGTGTCGGCGTCGTAGCCGGGTATCGACCCGGTCATGACCTTCAAGATCGGCAGCGAGTTGAACACGTTGATGATGTTGATGAGCACGGCCACCGAGAGTGCGCCGCGCAGCTGTGGCAGCACGACGCTGAAATAGGTGCGCGCGGGGCCCGCGCCGTCCATCTTGGCGGCCTCGAGCACATCGCCCGGCACCGTCGCGAGACCCGCCAGGATCGTGTACGTCGTGAACGGCAGCGACACGAAGATCGCGACCACGATCGACCACGCGAAGGCGGTCTCGGGGTTACGGGTCCAGCCGTAGCCCTCGGGGGTGGCGATGAGCCCCACGTCGACGAGGAACTTGTTGATGATGCCGAAGTACGGCTCGAGCCCGTAGTAGACGACCATCGTCGTCATGACGACCGAGGCCGCCCACGGGATGATGACGGCCAGCCGCACGATACGCCGGCCGGGGAATGCCTTGTTGAGGATCTGGGCGAGGCCGAGGGAGATGACGACGGTCGCGGCGACGACGACGACCACCCACACGATCGTGCGCCCGAAGATCGGCCAGAAGTACGGGAAGGTGAAGACCTCGATGTAGTTGTCGAAGCCGACCGAGCCCTTGTCGAGCCCCGAGATCGAGATGTCGCGGGTGGAGTTGTAGAACATGACGACGGCGGGGAACAGCACGACGCCGAAGATGAGGATGAGGGCGGGGCCGATCCACGGCAGCGAGGCGAGCAGCTCGCGCCCGCCGCGGCGCGGCTTCGCGGCGCCGCCGCTGTCGGGCCCGCCGGGGCGGGGGCGGCCGTCGGCCGCCCCCGCCCCGGGGATCGATGACACATCGGTGGTGGTACTCATGGTTCGGTGGTCACCGATCCCTCCGGGGTGTATTGCGATGGAACGGGAATCAGCCGGCGTCGGCCTGCGCCTGGATCTCGGTGAGGACATCCTGCGCGGGCTTGGTCTGGAGCTGCCCGAAGAGCGCCTTGAACGCGCCGTCGGTCACCGACCAGGCCGGGTTGGTGCTCGGGTAGAACTGCGCGTCGGGCAGCACCTCGAGGAACGGCGCGAGCGCCTCTTCGCCCGAGAGCTGCTCGGCGCCCGACTTCGTGACGGGGAGGAAGCCCTCGGTCTGCACCCACGGCACATAGACATCGGCCGTGTAGTAGTAGTCGAGGAACTTGGTGATGGCGTCCTTCTTGTCGCCGTCGTTCTCGAATGCCATGAGCTGGTCCATGACGCCGAGCGTGAACGGGCTGCCGTCGGCCGTGGGAATCGGCACGATCGAGTAGTCGAGTTCGGGGTTGCCCTCTTCGATCTGGCCGACGGTCGGCGGAAGGCCCACCTGCATGCCGATCTTGCCCTGCACGAAGATGTCCATGAGCGGCGAGCGGTCGGTCGAGCCGGGGTCGGCCTGCGTCGCGCCGGCGTCGATCATCTTCTTGATCTGCTCGGCACCGGGCAGGTTCGCGGGGTCGTCGACGGTGATCGCGTCGGCGTCGCCGAACGTGCCGCCGCCGCCCCAGAGCCACACGGCCGCCTCGGCCTGCGCCTCTTCTGAACCGAGGGGCATGCCGTAACCGGCCACACCGCCGCCGAGTGCCGAGACCTTGGTTGCGGCGTCGAGCAGCTCGTCCCAGTCGGTGGGCGGCGCCGCGACGCCGGCCTGCTCGAGCAGCGTGTTGTTCACGAACAGCGCACGGGCCGACGCGATGAGCGGCAGCGCGTAGGCGGTGCCGTCGACCTCTGCGTTCGCGAGGAACGACTCCTGGAAGTCGCCGAACGTCTCGGCCGAGACGACCTCTTCGGCCGGGTACAGCAGCTCATCGGCCGCGAAGCCGGCGAAGGGGCCGCCGTTGTAGATGTCGGGTGCCTCACCGCCCTGGATCTTCGTCGCGATGACCGACTCGAGGTTGTCCCACGACTGCACCTCGAGCTTGACGTCGATGTCGGGGTTCGCGTCTTCGAAGCCGGCGATCACGTCTTCCCAGAGGCCCTGGGTGTTGTCGGAGTAGCTGGGCACGAGCAGGTCGAGGGTGGTCGAGCCGCCGGCGTCGCCGCCGTCGGTGCCACCGCCGAAGCCGCATGATGCGAGCGTCAGCGAGGCGGTGGCGGCGAGCGCCACTGCGGCACTGAGGCGCAGGGACTTCTTCATGGATGCTTCCTCACTCTGGTGGATGGGTGCACCGCCGAGCTGGAGCCTCGCGACGGTGCGTGTGTTCGTGAACACGCACTCTCAATCGTCGGAGTGGTGTTTCGTGAACGTTTCGCCGAGTAAACGATCATGTACGTTCAATCGACGCTCGGCAATCTACGACGAATGACTTATGCGCGTCAAGGCGCGGAAGCCATTTGTTATCTGATTTTGTTCAGAACCCTCACAAAACTCAGTCGTGCAGCTGTCGTGACGGAACGATCTTTTCGATGATCGATAGACATGGATTGCGGTCATCTGCAATCATGGATGCGTCATCACGTTGCGTTCCTCCGCGACGCACACCGAACCGAGTGGAGCACACCGTGTCCCTGCAGTCCGCACCCGCCCCCGCCGCGCACATGGCGGCCGAGCTCGCCTCCCAGCCCGACACATGGGCCCGCGCCGCCGACCTCCGCGACGAGCAGTCGCGACTGCCCGCGCGCGGTGCACGCATCGCCGTCGTCGGCTGCGGCACCTCGTGGTTCATGGCCCAGTCGTACGCGTGGCTGCGCGAGACCGGCGGCCACGGCGAGACCGACGCGTTCGCAGCATCCGAGGCCTTCGTCGACCGCGGCTACGACGCGGTCGTCGCCCTCACCCGATCGGGCACCACGACCGAGGTGCTGCAACTCGTCGAAGGCCTGCGCGGTCGCGTCCCCACGATCGGCGTCATCGGCGACGCGGGCTCACCCCTCGTCGACCTCGTCGACGAAGCCATCACCCTGCCGTTCGCCGACGAGCAGTCGGTTGTGCAGACCCGCTTCGCCACCACGGCACTCGCGCTGTTCCGTGCCTCGCTCGGCGAAGACCTCGGCGGCGCCATCGCCGACGCGAGCAGCGTGATCGCCGACGACCTCGACCCGGTGCTCGTCAACGCCGAGCAGTTCACGTTCCTCGGTCGCGGCTGGTCGGTCGGGCTCGCCCACGAGGCCGCCCTCAAGATGCGCGAGGCCTCGCAGTCGTGGACCGAGTCCTACCCCTCCATGGAGTACCGCCACGGCCCCATCGCGATCGCCGCACCCGGCCGGGTCACTTGGCAGTTCGGCCATGCACCCGATGGCCTCGCCGCCGATGTCGCCGCCACGGGCGGCCGATTCGAGGCGAGCGCGCTCGACCCCATGGCCGAACTCGTGCGCGCGCAGCGCGTCGCGCTCGCTCGCGCCCAGGCAAAGGGCCTCGACCCCGACCAGCCGCGCAACCTGACGCGTTCCGTCGTGCTCGAGGCGTGAAGCCCATGACGACCGCCGATGCGCCGGGGCCACTCGGCCCAGGCGTGCCGGTGCTCGCGTTCGACGTCGGCGGCACCGATACGAAGTCAGCCCTCATCGGTGCCGACGGCGCGGTGCTCGGCCTACGCCGCACGCCGACCCCGCTCGATCCTGCCGACCCGGCCGGCGCCGTCGTGGCGTCGATCGGGACGCTCGCCCGCGCGCACCTCGACGAGGCTCCGGGCATCGCGCCCGTCGCCGTGGGCGTCAGCGTTCCGGGCCTCGTCGACGAGGTGTCGGGCGTCGGCATCTTCGCCTCGAACCTCGGGTGGCGCGACGCGCCCATCCGCTCACTCGCCGAGGCCGCCACCGGCCTGCCCGTCGCCTTCGGTCACGACGTGCGCGCCGCCGGCGACGCAGAGCACCGTCTCGGCGCAGCGCGCGGCTACGGCGATGTCGTGGTGCTCGCGATCGGCACCGGTATCGCGAGTTCGCTCATCCTCGACGGCCGCCCCTATGCGGGCGGCGGGTACGCCGGGGAGTTCGGTCACTCGCTCGCCGACCCCCTCGGCGAACCGTGCGCGTGCGGCGCGATCGGCTGCCTCGAGACCATCGCCTCCGCGGGCGCGATCGCACGACGGTACCGACAGGCGTCGGGCAACCCCGCGACCGGTGCGAAAGACGTACTCGCCGCCGCCACCACCGGCGACCCCGTGGCGAAGCGCGTCTGGAACGACGCCGTCGAGGCGCTCGCGCAGGCCCTCGCCCGGCTGGTGGCGAACCTCGCCCCCGAGGCCATCGTCATCGGCGGCGGACTCGCCCAATCGGGAACCGCCCTGTTCGAACCGCTCGGCGAGCGGCTCGATGCGCTGCTCAGCTTCCATCGGCGCCCCGCCCTCGTGCACGCCCAGCTCGGCGACGACGCGGGCCTGCTCGGCACCGCCCTCGCGGCGCGCGATCTCGCCGCCGCGCGCGCAGCTTCACGCACGACTGGGGTCGCCTCGTGATCGTCACCGTCACCCCGAACCCGGCCGAAGACCTCACCTGGCACGTCGACCGGCTGCTGCCGGGCGAGACCCACCGGGTCGCCGCGGGCGCGTCGCGCGCGGGCGGCAAGGGCATCAATGTGGCTCGGGTGCTCGCGGCCGAGGGGCACGAGGTGATCACGCTCGCCACCGCCGGCGGCGCGACCGGCGCGCGCCTCGCCGACGACCTCAGCCGCAGCGGCCTGCACCACGCACTCGTGCCGATCGCCGGCGAGACCCGCCGCAGCATCGCGATCGTCGACGAGACGAGCGGCGAGACGAGCATCCTGAACGAACACGGCGCGGCCCTCTCGCCGGCCGAAGCGGCGGCATTGGTCGCCGAGGCCGCGCATCTCGGGCGCAGGGCCTCGGTCGTCGTCATCAGCGGCAGCCTGCCGCCCGGGCTCGATCCCGACGCGATCGCGGCGCTCGTCGCTGAGCTCATCGCCGCCGGGGTCGCCGTCGTCGTCGACACGAGCGGGCCCGGCCTGCTCGCCGCGGCGCGGGCGCGCGCGACCGTGCTGAAGCCCAACCGCGACGAGCTCGCGGCCGTCACGGGCGAGTCCGACCCGGTCGCCGGGGCACGGGTGCTGCTCGACGAGGGCGCTCGCCTCGTGGTCGTCTCGCTCGGCGCCGAGGGGCTGCTCGTGCTCGACGCGTCGGGCGAGGCCCGGGGCATCCGTGCTCGCCTGCCCGAGCCGTTGCACGGCAACGCCACCGGCGCCGGCGACGCCGCCGTCGCCGCGATCGCGGCCGCCCTCGCCGAGCACGGCGAGCTGCGCGACGCCGGCGACGCCGATACCACGGCCGCGCGCCTCGCCATGGCCCGCAGGGCGACCGCGTGGTCGGCCTCGGCCGTGCTCATGCCGCTCGCCGGCGCCCTCTCGCCCGATCACGCGGCGCTCGAAGCCCAAGTCGTCGTCACCACCCTCGAACCCTCCGAACCACAGCAACCCCGGGAATCCGCATGACGCTCACCGCCACCCGCACGATCCTCGACGCCGCCGCGGCGGCACGCACGGGGGTGGGCGCCTTCAACGTGCTGCACCTCGAGACGGCAGAGGCGCTCGTGGGCGCCGCCGAAGACACGGGGCTGCCCGTGATCCTGCAGCTGTCCGAGAACTGCGTGCGCTACCACGGCGGCTTCGAGCCGATCGCACGTGCGACGCTCTCGGTGGCCGAGGCGTCGAGCGCAGCCGTCGCCGTGCACCTCGACCATGCCGAAGACCCCGAGCTCGCACTCGTCGCGATCGAGCACGGTTTCGGCTCGGTCATGTACGACGGCGCGAAGCTCGACTTCGCCGACAACGTCGCCACCACGCGCCGGGTCGTCGAGCGTGCCGCACTCGCGGGCGTGCTCGTCGAGGCCGAGCTCGGCGAGATCGGCGGCAAAGACGGCGCCCATGCACCCGGGGTGCGCACCGACCCCGACGAGGCGGCGCAGTTCGTCGCCGAGACCGGCGTCGACGCGCTCGCGGTCGCGGTGGGCTCGTCGCACGCCATGACCGAGCGCAGCGCCGCACTCGACCTCGAGCTCATCGCGCGGCTGCACGCCGCAGTGCCCGTGCCCCTCGTGCTGCACGGATCGTCGGGCGTTCCCGACGACACCATCGTGCGGGGCATCCGTTCGGGCCTCACGAAGATCAATGTGTCGACGCACCTGAACGGCGCGTTCACCGGCGCGATCCGCGACTACCTCGCGCGGCACCCGTCGGCCGTAGACTCGCGAAAGTACGTCGCGGCCGGCCGCGAGGCGGTGCGGCTCGAGGCCGGTCGCCTGCTACGACTGTTCGCGTCGGCACAGTCCGCATCGGCACAGTTCGCGCCGGCACCTGAGGGAAGCGAGATCGGATGAACCGTGCGGAACGCCTGAGCGCCGTGCTCGACCTGCTCGCCGAGACCGGCCAGGTCGAGGTCGACCAGATCATCGAGCGCCTCGACGTGTCGCCCGCGACCGCACGTCGCGACCTCGACGCCCTCGCGAGCCAGCAGCTGCTCACGCGCACGCGCGGCGGCGCGGTGGCGCACTCGGTCGCCTACGACCTGCCCATCCGCTACAAGAACCAGCAGCACCCCACATCGAAGGCGGCCATCGCCCGGGCGGCGAGCAACCTCGTGCCGCGTGGCGCGGTGATCGGGCTGTGCGGCGGCACGACCGCGACGGCGATCGTCGAGCAGCTGCTCACCCGCGGGGACATCATGGAGCCCTCGGCCGATCCCGGGCTCACCGTCGTCACCAACGCGATCAACATCGCCATGCAGCTGGCCGTGCGCCCGCAGATCAAGACGGTCGTCACCGGCGGTGTGGTGCACGCACGCTCGTACGAGCTCGTCGGCTCGTACACCGACGCGGTGCTCGGCAGCATCACGCTCGACTTCGCGTTCATCGGCGTCAATGGCATCGATCCCGTGGTCGGCCCCACCTCGCACGACGAACGCGAGGCCGCGGTCAACGCGCTCATGGCGTCGCGCGCGGCGCACGCCGTGCTCGTCGCCGACTCGTCGAAGATCGACAAGCGCGCGTTCGCGTCGATCGGCCCGCGACGGCTCTTCTCGACGCTCATCACCGACAGCGGCGTGACGCCAGAGCAGCGGGCACGCCTCGCCGATCAGGGCTACGACGTTATCGTTGCCGAGTGAGGTCTTCTTCTTCCACGGTCGTCCACTCCGCCCGGCTCGTCAGCGGGTTCGACACCGTTCCCGACTCGTGGGTTCGGTTCGAGGGCGAGCTCGTCGCCGCACGGGGCATCGGCGACAGTTGGCGCGAGGCGCTCACGCCTGACGCGGTCGTGACCGACGCCGCGGGGCGGCTGCTGGTGCCCGGATTCATCGACATCCACTGCCACGGTGCCGGAGGCGCCTCGGTCGATGACGGCGAGCAGGCGATCGAGACGGCGCTCGCGGTGCACAACGCGCACGGCACGACGCGTTCGGTGCTCTCGCTCGTGACTGCGGGAGTCGAACCGCTCGCCGCTCAGCTCGAGACCATCGCCCGCGTCACCGCACGCGACCCGCGCGTGCTCGGTGCGCACCTCGAGGGCCCGTTCCTCGACGCCGAGTTCCGCGGCGCACACGACCCTTCCCTGTTGCGCCCTGCCGACACCGTCTCGGTCGCCCGGCTGCTCGAGGCCGCCGACGGCACGCTGCGCCAGATCACGATCGCCCCTGAGCACGCAGGTGCTGCCGATGCGATCCGCCGGTTCACCGAGGCGGGCGTGCGCGTCGCCGTCGGGCACACCGGCGCCGACTTCGCGACCGCGCTCGCGGCGTTCGACGCCGGCGCGTCGATTCTCACGCACGCGTTCAACGGCATGCGCGGCATTCACCACCGAGCGCCAGGGCCGGTCGTCGCGGCGATGCGCGCCGACCACGTCACCCTCGAGGTCATCAACGACGGCGTGCACGTGCACCCCGAGGTCGTGAACCTCGCCTTCGCCGGGGCACCGGGGCGCGTCGCGCTCATCACCGACGCGATGGCGGCGGCGGGCTCGGCCGACGGCACCTACCTGCTCGGCTCGCTCGAGGTCGTCGTCGAGGCGGGCGTGGCGCGGCTCGCTCGCGGCGGCTCGATCGCCGGCTCGACCCTCACGCAAGACGAGGCGCTGCGACGGGCGGTCGTCGACAGCGGAATCGCACTCGAACACGCCGTGGCGGCGCTCACGAGCGTTCCCGCCGCGGCCATCGGCCGCGAGCGCGACCTTGGGCGACTCGACCCCGGGTTCGCCGCCGACGCCGTGCTGCTCGGGGATGCACTCGACGTGCAGGCGGTGTGGGGCGCGGGCGTGCGCCTCGGCTGAGCAGGGCAGGGCAGCCGGGCGAGGCGGGGCCCCGAGGCGTGTTCCCCATCGCCCCCGGGCCCCAGCCCGTTCGATCGGATGACGCTCCCCCGGGACATCCGACCACCGCCGGTTTCCCGGCGTCCGTCTCACGAGTTCGGGTCACGGAAGACGGCGGTTCCTGAGGGCCCGCTTGCGCATGCCCTCACCTGAGAGACGGGTGGCTGCGGGATCCATGACGCGATTCTGAGAATTTTCTGCTGAAATGGGTGCACCCGCCGAGCGCGCCGTCATGATCCACCTGTCGGCGCGTCTCTTCAGGTGAAGCCCGTCACCTGAAGATCCGCACCCGAAGGAGCCCCGCGTGCCCCCGACACGCATCGAACACGACGCAGACGCGGCGCTCATCGAGCGCACGCGCCAAGGCGAGAGTTCGGCGTTCGCGCAACTCTGGCAGCGGCACTCGGCATCGGGTCGCACGGTCGCTCGCTCCTACAGTTCGCTCGACCCCGACGATCTCGTCTCCGAGTCGTTCACCCGCATCTACGACGCGATCCTCGCGGGCAAGGGCCCGACGACGGCGTTCCGGCCCTACCTCTTCACGACGATCCGCAACACGGCGGCCAGCTGGGGTCGGGCGCGACACGAGACGAACCTCGAGACCCTCGAGTCGTTCGAAGACCCCGACACCAGCGAGGCGGCCACGCTCGAGGCGCTCGATCGCTCGACGACCGCACAGGCGTTCCGGTCGCTGCCGAGCCGCTGGCAGGAGGTGCTCTGGTACAGCGAGGTCGAGGGAATGTCGCCGCAGCAGATCGCGCCGCTCGTCGGCATGAGCGCCAACAGCACGGCCGCGCTCGCGTATCGCGCGCGCGAGGGGTTGCGCCAGGCGTGGATCCGCGCGCACCTGAAGCACGCGACCGAACCCGAGTGCCGGTGGACCATCGACCGGCTCGGCACCTACACGCGCGGCAAGCTGCGCGCGCGCGACACCGCCAAGCTCGAGACGCACCTCGACGACTGCGCCCGGTGCACGATCGTCGCCGCTGAGGCACGCGAGGTCGGTTCGCGGCTCGCGCTCGTGCTGCTGCCTCTGGCCGCGGGCATCGGCGGGGCGACCGCATATTCCGGATGGCTCTCACAGGGCGCCCCCGTCGCCGACTACGCGATGGGCGCGGCCGGGGTCGGTGCCGCGGCCGGCGCAGCCTCTGGTGCCGCGTCGGGCACGGGGGGTGCGGCCGGGGTCGCCGGCGCGGGGTCAGCGGGCGCTGCGGGTGCTGCGGGCGGCGCGGGTGCCGGTTCTGCGGGCGGCGGTGCCTCGGGCACCGGCATCGCGATCGGCGCCGGCGCCGCCGTCGCGGCGGCGGTCGCCGCCGCGGCCGTCATGCTGCCTGGCCTCATGGCCCCTGACGAGCCGCCGGCACCCGCACCGTCAGTCGAATCGCAGACGCAGCCGGAGGCGCCCGCACCGGTCACCCTGCCCGGGCCGACGCCGGTCGCCGAAGCTCCGCTGCCGCCGCGCACGGTCGGGCCCGACACCGTACCGGTGCCGGCGCCCGTGGCGGCGCCCGCACCCGCCGCGCCGCCACCGCTGCCCGCCGAGCCGATCGACACGAGCGCACCTGCGCCGACAGTCTCGTCGGTCGACACCGCCGGAGGCATCGCGCAGCCCATCGTGAGCGGCACTGCAGAGCCGGGTGCGACCGTCGCCGTCGCCGCGGACGCGGGTTCGTGGACGACCGTGGCAGGGTCATCCGGTGCGTTCTCGCTCGAGACGACCGGTCTGCCGGCCGGACACTCCGACCTCGCCGTCACGCAGACCGACGTCGCCGGCAACGTCTCGGAGCCCGCGCTCGTCGGCGTCGACCTGGTCGCGCCGACGCTCGTCATCGACTCGAGCGACACCCGGCGGCCGATCATCACGCTGTCGGGAGTGAGTGCGGCGACCGTCGAGATCCTCTTCGACGGCACCGTGACCGAGATCGTCGCGGTCGACGGCGGCAGCGTCGAACTGCGCGGCAGGGTGCTCTCGAACATCATCACCATGGCCGATCCAGAGATCTCACTGCGTTACCTCGTCGACGGCCGCGCGGGCGCCTGGGCCACCGCGACCTACGCCGGCTGAGCTCCGCGCGACGGGGCCCGAGCCCGGGTACTCTTGGCGGATGACCACGCCGCCGCCCGCGCCTGAGCACCTGCACCACTGGGTCGTGACCCTCAGCTGCATCGACGGCCCCGGCATCGTGCACGCGATCTCGGGCGCGATCGTCGCAGCGCGCGGCAACATCACCGAGAGCCAGCAGTTCGCGAGCCTCGACACGGGCCGGTTCTTCATGCGCCTGCAGGTCGAGTCGCAGGCCTCACGTGACGAATTCGAGGCGGCGCTCGCGCCCGTCACCGAGCGGTGGCAGATGCAATGGCACCTCGACGAGGTGGGTCGTGCGCTGCGCACCCTGGTGCTGGCGTCGACCGCCGGGCACTGCGTGAACGACCTGCTGTTCCGCCAGCGGGCGGGCCAGTTGCCCGTCGAGATCCCGCTCGTGCTCTCGAACCACGGCACGCTGCGCGACCTCGTCGACTTCTACGGGGTGCCGTTCGAGTCGCTCGCGGTGACCGATGCGGCGTCGAAGGCCGCGTTCGAGGCGCGAGTGCTCGCCGCGGTCGACGAACACGACATCGAGCTCGTCGTGCTCGCGCGCTACATGCAGATCCTCTCACCCGAGCTGTGCGACGCGCTCGCCGGCCGGTGCATCAACATCCACCACTCGTTCCTGCCGGGCTTCAAGGGCGCGAACCCCTACCGGCAGGCGCACGCCCGCGGGGTGAAGCTCATCGGCGCCACCGCGCACTTCGTGACCAGCGATCTCGATGAGGGGCCGATCATCGAGCAGAACGTCGTTCGCGTCGACCACTCGCGCAGCCCCGGCGAGCTCGTGGCCATCGGTCAAGATGAAGAGAGCCGCACGCTCAGCCAGGCCGTGAAATGGTTCGCCGAGCGGCGGGTGCTGCTCGACGGCGCACGCACCATCATCTTCCGCTGATCCGGCCGCGCCGCCGCCGGTAGGCTTGAGGGTCGTGAGCACCGCACCAGCAGACCCCCAGCAGCCGAAGATCGGCCCGAACGACGTCCTCCGATTCTTCCTCGAGCTGTTCGCGTTCGTGTCACTCGGCATCTGGGGCTTCCTGGCGTTCCCGCTGCCGTGGCCGGGGGTGCTCATCGGCATCGGCGCTCCGCTGCTCGCGATCCTCGCATGGGCTCTTTTCGTGTCGCCGAAGGCGGTGTTCCACATCGACCCGTTCGGCAAGGCGCTCGTCGAGATCGCCGTGTTCTCGGCGGCGGCCATCGGGTGGTGGACACTCGGTCAGCCGATCGTCGCGGTCGTGTTCGCCGTCGTCGCCGCGGTGAGCGGCATCCTGCACGGCCGCAAAGAGCTGGCAGGCTGAATCCCGGCCGCCGCTCGCGGCCCACTGTTCGAGAGGCGTTCGCATGGCATCGACCGGTCCGGTGTTCAACAGCCTCGTGTTCGACGAGATCGCGGCGCCTGATCATCTCGACCTGATCGCGGTGCCGTTGCCGCGGCGCGCGCCCGTCGATCCGGCGATCTGGGCGAGCGAGCTCTTCACGATCCCGTCGACCCCCGTCTGGGTGCGCGCGGCATTCCTCGTGCGGCAGGCGCTCGCACCCCTCATCGGAGTTCCCCGGGGTGATCGGGCGACCGCGTTCGCGGTGCAGCGGGTCGTCGGCGAGGAGGCGCTCATCGTCACGCCCGATCGGCACCTCGATTTCGCCTGTGCCGTCGGTGTCGACGTGGAACGCCGCCTCGTGCGGGTGGTCACCGCGGTTCGCCTGCACGGATGGCGCGGCCACGTGTACTTCGCACCGGTCAAGCTCGCGCACCCGCTCGTCGTCACCTCGATGCTGCGCCGAACGGCGGCGCGCCTCGGCCGCGCCTGACGAGTGGGGCGGCGGTCGAGTGGGGCAGCGGCCGGGCCGGGCTCAGGCCGTCAGATGCCCTGCCATGCGGGCTTGTTCGCGTAGGCGTACCGGTAGTAGTCGAGGTTCTCGAGCTGCGACGCGGCCGCCTCGTCGACGATGACCGTGGTGTGCGGATGCAGCTGGATCGCCGAGCCCGGCTGGTTCGCCGACACCGGGCCCTCGACGGCCGCAGCGACCGCGTGCGCCTTCGCCTCGCCGAACGCGAGCAGCACGAGGTGCCGGGCCCGCAAGATCGTGCCGATGCCCTGGGTGATGCAGTGCATGGGCACGTCGTCAGGGCTGTCGAAGAAGCGGGCGTTGTCGACGCGGGTCGGCTCGGTGAGGGTCTTCACCCGCGTGAGCGACGCGAGCGACGAGCCGGGCTCGTTGAACCCGATGTGCCCGGTGCGGCCGATGCCGAGGATCTGCAGGTCGACTCCCCCGGCGGCCGTGATCGCCGCCTCGTAGTCGGCGCCGGCGTGCTCGATGCCCGCCGGGTCGCCGTTCGGCACACGCACGAGCTCGGGGGTGAGCCCGAGCGGCTCGACGACCTCACGGGTGATGACCGCACGGTAGCTCTCGGGGTGACCGGCCGGCAGGCCGACGTACTCGTCGAGCGCGAACCCGCGCACCCCGCGCACGTCGATACCGTCGGCGGCGATGCGCGACGCGAGCGCACGGTAGGTCGCGAGCGGGGTCGACCCGGTCGCAAGGCCCAGCACCGCATCGGGCTTCGACCTGATGAGCGACACGATCGCACCGGCGACGAGCGCGCCCGCGGCATCCTGATCTTCGACGACTACGACTTCTGCCATTGATCTGCTCCAACCAGCGCAGCACCGACGGCTGCTGCCGGGAATCCGAGGGGTAGGACCTGCACGCGAGCCGCGAGGTCGAGCGATGCGAGGAACGCCGACTCGGCGGCCCACCCGTTCAGGATACGGTGCGTTCCCTCGAGGAGCGATTCGGCGAGCGCGGCGAGGCCGCCACCGATGACGATGCTGTCGACGTCGGTGGTCAGGGCCAGCAGCCGCGCGGCAGCGGCGACGCCGGTGAGGAACCGGTCGCGCACGTCGATCGCCCGGGCATCGCCGGCCTCGGCCGCGTCGAACAGGTCTCGGGCCGGCAACGCGGCCGAGGTCGGCCACATGCGCGCGATCGCCGAGCCCGACGCAAGGGTCTCGAGGCAGCCGCGTTGGCCGCAGCCGCACTTCTCCCCCGCGGGATCGACGGGGATGTGGCCGATCTCACCGGCGACGCCGCGCCCGCCGCGCAGCAGCCTGCCGTCGAGCACGATGCCCGCCGCGAGCCCCGTGCCGAGATTCAGGTACGCCATCGAATGCGTCGCGCCGAGCAGGTGGTGGGCGCCGAGGGTCGCGGCCTTCACGTCGTTCTCGATGCGCACGTGCACCCCGAGCCGATCGGCGAGGCGCGGGCCGAGGTCGAGTCCCTCGAGTCCGAGGTTCACGGCGTGCGCGACGCGCCCACTCTCGCTGTCGACGGCGCCCGGAATGCCGATTCCGATCGACGAGAACACGGATGTCCCGGCCCCGGCGATCTCGGCCATCCGCGCGACCGTGCGCACCGCGGTCTCGATGACCTCTTCGGCGCCGAAGCCCGTGGGCATGCGCACCTGCTCGCTCAGGTCGCCGTGGGCACCGATCACGACGGCGGCGGTCTTCGTGCCGCCGATGTCGATGCCGAGCCTCACGGCGCGGCCGGCGCGGTCGCCACTGGTGCAGCGGTCTCGGTCGGCGCGGTGGTCGCCGCGGTGGTCGCCGCCGTGATCGGCGACGCGAGCCCCTGCTCGACGAGCGCGATGAGGGCCTCGCCGACGAGACGGGAGGCCCCGAACGTGGCGACGTCGGCGTAGGCGCGGTCGTGCGACGGCCAGCCCATGTCGATCACGACGACATCGGCACGGTCGATGCGCAGAGCGTCGATCGCGGCCCGGGCGAACGCGTGCCGGTGCAGGTCCTTGCCGATCACGAGCACGGTGCCGTCGTCG
Organism: Agromyces neolithicus; assembly: GCF_039529735.1. Taxonomy (NCBI): domain Bacteria; kingdom Bacillati; phylum Actinomycetota; class Actinomycetes; order Micrococcales; family Microbacteriaceae; genus Agromyces; species Agromyces neolithicus. Next base: position 129,167 of record NZ_BAAANJ010000006.1, read on the forward strand.
GGGATGCCGGTGACGACCCCGGTCGCATCGTCTCGTCGGTCGCCGGGCTCGTCGTCGGCCACGGCGATCACCGGCACCCCGGCGAGCCACGACGGCGTCTCGCTCGCCGCCTCCGCGGCGAACGGGCCCCAGGGTGCGATGCCGATCGCGATGTTGGCGATGGTGTCGACTCGCACGACCGCGCCGATGCGCGAGGTCTGCGAGAGGCGCGAGCGCGCGGCATCCGTCATTTCGAACGCATCGACGACGCGCGCGATGTCGGCGGCCTCGTGGACGGGCTCGATCACGCTCGACGCCGTAGTGCCGGCAGCCACCGCGGGGGCACCCGTGGCGAGTCCCCGCACGCGGGCTGCCGCATTGCGAACGCGGTCGGCGGGGAGCCGTCCCGACGCGATCGCGGCCTCGACGGCCGCCACGATGTCGGCGATCTCGTCGTCGGTGTTGTCGGTGCCGATGCAGAGCAGGTCGCACCCGGCGGCGAGGGCGCGCACGGCCGCTTCGGGGATGCCGTGCGCACCGCTCGCCCCCGCCATGTCGAGCGCGTCGGTGACGATGACGCCATCGAACCCGAGCTCGCCGCGCAGCAGGCCCTGCAGGATGCGCGGCGAGAGGGTGGCCGGATTGTCGGCATCGAGCTGTGGCAGCAGGATGTGCGAGGTCATGATCGTGCGTGAGCCGGCCGCGATCGCCGCACGGAACGGTGCGAACTCACGGGCGCGCAGCGTCTCGACCGGTAGGTCGACCACCGGCAGCTCGAGGTGCGAGTCGGTCGCAGTGTCGCCGTGGCCGGGGAAGTGCTTCGCGCTCGCCGCAATGCCCGTCTGCTGCAATCCCTCGATCCAGGCCGCGGTGTGCCTGGCGACGAGCTCGGCTTCGGCACCGAAGCTGCGCACGCCGATGACCGGGTTGTCGGGGTTCGCGTTGATGTCGACGTCGGGGGCGAAGGTCAGCGTGCAGCCCGTGGCGACGAGCGCGTCGCCGACGGCGGTCGCGATGCGGCGCGTGAGTGCGACGTCGTCGATGCGGCCGAGCACGGCGTTGCCGGGGAAGGGCGCGCCGCGGTCGTAGAAGAGCCGGGTCACGTCGCCGCCCTCCTCGTCGATCGCGATGACCGCGACGGGGTTCGCGGCACGCAGGGTCGCATTCAGGGCACCCAGCTGCTCGGCCGACTCGACGTTCTGCCCGAAGATGCACACGCCGCCGAGGCCGTCGTGCAGGCGGTCGAGCACCCAGGCGGGCGCCTCGGGTCCGTCGAATCCGGGCAGGAGCGTCGTCAGGATGTCCCGGCGCAGGCTGGTCGCGTCGCCGGTCGCAGTCGCCGTGGTCATCCCTTGACGGCCCCGCTCACGAGTCCGCTGCTCATGCGGCCCTGCACGATGAGGAAGAAGACGATCACCGGGACCGCGACGAGCGTCGATGCCGCCATGACCTGACCCCAGTCGGTCTCACGCGTCGCGCTGGCCTGGATGAACCCGCGCAGCCACAGCGGCAGCGTGTGCATCTGCTCGGCGGGCAGCAGCACGAGGGCGACGGTGAACTCGTTCCACGCCTGCAGGAACGCGAAGACGCCCGACGCGACGAGCCCAGGGGCAAGCAGCGGGAACGTGATGCGCATGAAGGCCTGTGTGCGGCTGAGGCCGTCGACCATCGCCGCCTCCTCGAGGTCGGCGGGGACGCCCGCGACGAAGCCCCGCAGCATCCAGACGGTGAACGGCACGACCGCGGCGGTGTAGATGATGCTGACGCCGATGACGGAGTTCAACAGCCCCACGCTCGAGACCATCTTGTACTGCGCGATGAACAGGCCCTCGGCCGGGAGCATCTGCACGATGAGCACGGCGAGCACGAAGGTCTTGCGGCCCCTGAACCGGAACCTGCTGATGGCCACCGCCGCGAGGAACGCGAACAACAGGCAGAAGAACACGGCGATGAGCGTGACCGAGAGGCTGATGCCGAGGGCGGAGAAGAACGAGCCGTCTTCGAGCACGTTCTCGTAGTTCGCGACGGAGCCGCCGAACGGCAGGAACGTCGGGATGAACGACTGCAGCGTGCGGTTGGGCAACAGCGACGAGTTCATCATCCAGTAGACGGGGAACACCCACGCCAGCGAGATCGCGAAGGCGAGGATCGTGAGCAGCACACGGCGGGGGCGGAAGCGCCGGCTCCACCGCGTGCGGGTGCGCACGCCGGCGATGGGCACCGCCGACGCGGTGGCCCCGAGCTCTCCGCCCGTGGGGATCGTGACGGAGGTGGTCATGACTGTTCGTCCTCCTTGAGCAGGGAGCGTACGTAGAACCAGCTGATCGCCAAGGTCAGGGCGAGCACGAAGATGGAGACCGCCGAGGCCATGCCGAAGTCCTGGGATCCGGCCCCGAGCTTGTAGATGTAGGTGCCGAGCAGGTCGAACTCCGAGGCCTTCGACCCGGCGTCCTGCAGCATGGTGATCTGCGTGAACACGCGCAGGTCCCAGATGAGCTGCAGCAGCAGCACGATCATGATGACCGGCCTGATCATCGGCAGGATGATGTGGCGCAGGCGCTTGGCGCCGTTCGCGCCGTCGAGCTGGGCGGCCTCGATGACCTCGTCGGACACCTGTGTGAGGCCGGCGTACACCGAGAAGGCGACGAACGGCACCGACATCCAGATCACGATGATGCTCGCGACGATGAAGAAGGTGAGCGGGTTCGACAGCCACGAGAAGCGGTTCATGTCGACGCCCGGAATCATGTCGAGCAGGTAGTTCACGAGGCCGCGACGGCGGTCGAAGAGCCAGATCCACACGGTCATCGCGGCGACGACGGGCATCGCCCAGGCCAGCAGCAGCGAGACCTGCAGCGTCAGTCGCGCGGTGCGGCCGACGGCCGTCATCAGCACCGCGAGCAGCACGCCGACGACGAGCGTCAGGGCGGCGGTGATGAAGCAGAACAGCAGGGAGCGGCCGACGACCTGCCACATGGTGGGGTCGGTGGCGAGGTCGATGTAGTTCTGCAGGCCGACGAAGTCGGCGGGCTTGCCGAACTGCTGCTGGATGCCGAACTCCTGCATCGACGTGATGCCCTGCCACACGAGCGGGTAGCCCATGCCGATCAACAGGATGGCGATGGCGGGGATGAGGAGCAGGTGCGGCACGGAGATGCGGCGACGCTTCGCGTCGGGCGTCGGGCGCGGCTTCTTCGCGGTCGGCGCGGCGGTGGTGCCAGGGGCGATGGTGTCGGTCACGGTCTCATCCTCCTTTCGGTGTGGAGCGGGTCGTGCGAGGTTCAGGGGTGGGGCCGCGGGCGAAGTCTCGCCCGCGGCCCCGAGTAGTGCAGGTCGCGGATGCCGGGGCATCCGCCTCGTGCTAGTTGAGCAGCTCGTTCAGCTTCTCGTCGTACTCGGCCGCGAGGTCGGCGACGTCGCCGCCGGCCGAGACCTTGCCGAAGAACTCCTCGAGGATGCCCGCGCCCTCGACCGCCGCCCAGCCGGGTGCGGCGGGGGTCAGCTTCGAGCCGGCGGCCGACTCGATGAGGGCCTTGGCGAACTGGTCGTCGCCGAGGCTCGACGCATAGTCGAGGTTCGCGGGGCCGAGCCCGTTCTTGCCGAGCATCTGCTGGTACTCCTCAGAGAAGATGATCTTCAGGAGTTCCTTGGCGCCGGCCTGGTTCTCACTGGCCGCCGACACGGCGATGTTCGATCCGCCCGCGAAGACCGGGGCGACCCCGCCGTCGACGCCGGGGAGCACGAACGTGCCGAACACGTCGTCGTTCCAGGTCGCGACCGTCTTGGTGGCGTCCTTGGGGTCGGGCGCGAGGTCGCCGATCGACCAGTGCGCCCATCCGGGAGCGATGATCGTCGCGGCCTCGGGCTTGCCCGTGGCGTCGTTGTTGTTGATGTTCACCCACGGGGTGCTGTCGAACTCGGTGACCGGGGCGTTCGAGGCGCCCACGAACAGCTCCTGGAACTGCTCGAGGCCCGTGACCGACTCGTCGGACGACAGGGCGCCGACCCACTCGTCGCCGTCCTTCACGGCGAGGTCGCCGCCGTTGGCGAAGATCCACGAGATGCCGTTGCGCCAGTCGGAGCCGCCGAGGTAGAAGCCCGACTGGGCGTCGGTGCGCAGCGCCTTCACGGTCTCGCCGAACTCGTCGAGGGTGGTGGGAACCTCCTTGCCCGCCGCAGCCCAGATGTCCTTTCGGTAGAAGTTGTAGCGCGAGCCGAAGTAGTACGGCAGCGCGTACTGAGCGCCGTCGACCTCGCCGACCTCGACGAACGACTGGAGCAGCTTGTCGCCGCCGAGCTCGTCGTACATGTCGGAGAGGTCGGTGAAGGCACCCGCGTTGGTGAACGTCGGCGACCACGTGTTGCCGATCTCGGTGACGTCGGGCGTGTTCGCGGCGTCGGGGAGCGCGGTCGTGAGCTTCGCGACGGCATCGCCCCAGCCCTGCTCCTCGATCGTGAGCGTGCCGCCGGTGACGTCGGCGTACTCGGACTTCAGGTAGTCGCGCAGCTCGTCGGGCGTGTCGCCGCCCATGAGCCACAGCGTGATGTCCTGACCTTCGGCAGACCCGTCATCGGCGGGCTCGCCGGTCGCGCTGCAACCGGCGAGAACAAGAGCTGCGGCGGTTGCGATCGCCGCGACTGCGTACTTTCTCTTCATTGCGATTTCCTTCTCTTGGGGGGTGTGGTGCGCCGGATGCGGTTCGGGTGAACGCGTCCGGCTGGCGGGCCTGCTATGAGACCCCGAGTTGTCCGGAGAGGACCATGACGGCCGCGCCGCGCAGCACGATGTCCTGCGCCTGCTCGGACATCCGGAGCCTCAGATCACGGTTGAATTCCGCCATCGTCCGCTTCCGGAGGGTGTCGACGGCCGCCTCGTGGAAGGCACCGTCGAGCAGTTGGGCGGGGCCGCTGAGCACGACCTCCGACAGGTTGAGCGCGCCGACGACCGGCGCGAGCACGATGGCGAGCCTGCGGCCCGCTTCGCGCAGGATGTCGTCGCGAGCGGATGCCCCGGCCGAGTCGTTCTCGTCGAGCTCGGCGAGTTGCGCCGTGAGCCTCGGTGCCGAGATCCATGCCTCGAGGCATCCGTCGCGGCCGCACACGCAGTGAGGGCCGCCGTCGGTGCCGACGACGACGTGGCCGATCTCGCCTGCGGCGAAGCCGCCGCCGATGACGGGACGACCGCCGACGATGAGCCCGGCGCCGACACCGTGGCCGATCTTGATGAGCAGCAGGTCGTCGACGGCGGTGGCGCCATGCTCGGCGAGCACGGCGACGTTGGCGTCGTTGGCGACGTGCACCGGCAGCGAGGTCGCGGCGGCGACGCGTGCCTGCAGCGGAAGGTCAGTCCAGCCGAGGTTGGGCGCCGAACGCACGACACCGAGCGGATCGACGACACCCGGCGAACCCACCCCGATGCCGAGCACCGGGATCGTCGCGGCGTCGACCAGTTGCCTGACGAGCGCATCGACGAGGGCGAGAGCCGCCTCACCGGTGACGCCGTCGCGTGCAAGCTCGGCGTGCGCGACGATGCGTCCTTCGAGGTCCATCACCGCCCCGCGGAACACCTCGTGTTCAGACAGGTCGACGCCGACGATCTGGAACGCCGCGCGGGCGATGTCGATGAGGGTCGCGGGCTTGCCCGGCCGCGCGTCTTCGCGCTGGCCGAGTTCGATCACGAGGCCCTCGGCGATGAGTTCGGCGACGAGGTCGGAGATCGTGACCCGAGTGAGGCCGGTCTCGCGGGCGAGGTCGGCGCGGCTCTGCCCGCCCGAAGTGTAGAGCGTCTGCAGCACGAGCGCGCGATTGTGGCTGCGAGCATGCTCGGGCAACACCTTGCTCGTGGGGCGCAGGGCTCGTGGCCGTGTGAAGATCGGAGCGCCGGCGAACGGCGCCGTGAGCAGGTCGGAGGCACCCATCTGAGTGGGGGGCGTGGGCTCCGAGGGGATCGGGCTCCGCTGCGCATCCGTTGCGTTCACGTTTGTTAGTAAACCTTACGAACAAACTCAGCGCAAGTCTTCACCCCGATCTCCCCGAGGCGTTACCGACTTGTAACCGGTCGAGCGGGTGCCAGCCCGCCCGGATTTATTCCATCCCGAAAACAGGAAGACACGCCGCACCGACCGCGAGAACAGGAAGACACGCCGAGCGGATGCCCCTCCATGCCTGTTTTCGGAACCAGATTGCCGGGCCACTCTCAGCGCGACGCCAGCGGCGCGACGCCCTCAGCGACCCGCGACCGCACCCCGCGAAACCACCCCGGCAGCGACATCCGACCGCCCTGCCGCCTTCGCGTCGCGCCGCCCGCCGATGGCGCGCAGCGCTGCGAGGATCGTGACCAGGTCGACCACCTCCTGCAACAGCGCCCCCACGGTCGCCGGGATGAAGCCGAATGCCGCGACCAGCATGAGCCCGACGCTCACGATGATGCCGATCCAGATGCTCTGCAACGCGATGCGCACCGTGTCGCGGCCGATCTCGACGGCCTTCGCCACACGCGAGATGTCGTCGACGAGGATGACCGCCGACGCCGACTCGCTCGCCGCCGTCGCGCCCTTGGCCCCCATCGCGATGCCGACGTCGGCGGCCGCGAGCACGGGCGCGTCGTTGACGCCGTCGCCGACCATGATCACGGGGCGCTCGGTGATCGCTGACACCTCGTGCACCTTGTCGACCGGCAGGCAGTCGGCGCGCACACGCGTGATGCCGAGCTCGGCGGCGATGTGGTCGGCGGTCGCCTTCGCGTCGCCGGTGAGCATCATCGTCTGGTGCACTCCGAGGGTGTCGAGCCGCTCGAGCGTCGAGTGCGCGTTCGAGCGCAGCCGGTCGCTCGCGAGCAGCGCCCCCGCGTAGCGGCCGTCGATGGCCACGTACACGGCGAGCTCACCAGGCGCGATGGCCGTCCGTGAGGCATCCGGCGCGTGCTCGCGCACGAACGCGAACTTGCCGACGACGACCTCGCGACCGTCGATCTTCGCCTGCACGCCGTTGGTCGCGGCCTCGCGCGCCCACTCGGCGTCGGCGAGCGGCAGGTCGCGCTCACGGGCCGCCTCGATCATCGAGGCGGCCAGCACGTGCGATGAATACTGCTCGGCGGATGCCACGGCCGCGAGCAGTTCGTCGCCGCCGAAGCCGCGCGTGGGGCGAACCGCCACGAGGGTGGGCTCGCCGCGCGTGAGCGTGCCCGTCTTGTCGAAGACGGCGGTCTTCGCGGCCGAGAGCTGCTCGAGCACTCCCCCGCCCTTGACGATCACGCCGTTGCGGGCGGCGCGGCTCATACCGCCGATGAATGCCACCGGCGCCGCGATGAGCAGCGGGCACGGGGTCGCGAGCACGAGCACCTCGGCGAACCGCACCGGGTCGCCCGACAGCCACCACGCCACCCCGGCGAGCGCGAGCGAGAACAGGGTGAACGGCACGGCGTAGCGGTCGGCGAGGCGCACGACGGGCGCCTTCGACTCGCTCGCCTCGGCGACGAGCGCCACGATCTGCTGGTACTGGCTGTCGGCGGCAGTCGCCGTCGCGACGATCTCGACGGCCGACTGCCCGTTCACGGCACCGCTCAGCACCGCGTCGCCCGCACGTTTCTCGGCGGGCACGCTCTCGCCCGTGATCGACGACTCGTCGAGCGTGGTCTCGGCCGACCGCAGGGTGCCGTCGACCGGCAGGATCTCGCTCGGCCGCACGAGCAGCACGTCGCCCGGCCGCACCTGATCGGCCGGGATCTCGACGATGTCGTCGCCCTCGAGGCGGTGCGCGAGCTGGGGTGCGCGGGTCAGCAGCGCGTCGAGCTCGCGCTTCGCACGCCGGTTGGCGTAGTCCTCGAGCGCCTCACCACCGGTGAGCATCAGCACCACGAGCAGCGCGGCGATGTACTCACCGACCGCCACGGTCGCGACGATGGCCGTGACCGCGAGGATGTCGAGCCCCCAGTGCCCGCGCAGCATGTCTCGCACCATGCCCACCGCCTGCCATGCGGCGATCGCGAGGGCGTAGCCGCTGAAGATCCACGGCACGGCACTGCCCGCGTCCATGAGGGCGAGCACGATGCCGAGACATCCGATCGCGAGCGTCAGCGTGACGACCCAATATCGGCGAACGAGCTTCAGGAGGCGAGCCATACTCCCATCCTGCCCTGCCTTCCCGACCCACCCGAAGACGCGTCGTCCCGGAAACAGGAAGACACGCCGAACGGGCTCCGAGAGCAGGAAGAAACGCCGAGCGGATGCCCCGGCATGCCTGTTTTCGAAACGCGTCGCCGACACGAAAGGGGCGGATGCCGCAGCATCCGCCCCTTCGTGGAACGCGACCGCAGACTACGCCGCTACGCGAGCCTTGAGGTTCGCCGAGAGGGTCGCGAGGAACTCCTCAGTCGTCTGGTACGTCTGCTCGGGGCCGACGAGCAGCGCCAGGTCTTTCGTCATCGCACCCGACTCGACGGTCTTGATGACGACGTCTTCGAGGGTGTGCGAGAAGTCGATGAGCGCCTGGTTGCCGTCGAGCTTGCCGCGGTGCGCGAGGCCGCGCGTCCACGCGTAGATCGACGCGATCGGGTTCGTCGAGGTGGGCTTGCCCTGCTGGTGCTGGCGGTAGTGGCGCGTGACCGTGCCGTGCGCCGCCTCGGCCTCGACGACCTTGCCGTCGGGCGTCGCGAGCACGCTCGTCATGAGGCCGAGCGAGCCGAAGCCCTGCGCGACGGTGTCGCTCTGCACGTCGCCGTCGTAGTTCTTGCACGCCCAGACGTAGCCGCCCTCCCACTTGAGGCTGGCTGCGACCATGTCGTCGATGAGGCGGTGCTCGTAGGTGAGGCCTGCCTCGTCGAACTTCTGCTTGAACTCGGTGTCGAAGACCTCTTGGAAGAGGTCCTTGAAGCGGCCGTCGTACGCCTTGAGGATCGTGTTCTTCGTCGAGAGGTACACCGGGTAGTTGCGGTCGAGGCCGTAGTTCAGCGAGGCGCGCGCGAAGTCCTTGATCGACTCGTCGAGGTTGTACATGCCCATCGCGACGCCCGAGCCCGGCGACTGGAACACCTCGAACTGCTGCGGCTCCGAGCCGTCTTTCGGGGTGAAGGTCATCGTGAGCGTGCCCTCGCCCTCGAAGCGGAAGTCGGTGGCGCGGTACTGGTCGCCGAACGCGTGGCGGCCGACGATGATCGGCTTGTTCCAGCCGGGAACCAGGCGCGGGATGTTCGAGATGATGATCGGCTCGCGGAAGATCACACCGCCGAGGATGTTGCGGATCGTGCCGTTGGGCGAACGCCACATCTTCTTCAGGCCGAACTCCTCGACGCGGGCCTCGTCGGGCGTGATCGTGGCGCACTTGACGCCGACGCCGTGCTTCTGGATGGCGTGCGCCGCGTCGATCGTGATCTGGTCGTCGGTCTCGTCGCGCTTCTGGATCGAGAGGTCGTAGTACTCGAGGTCGATGTCGAGGTACGGGTGGATCAGCTGGTCCTTGATGGCCTGCCAGATGATGCGCGTCATCTCGTCGCCGTCGAGCTCGACGACGGTGCCTTCAACCTTGATCTTCGACAAGAGTGTCTCCTTGGATTGTCGGGGAATGGGGAAAGTCGTTGGGCGTGAGCACGCCGTCGACCAGCTTACCGCGTTCGTCGAATATCTCGACATCGAGACATCCGGCTCGAAATCAAGAGATCCCACGGAACGTTGTGCGCACGCGGATCACGCAGGCAACCGCGCGATGACCGTCGTGCCGGCGCCACGCGGGCTCTCCACCTCGAACGTGCCGCCGGCGGCCTCGACCCGGTCGGCCATGCCCGTCATGCCCGAGCCGGTCGCATCCGCTCCCCCTGCGCCGTTGTCGCGGATCGTCACCACCAGCTGGCCGTCACCGTGGGCGATGCGCAGCCAGGCGCGGCTCGCGTGCGCGTGTTTCGCGACGTTCGCGAGCGCCTCCGAGGCGACGAAGTAGGCGGTCACCTCGACGATCTCGGGCAGCCGCCCCACGTCGGAGACGACCTCGACGGGAACGGGGCAGCGGCCGGCCAGCTCGGGGAGCGCCATCGCAAGGCCCCCTTGGCTCAGCAGCGAGGGGTGGATGCCGTGGGCGAGCTGCCGCAGCTCGGCGAGGGCGTCGCCGAGCTGCTCGATCGCGCTCTCGACCTCGGCTTCGAGCTGCGGGTCGGCGACGATGTTGCGCCGTTCCGCAACCGAGCGCAGGGTGATCGCGAGGGTGACGAGCCGCTGCTGGGCCCCGTCGTGCAGGTCGCGTTCGAGGCCCTTGCGCGCGGTGACGGCGGACTCGGCGATGCGCTGCCGGGACTGCCGCACGTGCTCGAGCGTACGCTCGACCTCGGCACGCAGGCGGCTGTTGTCGATCGTGAGGCGAAGCGCGCTCGAGATGCCGTCGAGCAGGCGGGTGTTCTGCGTGAGCACCTTGTCGTGCAAGATGACCGCGATGGGCGCGCCCTCGCGCGAGGTGATGGCGAGCGTTCCTTCGCCCGCCGCATGGGCTTCCGCGGTCTCACCTGCCGCATCGGCGTACCGGCCCGACGATTCATCCCACCAGTACACGCGCATCGACTCGTCCCCGAGCACCGTCTTCAGTGCTTCTGCCCACTGCCCCCGATCGGCCCCCTCGCGCGTGATGCGCATGAGGTCGGCCACGCGCACGCGCATGTTCCGGGCGTGGATGACGCCGGCGACATAGGCGATCGGGATCGAGGCGACCGTGAAGAGGGCGACGGTGTCGATAACGATGTCGGCGGAGGTGCCGGCGAGCCGGAACGCCTGGATCACCACGAGCATGATGGTCCACGAGAGCAGCGCGGCCGGCATGATGAACGCGACCGCCCGCGCCGGCACGCTGCCCCGCACCCATTGCAGCAGCAGCCGTGCCGAGACGACGATGACCACCGGGATGCCGATCCCCCGGTAGATCAGATCCGCGATCGCCCACGGCACGGGATCGTCGGTGATCGCGTACGCGTTGGGCACGCAGATGCAGTCGTCGGCCTCGGGCTGCCGCAACAGGAGCGTCGCAACGAAGAACGCCGCGCTCAGGACGATCATCGCGACGGCGACGAACCTGTCGAACCGTCCCGAGAACATGCCGAACGGGTAACTCAGAACGATCAGCATGAGCACGACCGTCCAGCTCAACTCGACGCCGGCCACGATCGGCCAGACCGCACCGTACGACGAGACGACGTTCAGGAACGTCTGCGGTATCCATGCCACCGGGAAGACGACCATGAGCAGCGCGGCGATTCCCGCGCGGGCGCCCCGGGTCGACCAGATCGCGCCGGCGCAGAGCGCGAAGACGACCGCGACGAAGAGGTGCACCGTGACCCAGGTGGGGTCGGGCCGAAGGTACGCGGGCGCGGCAAGGAACCCCGACACCTGCATCGCCGCGTTGAGGGCGATCGCCGCCACCACGGCGACGGTGCGCACGGCCACGGTGCGCACGGCGACGGTGCGCACGGCCAAGGTGCCGGACGTCGCGCTGCCCTCGGGCATCCGTCGCCCCCTCTCGTGGGCACCCCGAGCGGCCGCACGGCCGCTGAAGCCGACGATACGCCCTCGATCGTCGGCGGGGCGACGCGGATTCGAGCGCGGTGGGTCGCACTCGTTCGCGACGCCCACCTCTGCCGCACCCGGCTACCGACTTGCGCGCCCGACAGGTTAGCCTTGGCAGCATGGCTGAGCTGAGACTGGAAGACCTGTCCGCGTCGAACATCGTTGCCGCGAACTCGCTTTCGCTGAAGCCCGGCCAGGAGCAGTTCATCGCCCCCGTCACCTATTCGGCCGAAGCCTCGGTCGTGAACCCCGACACCGCCTGGCAGCGGGTGGCGCTGCTCGATCAGCGCGTCGTGGGCTTCATCCACGGCAATTTCGACCCCGAGAACCCTCATGAAGAGTTCCGCGCCTGCATCTGGCGCATCAACGTCGACGCCGAGGTGCAGGGCAAGGGTGTCGGCCGTTTTCTTGCGACGGCCCTCGCCGAAGAGGCCAAGCGCCGCGGGTTCGATCGCATCACCGTGTTGTGGGAGCCGGGCGAGCTCGGCCCCGAGGCGTTCTTCCACCGCATCGGCTTCGTCGACATCGGCGAGACCGCCTATGGCGACGTGATCGGCGCACTCGAGCTCTGACGCTCGTGGCGCGCGCCGTACCCGAACAGCCGCAGGGCTTCGTCGAGGCGGTGCTCGCCGTCGTCGCCGACATCCCGCCGGGCCGGGTCGCGACCTACGGCGACGTCGCCGCGCTGCTCGGTTCCCGAGGCGCGCGCGCCGTCGGGCAGGTGATGGCGAGGTACGGGTCGGATGTCCCGTGGTGGCGTGTCATCCGTGCCGGCGGCCACCCTCCGACTGGCCATGCCGAGCGCGCTCGCGCGCATTACGACCGCGAGGGCACGCCGTTGCGCGCCTCCGCCGGCGACGACGGCTACCGCATCGATCTCGCCGCGGCTCGCTGGCGCCCCTGACCCCCGACGCACCCGACGGCCGAGTAGCGAGCGGAGCGAGTGTATCGAGACCCAGCGAGGTGTCGATACGGCGCTGGCGCGCCTACTCGACCGACGAGTCAACCCGCGGCGGCGAGCGGGATCCGCACGGTGATGGTGGTGCCCGCCCCCGGCGGACTCTCGACGGTGATCGTGCCGTCGACGGCGTCGACTCGGTCTGAGATGCCGACCATGCCGCTGCCCGCGGGCGAGGCGCCGCCGATGCCGTTGTCGCGCACGCCGAGTTCGAGGACGCCCCGCTCGTCGAGATTCGCCCGAACCCAGGCGCGCGTCGCCTTCGAGTGCTTGGCGATGTTCGCGAGTGCCTCGGCGACGACGAAATACGCGGTCGACTCGACCACGGCGGGCAGCCTGCCCTCGGGCTGCACCTCGACGACGACCGGCACCGGGCACCGGCCAGCGAGCTCGGGCACGGCGAGCGCGAGCCCGCCCGACGTGAGCAGCGAGGGGTGGATGCCGTGGGCGAGCTCGCGCAGCTCTTTGAGTGCGGTGTTGAGCATGGTGATGGTGCCGTCGAGTTCGACGCCGAGCGGCTCGACGCCCCGGTCGCGGGCCTGGTTGGCGGCGAGCCTGAGGCGCATGCCGAGTGACACGAGCTGTTGCTGCGCCCCGTCGTGCAGATCGCGCTCGAGCTGGCGCCTGGCCTTCTCGGCACCTTCGACGATGCGGCTTCGCGACTGCCTCACCTGTTCGAGGGTGCGCTCGATCTCGGAGCGCAGCCGCCCGTTGTCGACCGAGAGCCGCAGTGCGCTCGAGACGCCGTCGAGCAGGCGCATGTTGTCGGTGAGCACCTTGTCGTGCCGGATGAGCGCGATCGGAATACCCGTGGGCGACACGACGGGCAGCAGGCTGTGCTGGCCCACTTGACCGGCGGCGTCGCCCTCGAGCGGCTCGCCGCTGGCATCGGCATACCGGCCGTGCTCCTCGTCCCACCAATAGACCCGCACCGAGGCGTCGCGCAGGGTGCGCGCGAGCGATTCGGCCCAGAGGCCGCGGTCGGCGCCCTCTCGCGTGATGCGCATGAGATCGGCGACCCGCGCGCGCATGTTACGGGCGTGCGCGATGCCCGCGACGAAGCTCACGGGGATCGACGCGATCGCCACGAGCGAGATCGTCAGCATCACCTCATCGGCGGTCGTCTTCACCGCGTAGGTGATGGCGTACCAGGCGAGTGTCACGGCCCACGCGAAGAGCGCGATCGGCATCAGGAACGCGACCGTGCGCGCCGGAACGCTGCCGCGCACCCACCTGACGAGCAGCCGGCCTGCGATCACGAGCGCGAGCACCGCGCCGATGCCGCGGAAGCCGTAGTCGACGGCGGTGTACAGCGCGGGCAGGTCGGCGACCTGGTAGACATTCGGCACGCAGTCGCACGTCGCGGGATCGGCGGGCACGTCGATCAGGAGCACGACGGCGAAGAAGTAGATGACGGCCGAGCCGAGCGCGATCCCCGCAATCCACCGGTCCATGCGATCACCGAACCACCCGCGCGGGTACACGAGCACGATGAGTCCGGCGATGAGCCCCCACCACAGGTGCATGCCGTACAGCAGCGGCCACAGCCATCCGAGGTTCTCGACGACATGGAAGAAGGTCAACGGAATCCACAGCACCGCGAACGCGACCATCAACCGTGACGGCACCTTCGCCGGTCCGATGCTCCACGCCACGCCGGCGCACGCGAGGAACACGAGCGGCACCAACGAGTGCAGCGTCGTGTACGACACCTCGGGCCGATCCTCGGGTGACGTGATGAGCCAGCCCGAGACCTCCATGCTGAGCGACAGCACGGCCACCAGCGTGATGACGATCGTGCGCTTGATGATCCGGCCCTTGCGGCCGGGCGCCATCACCTCTCGCCGAGGAGCGTCAGCACCGCGAGCACCCGTCGATGGTGCTCCGGGGACTCCTCGAGGTCGAGCTTCTGCAGAATGCTGCGCACGTGGGTCTCGACCGTCTTCAGGCCGAGGAACAGGGTCTGGGCGATGCCGCCGTTCGAGTAACCCTGCGCCATGAGCTCGAGCACCGACCGCTCGCGTTCGGTGAGCCGTGAGAGGGGGTCGTCGGCGCGGGTGCGGTGCACGAGCTGCTCGACGACCTCGGGGTCGACGACCGACCCGCCGGAGGCGACCGTCTCGATCGCGCGCACGAGCGTCTGCGGCTCTGAGACGCGCTCCTTCAGCAGGTAGCCGGTGCCGCTGCCGGCGCCCATGACGCGCAGGGCGTACTCGGGCGTCGCGTACATCGACAGCAGCAGCACGCCGATCTTCGATCCGTTCGCGCGCATCTGCTCGAGCGCGACGATGCCCTCGTCGCGAAAGCTCGGCGGCATGCGGATGTCGAGCACCGCAGCGTCGAGGTCGAGCTCATCGATGACGTCGAGCAGTTCCTGACCGGTGCCCACCGATGCGACCACTTCGATGCCGCCGCCCTCGAGCACCTTCGAGATGCCCTCGCGCAGCAGCAACGCGTCATCAGCGATACCGACGCGCAGGGGGACGGTCGGATCAGCCATCGAACCTCCGTTCAGCGAGCATGGGCCATCGACGAGCGGTCGCCCCGCTTGACGCGACTGTACCGCGTTCCGGGCCGCCGCCGCGCCCCCATTCAGGGGGTGCCCTGATGCGCACCGCCCCGGAACGCCCTTGACGAACGGCATATGAGCTTCAGTGCATGCCCTCGACAGGTTCGGGGGTCCCATGGATGCCGCGACACGGTGCCTCGGCCACGATCGTGGACATGTTGAGCAGCGATTCCCCCCGCACCACTCGCACGGGCCCCACGCAGATGCACCTCGCCGACGTGCTCGTCGCACGTCCCCGCCGTATCGCGTCGCGGCTGATGCACCACACGGCACCCGCGACGACCGCCGATCGCGCGCCGCACCGCGAGCTCGTTCGCCGTGACCTCGCCGAGTACGCGAACCGCATCGACCTCGACGGCGTGGTGCGCCGGCACGGCAGCCCGCTGCTGGTGCTCGACACCGACCGGCTGACCACACAGCTGCTCACCCTTCGCCGCGAGCTTCCCGACGTCGCCATCCACTTCGCGACCGGCGCGCTCCCCCATGCCGCCGCTATCAGCGCGATCGACGCGTTCGGGGCCGGCTTCGCCGTCGCGTCGCGGTGCGAGATCGACCTCCTCGAGCGCGCCGGCGTCTCGATCGCGCGTTGCCTGCACAACCACCCGATGACGTCGATCGCCGACATCACGGGGGCCTACCTGCGGGGCATCCGCACGTTCGTCGTCGACAGCACCGCCCAGGTCGCGAAGTTCCGCGAACTGCCAGAGGTCGCCGTGCTCGTCAGGCTGGCGTTCCCGGCGAAGGGCGACCGATCGCCGAGCTTCGGGGTACGGCCCGAGGATGCGCCGGCGCTCGTCGACCACTGCCTGCACGCCGGGCTGCGGGTGGCCGGATTCACCTTCGACGTCGGAAGCCAGACGCGTTCGGCGTCGCCGTGGCAGCGCGCGATCCGCGGATCGCTCGCGCTCATCCGCGAGCTCGAGCAGCGCCACTCGATCCGGTTCGAGCTGCTCGACCTCGGCGGTGGGCTCCCGGTCGAGTACGACCAGCCGGTACCGGCCCTCGCCGTGCTCGCCCGCAGCATCCGTGAGGAGCTCGCCGCGGCGCCTGCCCACCTGAAGATCGCGATCGAACCGGGCCGGTTCGTCGCAGCCCCCGCCGCGACCCTCGTCACCCGGGTCGTCGGCACGGCCGATCGGCCCGACGGGCGTTGGCACTACCTCGACGAGGGCGTGCACGGCGCGTTCTCGAGCGCGGGTGCCGCCGGCGCTCACCCGCTCGTGTTCGCGGCCTCCGAGCTCACCGATCAGCCCACCCTCGATGAATCCGCCGAGCGCGCGACCCGCCGCCGCGTCGCACGCGGGCACGTACCGGTCACCCTCGCCGGCCCTACCTGCGACAGCGACGACGTGATCGCACGCCACATGCCGCTGCCGTCACTCACCGTAGGCGACCTGCTCGTGAGCCCCATGATGGGCGCATACACCGCCGCCACGAGCTGCAACGGCCTCACCCCGACGCCGTTCGTCGTCATCCCCGGCTGACCGTTCGAACCCATGACCCGAGCCGACGCGAGAGCGCCGGGCCCGGGTCATCCGTTCGCCGCCTACACGAGCGAGTCGCGCCAGGCCGCGTGCAGCGCCGCGAACCGGCCTGTGCCGCCGATGAGGTCGTCGGGCGTGCCGTCTTCGACGATGCGTCCGTGCTCCATGACGAGCACCCGGTCGGCGATCGCGACCGTCGACAGACGGTGCGCGATGATGACGGCGGTGCGGTCGGCGAGCAGCTTCGTGAGCCCCTCTTGCACGAGGCGCTCACTCGGGATGTCGAGCGACGAGGTCGCCTCGTCGAGGATGAGCACCGCCGGGTTCGCGAGGAACGCACGCGCGAACGAGATCAGCTGCCGCTGCCCCGCACTCACCCGCCCGCCGCGCTTGTTCACATCGGTGTCGTACCCGTTCGGCAGTCCCTCGATGAACTCGTGCGCGCCCACGGCCTGTGCTGCCCGCACGATCTCGTCGAACGACGCGTCGGGCTTGCCGAGCGCGATGTTGTCGGCCACCGAACCAGAGAACAGGTAGGCCTCTTGGGTGACCATGACGATCGCGCGCCGCAGGTCTTTCGGGTGCAGGTCGCTCAGTGCGACACCGTCGAGCGAGACGACGCCGTCGCTCGGGTCGTAGAACCGGGCGATCAGCTTCGCCAGGGTCGACTTGCCGGCACCCGTCGACCCGACGAGCGCGACCGTCTCGCCTGCGGGGATGTCGAGATCGAACCGGGGCAGGATGACCCTGCCCTTCGTGTAGGCGAACTCGACGGCCTCGAACCGCACATGGCCGTCGGCGTTCCACAGGTCGACCGGCTTCGCCGGATCGGGCACGCTCGGCTGCTCCTCGAGCACGCCCGAGATCTTCTCGAGCGCCGACGACGCCGACTGGTAGCCGTTGTAGAACATCGCGAGGTCTTCCATCGGGTCGAAGAAGCGCTTCGTGTAGAGCACGGCGGCGAGCAGCACGCCGACCTCGAGCGACCCGTCGATCACCCGGAACCCGCCGAGCAACAGCGTGACCGCCACGGCGGTGTTGCCGATGAACGCGAGGCCCGGGTTGAACACGGCGAACAGGCCCAGCACCTTGGCGTTCACGTCGCGGTAGTCCTCGGTGAGCTCGCCGAACTCCACCTCGTTGCGGCGCTCCTTGCGGAACGCCTGCACGGCGCGGATGCCGGTCATGGTCTCGACGAACTGCACGATGAGCTTCGCCGAGGCGACGCGCGAGCGCCGGAACAGCGCCTGCGAGCGCATCTGGAACCACCGGGTGAGAATGCCCAGCGGCACGAGCGCGACGAGCAGCACGAGCCCCGACTGCCAGTCGAGCAGCACGAGCGCGACCGCCGTGAACACCATGTACATGAGCCCGCGCACGAGCATCGTGAGGCCCTCGTCCATGAGCTCGCGAATCGCGTCGAGGTCGCTCGTCTGCCGCGAGATGATGCGGCCCGACGTGTACGACTCGTGGAACTCGAGCGACAGCCGCTGCGTGTGCAGGAACACGCGCGTGCGCAGGTCGATGAGCACCGCCTGGCTGATGCGTGCCGAGAGCCTGATGTACGCCGAGATGAGGAACGCGCCGACGATGCCCGTGATCAGGTAGGCGAGCCCGGCGAACGCCGCCGGGTACCAATTCTGTTCGATGAGGGCCGGGATGCCGCTGTCGATGCCGTACGCGATGATCGCCGGCCCCGCCACCTGCGCGGCCGATGACACGACGACCGCGGCCGCGGTCAGCCAGAGCCTGCCCTGCAAGGGCTTCAGCAGCGAGCCGAGCAGGCGCCGCGAACGCAGACGGATCTGCCGCGACTCGGCAGTGGAGTAGTCGTCGCGCTCTTCGCCCTGCACACCGGTGACGCTCATGATGCCGCCTCCTCTCGTTCGAACTCGGTCGGTCGCGTGGTCGTCGGTCGAGTGACGTCCGGCGAAGCAGGACGCGTATCGAGACCCTCCCTGTGGCGCCCACGCCGCTCTTCGTCTTCGAGACTCGAGATGACGAAGCGGTAGTGCTCGCTCTCGCGCAGCAGCTCGGAGTGGGTGCCGACCGCGGTGACGCGCCCGCCTTCGAGCAGCGCGACCCGGTCGGCGAGGGTCACCGTGGACGGCCGGTGGGCCACGATGAGCGCGGTCGTCGAGGCGAGCACCGAGCGCAGCTCGGCCTCGACGCGGGCCTCGGTCGCGACATCCAGTGCCGACAGCGGGTCGTCGAGCACGAGCACGGCGGGCTTCGCGGCGACCGCGCGCGCGAGCGCGAGTCGCTGGCGCTGGCCGCCCGACAGGCTCATTCCCTCTTCGCCGACCTTCGTGTCGACGCCGTCGGGCAGGTCGTAGGCGAACCCGGCCTGCGCGATGCGCAGCGCCTCGGTCAGCACCCGCTCGGCCTCGGCCACGACGGCGGGCGCGTCGCCCGACAGCTCGGGCCGGCCCAGCAGCACGTTCTCGCGCACCGACGCGCTGAACAGCGTCGCGTCTTCGAAGGCCATCGCGACGTGCGTGCGCAGCTCTTCGCGGCTGAAGGCGCGCACGTCGACCCCGTCGACGGTGATCGACCCCGCCGTGACGTCGTAGAGCCGCGTCGTGAGGGCCGTCATCGTGGTCTTGCCGCTGCCGGTGAGGCCGACGAGGGCCATCGTCTCGCCGGGCTCGACCACGAGGTCGACGCCGTCGAGCAGGTCTCCGAAGCGGTCGGGCGAGTCCTGGTAGCGGAAGCGCACGCCCGAGAACGCGAGCTCGCCCTTGGGACGGTCGAGGTGCTTCGGGTCGTCGGGGTCGACGATCGTGTTCTCGCTGTCGAGGATGTCGAAGAAGCGGTCGGTCGCGGTGCGCGCGTCGAGGGCGAACGCCAGGAAGAAGCCGATCGACTCGATCGGCCACGCGAGCACGGTCGCGGTCGCGAAGAACGCGACGAGCTCGCCGACGCTGAGTTGCCCGTTCGCGGCGAGCCAGACGCCGACCATGAGGCAGATCGCGAGCGCCACGGTCGGCACGATCATGATCCACACCCAGATGTTCGCGTCGAGTCGCGCCTTCTCGATCTCGGTGCGGCGCAGCGACTCGGCCTGCGCGCGGAACGTCGACAGCGCGTGCTTGCCGCGCCCGAACGCCTTCAGCACGCGGATGCCGTGCACCGACTCCTCGACGGCGGTCGCGAGGTCGCCGGCCTGGTCTTGGCTCAGGCGCGACTTCTCGGAGTACTGCCCCTCGAACTTCCAGCCGGCCCACCAGAGCGGCAGCGAGCAGACGAGGAAGATGAGTCCCAGCATCCAGTTCATCGACATCAGAATGCCCACGCCGACCACGATGATCACGAGGTTCGCCCCGGTCAGCACGAGGCCGAACGACAGCCACCGGCGAATGAGCCCGAGGTCGCTCACCGCCCGCGAGAGCAGCTGGCCGCTCGGCCAGCGGTCGTGGAAGCTCACGGGCAGGTCTTGCAGCTTCGCGTAGAGGGCGTTGCGCATGCGCGCCTCGACCTTGGTGCCCGGCCCGACCACGAGCCAGCGCCGCAGCGAGTACAGCACCGCCTCGACGGTGCCGAGCGCGAACACCAGCAGCGTCAGCGGAAGGATGGCCGCCGCGTCGCCGTGGGCGAGGGGGCCGTCGACGATCTGCGCCAGCACCTGCGGAATGGTCAGTGCGATGAGCTGGGCCACGAGCGCGGCCGCCATGCTGCCCGCGAACGCGGGCATGGCCGGTCCCGCGTACTCGCGCAGGCGCCAGAGTGCGCGCACGGTGGCCACGCGCTTGGTCGGTTCGGTCGCGACATGCGGATGCTGCGGCTGGACGGATTCGGACAAGTCCGGTTCTCCTCAGAGGGGATGCCGATCGCTCACGAGCGAGCCTGATCGGCGGGTGTGACGGTGAGTGTCGACGCGGAACGCGTCATTCGGGGCCGGCATCGACGACCGCATGGTCGGCGACGGCAGGGCCGCGAAACGTGCAGGCGAAGCCTGCGGCGGGGCCGGTGTCTACCGGGCGCGGCCTACGACGGGGAACGCCGAGCGACCAGCGCCATCGACCGCGACCGTGCTGGCATCGGTTTCTGTCTGCATGGTGTCCTCCTGCGTCGTGGTGTGCATCTCGCGTCGAGTCGTTCTGTCGAACCCTCGGGGCCGCCTGGGGTCGCCACGGCAGCCAGCCCTACAGCCTATGACGTCGCGGGACTGGCGTGCAAGACCGAGTTCCGGAGTAGGCTTCGGTGTCGTCGTCACGCGGGCCAGCGTGCCGCCGCCCCGCATCGAGGCTGCCGCGCTCCGGTCCCTGCACCCGCCCGCGTGCCCGGCCCGATCGACGAGGAGCGCGCGCGTGGGAGCTGCACAGACGGCGTTCGCACGCGCGAACGCCCGCCTCGGTGTGCTCGCCGGCATCGCGGCAGTCGTCATGCTGCTCGCCGGCCTCGGCGCCGGGGTCGTCGACGCCCTCACCGGCGCGGCGACGGGCGGCCTGCGCGCCGGCCTCGCCGCAGCGACCGGCACCGACGGCGCTGCGCGCTGGCAGATCCGGCTCGCGGCCGACCCCGACGCCCAGGCCGAGGCCGCACGCGAGGTGCTCGACCGCATGCTCGTGCGCAACGGCGCCACCTGGAGCCGCAGCGTGCAGACCGCGCCGGTCGCGGCGACCGTCGGCACGGCGGGGGCCGCGCAGGGCGGGCAGCCGTTCGGCGCGGTGCTGCTCGCCGACCCGACGCTGCGCGATCGCGCCGACCTCGTCGACGGGGCGTGGGCCGACACCCCCGAGTCGATCGGCGCCGCCGACGCCGAGGGCGCCCGCGCGACGACCTTGCACGCCGGTGCGGCCGCCGAACTCGGGCTCGCGACGGGCGACCTGGTCACGGTCGGCGGTGACGACCCGCGTTCATTGCTGGTCGTCGGAACGTGGCTGCCCGTCGATGCCAACGATCCGGCGTGGTTCGGCGAGCCGATCGTCGCAACGGGCGCGATCGAGGGCGGGTTCGGGCCGTTCGTCGTCGACGAGGGTGCGCTGACCGATGTGCCGGCCGCGGTCGTCGCACGCTGGACCGCCCTGCCCGACACCGCCGCTCTGACGCCCGATCCCGCCGCGGCGCTTGCCGCCACCCTTCCGAACGTCGAGCCCGCCCTGCGCGACCTGCCCGAGCTCGGCTCGAGCGGGCTCGGCGCCTCGGGCGACCTCGGCGCCACGCTCACCCGGCTGCTTGCGGGCATCGGCGCGGTGCGGGCTGTGGCCCCGCTTCCGGTGCTCGTGCTCGCGTTCGCGGGCATCGCCGCCCTGAGCCGGCTCGCGACGCTGCTCGGCTCGGCGCGACGCTCGGAGACGACCCTGCTGCGCGCCCGAGGCGCCTCGGCCGTGCGCCTCGCGGGCTCCACGGCGCTCGAGGTGCTCGTCGTCGGTGTGCCCGCCGCCGTCACCGGCGTGATCGCGGCCGAAGCGGTGCTGGCCCTCACCCGCCCCGGCGATGCCCGAGATCAGGCGATCGCGTGGGCCGTGGCATCCGTCGCACTGATCGCCGCGGTCGCGATCGTCGCGGGCCGCGCCTTCATCGACGCACGCCGCCCGGTGGTGCGCGGCTCGGGCGACGAGGTCGGCCGCGCGCCGCGCGCCGCGGTCGCCGGTGGTGCCCTGCTGGTCGCCGTGGCGGCAGCGATCGCCCTGTGGCAGTTCCAGCTCTACGGGTCGCCGCTCGTGACGAGTGCATCGGGCCGTGTCGACGTCGATCCGGTGGCGGTGCTCGCGCCGGTGCTCGTGCTGCTCGCCCTGTCGCTGTTCGCACTCGGGCTCACCGGACCGGTCGGCGCCGTGCTCGAGCGCCTCGCGGCCGCGCGCCCCGCGCTGGTGCCCGCGCTGCCCATGCGACAGCTCGCGCGCCGTGCCGCGCTCTACGCGTCGGCGTCGTTCGTCACGATGCTCGCCGTCGCCGGCCTCACGCTCACGGCCGCGTTCGCCGGCGCGTGGCAGTCGATCGACCATCAGATGTCGGCCCTCACCGCCGGCGGCGAGGTGCGGGTGGCGTTCGCCGGTCGCGACCTCGTGCGCGGCCCCGACCCGCTCGCGCTCGCCGACCCGTTCGCCGACGTCGACGGCATCACGGCCGACGCGCCCGTCTTCCACGGCGAAGTGCGCCTCGGATCCGATCCCGCGACCCTGGTGGCCGCGCCGGTCGACGAACTCGCCCGGGTCGCGCCCGGCATCGCCGCCGACGCCGCGGCACACCCGCTCGCGGCGTCGGCGGCCGCCGCGGGCGTCGCACTGCCCGAGGGTGCGTCGACGCTCGGCGTCGACGTCACGCTCCAGGCACCCCCCGGCACCGGCGGGCGGGTGGCGGTGTCGGCCTGGCTGCTCACCGAGGGCGGCGCCGCGACGCGAACGCCAGCGGGCGAGGTCGAGATCGCTGCGGGCGGCGGCCCGGTCGAGATCGAACTGCCCGATGCCCCGGGCCTGCGGCTCATCGGCCTGCAGGCGTCGCTCGTGGACGCCCCGGGAACCGAAGGCCTGCGCGTCGAGCTCAACCGCCTCGAGGTCGACGGCAGCGGCATGGCGAACGGACTCGCCGTCGACGGCCCGGTGCTGCTCTCGTCGGCCGAACCCGAGGCCCGCGCGAACCTCACCGCCGGCGGCAACGACCCGTTGCCCGTGGTGCTCGCCGGCGAGCTCGCCGCACGCATCTCGGCCGAGGTCGGCGACCGGTTCACGTTCCGCATCGTCACGGGCGGGGCCGAGCTCGACGCCGTCGTCGCCGGCACCGTGCCCGTCGTGCCGACGGCGGGCACGAACGCCGTGTTCGCCGACCTCGGCGCACTGAGCCGCGCCGCCTTCGACGAGGGCGGCGGCGTGCCGGCATTCGGGGAACGGTGGCTCGCGACACCCGACCCCGATCGAGTCGCGCGCACGCTCGAGACCGACCGGCGCTCGGCACTGTCGGCCACGACCCGCGCCGACGTTTCGTCGGCCACGCTGATCGGGCCGGCGGTCGCCGCCCTGTGGGCTGGAACCGCAGGTGCCCTCGCGCTCGCCGCCATCGCGCTCGTCGCGCTCGCGAGCGCACTCGGCTCGGCGCGGTTCGGCGAGGTCGTCGTGCTGCGCGCGCTCGGCGTGCCCCCGCGCACGCAATCGCGGTCGAGGGCCGCCGAGCTCACGGTCACGATCGGCACGGCCATCGTCATCGGTTCAGCCATCGGCGTCGTGACGGCGCTGGTCACGGCGCGCGAGCTCGCATACGCCGCAGTCGCCGGTACGCCTGCATCGGTGCAGGCGCCGTTCGCGATCGCGTGGGTGCCATGGCTGATCGCGGTCATCGTGTTCGTGCTGCTCGCCGGGGCCGTCATCGCCCTCGCGGCGCGTTCGGTGCGGCGCCTCGCCGCACGCCCCGGGCTCCGGCAGGAGGAGCGATGAGCGCGCGACACCACTCGCACCTGACGTCGGCGGGCCTGCTGCGCCGGCAGTTCCTCGCCGCGCCTGTCGCGTCGATCCTGCTCGCGCTGCTCGTGCTCGCGGGGGCGCTGCTCGCGACCGCGGTGCCGCGCGCCATCGCCGCGATGCACACGGCGGCACTCGGCGAGCGACTCGCCGAGTATCCGGCTCGCGAGCTCGACGTGCTCAACTCGACGCGGGCCCAGCCCGGGCTCGGCCCGTCGGCCGGCGGCACGACCCTTCCCGACGGTGTCGACGAGGTGTGGGGGGCGCACGAAGAGCATCTGTTCGACATCCGTGCACGCATGCCCGGGCCGCTCGCCGCCGTCACCGGCGACCCGCTCACCGTGCTGTTCAGCGGGCCGTCGGACGCGCGGCCCGAGGGAGCTGCGGCCGGCGGCATCTCGTACCAGTTGTTCACCGGATTCGACCCGCGGCTGCGCGAGCACGTCACGCTCACGAGCGGCGAGTGGCCCGAAGTGCTCGTCGGCAGCGCCCCGCCCCCGCCCGAGGTCGACGACGGTTTCGCAGCTCCCCCGGTGCCCACCCCGACCGACGAGCCGATCGAGATCGTCTTCGCCGACCCCGTCGCCGAAGAGATGGGATGGGAACTCGGCGAGGTGCGCACACTCGCCGTGGGCGCTGAGCCTCAGGGGGTTCGCCTCGTCGGCACGTTCGACGCGGTCGACCCGAGCGACGGGTTCTGGACCCACGTGCCCGTCGCACTCGAGCCCTCGGTGGCGTTCTCGGCCGCCGGTGACCTGCGCATCACCGGACTCGGCTTCGCCGACCCGAACTCGTGGGCCGCCTACGTGCAGACGCAGCCGCAATCGACGATGGACTCGTGGTTCCCGACCCTGACCGATCGGGTGCGCGCCGATGAGTCGGCCGAACTGCGCGCCGCGGTCGACGAGTTCACGAGCCGGGCCTACCAGCTCGGCACCGGCTTCGGCGACTTCGCATTCTCGCCGGTCGGTGAGGTGACGTTCTCGAGCGGGCTCTCCGACGCGCTCGAGTCGGCGGCCATCACCGCCGGGGCCACCGACGCGGTGCTCGCGACGATCGCCTCCGGTCCGATCGGCGTGATGGTCGCCGTGCTGCTGCTCGGGGCGCGCGTGGTGTTCGAGCGGCGGCGCAGCGGGCTCGAACTCGCGGCGGCCCGCGGTGCTTCAGACGGCCGGCTCCGAGGCATCCTCGGGCTCGAGGGCGTCGTGATCGGCGTGCCCGCCGCAGTCGTCGGCGGCGCGTTGGGCACCCTCATCGTGCCGGTCGACGCCGGGTGGGGCGCGTGGATCATCGCCGCGGTGTTCGCGCTCACGCCCGCAGCGCTGCTCGTCGCATCGGTGCCGGCACTCAGCCCGCTGCGGCGTGCGCGCGCCGATGTCCAGGTGCGCGGCGGCGCCCGCCACCGGTGGGTCGCCGAGGCGGCCGTGGCGGTCGTCGCGATCACGGCCGTCGCGCTGCTGCTGCGGCGCGGCCTCGCGACATCGGCGGCCGAGGTCGGCGTCGACCCACTGCTCGCGGCCGTGCCACTCCTGCTCTCGCTGCTCGTGTGCCTCGTCGTGCTGCGCCTCTACCCACTGCCGCTCGCCGCGCTCGTGCGGCGCAACAGCCGGCGCAGCGACCTCGTGCCGTTCCTCGGTTCGGCACGCGCACTGCGCGACCCGTCGGCGGGCATCGTGCCCGTGCTCACAGTGGTCGTCGGCGTCTCGGTCGCGGTGTTCTCAGCGGTGCTGCTCGGCACGGTGCAGACCGGCGTCGAACGTGCCGCCGACGCGCGTGTCGGCGCCGACGCGGCCGTCACCGGCACCCCGTTCACGCTCGAGCAGCAGGCCGCGTTCGCCGAAGTGACCGGAGTCGAGGCCACCGCGCCGGTGTACTCGACCGCACCGAGCACCATCGAGATCGACGGCCGGGTGCGCACGACGACGCTCATCGTGGTCGACGCCGACGAGATGCGGCGCGTGCAGGCGGGGCGCGTCAACGCGACGCCGCTGCCCGACGAACTCGTCGGCGGCAGCGGAGTCGACGGCGACCCCGCCTCCCCCGTTCCGGTAGTGATCTCGCAGGCCGTCGCCGACTCGATCGAGGGCGCCGACTCCGTCGAGCTCGACGGCGAGGAGTTCGACGTGCTCGCGGTGGTCGACGGCCGCACCGCATACTCGCCGCGGGCGAGCTGGGTGCTCATGGACCGTTCGCACGCCGCGCGGTTCGTCGACTCGTTCGTGCCGCGCACCGTGCTCGTGCGGTTCGCGCCCGACGCCGACGCCGACGCGGTCACCGACTCCCTCGTCGAGATCGCCGGGCCGAACGCCACGGTGGTCACCCCGGCGATGGTGCTCGACGGCCTGCGCGGGGTGTCGACGACGAGCGGACTCGTGCTCGCGCTCGTCGCGGCGATCGTGCTGTCGAGTCTGCTGACTGCGCTCGCGATCGTGCTCACGCTCGTGGTGGGCCGCCCTGCGCGCGACCGCCTGCTGCCGTTGCTCGCGACCCTCGGGCTGCGCCGCCGCGGCGAACGCGCGCTCGTCGCGTGGGAGATCGGGCCCGTCGTCGTCGTCGCACTCGTCGCGGGCGCGCTGCTCGGCGCCGCGCTGCCGTACGTCGTCGTGCAGGGCGTCGACCTGCGATCGTTCACCGGCGAAGACGCGCAGCCCTCCGTCGTCTTCGATCCCGCGCTCATCGCGGCGGTGCTCGCGGGCGCCGCAGTCGTCACGGCTGCGGCAGTGCTGCTCGCGTCGCGTATCGGGGGCGACGGCAACGCCTCGCGCGCGTTGCGCGCCGAAGAGGAAGGATGAATCATGGCCACCGCGCCTGAACCGCACATCCTGTGCACCGACCTCGTGCGCATCTTCACCGCAGAGGGCGTCGAGGTGCAGGCCCTGCAGGGGCTCAACCTGCGTGTCGACCCGGGCGAGATGGTCGCCGTGGTCGGGGCGTCGGGATCGGGCAAGTCCACGCTGCTGACCATCCTCTCGGGCCTCGACACGGCCACGGCCGGGGCCGCCCGGGTCGCGGGCCATGACCTGCTCACCATGGGCTCGCGCGAACGGGTCGCATATCGGCGGCACACCGTGGGCTTCGTGTGGCAGCAGACCTCACGCAACCTGCTCCCGTACCTCACTGCCGCCGAGAACATCGCCCTCGCCATGAACGTGGCCCGCGGCCGACGCGGGGCGGCCCGTGCCGCCCGCATCGAAGAGTTGCTCGAGTTGCTCGAGGTCGGCGACGCGCGCGATCGCCGCCCCGGCGAGCTTTCGGGCGGGCAGCAGCAGCGCGTGGCGATCGCCGTCGCGCTCGCGAACGACCCGGTCGTGCTGCTCGCCGACGAACCCACCGGTGAGCTCGACGAGTCGACTTCGGCGGCCGTGCTCGAGGCGATGCGCAGCGTCAACCTCGAGCTCGGCGTGACCACCCTCATCGTCACGCACGACCCCGGGGTCTCGGGGCACGTGCGGCGCACCGTGCAGATTCGCGACGGTCGCACGTCGACCGAGGTGCTGCGCTCCACCCGCGTCGACGAGCACGGCGAAGAGCAGCACATCGCCGAGGAGTTCGCGGTGCTCGACCGCGTCGGCCGGCTGCAGCTGCCGCACGAGTTCGTGCAGTCGCTCGAGCTGCGCGACCGCGTTCGCCTCGCACTCGAGCCCGACCACGTCGGCGTGTGGCCGGGTCACGACGGGCGAGCCGATGGCCCGGCCGGGCGGGCCCCGAACTCCGATGCCCCCGACTCGCCGAGGCCGCGAGCGCGGCACGCGGCCGGGGCATCCGACACCGAAACCGTCGCCGAACCTGCGGCGGTGGCATCCGACACCGAATCCCATGCCGATTCCCGACCCGAGGAGGAACGATGAGCGCGCTGCGCGCCGAATCCGTGAGCCGGGTGTTCGAGGGTCGCGGCGGTGCGGTGCACGCCGTCGACGACGTGTCGCTCGAAGTGCACCCGGGCGAGCTGCTCGTCGTCACGGGCCGCTCGGGCGCCGGCAAGACGACGCTGCTGAACCTGCTCGGCGGCCTCGATCGGCCGACCTCGGGCCGGGTGCGGCTCGGCGACGACGAGCTGTCGGCGCTCGGCGAGGATGCCCTCGCGACCGTGCGACGCGACCGGCTCGGCTACGTGTTCCAGTCGTTCGGGCTCGTCCCGGTGCTCTCGGCTGCCGAGAACGTCGAGGTGCCGCTGCGCCTTGCGCGCATGCAGCCCGCCGAACGCGAGGCACGGGTGGCCGAGTCGCTCGAGCTCGTGGGGCTCGCGGCGCACGCGGCGCAACGCCCCTACGAGCTCTCGGGCGGCCAGCAGCAGCGTGTCGGCATCGCGCGGGCGCTCGCCGCGCGTCCGCAGGTGCTGCTCGCCGACGAGCCGACGGGCCAGCTCGACAGCGGCACCGCCGCCACCGTCATGGACCTCATCGGCGAGCTCGTGCACGCCCGCGGCGTCGCCGCCGTGGTGACTACGCACGACGCCGCACTCGTCGGCCGCGCCGACCGCGTGCTCGAACTGCACGACGGACGCGTGCGCACACATGATCTCTGAGCCGGCGCCGAGTCGCAGGAGGATTCAGGCGACTCGCCGCGTGCCGACGGCGCGTCGCACCGATCATCCTTCAACTCAGCGAGCGCAGCCCCGCCCAGAGCGCAGCCCCGCCCAGAGCGCAGCCGTCAGCGCACCCGCACCGACATGCACGTGACGCATCCCTCGAGCTTCTCGAACTCGCCGATGTCGACGGTGACTACGCGGTAGCCGAGCGCCGACAGCTTCGCAGCCGTCTGCGGTGCCGACGCCGACATCAGCAGCGACGTCGGGCCGAGTTCGACGACCGCCACGCCCTCGGGCTCAGGCACGGGCAGGAAGGTCGCGAAGACGCTCGTGACATCGAGCAGTGCAGGATCGCCGATGATCGTGCCGTCGGGCAGTGCCGTCGCGGCGCTCTTCAGGTGCAGCGCCTTGGTGATCGGCACGGCGACGACCTGGTAGCCGTGCGGCGTCAGCAGCTCGCGCAGCTGGCGGATGCCCTCGGCGTTCGTGCGCGACGACGCGCCGACGTAGACGACGGGCCCGACCTTCAGCACATCGCCGCCCTCGAGCGTTCCCGGCGCCTCGATGCGCTCGACGGTGATGCCCGCGATCGCGCGCACCGTGCGCTCGACGGCATCGACCTCTGGCCGGCGCGACTCGGCCCCCGGGTTCGTGATCACCGCGAGGTCGCCGAACATCACGACCGTGTCCTCGACGAACACCGAATCGGCGAGTTCGGGCGCGGCGTCGATCTCGACGGTCTCCCAGCCCTCTGCTGCGAGCGCGGCGACGTAATTGTCCCACTGCTCGTCGGCGAGGTCGTGGTCGATGGGGCGGCGCTCGAAATGCGTGAGCTCGCCCTCGTCGAGGTTCGACGCGGGGATGCGCACGAGCGCGATGCGACGTGGTGGCCACTCGGGCGTGTGCCCGAGGACGCCCCGCATGACGCGCGGCGCGATGAAGACCTCGGCGAGGATCACCGCGAGGATGAAGATCAGGTTGAGGCTCACGAGCGAGCTGATCACGAACACGAACAGCGCCCCCGAGAACGGGTTGCGCGACGTGGCGCCCACCGTGAACGTCGTCGCGATGAGCGCCGCGAGGCACGACGACGCGAACCCGGTGAGCAGTGCGAGGAACCACACGCGGGTCGCACCGAGCGCGTTCGCGACCACGAGCAGCACCCAGCTGATCGTGGCCGCGAGCGCGAAATGCCCGAAGACCCGCCCGAACACCGTGGGCGCCTGCCCGTTGCCGATGAAGAACGCGAGCACGGCCGCGGCGAGCGCGATGAGCGCGACCGCCGCGGCCGAGAGCAGTACGGCCACCGTGCGTCGCGCCGGGCTCGCCTCGGGCGTGTACCGGGCAGGCGCCGACGACGGTGATGGAACGGGGGAGGTCATGGCACGAGCCTACTGGCCGTGCCGCGCCCTCAGCGTGCGGCGTCGAGCCGTGCGCGGGCGAGTCGCTCGGCCGCTTCGAGCGTCGTCGAGCCGCGCTGCTCGGCGTCGCGCAGCACGGCGACGACCGTTTCGCCGATGCCGGCGATGCGCGCGTCGAGTGCGGCCTGGTCGGCGTCGGGTTCGCTCGCCACGTCGAGGTAGATGACGCCGCCGGCGTTGACGACGAAGTCGGGCGCCCACACGATGCGGCGCTCGGTGAGCAACCGCGCGACGTCGCGCGAGGCGAGCTGATTGTTCGCGGCACCGACCACGGCACGCACGCGAAACTCGTCGACGACCTCGGGCGTCAGCACGCCGCCGAGGCCGCACGGCACGAACACGTCGGCCTCGACGCGGTGCGCGTCGGCCGGGTCGACCCACGCGGCGCCGAGCTCGTCGGCGAGGGCACGCTTGTCGGCCGCGACATCGGTGACCGTCAGTCGCGCACCGGCGGCCGCGAGGCTGCGCGCGAGGCGCCCGCCCACCTGGCCGAGGCCCGAGATGACGAGGTGGCGGCCGGTGGCGTCGGTCGAACCGAACACGTGGCCGAGCGTCGCGATGATCGAGGCGTGAACGCCGGCTGCGGTCGCGTCGGCGGGCTCGCCGACGCCGCCCTGCTCGGCCGGCAGGCCGCAGACGTGTTCGGTGCGCTCGTGCACGACAGCCATGAGCTCGGCGCTGGTGCCGACGTCTTCGGCGGTCATGTAGGCGCCGCCGAGCGACTCGACGGCGTCGCCGAGGTCGAGCATCGCGTCGCGCTTCTGCGCGTCGTCGAGCGTGACGCCCGCGGGGATGGCCACGACCGACTTGCCGCCGCCGCGCGCGAGGCCCGCTGCGGCGTTCTTCATGGTCATCGCCTGCGAGAGGCGCAGGGCGTCGGCGAGACCGTCGGTCCAGTGGCTGTAGCGCCAGAGTCGTGCACCGCCGAGGGCCTGGCCGAGCCGCGTCGAATGCACGGCCACGATGATGGTGAGGCCTGAGCGAGGGCCGCGGGTGATGAGCACCCGTTCGTGGTCGGGCGCCTCGGTGGGAAGTGCTGCGTTGACCTCGGCGGCAGGGGGAGCCGGGGCATGTGTGATCGTCATCGATCGTTCTCCTCGAATCATCCGCTTCGTGGGCGGAACGGTGCCCGCGCCTCGTGAGCGCAGGTTCACTTCAAGGGTACCGCCGCGCGCATGCCTCGGCGCGCATCGGAGACTCCTTGAGCCCTCCCATCCCTCCCGACTCTTCCCGGCTCCAGCGCCGCCACAACCTCGGAGATACGCCGTGAATCGGAGTCGGATCGCCGCATCGCTCCGATTCGGCGCAGATCTCCGAAGTTGCGGCGCGCACCCCGTACCCGCGCGCACGCCTCGGCGCGCATCGGAGACTAGTGGAAGAAGTGCCGCTCGCCCGTGAAGTACATCGTGATGCCGGCCGCGCGGGCCGCCGCGACGACCTCGTCGTCGCGCACCGAGCCGCCGGGCTGCACGACGGCGCGCACGCCGCCGTCGATGAGGATCTGCAGTCCGTCGGCGAACGGGAAGAAGGCGTCGGATGCCGCGACCGAGCCCGCGGCGCGATCGCCCGCCCGCTCGACCGCGAGCTTGCACGAGTCGACCCGGTTGACCTGGCCCATGCCGACGCCGACCGAGGCGCCGCCTGAGGCGAGCAGGATCGCGTTCGACTTCACGGCGCGGCAGGCGGTCCACGCGAACTCGAGGTCGGCGAGGGTGGCCGCGTCGACGGGGTCGCCCGCCGCGAGGGTCCACTCGGACGCCGGCGAGAACCGCCGGTCGGCCTGCTGCAGCAGCGCGCCGCCCGACACCTGGCGCAGCTCGACCGCCGTGGGCGTGAAGCCCTCAGGCAGCGTGAGCAGGCGGATGTTCTTCTTCTGGGTGAGCAGCTCGACGGCCTCGGCCTCGAACGCCGGCGCCACGAGCACCTCGGTGAAGATCCCCGAGACGGTCTGGGCCATCTCGCGGGTCACCGTGCGGTTGGCCGCGATCACGCCGCCGAACGCCGAGACCGGGTCGCACTCGTGCGCGCGACGGTGCGCGTCGGCGATGGGGTCGGATGCCCCGGGCGACGCCACGGCGATGCCGCACGGGTTCGCGTGCTTGATGATCGCGACGGCGGGCTCGTCGAAGTCGAATGCGGCCCGCACGGCCGCGTCGGCGTCGACGTAGTTGTTGTACGACATCTCTTTGCCGTGCAGCTGCACGGCCTGGGCGATGCCGGGGCGGCCACCCTGCGAGGCGTAGAGCGCCGCCTTCTGGTGCGAGTTCTCGCCGTAGCGCAGGTCGGCGTCTTTGGTCCAGCTGCCGCCCACCCAGGCGGGGAACGGCGACTCCGCTGCAGGCTGGTCGGGCGCGACGACGCTGCCGATGTACGACGCGACGGCGATGTCGTAGGTCGCCGTGTGCCGGAACGCCTCGCGCGCCAGCGCCGCGCGCTGAGCCAGCGTGGTGCCGCCCGCCTCGACCGCCGCGATGATCTCGTCGTACCGGTCGGGTGAGACGACCACCGCGACGTTGGCGTGGTTCTTCGCCGACGCCCGCACCATGGCCGGGCCGCCGATGTCGATCTGCTCGATCACGGCGTCGGGCTCGGCGCCCGCGGCGACGGTCTCGGTGAACGGATAGAGGTTCACGACGACGAGTTCGAAGGGCTTGATGCCGAGCTCGGCGAGCTGGCGTTCGTGGTCTTCGAGGCGCAGGTCGGCGAGCAGGCCCGAATGCACGCCGGGATGCAGGGTGCGCACACGGCCGTCGAGGTGCTCGGGGTACCCCGTGACCTCGGGCACCTGGGTGACGGGCAGCCCGGCTGCGGCGATCGCCGCGGCAGTGCCGCCGGTCGAGACGATCTCGACGCCCGCGCCGTCGAGCGCCGTGGCCAGTTCGACGAGCCGGCGCTTGTCGCTGACGGCGACGAGCGCCCGGCGCACGCGCACACGATCGCGGTGACGGTAGAGGCTCGAGTCGATCGAATGCGTGCTCATGATCTCGCGAGTTCCTTCAGGTCGAGGTGCGAATTGGCGATGTCGAGCACGGCTTCGATGAGCAGGCGTCGCTCGACGGGCTTGATGCGGTCGTGCAGGGTCGACTCGGTGTCGCCGGGCAGCACCGGGATGCGCTCCTGCGCGATGATCGGGCCGCCGTCGACCGAGTTGTCGACGACGATGAGGCTCGCACCGGTCTGGTCGACCCCAGCAGCGAGCGCGTCGCGCACGGCGTGGGCGCCGGGGAACTCGGGCAGGTAGGCGGGGTGCGTGTTGATGAGGTGCGGCGAGAACGCGTCGACGACGGCGGGCGGCACGAGCCGCATGAGCCCCGACAGCACAACGAGGTCGGGCTCCCAACGACGAACCTCGTCGATGAGGGCGGCGCCCCACGAGTCGCGGTCGGGGTAGGCGGTGAACGGCACGCTGAATGTGGGAATGCCGAACTCCTCGCCGAGCACGAGTCCGTCGGCCTGCCGGTCGGCGCCGATCGCGACGACCCGGGCGGGGAACTCGGCGTCTTCAGCGGCTTCGAGCAGTGCCCGGAGGTTGGATCCAGCGCCCGAGATCAGCACGACGAGCTTCTGCACCTCTCGAGCCTACCGGTTGCCGTTCCCTGAACCTGTCGAAGGGAGCCCAGACGAACGGTCCGGCGTCGCCGAAGTACGACCGGTGGTCGGCGCCCGCGTCTGCATTCGGGCGGTGAGACCGCCGGCGATCGATCCGACACCGACCGTCGCGGCAGCGACGCCGGCGACGACCCAGGCATCGGGCCCGACATCTGCGAGCCGTCCCGGACCGGCCGCGCCGCCCGACCACCATGCGAGCAGTCCGAGCACGACCCCCGCCACCGCTGCCGCGCCCGCGCCGACCGCGATCGGCCGCCACCACGGCACCGCTGCGCCCGGCGAGGCGGGCCCCGCCCCGGGCCATCCGTCGCGCACGTCACCCTGCACCAGCCAGGCGCCGATGAACGCGGCGAGCACGGGCACGAGCAGCCACAGGACGCCGACAAGGGGCGCGGCAGCGGGGATCGCGCCGAGCAGCGGAATGCCGGGAACGGGCCCGAGCAGGGTGCCCCCGGGCGCCACGACCGTTCCGGTGCCGAGAGCGAACCCTGGACCGAGCATCCAGGCCGCGAGCCACACCACCAGGTTGGGGAGGAACGCGAGCTCGCCGACGAGCAGAGCGATGCCCCCGTCGACGCCCGCGCCGAGCGACTGCGAGAGACCGGCGATCGTCGTGTAGTCGAGCGCGATCAGCACGGCAAGCAACCCCGCCGCGACAGCGAGCAGCGCGAACGCGGCGCCCGCGCCGATGCGCACCGCCGCGGTGATGGCATCGAGCACCCCGCGCGGAAGATCGCCGAGTCGTTCGCGGAAGAATCCCCCGGCGGCATCGGTCGGCGAGGGTTCGCGCAGCGTTTCGGCGACCGCGCCGATCGCCACGCCGATCGTCACCGTGACGGCGGGAAGCAGTGTCGCCTGCCAGATCGAGGCGCGCGCCACGTCGGCCCCGGCGACGATCGCGAGGGTGGCGCCGACGGCAGCGTAGACGACGACGGCCGCGACCGCGCCGGTGATCGAGTGACCGCCCGCCGCCGAACGGCGCCCGATGCGACGACCCGCCGCGACCGACAGCAGCGCGAAGCCGAGCAGCGCGATCGTGATCGCGAACGGCTGGTCGGCGCCGGGCAGGCCGAGGCCGCCCGCCGTGATCGGGTCGAGCTGCACGGTGAGGTCGACCCCATGGCCGAGCAGCCACACGTCGGCGGCGGCACGCAGGAACACGGTCACGTCGACCGTGAGCCCGTACTGCACCGCCCACAACAGCATGAGCGGCACGAGGGCGATTCCGAGTCCGATGAGCGCTGCGACGGCGGCCTCGAGGGCGGCCAGCAGGGCGATCGTCGTGCGTCTCATTCCTCGGGGAGCCTATCCCGAGGCGGCCGCGTCAGCCGACAGGACGTGCGGGGTCGGTCGGATGCCCGCTCGCCTCCGTCGCGTCGCCGGCGTCGAGCACCGACGTGTCGCCGAGCGCGGCGTCGGATTCGGGTTCGGATTCGGGCTCGATGACAGCGGTGTCGGATGTCGCGACCCCGGTGCTCGCGTCAACCGCGGCACCCTCCGATTCGAGCTCGGCGACCTCTGCGGGCGGCCTTCGCAGCAGTTCGACGATCACCACGGCGATGAGGGCCAGAACGACGGTCCAGATGACGGCACTCACGGTGACCGGCCGGTTGAAGAGCACCACGGCCGCGGCGATCACGGCGATGGCGATGTAGACCGCGCCGCGCCAGCGGTCGAGGCCGATGCCGAACGAGCCGGTCGTCACGCCGTGCCGGGCGGCAGCCCTGCGTGCGCTCGCGAATCCTGCACCGGCGAACTCCCTGGCCGCTCGCGCCGGGCGCCACGGGCCCGAGAACCAACCGATCACGGCGACGAGCAGTGAGAGCACGAGGAACGCGACGATGGTCGAGAGCATGAGCTCGACGAGGCCGTCGAACAACACCGACGCGGTGTCGGACGGCATGATCGACGGGCTCACGGTGCCGATGAAGAACGTGCGGCCGATGCCAAGGCCTGCGGCGAGGATGAGCATGGTCAGGGCGAGCCCGGCCGCAGTCCACACGAGCGCCACGGTGCGACGTTTCGCGACGAACACGCCCGCCGCGAGCAGTGCGAGGCAGACCCAGGGCAGCCACGTGCCGACGGCCACCGCGAGTGCATAGATGGTCTGGATCAGCACGAACGCGTCATTCTGGGCGATGACGATGCTGCGCTCGACCACGGGGATGTTGGCGGCGAAGGCGACCCCCTGTTGCTCGAGGCGGTCCTTCACGGCCTCGATGACCGGGCCGAGCTGCACTGAAACGGTGCCGTCACCGCCGATCGCGAGCGCGGCGTTCGGATCTCCCTGCACCGCGGCCACGAAGGCCTGGTGGCTGCGGGTGAGCGCCGCGCGCCAGATCTCGGCGAACGCCGGCGACTCGATGAGCCGGTCGACGATGCCCGAGACGAGCGACTGCAGCCCCTGGGTGGCCGGCGCCTCGAGCAGGCCGAGCGCCTGCTCGGCGCGCGGCGGCAGGTCGAGCTGCTTGAGGCCGTCGAAGAGGTCGGAGGTCAGCGTCGGGATGTCGACCTGCTCCTCGATCGCTGCGGTGACCTGGTCGCCGATGTACGACTGCACCGCTGGTTCTTCAGCGAGCGGCGCGAACGTGGCGACGAACTGGTCGGTGTCGACGAGTTGGATGCGCGCCCACGCCGAGATCACCGCGACGGGTGCGAGCAGCAGTGCGACGACCACGAGCACGACGGCGGCGACGGTGCGCCCGCGTCGGCGCTTCACTGGCGCTGCCGGCTCGGATGTCGCGGCCAGACCCTCACCGAGATCGGCGGTGGCAGTGGCATCGGAACGCAATCGTGCATTCTCGGCCTCGAGTTGCGCGATGCGCCCCTCGAGTTCGGTCTTCGTCATCGCAGCCATGAGGACCCCCTCTGGGATGAGGCTAGCGTCAGCGGCGAGCAGAGCGCATCACGCTCAATGGATGAATGCCTTCAGTCCGATCATGACGACGCCGAACGCCGCGGTGGCGAGGGCGCCGACGACCTGCATGGGCCACGCCGCCCCACGCCGCCGGAACGCGATGAACCCCAGCACGGCCAAGACGACGACGCCGGCCCACAGCGCGGTCCACAGCGCGAGTGCGTCGTCGATTGCGCGAGTGGCCCCGAGCAGCAGGATGAACAGCGGGATGAATGCCGACAGCAGCAGTCCGAGCGATCGCCGCAGCGAGGCGCTGAAGGCCTCCCGCAGGCCCAGGTCTTCGTCGTCGTCGAGCCCGTGGCGCGCCACGGTGCCGGCGTACACGTGCGCCGCCCAGAACACGATCACGGTACCGAGCACCTTCCAGAACACCGGCCAGACGCTCGCCTCGCCCGCACTGGCGACGACGATCATGCCCGACACGAGGATGACCCCGTACACGGCCTCCTCGGTGATGAACGCGGAACGCACCAGGAACGCGGCCGCCTCGTTGCCGGAACCCTCGCCACGCCGGCGCGACGCCTCGGGTCGCTCTCGTTGCATGCAGCCACTTTCTCACGATGCAGTCGTTCGCGCCTGTGTCCCCCGTTTTGGGTAGTGAGATTCACTCATATTCACTTCTCGCGGGGGCCGGCGAGGAGTAGCCTGCGGCGTGAGCCTGAGACTCCTCTCGGGTTCGATGCGCCCGGTCGACGATCACACCCGAGTGTCGACCGGGACCGACAGTCACCCGCACGTAGATCGCGCCCGCGCACCGCCGCACCGTCTCCACCGAGAGGACGCGTCCGAATCGACCGATTCGGACTGAATCCCCAACCCGGAGGCGATGATGCCATTCACAACCCGAATCCGAACATCCGACAAATCCACGAGGACGCGTCGGGTGCTCGCTGCAGGAGCGGCGAGCTGTCTTGCTGTCGCGATGATCCTGGTCGCGAGCCCGGCGCTCGCGGCGGACGGCCCGTTCGACATAGACGGCGTCGTGCCGGACGGCGGAACCACCGAGATCACCGATGTGTTCGGCAACGTGAAAGAGCTCGGACCGCTCAACTCGAGCACCACGAAGATCGGCGTCATCCACGATGATGCCGTGCCCACTCTGGGCGACACCAACCCGAACGCGCAGGTCGACCTGCGCCGAGCCTGGCTCGACGTCGAGAAGGAGGCCATCACCGACGACGACTGGCTGTACTTCGCCTGGGAGCGTGACAAGAACACCGGCAGCGGCTTCATCGCCTACGAGTTCATGAAGGAGAAGGCTCCCGCCGCCTGCGCCTACGAGACGGCGACCGAGGAAGACCTGATCGCCGACTGCAACCCCTGGGCCAACCGATCCGATGGCGACTTCATGATCCTCTGGGACCAGCAGGGCGGAAGTCTCGACCTGTTCCTGCGGGTCTGGGACGACAGCACGGGCACGCTGCTCCTCGGCGCGCCGACCGCGCTCAACGCCACAGTGTCGCAGGCGGCCTACAGCGCCGACGGGTTCCGTGGTGAAGCCGCCGTCAACCTGACGGACACCATCTTCGGGGGGTCCACCGCGTGCCTCTCCTTCGCCAACACCATTCCGAGCACGGTGACCGGCAACTCCGACACCGCGGACTACAAGGACACGATCCTCGCGACGACACCGCCGATCAGCAACTGCACCTCGACCACGGTGACCACGCCGAAGACCGGTGCCGGTGCCGGCATCCCGATGGGCGGCCTGTCGATCGGCACGGGCGTCGTACCCGTGAAGGACTCGGCTGTCGTGAGCTTGACGGGTGGCACAGCCACCCCGGCGGGCTCGGTGGCGTTCCACCTCTGCAAGGTCGACGCACCTGCTTTGTGCACCGCCGGAGGGACGAGCGTCGGCTCGACGAACCTCACGGGCGCTGCGTACCCGGTGACCGTTTCGTCGCCGACCGCCTACGTCACATCCGCCGGCCGGTATTGCTGGCGGGCGGAGTTCACCGGCGATGCTGCCAACGGCATCCCCGGCTCGAGTGACGCAAGCGCGACGGAGTGCTTCATGGTGAACCCGGTGACGGCGACCTTGGCGACCACCGCTGGTGCGGACGTCTTCCTCGGCAACGCCGTGACGGACTCGGCAACCCTGGGCGGGACGGCCACCCAGCCGGCCAACCCGGTCATCAACCTGACCGGCACTGCGGGGCCCGCGGCTGGAGGCACGATCACCTTCAAGCTGTTCGGGCCGGACGACTGCTCCACGCTTGCCTACACGTCGACCACGGTGGCAGTCAGCGGTGACGGCACGTACAACTCGCCTGCTCCGCAGTTCGTACCCACCGCTCCCGGCGAGTACCACTGGGTCGCCGTCTACAGCGGCAACCTGCCGAACACCGTCGGGCTCACCCACAACGCCGCGTGCACCGATGCCGACGAGGATGTGGTGGTCAACACCGTGCCCTCGACGCTGTCGAGCGCGCAGAAGTGGGTGCCGAACGACTCGGTGACCGTGTCGGCGCCTGCAGGTGGCAATCTGGCGGGCAACGTCGACTTCGAGCTGTTCGACAACGCGATGTGCACCGGCAGCCCCATCTACACGGAGCTGAACGTGGCCGTGGCCGGAGCCTCGCCGCAGACGGTGTCGACGACCAACACCACGCCTCAGCTGGTGAGCGGATCGTTCTCGTGGCGCGTCAACTACGACAGCACCAACCCGGCGCAGGAGGACATCGGCGCCACCTGCCACGAGACGTCGGTGCTGACCATCACGAACGGGGGTGATGTCAGCAGTCAGTGAGGTGAGCAGATGCTGATCCCGCTCGCCTGAGAATCGACATCGCGATCGATCCGTGACGTGAGAGGGAGTGCATGACGAAGCTGCCCCGCCGGGTTTCCGGCGGGGCAGCTTCATGCGAGCAGCGGATGTCGCGACATCCGCTCATCTCTTACAACGCGGCGTAGACCTCACGCAGCAGCTGCGCGGTCTCGCTGGGCGTCTTGCCGACCTTGACTCCGGCGGCCTCGAGTGCCTCTTTCTTGGCCTGGGCGGTGCCCGCCGAGCCCGAGACGATCGCGCCGGCGTGGCCCATCGTCTTGCCCTCTGGCGCGGTGAAGCCTGCGACGTAGCCGACGACGGGCTTCGTGACGTTGGCCTTGATGAAGTCGGCCGCGCGCTCTTCGGCGTCGCCGCCGATCTCGCCGATCATGACGATGGCCTTGGTTTCGGCGTCGGCCTCGAACGCGGCGAGCGCGTCGATGTGCGTCGTGCCGATGATCGGGTCGCCGCCGATGCCGATGGCGGTCGAGAAGCCGAGGTCGCGCAGTTCGTACATCATCTGGTACGTGAGCGTGCCCGACTTCGAGACGAGGCCGATGGGGCCCTTGCCGGTGATGTTCGCCGGGGTGATGCCGACGAGGGCCTCACCGGGGCTGATGATGCCGGGGCAGTTCGGGCCGATGATGCGCGTCTTCTCGCCCTTCTCCTTGGCGTAGGCCCAGAACTCCGCAGAGTCTTGCACGGGCACGCCCTCGGTGATGATCACGAGCAGGGGGATCTCGGCATCGATGGCCTCGACCACGGCGTCCTTCGTGTACGCCGGGGGAACGAAGGCGATCGAGACATCCGCACCCGTCTTCTCGATCGCCTCGGCGACCGACGCGAAAACGGGCAGCTCGACGGGGTTGCCGGCCTGGTCGTTGTGCAGCACCGTGGTGCCCGCCTTGCGGGCGTTCACGCCGCCGACCACCTGGGTGCCCGCCGCGAGCATGCGCGCGGTGTGCTTCGAGCCCTCGCCGCCGGTGATGCCCTGCACGATGACCTTGTTGTCCTTGTTCAGGAAGATCGTCATTGTTGGAGTCCTGTTCCTTCTCTGCGACGACGGCCGACTACGCGGCGTTCGCCAGCTCGGCGGCCTTGTCGGCGCCCTGGTCCATGTTCTCGGCGAGGGTGACGAGCGGGTGCGCCGCCTCCTCGAGGATGCGGCGGCCCTCGTCGACCTTGTTGCCGTCGAGACGCACGACGAGAGGCTTGTTCGCCTCTTTACCGAGCTCGGCGAGCGCGCCGACGATGCCCTTGGCCACCTCGTCGCACGCGGTGATGCCGCCGAACACGTTCACGAACACGCTCTTGACCTGCGCGTCGCCGAGGATGATCGACAGGCCATTGGCCATGACCTCGGCCGACGCGCCGCCGCCGATGTCGAGGAAGTTGGCGGGCTTCACGCCGCCGTGGTTCTCGCCCGCGTAGGCGACGATGTCGAGCGTCGACATGACCAGGCCCGCGCCGTTGCCGATGATGCCGACCTCGCCGTCGAGCTTGACGTAGTTGAGGTCGAGCTCTTTCGCCTTGGCCTCGAGCGGGTCGGCGGCCGCCTTGTCTTCAAGCAGCGCGTGGCCGGCGTGACGGAACTCGGCGTTCTCGTCGAGCGACACCTTGCCGTCGAGGGCGATGATGTTGCCGTCTTCGTCGAGAATGAGCGGGTTCACTTCGACGAGCGTCGCGTCTTCGCCCTTGTACACCTCGTAGAGCTTCACGAAGACGTCGGCGACCTGGTCGACGAGCTCAGCCGGGAAGTTCGCGGCGACCGCGATCTCACGTGCCTTCTCGACGGTGACGCCCGCGATCGGGTCGACCTCGATGCGAGCGAGCGCCTCGGGCTTCTCGACCGCGAGCTGCTCGATCTCCATGCCGCCCTCGACGCTCGTGAGCGAGAGGTACGAGCGGTTGGCGCGGTCGAGCAGCACCGAGAAGTAGAACTCCTGCGCGATGCGGGCGCCGCCCGCAACCATGACGCGCTTGACGACGTGGCCCTTGATGTCGAGCCCGAGGATGGCCTTGGCGGCCTCGTACGCCTCGTCGGGGGTCTTCGCGACCTTGACGCCGCCGGCCTTGCCACGGCCGCCGGTCTTCACCTGGGCCTTGACGACGACGACACCGCCGAGCTTCTCGGCAGCGGCTCGCACCTCATCGGGCGTATCGGCGACGATGCCGGGGAGCACCGGCACCCCGTACTTCTCGAACAGGTCTCTGGCCTGGTACTCGTAAAGATCCACGCTCTACTTCCAATCGATCCGCACGCGCGGTCGCGCACAGGGGCTGGTGGGTTGTGGCCCGGCCGTGCCGATTCATGCCGTGCCGAATCATCTCGACGTCAAGATAAGTTGGGCCGCCCTCCATGGTACTGCCTGCTGCGGCGAGCCGAGAATCGAGCGGATACCGCGGGGTGCGGTCCCCCGGACGACCGGTGCCCCGAGGCATGATCTGGTCGAACGTTCGGCACCGCCCCACTCGATGCCTGCAGCGGCGCGTGATGCCTGATGGGCCGTCGGCGATAATGTCGGCGTGGAGTATGTGTCGAGGGTGCCCGGTCCGCAGCTCGACGGGATGATCGACGACCTCTACTACCTGGAGGGTGACCCGCCGTACTCCCGGTTGCTGCTGCCGGCGGCGCCCGCGCCGCTGCTCATCGTCAACCTCGGGGCGCCGTTTCTCATCCGCGCCGGCACCGACGTAGAAGCCGTGGAATACAGCGACGGCTGCGCGGTCACCACGCCCACCCGTGCGTGGGAGTTCGGCTACCCAACCCCGACCCGGTCCGTGGGCGTCCACTTCAGGCCGTGGGGGCTGGCACCGTTCCTTCCGGTGCCCGCGGCCGAGTTGTGCGACCGACCGGCGACGGTGGAACAGATCTGGGGCCGGCCCGCTATCGCTGAGTTGCGACACCGACTGACCTCGGCGGACGCACCGCACGAAATGTTGATGTTGCTCGAGGAAGAACTGGTGCGACGGCTGCGCACGATCAACGGCTTGGACATCGTCCGCCACATGAGCAGCGCCATCGCGGAAACCGGCGGAGCGGTGCCGATCAGCGAACTCGGCGCGGCAGCCCGCGTCAGCAGCACGTACTTGGCGAAGCGATTCAAGGAGGTCGTCGGCGTCACGCCGAAGCGGCTGGCGCGAAGCTACCGATTCACCGCCACCGTGCTGGCGATCAACGTAGCCGCACCTATCGACTGGGGCGACGTTGCCGCTGGCGCAGGCTACTTCGACCAGGCCCACTTCGTCCACGAGTTCCAGGAGTTCACCGGGCTCACGCCGACCCGCTATGTCGAGGTCCGGCAACGCTTCATCCGCGAACATCCCGACCACGCGCTGGAGGGCTGGCCGCTGCCGGCCGATTGATTTCTTACAAGAGCGCCGACTCACGACCCGCGAGACTGGGGACTTCGAGCAAAGGAGAATCCCATGGGGAACGTGGTCATGAACGCGTCGGTCTCGGTGGACGGCTTCATCGCGACTGAGAACGACGATCCCGGCGCACTGTTCGAATGGTTGGTCAACGGTGACGTGCCGTTGGACGACAGTGGCGTACTGAACGTGTCGCAAGCGTCCTACGACCACATCCGGCCGTACTGGGACCAGATCGGGGTGACGATCGCCGGCCGCCACAGCTTCGACATCACCGACGGCTGGGACGGGAAGCCTCCGAGCGGGATCGACCACGTCGTCGTCGTGACGCACCGCCCGGCGCCCGAAGGGTGGGACCCCGCCGCGCCCTTCCACTTCGTCGACGGCATCGAGGCGGCCGTGACCAGGGCTCAGGAACTCGCGGGTGACCGCATCGTCGAGGTCGCAGCCGGCGACGTCGGCGGCCAGATGTTCGCCGCAGGCCTGGTCGACGAGGTGCGCATGGATGTCGCCCCCGTCGTTTTCGGGTCGGGCAAGCGCTACTTCGGCTCCGTCGACGCGCAGCACCTGCTGGAAGACCCAGACGTAGTTGTCCAGGCCAGCCGGGTGCTTCACCTGCGCTATCGGGTGCGCCGCTGAGTTCGCGACGAGAGACGCCGCGTTCGGCGTGCAGCATCGCCACGCGGTTGTGCACCACGTCGGCGCGGTCGGGACGGGCGGCCGCGGCGCCACGACCGCCGCGGCCACGCGATGACTCGCTCGCGACGCTCCTGTTCCATGATCAGCGCCCGTCGGCCGGTGCGAGCCGGCCCCACCGCGACTCGACGAACCTGCCGGCGAGCACGAGCACCACACCCACCGCACAGCCGATCACCGTCTCGATCACACGATCGACGAGCAGCCCGCCGGGGTCGCTCGGCGACGCGATCCACGACACGACGAGCGCGAGCGGGGTGACGAACAGCATCGCGGCGCCATAGTGACGCCCGACGAGCACCTCGGCACCGAACTGCGCGATGCCGATCACGATGATGAGCACCCAGACCGGCGGGTCGGGCCAGAGGATGAGCGCGGTCACGAGCACGCCGCCGATCGTGCCGAACACGCGATGGCGCGCGCGAGTGAGCGAGTGCGCTGCGCCCGGCGGCGGCACCACGGCGATCGCACCGACGACGGCCCAATACGGATGTCCCACCCCGAACGCGAGCGCGACCGCCCCTGCCCCGACAGCGGCGAGCACGACCTGTGCGATGTTCAGCCAGACCGCCCGGTCACCGAGTGCGTCGAACCGAGCCGGCGGATGCTTCGGCAACTCTTTCAGCACGGCCCGCACCCGCTCACCGCCGAACCGGCGCAGCATCCACCCCGAGACGGAGAGGCCGAAGGCGAAGGCCGCCGACAGCGCGGTGATCGCGATGCGCACGGCCACCTGGTCGGTCGGCGTTGGCACCTCGGCGCACACGAGCAGGGCGAAGACGAAGAACAGGGTGGTCGGCGGGCCGAGGCGCGCCACCGCCACGACGAGCGTGCCGACGATGAGCACGGCGACGAGTGCGAGCGCTTCGGCCCAGAGCGGTGCGTCGGCCGCGGCGAGCAGCGTGCCCGCCGCAACGCTTGCGACCAGCGCGACCGCAGCCGTGCCGACGGTTCGCGCGCGTGCGCGGTAGTGCTCGCCTCGCCCGAAGATCGCGGTCATGCCACCGAACGCAGCGTATGGGGCGAGTTCGACGTGCCCGAGCATGAGCAGCACGACGAGCGGAATCACCGCGGCGAGCGCGGCGCGAAT
Source organism: Agromyces neolithicus (assembly GCF_039529735.1). Lineage (NCBI taxonomy): Bacteria > Bacillati > Actinomycetota > Actinomycetes > Micrococcales > Microbacteriaceae > Agromyces > Agromyces neolithicus. Next base: position 173,491 of record NZ_BAAANJ010000006.1, read on the forward strand.
GCCGACCTCGAACTCGAGGGTGCGCAACGCACGCAGGCGCGAGGCGGCGCCGGTCGGGCTCACAACTTCTCGATCGGCGCGATCTTGATGAGGAGCTTCTTCTGCCCGGCGGTGTCGAAGCTCACGTGCGCGATGCGCTTGGTGCCCTCGCCGGTGACCTGCGTGACCTTGCCCTCACCGAAGTCGGAGTGGCGGATGCGGTCGCCGGCCTCGAGGGTGAGGTCGCCGTTGTCGCGCACATTGCCGGTGACCCGGTTGGCCCATTCGGTCTTGGGCTTCTCCGAGCGAGTGACGCTGAACCGCTCGAGGTCGCGGTCGCGGGTGCCCCACGCCCCGCCGGGCCGGCGCGCGTTGAGCGCGCGCGGCTGGGTGCCGCCGCGGCTCGTGGCCATGCCGGGCGACTGCCGCCAGTCGATGAGCCCCTCGGGGATCTCCTGCAGGTACCGCGACGGCATGGCCACGGCGACCTCGCCGAACTGGGCACGACTCATCGCGAGCGAGAGGTGCAGCTTCTTGCGCGCGCGGGTGATGCCGACGTAGAAGAGGCGCCGTTCTTCGGCCGGGCCGCCCGGCTCGGAGGCCGACATCTGGTGGGGCAGCAGCCCCTCTTCGAGGCCGGTGAGGAACACGGCGTGGTACTCGAGGCCCTTGGCCGTGTGCAGCGTCATGAGCGAGACCGTGCCCGACGCGTCGTCGATCTCGTCGGCGGCGGCCACGAGCGACACCTGGGTGAGGAAGTCGACGAGCGTCGCCCCGGGGTTCTCGCGGTCGAAGTCGCGGGTCTGCGCGACGAGCTCTTCGACGTTCTCGGCACGGGTCTCGTCTTGCGGGTCGCGGCTGTTGCGCAGGGTCTCGAGCAGCCCCGAGCGCTCGACGAGGAACACGAGCACGTCGGAGACCTTCGACGCTCCCTGGTTGGTGCCGGCCGCCATGCCCTCGGCCGAGGGCACGAGCATCGCCGCCGCCTCGTCGAGCACGGTGGCGAGCGTCGTGATGGCGGAGGTGACCTTCGGGCCGAGGCCGAGACCGTCGGCCGCGCGCATCGCCTCGCGGAACGACAGCTCGTTCTGCTCGGCGAAGCTCGCGAGCGCCGTCTCGGTTGCGGGGCCGATGCCGCGCTTGGGCGTGTTCAGGATGCGTCGCAACGCGAGCTCGTCGAGCGGGTTCGCGACGGCGATGAGGTAGGCCATCGCGTCTTTGATCTCGGCGCGCTCGTAGAACTTGGTGCCGCCGACCACGCGGTAGGGTAGCGCCGAGCGCACGAAGATCTCTTCGAGCGCACGGGTCTGCGCGTTGGTGCGGTAGAACACGGCGATGTCACGGTAGGCGACGCCCGCGCGGTGCAATGACTCGATCTCGTCGGCGACGAACTGCGCCTCGTCGTGCGCCGTGTAGCCGGTGTACCCGATGATGGGGTCGCCGTCGCCGTCGGCCGTCCACAGCTTCTTGTCTTTGCGGTCGAAGTTGTTCGAGATCACCGCGTTCGCCGCCGACAGGATGTTCTGCGTCGACCGGTAGTTCTGCTCGAGCAGCACGACCTTGGCGCCCGTGAAGTCGCGCTCGAACTCGGAGATGTTTCGGATGTCGGCGCCGCGGAACGCGTAGATCGACTGGTCGGAGTCGCCGACCACCGTGAGGCTCGCACCCGGGATCGCCCCCGAATCGTCGGCGATGCCGCGCACGAGGATGCCGTGCGCGTCGAGCTCGTCGACGATCTCACGAGCCACCGGGCGAGTGAGTTCGCGGATCAGCGAGTACTGCGCATGGTTCGTGTCTTGGTACTCGTCGACGAGGATGTGCCGGAACCGCCGCTGGTAGAGCGCCGCGACCTTCGGGAACGCGCGGAACAGGTAGACCGTCTCGGCGATCAGGTCGTCGAAGTCGAGCGCACTCGCGTCGCGCAGCCGCCGCGTGTACTGGCGGAAGATCTCGAGGAACATGACCTCTTGCGGGTCGTTCATGTTCGCGTTGCGCGCGAACGTCTCGACGTCGGCGAGCTCGTTCTTGAGCTTCGAGATCTTCGCCTGCGCGCTCGCGGGCGTGAACCCCATGGTGTCGGCGTCGAGCTCTTTGATGATGCGCTTGAGGATCGTGCGCTGGTCGGCGGAGTCGTAGATCGTGAACGTGCTCGACAGCCCCAGCGACTCGGCCTCGCGACGCAGGATGCGCACGCACGCCGAGTGGAACGTCGAGATCCACATTCCGGATGCCCCTTCACCGAGCAGCGCCTCGACGCGCTCGCGCATCTCGGCAGCGGCCTTGTTGGTGAACGTGATCGCGAGGATCTGGCTCGGCCACGCCTCACGGCTCTCGATGAGGCTCGCGATGCGGTGGGTGAGCACGCGGGTCTTGCCCGAGCCGGCGCCCGCGACGATGAGCAGCGCCTGCCCGCGGTACTCGACGGCCTCGCGCTGCTGGGGGTTGAGCCCGTCGGTGAGGCGCGAGCCGATGGAATTCGGGGTACCAGCGGATGCCGTCGGCGCCTCGCGCCAGCCGGCCGGGTCGTCGGGGTCGAGGATCAGCGTCATGTCCCCTCAATTCTAGGCGCGGCATCCGACACCCACCCCGTACCCTCGCCGTCAACCGCCCTCCCTGCGCCCACGCCCTCGCCCTCGCCCGCCCTCCGGGCCCTACCGACCCTCGTGCCGTCGAGTCACCCGAAACGGTCGTCAAGCCCCGGCACGAGCGACGATTCGAGGTGAGTCGCAGCAACCGAGGGCGGCTGTGGAGAACCGCCGCCTTCACCGGCGCGCGTGTGGCAGCCTCGGCCAATGCCGCGCCCCCGCCCCCTGCCGCACGAGCTCGCCCTCGCCCCGTTCAGCGTGGTCGAGGCGCGGAGTCATGGCGTGACCCCTCGCCGACTGCGCGCGCCGCCTCAATGCCCTCGCGCGGGCCGGTTGGCACGTCATCAGAGTGCACCGCGAGACACCGAGCGACACGATCCTCGAGTTGCTCGACCACTCGCCGCGCCGCAGCGGCTGGCGCCCGTGACGCACCGACCTTTCGCGAGTCGAGTGGTCTCGATACGGCGCTGGCGCGCCTACTCGACCGACGAGGTGACGCGCCTGCTCGACCGACGAGGACGAGGTAGCGCGCCTACTCGACCGCCGCCGCGCGCGCGTCGACGCCGAGGTCGGGGTGGTCGACGAAGATGCCGTCGACGCCGGTCGCCAGCACCTCGGCGAACTCGGCGGCCCAGTCGCCGTAGGCGGCGCGCACGCTGCCACGCCGAAAGCGAGGTTCGAGGAACCGGTTCTCGGGGCGAAGCGTCCACGTGTACACCTCGAGGCCGGCAGCGTGCGCGGCCTCGACGAGTCGGGCCCCGGTCAGAGGCCCGGCGTGCGGGTCACCCGCGGTCGCGGCATCCGTCGCCTTCGACGCGGCGATGAGCCGCCCCTTGCCCACGCTCACGCCGTCGAACCGACCGGTGAGCGCCGCGAGCCCTGCCGCCGTGACGAACGCGTCGTACTTCGGCGCCTGCCGACCCTGTTCGAGCACGAGATCCCACGGCACGCCGCGCCCCTCGATGAGAAGGACCCGCTTGCCCCGGATGCCCCGTGCCCCGAGCCGGTCGAGCAGGGTCGGTTCGAACGCCTCCATGATGAGCCGCTCGTCGCCCGCGCCCCAGCCTGCGGCGTCGAGTTCGGCCGCGAACAGCTCGTCGAGCGGCAGCCCCAACCCCGCGAAGTGGGCGGCGTGCTTGAACTCGGCGACCATGCGGATGAGCCGGCGCTGCTCGTCGGCGGCGGTGTCGATGAGCGCGAACAACTCGCGCAACCGCATGATCGGGTAGCGCCCGTCGAAGCTCGCGCTCGGCTGCCTGACGCCGCCGAGCCGCTCTCGTGCGCGCAGGGTGGCGAGCTCGGCCCACGTGAAGTCCTCGGTGAACCACCCGGTGAGGGCGACCCCATCGACCGCGCGTGTCGTGCGTCGGCCGGCGAATTCAGTCCGTGTCGCGACATCCGTGGTGCCCGAGATCTCGTTCTCGTGACGCAGCACGAGCACGCCGTCGCGCGTCGCGACGATGTCGGGCTCGACTGCGTCGGCGCCGAGCGCGAACGCCAATTCATACGCCGAGCGGGTGTGCTCGGGGCGGTAGCCCGGTGCGCCCCGGTGGCCGATGACGAGCGGATGCTGGGCGAGGTCGGGCTGCATCCGCCCAGCGTAGTCAGCACCACCGCCAACGCCGCGGAATTCCGCGAGAACTCACGGCGTTGTCCCGAAGAACTCGGGTAGATTTGTCACTGGCACGGATGCCGCATCCGCGCCGATCCCCCGCACCGACGACAGCCGAAAGCAGAGGAACCCATGGCTCTCGACAATCCCGCATTCGCGCGGAATTCCGCCTTCTCGCAGCAGGGAGCCGTGGCCGCAGCGCAAGACATCTCGGCACAGCAACTGCAGGAGATCTACAACCAGCCCTCCACGCCGCCGGCCGGCGAGACGATGGCCATCGACACGACCATCCAGAAGTCGGTCGCGGCCTTCGGCCTGCTGCTCGTGGGCGCGGCCATCGGCTGGGTCACCACCGAGTCGCTGCCGTTCCTGTGGATCGGCGCCGGCATCGTCGGCTTCGTGCTGGCGCTCGTGAACACATTCAAGAAGCAGCCGTCACCGGCGCTCGTGCTCGCCTACGCCGGCGTGCAGGGCGTCTTCGTCGGCGGCATCTCGGCCTGGTACGAGGCGATCAGCCCCGGCATCGTCGGGCAGGCCGTCATCGCCACCCTCGTGGTGGTCGGCGTCACGCTCGCGCTCTTCGCCTCGGGCAAGATCCGTGCGTCGAAGAAGGCCACGAAGATCTTCCTGATCGCCATGGTCGGCTACCTGGTGTTCTCGCTCGTGAACCTCGGGCTCATGCTCTTCGGCGTGACCGACAACGCCTTCGGGCTGCGTTCCGAAGAGATCTTCGGCATCCCGATCGGCCTGATTCTCGGCGTCCTCGTCGTCATCATGGCGGCCTACTCGCTCGTGCTCGACTTCGATTTCATCCAGCAGGGCGTGCGCAACCGCGCTCCGAAGAAGTACGAGTGGATGGGCGTGTTCGGCATCATGGTCACCGTCATCTGGCTCTACCTCGAGATCCTGCGCATGCTCGCGATCGTGCAGTCGAGCGACTGACCTCCTCCGCTGGTCGAGTAGGCGCGCAGCGCCGTATCGAGACCTGAACGGCCGCCCCTGCGCCTGTCGAAGGGGGCGGCCGTTCGTCGTTTCAGGATGGGGTGCCAGGGCGCGCCGAGTTGCAGGAGCGTCTGCGCGACACGCCGGTACTGTGCGGCATGTCGCGCAGACGCTCCTGCGACTCGTCATGCGCTGAGCCGTCGGAGCTGATCGACCCGGGCCATCGCCGCGGGATGAGCGCCGACGACGCCGGCCGTGCCGCGTCGTGCGGGAGCAACCTTGGGCGACGGGAGCAACCTGCGAAGCTTGCTCCCGCCGGCTAATCTTGCTCCCGCGCGTCGCTCACGCTGGTGCGACGTCGGGCGCGCCACTCACTCCCACTCGATGGTTCCCGGCGGCTTCGACGTGACGTCGAGCACGACCCGGTTGACCTCGGGGACCTCGTTGGTGATGCGATTCGAGATGCGCGCGAGCACGTCGTAGGGCAGCCGCGTCCAGTCCGCGGTCATGGCGTCTTCAGACGAAACGGGTCGCAGCACGATCGGGTGACCGTAGGTGCGGCCGTCACCCTGCACGCCGACCGATCGCACGTCGGCGAGCAGCACGACCGGGCACTGCCAGATCTCCTGGTCGAGACCTGCGGCGGTCAGTTCTTCGCGCGCGATCGCATCGGCCTCGCGCAGCAGGTCGAGACGGTCACGGGTGACCTCGCCCACGATGCGGATGCCGAGACCCGGCCCCGGGAACGGCTGGCGGCCGACGATCGCCTCGGGCAGCCCGAGCTCGCGACCGATGGCCCGCACCTCGTCTTTGAAGAGCGTGCGCAACGGTTCGACCAGCTCGAACTGCAGGTCTTCGGGCAGGCCGCCCACGTTGTGGTGCGACTTGATGTTCGCGGTGCCCGTGCCGCCGCCCGACTCGACCACGTCGGGATACAGCGTGCCCTGCACGAGGAACTTGATCGGCTCGCCCGAGGCGGCGGCCTCGGCGATGAGGTCGCGCTCGGCCTGCTCGAACGCCCGGATGAACTCGCGCCCGATGATCTTGCGCTTCTCCTCGGGGTCGCTGACCCCGGCGAGCGCGTCGAGGAAGATGTCGGCGGCGTCGACGGTGACCAGGCGCACACCCGTCGCAGCCACATAGTCCTGTTGCACCTGCTCGCGCTCGCCCTTGCGCAACAGCCCGTGGTCGACGAACACGGCGGTCAGCTGGTCACCGACGGCCTGCTGCACGAGCGCCGTCGAGACGGCCGAGTCGACCCCGCCCGAGAGCGCCGAGATCACGCGGGCCGAGCCCACCTGCGAACGGATCCGCTCGATCTGCTCGGCGATGACGTTGCCCGAATTCCAGTCGGCGGGAATTCCCGCCGCCCGGTGAAGGAAGTTCTCGATGACCTGCTGGCCGAACGCCGAGTGCTTGACCTCGGGATGCCACTGCACGCCGTAGAAGCCCTGCTCGTCGTTCGCGAACGCCGCCACCGGCGTCGTCGCGGTCGAGGCGAGCACCTCGAAACCCTCGGGCGCCTTCGAGACCGAGTCGCCGTGGCTCATCCACACGATCTGCGCCTCGGGCTGGCCGGCGAGCAGTGTGTTGTCGTCGTCGGTGCGCGCGGTGACCGCGGTCGAGCCGTACTCGCGGTGCCCGGTGTGCGCGACCTCGCCGCCGAGCTGCTGCGCCATGACCTGGAAGCCGTAGCAGATGCCGAGCGTCGGCACGCCGAGCCGCAGAATGCCCTCGTCGAGTGCGGGCGCGCCCGCCTCGTAGACCGACGACGGCCCGCCCGAGAGCACGATGCCCACCGGATTCTTGGCCGCGACCTCGGCTGCCGTGATCGTGTGCGGCACGATCTCTGAATACACGGATGCCTCGCGCACGCGCCGCGCGATGAGCTGGGCGTACTGCGCGCCGAAGTCGACGACGAGCACGGGCCGCTGTTCGGTCGACGGCTGCTGCGGTTCGGTCACTGCGGTGCCTCCACGGATTCGGCGGTGCTGGACGGGACGGCCTGACTCGCGGCATCGGCTGCCGCCTCGGTCTCACGCGACGCCAGGTATGCGCGCACCTCGCGCCCGATGCGCGCCTCGAGGAAGAACGACAGGAACGGGATGATGCCGCCGAGCGCGATGAGGATGAAGCGCGGGAACCGCCAGCGCATGAGGCTCCAGAGGCGGAAGTCGCTGAACAGGTACAGCACGTAGAACCAGCCGTGGGCGATGAGGATGCCGGTCGAGAGGTTGACCGCGATCACCGTGTCGACCGGCACGAACGCGAGGAACCCGTGCGGCCCGCCGAGCTCGAGCTCGAGCCCGAAGGCGTACTTCATGATCATCTCTGCGCAGAGCAGCAGCAGCATGACACCGGTGATGACCGAGGCGACCTGGTAGAGGCGAAGCGCCCCGCGGATGCGCGGCAGATCGGCGAGTTTGGGCTCGAGGGGCATGCGAACAGTCTACGTGCCGCGTACGGGCGCGAGACCGCGCAGCATGCGGCGCACCACGTCGACGGCGGCGTCGATGCCCCGCTCGTGGTCGTGGGCGCGCGCGTTCACGAGTGCGACCTCGTTGAGCGCGCCCGACAGCAGTGCGGCGACCGTGTCGAGTTCCCCGTCGATGACGCCCGCATCGGCGAGTTCGGCCACGCCGGCATCGAGGTGCCGCACGCTGGTGTCGAGGTCGCCGTCGCGCCACGCGTCCCAGCCGAGGACCGCGGGCCCGTCGACGAGCAGGATCCGCCGGACCTCGGGCGCGAGACTCGCCTCGAGGAACGCGCGGCAGCCGGCGAGGAAGTCGCCGAGCACGTCGTCATGCCCGGATGCCGCGTGCTCGACGGCCTCGGCCACACCCGCCTGCGCCTGCTCGACGACCGCCTGGAACAGCCCCTGCTTGCTTCCGAAGTGGTGGTACAGCGCCCCCCGGGTGAGCCCGGCCTCGGCGACGAGGTCTTCGAGCGCCACGCCGGCGTAGCCCGACTCCGCGAATCGCCGCGTCGCGATCCGCACGATCTCGGCGCGGGTGCGCTCGCGCTGTTCGGCCTTCGTGGCCATTCGATCCCCCTTCGAGCACTTGACATACACACTGTATGTCATAGTCTAAGTATACATACAGACTGTACGTATCTTCTCGAGAGCGTACCGACGAAGGGACCGACCGATGCTCCGCAGCTGCTACCCCGTCCTCTGCACCCCCGATGTCGCCGCGAGCGCGGCGTTCTACCGAGAGCACTTCGGATTCGAGTCGGCGTTCGAGGCCGACTGGTACGTGAGCCTTCGGCATCCCGACTCCGGCGACGAGCTCGCCCTGCTCGACCCGGCGCACCCGTCGGTGCCGGCCGGCTACGGCGAGGCGGCTCGGGGCGTGCTCGTGAATCTCGAGCTCGACGACGTCGACGCCGTCGCGGCCCGGCTCGAGGCGGCCGGCGTGCCGGTCGTGCAGGCGCTGCGCAGCGAGCCGTTCGGCCAGCGCCATGTGATCGTCCGCGACCCGGGCGGCGCGCTCGTCGACGTCATCACCGAAATCCCGCCGGCGCCCGAGTTCGCCGAGGCGTTCGGCATCGACGTCTGAACCTCGCGATCCACGAGGCATCCCGTCGACGCGTCAGGATGCGTCGATGAGCTCGCGCGGAACGACGAACACGTCGACGAGCGCACCGTTGCGCCAGACTGTCATCTCGACCTGCCGGTCGATCGCGTCCTCGACCATCAGCCGCTGGATCGACGTCGACGTCACGACCTCGTTCCTGTCGAGCGACACCACGATGTCGCCGCGGTGCACTCCGGCGAGCTCGGCGGGGCTGTTCGGGGCGACGCCCGCCACCTGCAACCCGGTCGGCGAGCCGATGCGCGCCGCGAGCTCGGGTGCGAGCTGCACCTTCGCGCCGATGATGCCGAGCCACGCCCGGCGCACCCGTCCGGTGCGCGTGAGCGTGGCGATGATGTCTCGGGTCGCGCGGTTGATCGGCACGGCGAGCCCCAGACCGATGCCGGCGACGGCGGTGTTGACGCCCACCATGCGGCCCGAGCCGTCGGCGAGCACGCCACCCGAGTTGCCGGGGTTCAGCGCGGCGTCGGTCTGGATCACCTCGTCGATGACCCGGCCCGACGCCGTCGGCAGCGAACGTCCGAGGTTCGAGACGATGCCCGCGGTGACACTGCCCGCGAGCCCCATGGGGTTGCCGAGCGCCACGACGAGCTGACCGACCCGCAGGCCGGCCGCGTCGCCGAGCGGCACGGGCGGCGGCACGGGGCCCCGCGCCCGCAGCACCGCGAGATCCGAGAGCACGTCGCGGCCGACCACGTCGACGCCCACCGAGGTGCCGTCGGTGAAGGTCGCCTCGGCCGACCGTGCCCCGGCGACCACGTGGGCACTCGTCAGCAGCACGCCGTCGTCGGAGATGACGCTCGCGCTGCCCGCGCCGTCGCCCCGCGACGAGTGCACGGCGAGGCTCGCGACGCTCGGCAGCACGCTGCTCGCCACTCGCGTGACGACCGCGGAGTAGGCGTCGAGCGGGTCTTCGGTGCTCACACGCCCATCATCGACCCACGAGCGGCGACGGGAACCCCGGTTCGCCCGAGGCGGAATCGATCAGGAATCGGCTCCAGGGCCGACCGGCTCGGCCGGCGCGGCGTCGGCCTGCGCGGCTTCGGCCGCCTCCTCGCGCTCGCGCTCGACGGCGTCGCGCACGAGCCGGTACCAGAGGTACACGGCGAAGCCGGCGAACACGACCCACTCGACGGCGTAGAAGATGTTGAGCCAGTTGAGCTCGACCGACTGCTCGGGCGGCGGCGACGAGATCACGTCGAGGCCGTCGATGGGCTCTGCCGCGGTCACGTACCCGAAGTACACGGGGCGGTCGTCGAAGTCGGCCCAGATGTTGATGAGCTGGGCGACCGCGACGGTGGTCATCGCGAACGGGTCGCCGTCGTCGTCGGGCACCACGGGCGCCTCGCTCGGCAGGAACCGCCCCGCCACCGTGACGACTTCGGCGGCATCGATGCCGGCATCGAACCGGTCGGCCGCATCGCGCGCGCCCTGCTCGTCGGCGTTCCAGCCGAGCGCGATGGGGATGCCTCCCGCCGGGCCATCCGTCACCTCGAGATGCGCGACCGGCCAGAAGCCGGCGACGCCGTCGTTCAACCGGCCCTCGACGAGCACCGTGTCGCCGGGCACGAACGTGCCCGAGACCTCGACCAGTTGGCCGGTGGCCGATTGCGGGGTGGGTACGTCGGGCATGGCGAGGCCCGCGAACGGACGGATGTCTTCGGTGGGGCGCTGCTCGACGGTGGCCTGCACGACCGCGCGTTCGACCTGCCATTGCCCGAGCGCGGCGAACGCCGCCGCGATACCGAGGGCGAGCAGCAGCGCCAGCACCCACCGGGGGCGCAACATCATCTGCAGCATCAGGCGTCGGAACTCTCGGCTGGCGTCGCGTCACGCGGATCGACGAGCGTGTCGCCCTCACGCATGGCGCGGAAGATCTCACGGATCGCCGGCACCGGACCGGCGGCGACGAGGCTGTCGCCCTCGGCCATGACGAAGTCGGCGGTCGGCGCCGAGTGCGCGTGGTCACCGCGCACGACGGCCACGAGCGCGACCCCTTCGACGTCGGGGACTTCGCCGAGGGCGCGGCCCGCGATCGCGTCGTCGTGGTCGACCGTGAACCAGTGGATGGGAACCCCCGGCAGGTGCTCGAGTTCGGCGATCGATTCGACGACTCGGGTGCCGCCGAGCAGGTCGGCGAGCGTGTACGCCTCGTCTTCTTCGAGGCGAAGCGTGGAGGCGTGCCGGTCGTCGTCGCCGTGCCGCATGACGACGTCGCTCGAACCCGTGCGGTGTGCGACGACCGCGAGTTCGACCCCGTCGACCGTCGTGAACGAATGCATCACGCCGACCCCGGGAAGGGCGACCCGGCGAACCTCGACCATGCCTCCAGTCTAGGCGGGCGCTGCGGGCGCCTCAGTCGACCTTCACGATGTCGGGCGCCTCGAGCCGCACGCGGTCGGCCGACTCGTCGTCGGGCTGCTCCTGCGATGCGCGTTCGGCGGCGACCCGCTGCAGGTAGCGCTCGACCTCGAGGGTCTCGCGCGCCTTGTCCCACCCGAGCACCTTGGCCATGAGCTTCGCCGCGACCGGCGCGGCCGACACGCCCCGGTCCCACGCCTCGATCGAGATGCGGGTGCGTCGCGCGAGCACGTCGTCGAGGTGCAGCGCACCCTCATGCGATGCCGCGTAGACGATCTCGGCCCCGAGGTAGTCGTCGGCCCCCGGCAGGGGCTCGCCGAGCTTCGGATCGGACCGTATGAGGTCGAGCAACTCGTCGGTGAGGGTGCCGTACCGGTTCAGCAGATGCTCGATGCGCACCTTGTGCACGTCGAACGCGCGAGCGATCTTGCCACGCTTGTTCCACGCGGCCTGGTAGCCCTCGGCACCGAGCAACGGGATGTCTTGCGTCGTCGACGGGGGCACCTTGCCGTCGAGCGCATCGACGGCGGCGTCGATGGCGTCTTTGGCCATGACCCGGTACGTGGTCCACTTTCCGCCGGCGATCACCACGAGTCCCGGCACGGTGTGGGCGACCAGATGTTCGCGCGAGAGCTTCGAGGTCTGGTCGCTCTCGCCGGCGAGCAGGGGACGCAGCCCTGCGTACACCCCCTCGACGTCTTCACGCGTGAGCGGGACCGCGAGTACCGCGTTCACGTGCTCGAGCAGGTAGTCGATGTCGGCGGCCGTGGCCGCCGGGTGCGCCTTGTCGAGATTCCAGTCGGTGTCGGTCGTGCCGATCAGCCAGTGCCGGCCCCACGGGATGATGAACAGCACGCTCTTCTCGGTGCGGAAGATCATGCCCATCGCCGACTGGATGCGGTCGCGCGGAACGACGAGGTGGATGCCCTTCGACGCGCGCACCTTGAAGGTGCCGCGCTCCCCGACCATGCGTTGCGTGTCGTCGGTCCACACACCGGTGGCGTTGACGACCTGTTTTGCGCGCACCTCGAAGCGCTCGTCGGTCTGCAGGTCGTGCGCTTTCACGCCCACGACGCGCTCGCCGACCTTGAGGAACCCCTCGACCTTGACCCGACTCGCGACGTGTGCGCCATAGAACGAGGCTGTGCGCGCGAGCGAGGCCACGTACCGGGCGTCGTCGACCTGCGCGTCGTAGTAGGTGAGGCCGCCGACGAGGGTGTTGGGTGCGAGCGACGGGATCGCCTTGTGCACCTGGCGCTTCGACAGGTGCCGGTGGTGGGGCACTCCGGGCGGGCGCCCGCCCGTGTAGCTGAAGATGTCGTAGAGCATCATGCCGGCGCCCACGTAGAGGCGCTCGATGAACCGTGTCTTCACCGGGTAGAGGAACCGCACGGGCTTGACGAGGTGCGGTGCGAGCCGCTGCAGCAGCAGGCCGCGTTCGATGAGCGCCTCGCGTACGAGCCTGAAGTCGAGCTGTTCGAGGTAGCGGATGCCTCCATGCACGAGTTTCGACGACCGGCTGGAGGTGCCCGACGCCCAGTCGCGTGCCTCGAGCAATCCGGTCGAGAGCCCGCGCGTGACCGCGTCGAGCGCCGCGCCGGTGCCGACGATGCCGCCGCCCACCACGAGGATGTCGAGCTCTTTCTCTTTCAGCCGCGCGATCGCGGCCTCGCGCTCGTCGGGCCCGAGCTTGCTCGAACGCGTCACCGGCTTCAGTCTGGCCATCGTGCCACCCCATCCCCGCGGCCTCGCGGCTGCGTCGCGTGATCGATTCCAACGCTACCCGAGCATGTGCGGGTTGAGGAGGGCGCGGAGCGTACGTCTCGAAAGCCGTGGGTTGAGGAGGGCGGGTTTCGAGACGGCCGTGGCGCGCCTAGTCGACCAACGCTACGACCCCAGGTACGGCTCGACGATGACCTCGACACGCTGGAACTCCTTCAGGTCGGAGTACCCGGTCGTCGCCATCGATCGGCGCAGCGCGCCGACGAGGTTCGCGGTGCCATCGGCCGCGGGTGCCGGGCCGTAGAGCACCTCTTCGAGCGAGGCGACCTGGCCGACCTGCACGCGCTTGCCGCGCGGCAGCTTGGAGTGGTGCGCCTCGGCACCCCAGTGGTAGCCGCCGCCCGGAGCATCGGTCGCGCGCGCGAGCGCGGCGCCGAGCATGACCGCGTCGGCACCGCAGGCGACGGCCTTGACGATGTCGCCGGATGCCCCGACCCCACCGTCGGCGATGACGTGCACGTAGCGCCCGCCCGACTCGTCGAGGTAGTCGCGACGCGCGCCGGCGACGTCGGCGACCGCGGTCGCCATGGGGGCGTGGATGCCGAGCGTGGCCCGCGTGGTCGAGGCCGCTCCCCCGCCGAAACCGACGAGCACGCCCGCGGCGCCCGTGCGCATGAGGTGCAGGGCGGCCGTGTAGGTGGCGGCGCCGCCGACGATGACGGGGACGTCGAGCTCGTAGATGAACTTCTTGAGGTTCAGCGGCTCTTGGTTCTTCGAGACGTGCTCGGCAGAGACCGTGGTGCCGCGAATGACGAACAGGTCGACTCCCGCCGCGACGACCGTCTCATACAGCTCTTGCGTGCGCTGCGGCGACAGCGCGCCCGCGACCGTGACGCCCGCGGAACGGATCTCGGCCAGTCGCGCGGTGACGAGCTCGGGCTTGATCGGCTCGGCGTACAACTGCTGCATGCGCTCGGTCGCACGCTCGGGCGCGAGGTTGCGGATCTCGGCGAGCACCGGCTCGGGGTCTTCGTATCGGGTCCACAGGCCCTCGAGGTCGAGCACACCGAGCCCGCCGAGCTTGCCCATCATGATCGCCGTCTGCGGCGAGACGACGGAGTCCATGGGTGCGGCGAGGAACGGGATGTCGAACTGGTAGGCGTCGATCGACCAGCTCACCGAGACGTCTTCGGGGTCGCGGGTGCGACGGCTCGGCACGATCGCGATGTCGTCGAACGCATAGACTCGACGGCCCCGCTTGGAGCGGCCGATCTCGATCTCCTGAGTCACCGTTCAACCCTATCGAACCCGTGCGACGCGCCCCTCGTCCCAGACCGGGACATCCGTCTCGACGACCTCGCCGTCGCTTCGGAACACGACGAACCGATCGAAGCTGCGCGTGAACCAGCGATCGTGGGTGACCGCGAGCACGGTGCCGTCGAATCGCATGAGCGCGTCTTCGAGCGCCTCGGCCGACACGAGGTCGAGGTTGTCGGTCGGTTCGTCGAGCAGCAGCAGCGTGACACCCGAGAGCTCGAGGATGAGGATCTGCAGGCGCGCCTGCTGGCCGCCCGAGAGCGACTCGAAGCGCTGCTGGGCCGCTCCCGCGAGCCCGTACCGGTCGAGCGCCGAGCTCGCGGCCTCGCGCGCCATGCCGTCGCGGTTGGCGTCGCCCCGGTGCAGGATGTCGAGCAGGGTGCGCCCGTGGAACTCGGGATGCTCGTGGTTCTGCGCGAACCACCCCGGCACGACACGCGCCCCGAGCACCGCCCGACCCTCGTGCGGCACGCGCACGAGGGTCTCACCCACGGTCGTGACGTGGCCGAGCATGCGGTCGGGCTCGGTGCCGCCGGCCGCCAGCAGGCGCAGAAAGTGCGACTTGCCCGATCCGTTCGACCCGAGCACCGCCACGCGGTCGCCGTACCAGACCTCGAGGTCGAACGGCCTCATGAGCCCGGTGAGCTCGAGGCCCTCGCACACCACCGAGCGCTTGCCCGTGCGGGCGCCGCGCAGCCGCATCGAGACGGCCTGCGCGGGTGGGCGCTCCTCGGGCGGCCCGGCCTCCTCGAACTTGCGCAGCCGGGTCACGGCGGCCTGGTACCGCGAGGCCATGCCGTCGTTGTACGTCGCCTTCACCTTCATCGTCTGCACGAGCGTCTTCAGCGCAGCGTGCTGCTCGTCCCAGCGGCGACGCAGCTCGTCGAGTCGCGCGAACCGGTCGTCGCGGGCCGCGTGGTACCCCTCGAAGCTGCCGCCGTGCACCCAAGCGGTGTTGCCTGCGGCGCCGAGCTCGATCGTGACGATGCGGTCGGCGGCGCGCGCGAGCAGCTCGCGGTCGTGCGAAACGAGCAGCACGGTCTTCGCCGTCGCGCGCAGCTGCGCCTCGAGCCAGCGCTTGCCGGGCACGTCGAGCGAGTTGTCGGGCTCATCGAGCAGCAGCACCTGCTCGGGCCCGCGCAGCAGCGCCTCGAGGGCGAGCCGCTTCTGCTCGCCGCCCGAGAGGGTCGCGAGCTCACGCCGTTTCGCACGCTCGAACGGGATGCCGAGCGCCGCCGTGGTGCAGTGGTCCCAGACGACCTCCTGGTCGTACCCGCCCGCCTCGGCGTACTCGGCGAGCGCGGTCGCGTAGCGCATCTGCGTCGCGGTGTCGTCGAGTTCGATGAGCGCGTCCTCGGATGCCTCGAGCTCGAGTGCCGCGTCGCGCACGCGTTCGGGCGCCACGGAGACGAGCAGGCCCCACACCGTCTCGGGTGCCCCGTCGATGGTGCTCCCGGTGCCCACGAACTGATCCATGACCCCGAGCCCGCCGTCGACCTGCACGCTGCCCTCGTCGGGGCGCAGGGCGCCGCGCACGATGCGCAGGAGCGTCGACTTGCCCGCGCCGTTCGCGCCGATGAGCGCGGTCGTGCGCCCCTCGGTGACGCGGAAGGCGAGGTCGGCCAGCAGCGGCCGACCGTCGGGGAGCGAGAACGAGACGCCGTTGACGTCGATGAAGCCCATGGGTGTGATTCCGTTCGATTCGCGATACTGGCCGCCCGCACGACATGCACCGCGGCGCGAAGACAGCCGATCAGCGTATCGCGTGGTGCGCAGCCGTGCCACTCCCCCGTTCGGTGCGGCAAGCTGGGGGCATGCATCGCATCGCCGCTGAACCGCTCGACGTCCTCCGCACGCGCACCAGCGCGAAGTGGCGCAGCTACGCCGACGACGTGCTGCCGCTACCCGTCGCCGAGATGGACTATCCCCTCGCCGAACCGATCGCCGAGGCGCTGCACGCGGCGATCCGTCGCTCCGACACGGGCTACAACGAGGGCAGCCGACCCGTTGCCGAGGCATTCGAAGGCTTCGCCGCGACACGTCTGGGCTGGCAGGTCGACCCAGCTCGCGTGACGTGCACCGGTGACGTCAGCATGGGCATCGTCGAGGTGCTGCGCCGGGTCACGAACCCCGGTGACGGGGTCATCATCACGCCCCCGATCTACCCGCCGTTCTTCGACCTCGTCACCGAGGCGTCGGGCGTCGTGGTCGAGGTGCCCATGCTCGGCGGCATCGACGAGGGCTGGACCCTCGACCTCGACGGCATCGATGCGGCGTTCGCCGCCGGTGCGAAGGCGATGGTGCTGTGCAATCCGCACAACCCGATCGGCCTGGTGCCCGATGGCGTGCAGCTGGCTGCACTCGCAGACATCGCCGCCCGGCACGGGGTGACGATCGTCTCCGACGAGGTGCACGGGCCGCTCGTGCAGCCGGGCGTCGACTACACGCCGTTCCTCAAGGCGTCCGACGCGGCGCGCGAGCACGGTGTCGCCATCACCTCGGCATCGAAGTCGTTCAACATCCCGGGGCTCAAGTCCGCGCTCATCGTCACCGCGAGCGAGCGGGGCGACCGCGTGCGTGCGGCACTGCCGTACGAGGTCGAGTGGCGCATGGGCCAGTTCGGGGCGATCGCCTCGATCGCCGCGTTCACCAAGGGCGGCCACTGGCTCGACGGCGTGCTCGGCAGCCTCGACGACAACCGGCGCCTGCTCGCCGACCTCATCACCGACGAACTGCCGGGTGTGCGCTACCGCATGCCCGACGCGACCTACCTCGCCTGGCTCGACCTGTCGGCACTGGGCTGGGGCGACGACCCCGCGGCGTACGCCCTCGAGCACTCGAAGGTCGCGCTCGGCATCGGAACCGCGTTCGGATCGTCGGTCGGCCGAGGACACGTGCGGCTGAACTTCGCCTGCACGCCAGAGGTGCTCGACGAGGCGATCACCCGGCTCGCGGAGGCACGGGTCTCGTCGGTCGAGTAGGCGCGCAGCGCCGTATCGAGACGAGCGTCTCGAAACCCGTCGGTCGAGTAGGCGCGCAGCGCCGTATCGAGACCAGCGTCTCGAAACCCGCCGGTCGAGTAGGCGTGCAGCGCCGTATCGAGACCTCGTTCGCGGCTGGGTCTCGATACGCTCGCTTCGCTCGCTACTCGACCGACGGACGCGCTATCTGGTGTAGTTCGGCGCCTCGACGACGATCTGCACGTCGTGCGGGTGCGACTCTTTCAGCCCGGCCGGGGTGATGCGCACGAAGCGGCCCTTCGCCTTCAGTTCGGCGACGGTGCGAGCACCGACGTAGAACATCGACTGGCGCAGCCCGCCGATGAGCTGGTACGCGACCGCCGAGAGGGGGCCGCGATAGGGCACCTGCCCCTCGATGCCCTCGGGGATGAGCTTGTCGTCGGATGGGACATCGGCCTGGAAGTATCGGTCTTTCGAGTACGACGTCTTCTGTCCGCGCGTCTGCAGGGCGCCCAGCGACCCCATGCCGCGGTAGGCCTTGAACTGCTTGCCGTTCTGGAAGACGAGCTCGCCGGGGCTCTCAGCAGTGCCGGCGAGCAGGGAGCCGAGCATGACCGTGTCGGCGCCGGCGACGAGCGCCTTCGCGATGTCGCCCGAGTACTGCAGGCCGCCGTCGGCGATGAGCGGCACTCCGGCCGGCTTGGTGGCCTTGGATGCCTCGTACACGGCCGTGATCTGCGGCACGCCCACGCCGGCCACGACACGGGTTGTGCAGATCGAGCCGGGACCCACGCCGACCTTGACGGCATCGGCGCCCGCGTCGACGAGTGCCTTCGCGCCCTCGTACGTCGCGACGTTGCCGCCGATGACGTCGATGTGGGCGAACGTGGGGTCGGCCTTCAGTCGGCGGATGACGTCGAGCACGCCGGCCGATTCGCCGTTGGCGGTGTCGACCACGAGCACGTCGACGCCGGCGTCGCGCAGTGCCTCGGCACGCTCCCAGGCGTCGCCGAAGAAGCCCATGGCCGCACCGACCCGCAGGCGCCCCTCAGCGTCTTTGGTGGCATTCGGGTACTGCTCGGACTTGTCGAAGTCCTTCACCGTGATGAGGCCCGTGAGGTGGCCCTCGTCGTCGACGAGGGGAAGCTTCTCGATCTTGTGCTCGGCGAAGATGGCGAGCGCCTCGTCGGGGTTCATGCCGACCCGCCCGGTGATGAGGGGCATCTTGGTCATGACCTCGCTGACCTTCGTGGTGGCCTTCTCGAACTCGGCGACGAATCGCATGTCGCGGTTCGAGATGATGCCGACGAGCTTTCCGTCGTCGTCGATCACGGGCAGGCCACTCACGCGGTAGGTCGCGCACAGCGCGTCGACGTCGGCGACCGATGCGTCGGGCGTCGTCGTGACGGGGTTCGAGACCATGCCCGACTCGCTGCGCTTGACCCGGTCGACCATGTCGGCCTGGTCGGCGATCGAGAGATTGCGGTGCAGGATGCCGATGCCCCCCTGGCGCGCCATCGCGACCGCCATGCGGGTCTCGGTGACCGTGTCCATGGCGGCCGACAGGAGCGGCGTCGCGACCTGGATGCGACGGGTGAGCTGCGAAGCCGTCTCTGCTTCACTCGGGATCACGTCGGTGTGACCTGGCAGGAGGAGGACGTCGTCGTATGTGAGTCCCGTGAATCCGAACGGATCTGCCTGATCCATGACTTCCCTTCGTGTCGTGCGCAGTCGGTGGCGCGCCCAGCTGTGGCGTGCTCGAGGCGAAATGCGGGTGCATCAATGTTAAGCGAGTTTGCGCCGCGGGCATTCCCCGGATAACAATCGAGGGCTGATTGCGCTCAGGTACGAAACACATGAGACATAATCGGCACGTACTGTCGACGATGTTGTCGACAGTAAGGACCGGTCCCGAAGGTCCACCAGACCTTCGGAACCCCTTGGAGGTGCAGTGGAACCCACGCAAGCAGTCGTCCGACGGTCACCCGGGAGGTGGCTCATACTCCTCGGAATCCTGTTGTCCGCACTCACCCTGTCCGGCATCGCAGCGTCCCCTGCGATGGCGGAGGAAGTGAGTACGGCATCAGCGACCGAAGAGCCCGCAGCGACCGAAGAGCCCGCAGCGACCGACGCGCCCGCGGAGGAGGACTTCGAGTTCCACTTCCGCGGCAACGTGCAGTACAACAGCGAGCCGCTCGAAGGCGTGCGCATCCAACTCGAGGGCAACGGCTTCGAAGCCGAGACCGAGACCGATGCCGACGGTCGCTGGGAGATCGGCGTGCCCGAGAAGGCCACCTATGAGGTGACGCTCGATGAAGACACCTTGCCCGAGGGGGTCGTCGTCGCCGATGGCGGCGCGACCCGAGAGGCTGAATTCGGCCTCACGCGCAACGCCTCGGTCAACTTCTTCCTCGGAGAAGGCGAGCGGGTCACGGTCAGTTTCTGGGACCAGTTCCTGCAACGCGCCGTGAACGGCCTGAACTTCGGGCTCCTGCTCGCGCTCGCCGCCATCGGCCTTTCGCTCATCTTCGGCACGACCGGACTGTCGAACTTCGCGCACGCCGAGCTGATCACGTTCGGCGCCCTGATGACCTTGACCTTCGGAAACACCCTGGGCGTGCCGATCTGGCTCGCCATCATCATCGCGGTGTTGCTGAGCGGCGTGCTCGGGTGGGTGCTCGATGCGGGCATCTGGAAGCCGCTGCGCAAGAAGGGCATCGGCGTCATCCAGCTGATGATCGTCAGCATCGGCCTTTCGCTCGCATTGCGGTACCTCTTCCAGTTCTTCTACGGCGGGCAGACGCAACAGCTCGTGGGCGCGACCGGTGTCGCCAGGTTCTCGATCGGGCCGATCTCGCTCAGCTGGATCGACCTCGCGAGCATGCTGGTCAGCATCGTCGTGCTGTTGGCCGTCGCCTTCTTCCTGGTGCGCACCCGCATCGGCAAGGCGACGCGAGCCGTCGCCGACAACCCCAGTCTCGCCTCGGCGAGCGGCATCGACGTGAACTTCGTCATCCGCATCGTCTGGGTGCTCGGAGCGGCGTTGGCCGGTCTGTCGGGCATCCTCTGGGCGTACTTCCGCCCCGGCGTCAGCTGGGACATGGGCTTCCAGATCCTGCTGCTCATCTTCGCCGCGGTCGTCCTCGGCGGCCTCGGCACCGCATTCGGCGCGCTCGTCGGCGCCGTCATCGTCGGTCTCTTCGTCGAACTGTCGACGCTGTGGCTGCCGAGCGATATGAAGTACGTCGGCGCACTGGTGATCATGGTCGTCGTGCTGCTGTTCCGGCCTCAGGGAATCCTGGGTCGTCGAGAGAGAATCGGATAGGAGGCCCGCACATGGATTGGGGAGCAATCTTCGGAAATGCGGCCGTCGAGCTGATCAGCCCGACCACCGCCGCGTACGCACTCGCCGCGCTGGGTCTTGCGATCCACTTCGGCTTCACGGGCCTGCTGAACTTCGGCCAGGCGGGATTCATGCTGCTCGGCGCCTACGGGTACGCCATCCCGGCCCTCAAGCTGGGCTGGCCCTTCTGGGCCTGCGTGCTCACGGCTCTCGCCGCATCGGTGATCTTCGCGCTCATCCTCGGTATTCCGACGCTGCGGTTGCGCGCCGACTACCTCGCGATCGTGACGATCGCCGCGGCCGAGGTGCTGCGGCTCATCTTCACGACGAACGAGTTCGACGCGGTGACGGGTTCTGCGAATGGCCTCTCGGGCTTCCAGACCGACCTGCTGGCGCTGAATCCGTTCCCAGAGGGCCGCTATGGCTTCGGGCCGTTCGTGTTCGACAACCGGGTCTGGTTCTTCCTCGTGATCGCGTGGATCGTCGTCGCGATCGCCGCCGTCTTCACCTGGCTCATCATGCGCAGCCCGTGGGGCCGCGTCGTCAAGGGCATCCGTGAAGACGAAGACGCGGTGCGCTCGCTCGGCAAGAACGTGTACTCGTACAAGATCCAGAGCCTCGTGCTCGGTGGTCTCCTCGGCACCCTGGCCGGCATACTCTTCGTACTGCCGCGAGCGGTCGTGCCGTCGTACTTCCAGCCGACGCTGACCTTCTTCATCTACGCCATCCTGCTGCTGGGTGGCGCCGCCACCATCCTCGGGCCCATCGTCGGTTCGATCGTCTTCTGGGTGCTGCTGTCGTTCTTCTCGGGATTCGTCTCCCGTGCGGTCGAGGCCGGGTGGCTTCCGTTCATGTCGCAGGTGCAGGCCGGCCAGCTGCGGTTCATCCTCGTGGGGGTCGCGATCATGTTGATCGTGGTGTTCATGCCACAAGGCATCCTCGGAAACAGGAAGGATCTTGCTTTTGTCAAGTGAAACCACCTCCTCCCGGCCAGTGAAGACCACCGGCCTGCACGTCGGCGACGCGGTGCCCGGAGCGAAGAAGCACGACCCGATCCTCATCGCCGACAGCGTCAAGCGCACGTTCGGCGGCCTGACCGCGGTCGACATCGAGCACGTCGAGATCCCCCGTGGCGCGATCACGGCCCTCATCGGGCCCAACGGTGCGGGCAAGACGACGTTCTTCAACCTGCTCACGGGCTTCGACAAGCCCGACACCGGCACCTGGTCGTTCGACGGTCGCTCGCTCGCCCACGTACCGGCCTACCGGGTCGCGCGCATGGGACTCATCCGTACCTTCCAGCTCACGAAATCCCTCGCGCTGCTGTCGGTCATGGAGAACATGAAGCTCGGCGCGAAGAACCAGGTGGGCGAGAACCTGTTCCGCTCGCTCATCCCCGCGATCTGGCGAAAGCAAGATGCTGAGATCGAAGCCAAGGCCATGGACCTGCTGACCCGGTTCAAGCTCGACGCCAAGAAGGACGACTACGCGGCGAGCATGTCGGGCGGGCAGCGCAAGCTGCTCGAGATGGCGCGAGCGCTCATGAGCGACCCGACCCTCGTGATGCTCGATGAGCCGATGGCGGGGGTGAATCCCGCACTCAAGCAGTCGCTGCTCGATCACATCCTCGACCTCAAGGCCTCCGGCATGACCGTGCTCTTCGTCGAGCACGACATGCACATGGTGCGGCACATCGCCGACTGGGTCATCGTCATGGCCGAGGGCAAGGTCGTCGCCGAAGGCGACCCGTACACGGTGATGGAAGACCCCGCCGTCGTCGACGCCTACCTCGGCGCGCACCACGACACCGATCTGGGTACCGACGCCGAGCACGTCGAAGCACTGAAGGAGCTCATCGATGACGAACAGTAGTCCAGCACCCGCCGTCGCCGAGCCGCCCGCCGCCGACCTCGTGGTCGAGGTGCGGAATGTGGTCGCCGGGTACCTTCCCGGAGTGAACATCCTCAATGGATGCTCGTTGAAAGCCGCGCAAGGTGAGCTCATCGGCATCATCGGCCCGAACGGCGCCGGCAAGTCGACGCTGCTCAAGTCGATCTTCGGGCTCGTCAAGGTTCGCGAAGGCGGAATCTACCTTCACGGCGACGAGATCACGAACCTCAAGGCCAACAAGCTCGTCGGCCAGGGTGTCGGTTTCGTCCCCCAGACAGAGAACGTGTTTCCCTCGCTCACCATTCAAGAGAACCTCGAGATGGGCCTCTACCAGAAGCCGAAGGGCCTCAAGGAACGCCTCGAGTTCGTGACCGAGATCTTCCCCGAACTCGGCAAGCGGCTCACGCAGCGGGCCGGCTCACTTTCGGGCGGCGAACGTCAGATGGTGGCCATGTCGCGCGCGCTGATGATGGGTCCGCACGTGTTGCTGCTCGACGAGCCATCGGCCGGTCTCTCGCCGGTTCGTCAAGACGAGGCGTTCATGCGCGTCAAAGAGATCAACCGCGCCGGCGTCACGACCATCATGGTCGAGCAGAATGCCCGCCGCTGCTTGCAGATCTGCGACCGCGGGTACGTGCTCGACCAGGGTCGCGACGCCTACCATGGCACCGGCCGTGAGCTCCTGAACGATCCCAAGGTGATCGGGCTCTACCTCGGCACACTCGGCCAAGACGACGAGTAGGTCGAAGACACGAAGGGGGCGGACCGCTACGGCGGTCCGCCCCTTCGTCGTTGCGCTCGGGGTACCTCGAGAGTGCAGTCACCGCCCCCTCAGCGGCGCGGAGAGCACTCTTGATGGGGCCGACAGAGCGCTCCCACACTCCCCACACCCATTACGGGCCGAGAGTGCAGTCGCTCCGCCCTTCAGAGGCCCGGAGTGCACTCTCGACAATTGGGCGGTGTGAGGCAACAACACTGGCAGCTTGGCGTCACCCGCGCCCGACGGCGTTGGCGCAGCGCCCTCCGCCCGGGCCCCTCGCGCCCTGCCACCCGCCGCATCCGCAACGCGCGCAGCACCCGCCGCCGCCCGGGACGCCACCCGCACCGCGGCGTGCACCACCCGCAGGCGCCCGCCGCTCGGACACACGAAAGCGGGGCCCCGGCTGACGCCGGGACCCCGCTCACTCACTCAGCGGATCAGCCGTCGCCGATGCGCGAGTAGGTGTTGTCGTCGGCGAACTGGAAGATGCCGATGGTCGCCTCGGTCGGGTCGCCATTCTCGTCGAAGGTGATCGGACCCGAGGGGCCGTCGTAGTCGATCTGCTGGCCCTCGGCGAGCAGCGCGACACCTTCTTCGAAGCTGGTGACCTTCTCACCATCGCCCGAACCGCCCGAGACCTGACGCAGGTACTTCGAGATCTCGGCACCATCGGTGCTGTTGGCCGCGTAGGCCGCGAGCGCGATGAGCGTGACCGCGTCGTACGACTCAGCCGCGTAGCTGTAGTCGGTCAGCGCGGGGTCGACCGTGAGGAGGCGGTCGGTGAAGTCACCGAGCGTGCCCACGTCGAGACCGGGGAGGGTTCCCTTCGCGCCGGTGATGAGGCCGGGTGCGAAGTCGGCGCTGTAGTCGAAGAGGTTTCCGTCGACGAAGTACAACTTGTCACCGGGGAAGCCCGAGCCGACGAGCGCCGGGGTGATGATCTTCGACTGGTCGAACGTGATCAGTGCGATCGCGTCGGGGTTGGCGGCGGTCACTTCGGCGATCTGCGCGTCGAAGCTCGAGTCGCCCTCGTTGAAGAGCGCCTCTGCCACGACCTCGCCACCGGCCGCCTCGAACGCGGTCTTCGTGAACTCCTGCAGGCCGGTGCCGTACGCATCGTTCAGCACGATCATGCCGAGCGTTGCGTTGCCGTCTTCGGCGATCAGGTTGCCGAGCACCTCGCCCTGCAGCACGTCGGACGGAGCCGTGCGCCAGTACAGGCCGTTGTCGTCGTACGTGGTGAAGTCGGCAGAGGTGTTCGCCGGCGAGAACTGGACGACGCCGGCCGCGACGATCTGGTCGATGACCGTCTTCGAGACACCCGACGAGGCCGCGCCGATGATGGCCGAGACGTCCTGCGAGAGCAGGTCGGTCACCGAAACGGTGGCGATGTCGGTGGTGGTGTCACCCGAGTCACGGAACTGGATCTCGACAGCGAGGCCGGAGTCAGCGGCGTTGACGTCGTCGGCGCCGAGCTGCACACCGGCTTCCTCGGGCGGGCCGAGGAACGCGAGCGTACCACTCTGCGGGAGGATCGTTCCGAGGTTGAGCGCGAGGTCGCGCTCACCTTCGGCGATGGGCAGGGCGTCGCCGGCGTCACCAGTCGGTTCTTCCGATTCGGCCGGCGGCGTGCCGCCCTGGGCGCACGCAGAGAGGATGAGGGTGCTGACGCCGGCGATGGCGATACCCGTCCAGACTGCGCGAGCCGAGCGCTTGGCCGAGGCCTTCGCGAATACGCTCATGTTGCTCCTTGGGACTGAAGGAAATTGGTACACAATGCAGCGCCGTATTGACGCCGTTGTTCGACAGTATTCCGGGCGTTGGGCGGAAACAAGACGCCCCGGTCACAACCGTGTAACACCGCCGGAATCGTTACCTTCCCGACATTCAACCCCCGCTACGACGCAGGGAATCGTCGCAAATCGCGTTCGGCACGCGCGGATCGCGCATCGAGGCATTCGCCGTGCCGTGCCCGGAACGGAGTTGCTCGCGGACGCGATCCGCGGCTCAGACGGGCTCGACGACGACTCGACGCGAGGCACGCACGCCACGCAGCAGGTCGACCGTCAGCACGATGAGCGCGAGCCAGACGAGACCGAAGCCCACCCATCGCTCGGGCGGCATCGGCTCCTGCAGGACGAGCACGCCCACGAGGAACTGGATGAACGGGGCGAAGTACTGGATGAACCCCATGTAGATGAGCGGAAGCCGGCGCGACGCCGCGGCGAACAGCAGCAGCGGAACGGCGGTCACCGCGCCGGCCGAGACGAGCAGCACCGTGTGCCATGCGCCGGCGGTGCCGATGGTGAGCCCCGTGGTCATGCCGACGAACACGAGCTGCACGATCGCGAGGGGGGCGAGCCAAGCGGTCTCGAGGGTGAGCCCCGACACCGCATCGACCTTCGGCCCCACTCGCTTCTTGATGAGGCCGTAGAAACCGAACGAGAACGCCAGCACGAGGGCGATCCAGGGCAGCTGTCCGTAGCCGACGGCCAGCACGATGACGGCGACGATCGAGATGCCCACGGCGACCCATTGCGTCGCATTCAGCCGCTCACGAAGCACGACGACCCCGAGCAGCACCGTGACGATCGGGTTGATGAAGTACCCCAGTGCGGCCTCGACCACCTGGCCGTTGAGCGTCGCATAGACGTAGGTCTGCCAGTTCACGAAGATGAGCAGCCCGGCGAGCCCCATGGTGAGCACGACCCGGCGGTCGCGCAGGAGCGCCGCGAACGGCCGCCATGCCCGCGTCACCGCGATGAGCAACCCGCAGAACACCAGCGAGAACAGCACCCGCCACGCGACGATCTCGAACGGGCCGGTGGGCTCGAGGGCGATGAAGTAGATGGGCAGGATGCCCCAGAGCCCGTAGGCCGCGATGGCGAAGCCGAGACCCGAGCGGCTGAGTCCTCGGACGTGCTTCACCGATGAATCGGTCGCGGGCTCGGGGCGAGATGACATCAGCACAGATTACGCCAGCCCGCCGCCCGAAGGCGTACTGCACGCCTGCCGTTCGTCGTCGACTTCGGGTCACGGGCGTGCACGATGCGGGTGACGGATGTCGCGACATCCCGTACCCGCAAACGACGAAGCCCGGGCACCCTCACGGGCGCCCGGGCTTCGAGTCGGATCGTGTCGCTCAGCGAACGACGACGGCGAGCACGTCGCGCGCGGAGAGGACCAGCAGGTCGTCACCGCCGAACTTGACCTCGGTGCCGCCGTACTTCGAGTAGATCACCTTGTCGCCGACAGCGACGTCGAGCGGAACGCGGTTGCCGTTGTCGTCGATGCGGCCGGGGCCCACGGCAACAACCTCGCCCTCTTGGGGCTTCTCTTTCGCAGTGTCGGGGATGACCAGACCGGAAGCGGTGGTCTGCTCGGCCTCGACCTGCTTGATGACGATGCGATCCTCGAGCGGCTTGATGGAAACCGACACGGTTGACCCCTTTTCTCAATGAAGGAACTGTCTTGACGAAGACTTGGTTTAGCAGCCTCACGGTGAGAGTGCTAAGGCGAGTCTATTCGCGATTTGGCACTCGTGCAACGTGAGTGCCAGCCCTTCGGCCGGCTCGAGGACCGCCAGACGAACTCCCGCCCGGCCGGGTGCTAGCGTGGCCGGGTGGATCGCGCCGAGCTCGTCGAGCTGCTCTCGCCCGAGGGGCTGCGGCTGCTCGACGGCCTGCCCGAGTGGGACGCGAAGGCCGACATCGTCAAGACCGTCGCCGAACTGCGCAAGCAGGGCCACCCACCCGGGCTCGTCGCGACGGTGCTCAGCCAGGCGAAGCTGCGGCACCGTGCTCAGGCGAAGTTCGGTCCGTTCGCGTCGCGCATGCTGTTCACCGAGCCGGGGCTCGAGCAGGCGACACGCCTTCAGGTCGCGGCCCTGCACGCCGGGCGATTCGCGCGCGCGGGCGTCGGGCACGTCGCCGACCTCGGCTGCGGCATCGGCGGCGACGCCCTTGCGATGGCGGCCATCGACCTCGAGGTCACCGCAGCCGAGGCCGACGAGGTCACCGCGGCGATCGCCGCGTACAACCTCACCCCGTTCCCGCGGGTGCGCGTGCTGCACCAACGCGCCGAGCAGGTCGCGCTCGGCGGCATCGGGGGCGCCTGGCTCGATCCGGCCCGGCGCACGACCACGGGCGGCACGACCACGAGAATCGCCGATGCCGCCGCATACTCGCCCGGTCTCGACTTCGCGTTCGGGCTGGCCGATCGAATGGCCGTCGGCGTGAAGCTCGGCCCCGGCACCGACCGCGACGTGATCCCGGCGGGCGCAGAGGCGCAGTGGGTCTCGGTCGACGGCGACGTCGTCGAGCTCGGCGTGTGGTTCGGCCCGGTCGCACGGCCCGGAATCGGTCGTGCCGCCCTCGTCATCCGCGGCGACTCCGCGAACGAGCTCACCGCGCCCGCCGACTCCGACGACGCGCCGGTCGGCCCGCTCGGCGACTACCTGTACGAGCCCGACGGGGCGATCATCCGCGCCCGCCTCATCGGCGATCTCGCGCGTGCCAACGGGGCGTGGATGCTGAGCGCCGGCATCGCCTACCTGACCGCCGACACGGCGTTCGACTCGCCGTTCGCGCGCGGGTTCCGCATCGTCGAGCGGCTTCCGGCCGAAGAGCGCCAGCTTCGCCAGGCGTTGCAGGCACGCGGCATCGGCACGCTCGAGATCAAGAAGCGTGGCGTCGACGTCGATCCGGCTGCACTGCGCACACGGCTGAAGCTGCGCGGCGCCGAGCGCGCCACGCTCGTGCTCACGCGCGAGCAGGGCCGACATGTCGCGCTGCTCGTCGAGCGGCTGTAGCGGCGAGCGCCGCAGCGGCGGCACCGCCCTCGCGCTCGGGCCCGGCCGACCTCAGTTGGGCAGCGCGCCGAACACGATGGCGTAGTAGCCGATCCACACGGCCGAGAACACGAGCCCCGTGAGACCGGTGCCGATGCCGACGAACGACAGTGTGCGACCACCGGCCTCGCGACGCAGGCCGAGCACCCCGAAGACGATCGCGGCGATCGAGAGCGGCAGCATCCACCCGACGAAGAGCGAGGCCACCGCGCCGATCGTGCCGGCGACCGCGGCCACCCAGCTGAACGCGCGTCGTTGGGTCTGCACTTCGGCGGCCTCGACCAGGTCACCGCCGGGGCGGTGCACGACGAGCAGCTGACCGGTCGAGATCTTCTCGAGCTGCCCGGTGTCGAACGGCACGTCGAACTCGCGGACGGCCGGATTCGCGCGCAGGGTCGGCTCGGCCGGAGCGTCGGCGACGGGCGGCAGGGATGCTCCCGGCTCGCCCCCCTCGACGCTCCGGTCGGGCTCCAGGTCGTCGGGTGAGTTCGACTCGCGGTCGGTCATGCGTTGCGCTCGGGTCGTCAGTACGAGGACGCGCCCACGGTGCTGGCGCCGAACAGGAGGCCCCACAGGATGAACGACAGCAGCGCGATGCCGAGCCCGACGAAGCCGAGCACGAGGCCGGTGAGCCACATGCCCTTGGCCGCGGGCTCTTTGCGCTTGCCGATGAAGCCGAGCACGACGGCGGCACCCGGGATGAACAACTGCATGAAGCCGCCCACGAAGGGGATGAAGACGACGAACGAGCCGACGACGCCCACGATTCCTGCGATGAGCGAGATGAGGCTGTACACCGGAGTGGGCTTGCTCGGCGTCGTGCCGTAGGCGGGCGCGACGTAACCGGGCGTGCCGTAGCCGGTCTGCGCCCCAGCCAGGGGCGCGCCGTATGCAGGTGCCGCCGCAGCGGCAGGCGCCCCGTAGGCCGGCGGAGCAGGAGGCGGAGGTGTCGCGGCACCGTAGCTCGGCGGCTCGGGAGCCGCGGGCGGAGCCGGCGGGGCGGGCGGTTCGGGTGCGGCCGGCGGCTCGGGCGCCGACGGCACCTCGGGCGCGGGCGGCACGTCGGGCAGCGACGCGGACTCCGCCGCGGCCGACACGTCGGCTGCAGACGCGGAATCGACGGCGCCCGTCGCCTCTGCTGGCTCGGGCACGTCGATGCCCTCGGGCACGTCGCCCTCGGCAGGGTTCTCGGGCAGGTCGGGGTTCTTCGGATCGCTCATCAACGGGCTCTGCTCTCGGTGGTCGTGTGCGAGTTCAGCGTCGCGCTCAGTTGACGTAGAGGTTCGGGTTGGCGGCGATCGTCGCGATGATGGCGAAGAACACGATCGTGCCGATGATCGCGAGGACGATGCCGACGTAGCCGATGATGAGCCCGGCGACGGCCATGCCACGGCCTTGTTCACCCGTCTTCTTGATCTGGCTCAGCCCGATGTGGCCGCAGATGACACCGGCGATGGATCCGATGAACGGGAGGATGACGAACGCCGAGATCGACGCGATGAGCGAGACGATCGCGAGGACGTTGGTCTTCGCGGGGGCACCGGCGGGCTGGCCGTAGCCGGGTGCTGCCTCGCCGTAGGCGGGCGCTGCGGGCGCGCTGTACGCGGGGGCGGCGGGAGCGACCGGCGGCGTGCTGGCCGGCGGAGCGGGCGGCGTGCTGGCCGGCGGAGCGGGCGGCGTGCTCGCCGGCGGAGCCGGCGGCACGGGCGGGATTCCGCCTGCGGGCTGCTCGGGAAGATTCGGATCAGTCACTGTGGTCCCCTTGGTGCGCTGTGTGGGCGAGGCCGCCGGACGGCGGATCGCTGGGCGCGGCGATGCCGCGACACCTCGTGATACGCCTTCACACTATCGCGCGGCGCCCACCCTGCACAGGGACCGCGCCATGCCGGCGCGCTCCACGTCAGGCGACGCGGATCTCGGTCACGGGAAGCGTGGAGTCGGCGCCGAACCCGAGGCCCGACGGCGCATGTCCGGCCATCACCAGTTGCGACGCGAGCGCGGCGATCATCGCGCCGTTGTCGGTACAGAGCGACAGGGGCGGTACGCGCAAGGCGATGCCCGCGGCATCCGTTCGCGCCTCGGCGACCTCGCGCAGCCGCGCGTTCGCGATGACGCCCCCGCCGAGCAGCAGGCGCGGCACGCCGAGGTCGGTGCACGCGGCGACGGCCTTCGTGACGAGCACATCGACGACCGCCTCACGGAAACTCGCGGCCACGTCGGCCAGCGGCACCGGCTCGCCGGCGGCCTCGCGCCCCTCGACCCATCGCGCGACCGCCGTCTTCAGTCCCGAGAAGCTGAAGTCGTAGCGGTGCGCCGCCTGGTCTTTGGGCTGGGTCAGTCCACGCGGGAACCGGATCGCATTCGGATCGCCGCCGATCGCCGCCCGGTCGATCTCGGGGCCGCCGGGGTAGGGCAGGCCGAGCAGCCGCGCGACCTTGTCGAACGCCTCGCCCGCCGCATCGTCGACGGTCTCGCCGAGCAGCTCGACGTCGCTGACGAGATCGCGCACGAGCAGCAGCGAGGTGTGCCCGCCCGAGACCAGCAGTGCGACCGTCGGGGTCTCGAGCGGGTCGGCGGTGTCGAGCAGGTCGGCGCCGACGTGGCCGACGAGGTGGTTGACGGCGTAGATCGGCACGTCGAGCGAGAGCGCGAGCGCCTTCGCGGCGCCGACGCCCACCATGAGCGCGCCGGCGAGCCCGGGACCACTCGTGACGGCGACGGCGTCGAGGTCGTCGAGCGAGACGGATGCCTCGGCGAGCGCCGCCCGGATCGTCGGCCCGAGCGCCTCGAGGTGCGCCCGCGCGGCGACCTCGGGCACGACCCCGCCGTAGCGCGCGTGCTCGTCCATGGACGAGGCGATGGTGTTGGCGAGCAGCGTCGTGCCGCGCACGATGCCGATGCCCGTCTCATCGCACGAGGTCTCGATGCCGAGGATGAGCGGTTCGGTGCGGTTCATCGGGCGTCCTCGGGCGACGTACTGCCCGCTGCGGGTGCGTCGGCGGGACGCGCGACGGCCGGCTTCACGGTCAGCCGCATCAGCACGGCGTCGACGCCCCGCCGGTAGTACCTCGGCCGCACGCCGATCTGCTCGAAGCCGAGCGAGTCGTACAGCGATCGCGCGATGGGGTTGTCGGCCCGCACCTCGAGGAAGAGTTCGGCGATGTGCCGGCGCCGCGCCGCGGTGATGAGCGCGTGCATGAGGCCCCGCCCCAGGCCGAGCCCCCGACTCGCGGGGGCGACGGCGATGGTCTGGATGTCGCCCTGCTCGCTGCCCGACGGCGCGAGCAGGCCCGCGTATCCGAGCAGGGCCGGACCGGGCGCATCGGTCGCCGCATCACCCGCCGTGATCGGCTCGTCGACCGCGACGAGGTAGTAGCCGTGCGGGCTCTCGATCTCGCGCCGCATCGCCTCTTCGGGCCAGGCGTCGTCGGTGAAGGTCTCGCGCTCGAGCTGCATGATCGCATCGAGGTCTGAGAGCTTCGCGCGGCGCATCAGCACGCTCACTGCAGCACCCGCTTTCCGGGGGAGGGCGTCACGTCGGGTGCGCGCAGGTAGAGCGGGGCGTCATCGGCGAGCGGAAGCCGGCCGGCCGCGAACGCGAGCTCGGCGAGCATGCCGATCGCGCCGGCCGAGACGACCGTCGCGTCGAATCGGATGCCCCGCGCCGCGGGCACCTCGTCGCGGGGCGCGAGTTCGGGGCCGAGCACGCGCACGGGCAGCCCGTCGGCGTCGAGGCCGTCGTACTCCGAGACGGCGAACTCGCGGCGACGGGCGTCGGTGACCACCTGCAGCGGGCCGGTGTCGCCGGCGCGATAGCGACTGAATGCGATCGCGTCGTGGCTGACCACTGGCACGAACGGCCGCCCGATGCCGAGCGCGAACGCGTGTGCGGCCGCGATGCCGACGCGCAGCCCCGTGAATGGGCCGGGGCCCATTCCTGCGGCGACGCCGGAGAGGCGGTCGCGGCCGATGCCGGCAGCCATCATCACGTCGCGGATGAAGCCGCCGATCACCTCGGCGTGGCGCATGGTGTCGTCGGTGCCGCTCTCGGCGAGACAACTCACGGCACCGGTAGCGCCGTCGCGGTCGACCACGGCGACACTCGTGCCCGTCGAGGTGTCGATCGCGAGGAGCATGACAGCAAGCCTACGCCGACGCGGCGTACGGGCCGCCCGACCAGCGCGGCCCGATTCCGCGCACCGTGATCGTTCGCGGCTCGTCGGCGTCGAGGTCGTCGTCGCCGAGCGTGTCTGTCGCGAGGCTCGCGCCCGTGGGGCGCTCGATGACGATCTCGAGGCGGGAGTCGCTCGCGTCGTCGACGAGGCCTGCTCCCCACTCGACGACGACCACCGAATGGTCGAAATCGAGGTCGAGGTCTTCGATGAGGGCGGCATCGCCGAGCCGATAGGCGTCGACGTGCACGAGCGGGGCGCCGCCCGCGAGGCTCGGGTGGGTTCGGGCCAACACGAACGTGGGGCTCTGCACCGGGCCACGCACGCCGAGCCCGGTGCCGATGCCGCGCGTCAGGGTGGTCTTGCCGGCGCCGAGCGCACCCGTGAGCACGACGAGGTCGCCGGCACGCAACTGCCTGCCGAGCTCGCGACCGAACGCCTCCATGGCCTCGGTGTCGACGACCTCGAATCTCATCGGGCGCCGCCGACGTAACGGCGCGGCACCCGCGGGCCGATGCGCGTGACGATCTCGTAGCCGATCGTGCCAGAGGCCTCGGCCCACTCGTCGGCGGTCGGGGCGCCGCTCGCCGGGTCGCCGAACACGACGACCTCGTCACCGACCGCAACGGGTGCGTCGCCGGCGTCGACGATGAACTGGTCCATCGCGACCCGTCCGACGACCGGGCGCCGGGCTCCCGCGAGCAGCACCTCAGCGCCGCCGCCGGTGGCGTGGCGCGGAATGCCGTCGGCGTAGCCCAGCGGCACGAGCGCCAGGGTCGTCGCGGAGTCGGCGTGCCAGAGGTGACCGTATGACGCGCCCGCCCCAGCCTCGACGCGGCGCACCGCGGCGACCCGCGCACGCAGGGTCATCGCGGGGGTCAGCCCGAGGTCGGTGCACGTGGTGCCGTCGCCGAAGGGGGTGAGCCCATAGAGGCCGATGCCGATGCGCACCACGTCGTATCGGGCGCCCGGGTCGCGGATCGCCTGCTCGGACGAGGCGAGATGGCGCACGGTCGGTTTCAGGCCGGCCGTCGTCGCGTGTTCGAGTGCCCGCTCGAACGCCTCGCGCTGGGCGGCGTCGACGTCGCGCGACGTGTTCGCGAAGTGACTGAAGATGCCGGCGACCGCCACCCGCCCGGCGTGCTCGAGCTCGACCGCGCGCGCGACGACCGCCGGCCAGTCGGCCTCGGGCACGCCGTTGCGGCTGAGCCCGGTGTCGATCTTCAGGTGCACGGCGGCGGGCCCGCCCGACGCGGCGAGCCCGGCAGCGGCGGCCGCACGTTCGAGCTGGTCGAGGCTCGAGACGCCGATCTCCACGCCGGCTCCGACCGCGGTCGTGAAGTCGGCGTCGGGGTCGTGCAGCCACGCGAGGATGGGTGCGTCGATGCCGGCAGCACGCAGTTCGAACGCCTCGCCGAGGTCGGCGACGCCGAGCCGCGTCGCACCGCCGGCGAGTGCCGCCCGCGCGGCCTCGGCCGCTCCGTGCCCGTAGGCGTTGGCCTTGACGACCGCCATGACCTCGGCGGGCGCCACGCGTTCGGCGATGGTGCGCGCGTTGCGGGCGATGGCGTCGAGGTCGACGACGGCCTCGCGGAAGGGCGCGTCGCCGGCGTGGCCGCCGGTCATCGCGCCGCGTCCCCGACGGATTCGAGGATGACGAACGCGCTCGCGATGCCGGCGTCGTGGCTCATCGACAGGTGCACCCGGTCGATGCCGAGCTCGCGCACGTGGGCGGCGAGCCCGCCGGACAGCTCGAAGTCGGGGTTGCCCTCGGCGTCTTGCACGATGGTCATCTCGTGCCAGCGGATCACTGCGTGGCCGCCGAGCGCCTTGATGAGCGCCTCTTTCGCGGCGAAACGGGCAGCGAGCGAACGCGCCGGGCGACCCCGTTCGCTCTGGGCGAACAACCGCTCGATCAGGGCAGGCGTGCGAGCCACCGAGCGCTCGAAGCGCCGGATGTCGACCACGTCGATGCCGATGCCGGCGATCACGCCGCGCCCGTGCCCTGCATCACTCGACCGTGACGGACTTCGCCAGGTTGCGCGGCTGGTCGACGTCGAGTCCCTTGGCCTGCGCGAGCTCCATCGCGAAGATCTGCAGCGGCACCACGGCCAGCAGCGGTTCGAACAGCGGGGCCGCGAGCGGGATGCGCAGCACCTCGTCGGCGAACGGCAGCACCGCCGCGTCGCCGGCCTCGGCGATCGCGATGACCCGTGCGCCGCGCGCCCGGATCTCTTGGATGTTCGACACGACCTTCGGGTGCAGGTTGGCCGAGCCGCGCGGGCTCGGCACCACGACGAAGACCGGCTGGCCCGGCTCGATGAGCGCGATGGGGCCGTGCTTCAGCTCGCCGGCGGCGAAGCCCTCGGCGTGGATGTACGCAAGCTCCTTGAGCTTGAGCGCACCCTCCATGGCGATCGGGAAGCCGACATGCCGGCCGAGGAAGAGCACCGATCGGGTGTCGGCCATCCAGTGGGCGAGCTGCTCGACCTTCTCGGCCTCGCCGAGCACGGCCTGCAACTTCTCGGGCACCGCCGCCAGCTCGCCGAGCTGCGTCGCGAGCTCGTCGGCCGACAGGGTGCCGCGCACGCGAGCCAGGTGCAGCCCGAACAGGTAGAGCGCCGCGATCTGCGCGACGAACGCCTTCGTCGACGCGACCGCGACCTCGGGGCCGGCGTGCGTGTAGACGACCGCGTCGGACTCGCGCGGAATGGTCGCGCCCTGCGTGTTGCAGACCGAGATCGTGCGCGCGCCGTTCTCGCGGGCGTACTTCACTGCCATGAGCGTGTCCATGGTCTCGCCTGACTGGCTGATCGACACGACGAGCGTGTGCTCGTCGAGCACCGGCTCGCGATAGCGGAACTCGTGGCTGAGCTCGACCTCGACGGGAACTCGCGACCACTGCTCGATGGCGTACTTCGCGACCATGCCGGCGTACGCGGCGGTGCCGCACGCGATGACCGTGATGCGACGGATGGCCCGCAGCTCATCGTCGCCGAACGACGCGAGCTCGGGGATGACGACCTGGCCGTCGACGACACGACCCCGCAGGGTGTTGGCGACCGCATCGGGCTGCTCCGACACCTCTTTGCGCATGAACGACGACCATCCGCCCTTCTCGGCGGCAGAGGCATCCCACTCGATCTCGAACGGTTCGACCTCGACGGGCTCGCCCGCGAAATCGGTGACGGCGACCGCGCCGGCCGTGATCTCGACGATCTGGTCCTGACCGATCGCGACGGCGCGCTTGGTGAACTCGACGAAGGCGGCGACATCGGAGCCGAGGAAGTTCTCGCCCTCGCCGAGCCCGATGACGAGCGGCGAGTTTCGGCGGGCGCCGACGACGACCCCGGGCTCGTCGCGATGCACCGCGAGCAGGGTGAACGCACCGTCGAGGCGCGAGACGGTGTTGCGGAAGGCCTGGCGCAGGTCGCCCGTGGCCCGATACTCCTTGCCGAGCAGCACGGCGGCGACCTCGGTGTCGGTCTCGGACTCGAACGTGAGGCCCTCGGCCAGCAGTTCGTTCTTCAGGTCGGCGAAGTTCTCGATGATGCCGTTGTGGATGAGCGCGAGGCGGCCCTCGTCGCCGAGGTGGGGGTGCGCGTTGCGGTCGGTGGGGCCGCCGTGCGTCGCCCAGCGCGTGTGGCCGATGCCGGTGCCGCCGCGGTGCAGCGGGTTCGCCTCGAGCTCATCGGCGAGCACCTGCAGCTTGCCGGCGCGCTTGGCCGTCTCGATCGCACCGTCGTCGTCGACGACGGCCACTCCCGCCGAGTCGTAGCCACGGTATTCGAGGCGGCGCAGGCCGCCCATGAGCACGTCGAGGCTGTTGCGCTCTCCGACATATCCGACGATTCCACACATAGCGGCCAATTGTAGTGGCGCGAGACTGTGCACTCGCCCCGCCCGCCTCGCTGGGGGCGCCGACCGCCGCACTACAGTGGAACGGTGCCCGACCCGCAGAGCCCGTCGTCGCAGACGGCGCACCTCTCTCCCTTCGTCGAGCTCGGTCGGGCCGACTGGGCCGCGCTCGCGCCGTCGATGTCGTCGCCCCTCCGCGAGACCGAGATCGTGCAATTGCGCGGCCTCGGCGAGCCCCTCGACCCACGCGAGGTCGCCGAGGTGTACCTGCCGCTCAGCCGGCTGCTGAACCTCTACGTCGGCGGCACGAAGTCGCTGCACAAGGTCACGAGCGAGTTCCTGCGCGAGCGGTTCGAGTCCACCCCGTTCGTCATCGGCGTGGCCGGCTCGGTCGCGGTCGGCAAGTCCACCATCGCGCGCCTCCTGCGCGAGCTGCTCGCCCGGTGGGAGCACACCCCGCACGTCGAGCTCATCACGACCGACGGGTTCCTGTTCCCGAACGCCGAACTCGAGCGGCGCGGGCTCATGGCGCGCAAGGGATTCCCCGAGTCGTACGACCGGCGCGCCCTGCTGCGTTTCGTCAGCGAGGTCAAGGCCGGTGCCGCAGAGGTGCGGTCGCCGTTCTACTCGCACCTCGCCTACGACATCGTGAAGGACGCCCACATCACCGTGCGCAGGCCCGACGTGCTCATCGTCGAGGGACTCAACGTGCTGCAGCCGCCGGGCCCTGGCCACCGGCTCGCGGTGAGCGACCTGTTCGACTTCACGATCTACGTCGACGCCCGCACGAGCGACATCGCCCGCTGGTATGAAGAGCGATTCCTCAAGCTGCAGCGCGGCGCATTCGCGAACCCGCGCTCGTACTTCCACCGCTATGCGAGCCTTTCCGAGACCGAGGCGCGCCAGCGCGCCCGCGAGATCTGGCAGACCATCAACGAGCCGAACCTGCTGCAGAACATCCGGCCGACGCGCTCGCGCGCCTCACTGGTGCTGCGCAAGGGCCCCGATCACGCCGTGTCGAGCGTGCTGCTGCGAAAGCTCTGACCCCAACCGTCGGTCGAGTAGCGCGAAGCGCGTATCGAACCGTCGGTCGAGTAGCGCGAAGCGCGTATCGAACCGTCGGTCGAGTAGCGCGAAGCGCGTATCGAACCGTCGGTCGAGTAGCGCGAAGCGCGTATCGAGACCCCGCGCGAGGCTCTGAAACGACGAGCGGATGCCCCGTGAGGGACATCCGCTCGACCGTGAACGTTCGCGCTCAGACGGTGAGACGCACGCGCACGACGTCGGCGAGCGTGGACGCGTGGCGCTCTGCCGTCTCTTGCTCGGATGCCTCGACCATGACCCGCACCATCGGCTCGGTGCCCGACGGTCGCAGCAGCACCCGGCCGGAGTCGCCGAGTTCGGCCTCGGCAGCAGCTACGGCCGAAGCGATCTCAGCGTCGGCATGCAACGAGTGGTGGTCGACCCCGCGCACGTTGACGAGCACCTGCGGGTAGACCGTCATGACCGAGGCGAGCTCGGCGAGGGTCTTGCCCGTGCGCGCCATCTCGGCCACGAGGTGCAGGCCCGTGAGCACGCCGTCGCCGGTCGTCGCGTACTCGGACATGATGACGTGACCCGACTGCTCTCCGCCGAGAGCGAGCTTGCCGGCGGCGAGCGCCTCGAGCACGTACCGGTCGCCGACCTTGGTCTCGATGACGCGGATGCCGTGTTCGGCCATCGCGCGCTTGAGCCCCAGGTTCGACATGACGGTGACGACGAGCGTGTCGTCGGTGAGCTTGCCGCGCTCTTTCATCGAGAGCGCGAGGATCGCCATGATGCGGTCGCCGTCGACGATGTTGCCATCGGCGTCGACCGCGAGGCACCGGTCGGCGTCGCCATCGTGGGCGATGCCCACGTCGGCGCCGTGCTCGAGCACGGCGGCCTGCAGCTTGTCGAGGTGCGTCGAGCCGACGCCGTCGTTGATGTTGATGCCGTCGGGGTCGGCGCCAATGACGACGACCTCGGCACCCGCGTCTTTGAACGTCTCGGGCGAGACGCCTGCCGCCGCGCCGTGGGCGCAGTCGAGGACGACCTTGATGCCGTCGAGGCGATGCGGCAGCGTGCCGAGCAGGTGCACGACGTAGCGGTCTTCGGCGTCGGCGAACCGCTGGATGCGGCCGACGCCGTCGCCGATGGGCGCGAGCTTCTGCTTGCCGAGGTACGACTCGATGCGGTCTTCGACGACGTCGGGCAGCTTGGTGCCGCCGAACGAGAAGAACTTGATGCCGTTGTCGGGCGCAGGGTTGTGCGACGCCGAGATCATCACGCCGAAGTCGGCCTTGATCGAGTCGATGAGGTACGCCGTCGCGGGGGTCGGGATGACCCCGGCATCGAGCACGTCGACGCCGGAGCTCGCGAGGCCGGCCGAGACCGCCGCGGTGAGGAACTCGCCGCTGACGCGCGGGTCGCGTGCGACGACCGCCACGGGCCGGCGACCCGCAGCGCGGAGTTCGTCGGCGTGGCGCCCTTGGGTGAGGACGGCAGCAGCCGCCTGGGACAGGCCCAGGGCCAGGTCAGCCGTGAGGTCACGGTTGGCCAGGCCCCGGACACCGTCGGTGCCGAAAAGCCGAGGCATAGAGGGGAGCCCGGAAGCGCGGATCAGCGCTTCGAGAACTGCGGAGCCTTGCGCGCCTTCTTGAGACCGGCCTTCTTGCGCTCGATGACGCGGGCGTCACGCGTGAGGAAGCCCGACTTCTTGAGCGTCGGACGGTTGTTCTCGCGGTCGATCTCGTTGAGCGCACGCGCGATCGCGAGACGCAGGGCGCCGGCCTGGCCCGAGGGGCCGCCACCGGTGATGCGCGCGATCACGTCGTACGAGCCGGTGAGCTCGAGCACGGTGAACGGGTCGGTGATGAGCTGCTGGTGCAGCTTGTTGGGGAAGTACTGCGCGAACTCACGGCCGTTCACCGTGATGCCGCCGGCACCCGGGACGACGCGCACGCGGGCGATGGCCTGCTTGCGGCGGCCGACGGCCGCACCCGAGACGTTGAGCACGGGACGGGGGGTTGCCGGAGCCTCTGCGGGGGTGCTCTCGGTCGTGTAGCTCTCGGGAGCCGCTTCGATCTGGTCTGCGATCTTCGCCATTTTGGTGTGAATCCTTATTTCGAGAACGTCGAGGGTGCCGAGTTACTGGGCGACCTGGGTGAGGGTGTACGGCTTGGGCTGCTGAGCCGCGTGCGGGTGCTCAGGGCCGGCGTAGACCTTGAGCTTCTTCAGCTGGGCCCGGCCGAGCGAGTTCTTCGGGAGCATGCCGCGGATCGCCTTCTCGACGGCGCGGACGGGGTTGCGCTCGAGAAGCTCTGCGTAGCCGACGGCCTTGAGCCCGCCCGGGTAGCCCGAGTGGCGGTAGGCCTTCTTCTGCTCGAGCTTCTGACCGGTGAGGGCCACCTTCTCGGCGTTGACGATGATGACGAAGTCACCGGTGTCGACGTGGTTGGCGAAGATCGCCTTGTGCTTGCCGCGCAGCAGGGCTGCGGAGTGGCTCGCGAGACGACCGAGCACGATGTCGGTCGCGTCGATGACGACCCAGTCGCGCTGGATCTCGTTCGACTTCGGGGTATAGGTGCGCGTCACGGAAGTGCTGCTTTCTGATCGAGTGAGGGGTTCGTGAATCCCACTCCGGGGGGAGTTCGACGGCGATGCCGGCGAACGCCCTGGTGGAGGGCTCAACTTCGGGCGCCGCTGCAGAGAACGGCACCAAAGGGCAAGCTTAGCCGATGAGGCCGTCGACGTGCAATTCGCGCCGCGCTCGCGTCTGGCCGGCGCGCGCCTCGAGCTCGTGGTCGTCGGGGTAGCCGACCTCGGTGAGCACCAGGCCCTTCGCGGGCATCACCTTGAATGCGCTGGTTCGCTCGGCCGCCTCGAGCAGCACCTGCGGGTCGGATGCCGCGAGCCGGCCCTCCCCCACCGCCACGCACGCCCCGACCAACGCGCGAACCATCGAGTGGCAGAACGCGTCGGCCTGCAGCGACGCCACCAGCACGCCGTCGGCGGCGCGTCGCCACTCGAACGACTGCAGCGTGCGGATCGTCGTCGCGCCCTCGCGCGGGCGGCAGAATGCGGCGAAGTCGTGCAGTCCGAGCAGCGACCTGGCAGCGGCATCCATCGCCGTGACGTCGAGCGTTCGCGGGTGGGCGACGGTGCGTCGGCGCTCGAGCGGATCGCGAAGGGCCGCCGCGTCGGCCACGCGGTACTCGTAGCGGCGCCACACGGCGGAGAACCGCGCGTCGAACCCGGCGGGCGCGCGTTCGGCGTGGGTGATGACGACGTCGGCATCGGCGCCGATGATGCCGGTGAGGCGTCGTGCGAGGGCGGCCTCGGGCGTCGCGTCGGCCTCGCTCCCGCGGCGCGGGCGCGCGACGGCAGCGAGGGCGGATTCATCGACATCGGCATGGGCGACCTGGCCGAGCGCGTGCACGCCCGCATCGGTGCGGCCGGCGACGGTGATGCGGGGCGAGGTGCCCGTGCGACGGAACAGGGTGGCGAGCGCGTCCTCGAGCACGCCCTGCACGGTGCGCAGGCCGGGCTGGCGGCTCCACCCCTTGAAGTCGGTGCCGTCGTAGGCGATGCCGAACCTGATGCGAACGACGGATGCCGCGGCATCTGCGTCGTCGGGCATATTCGCGGGCATGCGTCCAGCCTACGGTGAGGAGAATCACGACCCCGCTCGCGCCTATGACGCTGGAGTGAGTGGCGTTCGAGCGAATTCATTCGATCACTCCGACGGCATCGGTTCGCTCGGGCGCGAACCGCATGATCGCATCGACGACGAAGGGCCCGGATGCCGCAGCATCCGGGCCCTCGCGAGCTGAACTCGTGGCTACTTCGCCTCGGCGGGCTCCTCGACTGCAGCCTCGGCGTCGGCGGGGGCCTCTTCGGCAGCAGCCTCGGCGGTCTCCTCAGCAGCAGCCTCGTCGGCGGCGGGGGCCTCTGCGGCCTCCTCGACGACCTCGGGCTCGTCGGCGACGGGCACCTCGGCAGCGGCCGGCTTGGCGGCGCGCTGCTTCTTCACGACGGGCTCGAGCACGAGCTCGATGACCGCCATGGGCGCGTTGTCGCCCTTGCGGTTGCCGATCTTCGTGATGCGGGTGTAGCCGCCCTCACGGTCGGCGACCTGCGGGGCGATCACGGCGAAGAGCTCGTGTACGACCGCCTTGTCGCCGATGACGGCGAGCACGCGACGGCGGGCGTGCAGGTCGCCGCGCTTCGCGAAGGTGACGAGGCGCTCGGCGAGCGGACGCAGGCGCTTGGCCTTCGTCTCGGTGGTGGTGATGCTCTTGTGCGTGAAGAGCGCAGCCGCGAGGTTCGCGAGCAGCAGGCGCTCGTGCGCGGGTCCGCCTCCGAGGCGGGGGCCCTTGGTGGGCTTCGGCATGGTTCGTTATCTCCAGGTAGTGAGGGGTCGGGCAGGCCGGGGCCTAGTTCTCGTCGTCGAAGCCCGTGTAGAAGTGGGCGCCGTCGAAGCCGGGAACCGAGTCCTTCAGCGACAGGCCCATCTCGGTGAGCTTGTCCTTGACCTCGTCGACCGACTTCTGGCCGAAGTTGCGGATGTTCATGAGCTGCGATTCGCTCAGGGCGACGAGCTCGGACACCGTGTTGATGCCCTCGCGCTTGAGGCAGTTGTAGCTGCGCACCGAGAGGTCGAGGTCTTCGATCGGGATCGAGAGCTCGCTCGAGAGCACGGCGTCGACCGGCGCGGGGCCGATCTCGATGCCCTCGGCCGCGGTGTTCAGCTCGCGTGCGAGGCCGAACAGCTCGGTGAGGGTGCGACCTGCCGAGGCGATCGCGTCACGGGGCGTGATGGCCGGCTTCGACTCGACGTCGACCACGAGGCGGTCGAAGTCGGTGCGCTCGCCGGCACGGGTGGCCTCGACGCGGTAGGTGACCTTGAGCACCGGCGAGTAGATCGAGTCGACCGGGATCTGGCCGGCCTCGGAGTACTCGTTGCGGTTCTGGCTTGCCGAGACGTAGCCGCGGCCGCGCTCGATTGTGAGCTCGAGCTCGAACTTCGCCGAGTCGTTGAGCGTCGCGATGACGAGCTCGGGGTTGTGCACCTCGACGCCGGCAGGGGCCGAGATGTCGGCGGCGGTGACCTCACCGGCGCCCTGCTTGCGCAGGTAGGCGGTGATGGGCTCGTCGTGCTCGCTCGAGACGACGAGGTTCTTGATGTTGAGGATGATCTCGGTGACGTCCTCTTTCACCCCGGGAACCGTCGAGAACTCGTGGAGCACGCCGTCGATGCGGATGCTCGTCACGGCCGCGCCGGGGATCGAGGAGAGGAGGGTGCGACGGAGCGAGTTGCCCAGGGTGTAACCGAAGCCCGGCTCGAGGGGCTCGATCACGAAACGCGAGCGGAACTCCGAGATGTTCTCTTCGGTGAGCGTCGGGCGCTGTGCGATCAGCACTGTTGATTCCTTTCGGCAGGGTGTCCGCTATATGACACCTGCGAGGTCGAGGATCTTGAGTTGTGTGAGAACGTGTCGCCGGTCGAGTAGGCCCGTCAGGGCCGTATCGAGACCGCGGATGCCGCGGGAGGCCTCGATACGGGCGCGGGCGCCCTACTCGACCGACGTTGGAGTGTCAGACGCGGCGGCGCTTCGGGGGGCGGCAGCCGTTGTGCGCCTGGGGCGTCACGTCGTTGATGCTGCCGACCTCGAGGCCTGCGGCCTGGAGCGAGCGGATCGCGGTCTCGCGGCCCGAGCCGGGGCCCTTGACGAAGACGTCGACCTTCTTCATGCCGTGCTCCTGCGCCTGGCGGGCGGCCGACTCTGCGGCGAGCTGTGCGGCGAACGGGGTCGACTTGCGCGAGCCCTTGAAGCCGACGCCACCCGAGGAGGCCCAGCTGATCACGGCACCGGTGGTGTCGGTGATCGAGACGATCGTGTTGTTGAACGTCGACTTGATGTGGGCCTGGCCCACTGCGATGTTCTTCTTTTCCTTCTTGCGCGGCTTGCGAGTAGCCGCCTTGGGTGCTGCCATGTGTGAAATCTCCTAGATCTGGCGACGAGCGGTTACTTGCGGCCGGGCTTCTTCTTGCCGGCGACGGTGCGCTTCGGGCCCTTGCGGGTACGAGCGTTGGTCTTGGTGCGCTGGCCGCGGACCGGGAGGCCGCGGCGGTGGCGCAGGCCCTCGTACGATCCGATCTCGACCTTGCGGCGGATGTCGGCGGCAACCTCGCGGCGGAGGTCACCCTCGACCTTGAAGTTGGCCTCGATGTAGTCGCGCAGGGCGACGAGCTGGTCGTCGCTGAGGTCCTTGACGCGGATGTTGCCGTCGATGCCGGTCTCGCTGAGCGTGGTGAGCGCTCGCGTGCGGCCGACGCCGTAGATGTAAGTCAGTGCGATCTCCACGCGCTTCTCGCGCGGGATGTCGACTCCTGCCAGACGTGCCATGTGTGGCTTCTCCTGTTTCGAAGTGGAGGTGTGGAGCAATGCCGGTGCCCGGGCCTCCGACCCGAGGTGTCACCCGCGTGAGCGGGATCTGGCATTGCCGATGCGGTGTTCAGTTGTGATGAGCGGATGCCTCGTGGTGGAAGCTTCCTCGCCGTCGAGGTCTCGATACGGCGCTGGCGCGCCTACTCGACCTCGAGCCTCCGGTTGAGCCCGCTTCGCGGCCTCAACCTTCGGCTCAGCCTTGGCGCTGCTTGTGGCGCGGGTTCTCGCAGATGACCATCACGTTGCCGTGGCGGCGGATGACCTTGCACTTGTCGCAGATGCGCTTGACGGAGGGGTTGACCTTCATGGTGTTTCCTTGGAATTCGCTGTCTTCGTACCCGCGGGGTGCCGCGGGCCGTTACTTTCCGGCAGCCGTTACTTGTAGCGGTAGACGATGCGCCCGCGCGTCAGGTCGTACGGGCTCAGCTCGACGATCACGCGGTCTTCAGGGAGGATGCGGATGTAGTGCTGGCGCATCTTTCCTGAGATGTGCGCGAGAACCTTGTGCCCGTTCGTGAGCTCTACCCGGAACATCGCGTTCGGGAGTGCCTCGATGACCGAGCCTTCGATCTCGATGACGCCGTCTTTCTTGGCCATAGCCTCACTATCGCTTGGAGTTTGGGATGCTGGTCGTGCGATGATGCCGCATGCGATCGCCGTCAGGTCG
Source organism: Agromyces neolithicus (assembly GCF_039529735.1). NCBI lineage: Bacteria > Bacillati > Actinomycetota > Actinomycetes > Micrococcales > Microbacteriaceae > Agromyces > Agromyces neolithicus. Next base: position 217,576 of record NZ_BAAANJ010000006.1, read on the forward strand.
ACGCCGTCTGACCGAGTCGTGCTGACCAGGTCATGAGGCATGCCGAAGCGGGCGTGCAGAACACCAAGGGTCAACTCTAGGTGATTCCAGGCGATTTCGCCAGTCGAGCCCGATCGCGCCCGGGGCGGGCCCGCGGTCGACCGATCGCAGCGCTAACGGGCCGACGCCGCAGCGGCCACGGCTTCGACGAGGCCGTCTTCGAGCGGATGTCCTGGAGCGATGCCCATCACCTCGTGCACGATCTGCACCGGGCCGCGGGTGCGGAGCGCGTGGCCCAATTCGACGCTCTCGGGGTCGGCCGGCACATCGAACCGCAGCGCCGCCGTGATCGCCGCGAGCAACCCGTCGACTGGGCGTCCGCGCTCGGCCAGCTCGGCGGCCGGGCCGATGAACCGCTCGTTTCGGCCGAGCTTGCGCCGCGGCTGGCGCCCGACCCGCTCGACGGTGTCGGGCAGGTCGGGGTTGCGGAAGCGCTCGAGGATCGTGAACCGGTACGCCGTCTGCTCGGCTTCGGTGAACGCGTGCTTGGCGATGATGAGCGCCGACGTCTCGCCGAGCGCGCGTTCGACGGCGCCCTCGACGACGGGGTCGGCGAGCGCGTCGCTGATGCGCGTATGCCCCGCGAGGAATCCGAAGTAGGCGGTGGCGGCGTGCCCCGTGTTGACGGTGAACAGCTTGCGCTCGATGTACGGCGCGAGGTCGTCGACGAAGTGCGCGTCGGCGATCACCGGGGGCGTGTCGCCGAACGGCGATCGCTCGATCGCCCACTCGAAGAACGTCTCCACGGTGACGTCGAGCCCGGCGTCGGCCGCCTGGGCGGGCACGATGCGGTCGACCGCGGTGTTGGCGAACACCGCGCGCGCTGCGAGCCGGGGCCACTCGTCGGCACCCGAGAGCGCGGCCATCTCGTCGCGCAGCAGGTCGGTGGCGTTGATCGCGTTCTCGCACGCCATGACGGCGAGCGGCGGGGCGTCGGCGCCACGGGCGCGCAGCGCCTCGACCACGTGCGGAGCAATGAACTTCAGGACGTTCGGGCCCACTGCCGTGGTCACGACGTCGGCGTCGGCGAGCTCGCGGGCGAGGCCCGCGGCATCCGTCGCACTGTTCACGGCGCGGCAGCCGTCGACGACGCGATCGCGTGCGCCCACGCCCACCTCGTGCACCGTGTAGCGATCGGATGCCGCGAGCTCGTCGATCAGCGCGCCGTTGACGTCGGCGAAGACGACCTCGTACCCGGCGTCGTGCAGGAGGAGCCCGACGAACCCGCGCCCGATGTTGCCAGCGCCGAAATGCACGGCCTTCATGGCTCGTTGACCTCTGAGAGCAGTGCGTGCAACTGCTCGGCCGAGGTGGCGGCGACGAGCCGCGCCACTTCGTCGTCGTCCGAGAAGATGATCGCGATCTTCGAGAGGATGTCGAGGTGCTCGTTCTCGATGCCGGCGATGCCGACCACGAAGCGAGCCTGATCACCGCCCCAGTCGACCGGCTCGTCGTACCGGATGACCGAGAGCGCCGACCGTCGGATCGTGTCTTTCGCCTCGTTGGTGCCATGCGGGATCGCGAGCAGGTTGCCCATGTAGGTCGACACCGACTGCTCGCGCTCGAGCATCGAGTCGATGTAGGCGGGGTCGACCGCGCCGGCTTCGACGAGGATCGCGCCCGCCTCGCGGATCGCGTCGTCACGCCCGCCCACGCGGGCGGTGAGCCGCACATTGGCAGCGGGCAGGATCTCTTCGGTCATCGGTTTCCCCTTCTCCTTCGACTGGAACGGCCGGCGCCGCGGCGGCCTCCGGATCGGAGACTGCCGCGGTGCCGGGTTGCCGCGCCGTGCGCGGCGCGATCGATCAGCGCACGCCCTCGCTTTCGAGCAGGTTCACGATCTCGTCGTACTTCGGCGAGTTCATGAAGTTCTCGACCGACACGTGCAGCGCGCTCGGCGACTGCAGCTTGGCGCGATCCGTGAGGTCCTGGTGGGTGATGACGAGGTCGACGTCGTCGGTGAGGTTGGCGATCGCCTTGTTCGTCACCGTCACGCTGTCGATGCCGGCCTTCTTGATCTTGTTGCGCAGCACCGTGGCGCCCATCGCGCTCGAGCCCATGCCCGCGTCGCACGCGAAGATGATCGTGTGGATCGGCTTGTGCTCGAAGGCCTCCTGCTCGCCCTCCGCGATGAGCCCGCCGCCCGCGGCGACACCCTCGGCCTGCAGGTTGTGCAGCACTCCGCTCTCTTTGCCCTTGTTCGCCTCGGTCTGGGCGATCGCCGCCGAGAGGTCGCCGGCGCCCTCCTTGGCGAGGTCGCGCTTGCGGCTCGCCCGCAGGATGATCGCGGAGATCACGAACGACACGGTCGCGGCCAGTACCACCGAGAGGATGACGCCGACGTAGCTGTCGGAGGCGGTCTGGATGAGCACCGCGAAGATGCTGCCCGGCGCAGCCGGGGCGCGCAGTCCGCTCGCGAAGATGACGTTCGTGGCGACCCCCGTCATTCCACCCGCGATCGCGGCGATGATCAGCATCGGCTTCATGAGCACATACGGGAAGTAGATCTCGTGGATGCCGCCGAAGAACTGGATGATGATCGCTCCGGGCGCACTCGCTCGCGCCATTCCAACGCCGAAGAAGGTGAACGCGAGCAGAATGCCGAGGCCGGGACCGGGGTTCGCCTCGATGAGGAACAGGATCGACTTGCCGGTCTCCTCCGACTGCTGGATGCCCAGCGGAGTGAAGACGCCGTGGTTGATCGCGTTGTTGAGGAAGAGCACCTTGCCCGGCTCGACGAGGATCGAGACGAGCGGCAGGAGGCCCGCCAGAACCAGCCAGTTGACCGCCGTCTCGAGGCCGTTGCTGATGAACTCGACGGCCGGCGCGAACGCGAAGAACCCGACGAGTGCCAGCAGCATACCGACGATGCCGGCCGAGAAGTTGTTGACGAGCATCTCGAAGCCCGCCTTGATCTTGCCCTCCCACAGCCGGTCGATTCGCTTCATGACCCAGGCCGCGAGCGGCCCCATGATCATCGCGCCGATGAACATCGGGATGCCCGCACCGACGATCACGCCCACGGTCGCAATCGTCCCGACGACACCACCTCGCGTGTCGTACACCATGCGACCACCCTGGTTCGCGATGAGCAGTGGCAGCAGGTAGGTGATCATCGGGCCGACGAGCCCGACGTTCTCGGTGCCGTCGGGGCTCGGGAACCCGCCGAGAACGGGAACGGGGAACGGACCTGCCTCGATGAACAGGGCGGTGATGAACCCCCACGCGATGAACGCCGCGATGTTCGGCATGATCATCCCGCTCAGGAAGGTTCCGAACTTCTGGACCGCGACGCGAGCTCCCCCCGGCCGCTTCGCGTCACTCGACGTCGATGTCGATGTCATGGCAATGCCTCTCTGGTGATCACGACGCGGCTTCGCGCGCCGTGGTGATCTCGGTTGCGACGGCCAGGGCCGCCGCTCGGGCTTCGGCCGCTCCCTCAGCGGCCAGGGCTGCCCCGGCGAGCGACTTCGCGTCGTCGGGGCTGTACCGCGCGAGGGAGGCGCGGACATCTGCGAGTGCCGATGGCGACATCGACAGGCTCGTGGCGCCGAGGCCCACGAGCACGACGGCGAGCAGCGGATCGGCGGCGGCCTCGCCGCAGATGCCGACGGGCTTGCCGAGTTCTTTCCCGGCGCGGCCCACGTCTGCGATGAGGCGCAGCACGGCGGGGTGCCAGGGGTCCTGCAGCTTCGCGACGGTGCCGAGCAGCCGGTCGGCGGCCATCGTGTACTGGGTGAGGTCGTTCGTGCCGATCGAGGCGAAGTCGCAGGCGGCGAGCACGTGGTCGGCGACGAGCGCCGCCGACGGTGTCTCGACCATGACGCCGGCGACGCGGATGCCGAGCTCCTTCGCGAGCGCCGTGAAGTAGCGCGTCTCGTCGACGGTCGCGATCATCGGCGCCATGACCCAGAGCTCAGCGTCGGTGGCGGCGTCGGCCGCGGCGAGCGCGGTGAGCTGCTCTCGCAGGATCACCTCGGAGTGCCGCAGCGCGCGGATGCCCCGGAGCCCGAGTGCCGGGTTCTCTTCGGGCGCATCGTTGAGGAACGAGAGCGGCTTGTCGGCCCCGGCGTCGAGCACGCGCACGACGACCTTCTTGCCGGCGAACGCCGAAAGCATCTTCGAGTACTGCGCCTGCTGGTCGGCGATGCTCGGCGCGGTGTCGGCGTCGAGGAAGAGGAACTCGGTGCGGAACAGCCCGACACCCTCGGCGCCGAGCCGCAGCGCCTCGGCGGCTCCATCGGCCGAGCCGAGGTTCGCGAGCAAGGGAACGGGCGTGCCGTCGGCGAGCGCGCCGGGCGTCACCGGAGCGGCCTCGAGGGCGGCGCGCTCGGCGATCCGCGCTTCGGCCGCCGCGATGTCGTCGGGTGTCGGGTCGGAGAGCACCAGTCCGTTGGCCGCGTCGACGATCACGATGTCGCCGTCGGCGAGGCTCGCGGCATCGGCCGCACCGACGATCGCGACGATCGACTTCTCACGGGCGAGGATCGCGGTGTGCGAGGTCGGCCCGCCGTCGACGGTGACGAGCCCCAGCACCTGGTCGAGATCGAGCGTTGCCGTGTCGGCGGGCGCGAGATCGCGGGCGACGAGCACGAACGGATGTCCCGGATCGGGCACGCCCGGAGCGGGTAGCTTCAACAGGTGCGCGATCACGCGCTGCGAGATGTCGTCGAGATCTGCGGCACGCTCGGCCATGTAACCGCCCATGCCGGCGAGCAGGTCGCGGTACGACGCGAACGCCTCGAAGACCGCGCGCTCGGCGGTCTTGCCCTCGTCGAGCCGCGAGGTGACGTCGTCGACGAGGCTCGGGTCTTCGGCGATCATCGCCTGTGCCTCGAGCACGTCTTGGGCGGCACCGCCGGCCCTGGCGCCCCGGCTCGTCAGCTCGGCCGCGACCACCGACATCGACGCCCGGGCCCGCTCGCCCTCGAGCTTCGGGTCGAGGTGGCTCGGCCGGTCGACGGGCTCGGGCAGCGGTTCGGCCATGCGCACGACCGGCCCCACCGCGACCCCCTGGCCGATTCCCGTTCCCGTGATCTGCATCAGGCGTCCCTTCTCGTCGGTTCGGTGCACCTACGCCCGGCGCTACTCGTCGTGGTCGGTGAGCAGCAGGCCGACGAGCTCGTCGAGCACGGCCTGCTCGTCGCCGCCCTCGACGACGAGGGTGACCTCGTCGCCGTGATCGATGCCCTGCGAGATGACGGCGAGGATGCTCGCCCCGTTGACCGGCTTGCCACCCGACTTGCTGATCGTGACCGCGGCACCCGAGGCGGCTGCGGCCTGCGTGAAGAGTTTGGCCGGGCGGGCGTGCAGGCCGTGAGTCGATCCGATTCGTACCGTGCGTTCAACCATGATTCGCGTTCCCATCGCTGGTGTCGGCTCCCTCGCCCACCGTATCGCCCGGTCACTCGCACGGGAGCCTGCTCGTGCGCGTGGTGGTTCATGAGCCGGCTCCCGCAGTTGCGAGGGCCAGGTCGAGTGCCTCTTCGCCGTCGGCGGCGCTTGATGCGCCCGACGGCAGTATGGCGAGCGGTACGGATGCCGCGACCGCGCGCTCGCGCAGGGCTGCGAGCTGCTCGGTGAGGTGTTCGCCCACGAGCAGCACGTCGGCACCCGGCAGGACCTCGTCGAGGCCCGCCGCGCTCGATGCCTGCGTGCGCACCGAGAGCCCGCGATCGGCTGCGGCGCGACGGATGCGATGGGCGATGAAGGTGCTCGAGGCGCCGGCGCCGCAGACCACGATGATGCGCATCGCCCGTGCCTCCTCGCAACCGGCAGCCCGGTCGTCGTCGATCGTGTCGGTCGCGGCCTCGACCGCTTGCGATGATTCTGCTCCGAAGTCGTGCGGGACTCCAGCAGATCGGCTTCCGCTCCCCCGGAAATTCCGTTCCGATGGCCGCGGCCGGGCGACGGCTGGTGGTTGACTTGCTGCACCGCTCGGCGCCGCGTGGACCGGGCAGCGACCCGGGAGCAGTGTTGGCCGAGAAGTGGGAGCGACTCGTCGAGGTCCTCGCCGACGACGACGGGTGGACGACCGCCGGCGCCCTCGCCGAGCGGCTCGGGGTCACGCCCCGCACCATCCGCAGTTACGTCACCCGTGCGAACGCCGAGGGCGCGACGCTGATCGCCTCGGGCCCGCAGGGGTATCGCCTCGACCGCGCGGCGTGGGCCACCCGCGGCAGGTCGCGTGCGCGCGACACCTCGCCGGTCGCCCGCTCGGTCGCCCTCATCCGCGCACTCATCGACGCCGACCATGGGCTCGATGTCTACGAGGTCGCACAGCGCGTCCACGTCAGCGAAGCGACGGTCGAAGCCGATCTTCGTCGCATCCGGGCGCGCCTCGAGGGCACCGGTCTCGCACTCGCCCGCCGCGGACCGGTCGTGACGATGACGGGCCCCGAGTCGGCGCGCCGGCGACTGCTCGGCGCGCTGTTCCGTGAGGAATCCGCTCGCGGGGCAGACGCATTCGACCAGTTGCGCGCGGCGTTCCCCCAGCTGCCGCAGTTCCGCGAGGCGCTCGTCGCCCGGCTCGCCGATGCCGGGTACGCCCCCAACGAGTACGGACTGGGCGATGTGCTGCTGCACATCGCGATCGCCCTCGACCGCGCAGCACGCGATCACCCGATCGACGACGCGACGGCCGTGGCCGGGACATCCGATTCGTCGCGACTCGACGACCTGCTCGACGCGCTCATCCGCGAGCACTTCGGGCGGTCGATCGGCGATGCCGAGCTCGCCCACCTCGCACGCCTGCTGGGCACCCGTGCGGCGACCCGGCTCGCCGCACCCGGGCGCGCCGTGCCCTCGTCGACGCGAGCCGATCTCGTGCAGGCGATCGTCTCACGCGCCGCCGACGAGTATCTCATCGAACTCGACGACGACGACTTCGTCGAGCGGCTGGCGCTGCACGTCGACCACCTCGTTGCACGGGCGAGCGAGGAGCGCTACTCGCGCAACCCGCTGACGGCGACGATCAAGTCGGCCTACCCGCTCACCTACGACCTCGCCGTGTACATCGCGAGCGAGCTGGCGCAGAGCGAGGGCATCGTCGTGAACGAAGACGAGATCGCGTACATCGCCATGCACGTTGGAGCGCACCTCGAGCAGCGCCGCTCCGCGCTCGATCGCGTGCGCGTCGCGGTCGTCGCCCCCGCGTACCACGACGTGCACACGGTGCTCGCCGAGCGGATACGGAGCGAGTTCGGATCCGACGTCGAACTCGTCGAGCTCATCGACCGAACCGATGTCGACTGGGCCGCGATCCGCGCCGAGCTCATCGTCTCGGTGATCGAGCCGACGGCGGCGGTCGAGCATCTCGTGCGCATCTCGCCGTTCCCGAAGGAGGCCGACCTCGCCCGGGTCAGGGCCGAGGTCTCGCGCATCCGGCGGGCACGACGGCACGCACGGCTCGTCACGGCGCTCTCGCGATACATCGCACCCGACCTGTTCGTGCGCGGCATGCGCGGCCTCGACCGTGAAGGGGTCATCACGACGCTCGGCGAGCGCATGATCGCCGCTGATGTCATCGACCGCGCATACCTCGACGGCGCGCTCGAGCGAGAGCGCATGTCGTCGACCGCGTTCACCGAGCACCTCGCGGTGCCGCACGCCATGACGATGACGGCCAAGCGCACGGCGATCGCGATCGCGATCGACGAGGTGCCGATCGACTGGGACGGCGCGCGCGTCAACGTCGTGGCGCTCATCGCCTTCTCCGAGGCAGGCAGGGCCGAGTTCCAGGATGTGTTCGACCAGTTCGTCGAGACCTTCTCGGAGCGTGAGAACGTGCAGCGGCTCGTGCACGGCGCCACCGACTACCAAGGGCTGCTCGCCGAGTTGTCGCGGCTCATGGAACCCGAAGGCTAGGCGATCGGAACCGGCTCGATGCCGAACGGGGCGAGCGCCGCCGCGCCGCCGTCTTCTGCGGTGAGCACCCAGATGCCGCCGGCGTGCACGGCGACGCTGTGCTCCCAATGGGCGGCGTCGGCGCCGTCGGAGGTCGTCACGGTCCAGTCGTCGTCGCGCAGGAAGGTGTCGATCGCACCGGCGACGATCATCGGCTCGATCGCCACGACGAGCCCGGGCTTCACGGCCGGTCCCCTGCGGTCGACACGGTAGTTGAACACCGGCGGCTCCTCATGCATCGAGCGGCCGATGCCGTGCCCGACGTAGTCGGTGAGAATGCCGTAGCTGCCGGCGTCGTACACGAAGTCCTCGATCGCCGCGCCGACCTCGTTGAGGTGCGAGGCGCGTGCGAGGGTCGCGATGCCGTGCCAGAGCGCGCGCTCGGTCACGCGCGAGAGCTGCTCGCGCGCGGCTACCACCTCGGGCCGCGACGGGTCGGGAAGCACGACCGTGAACGCCGCGTCGCCGTTCCAACCGTCGACCTCGGCGCCGCCGTCGACCGAGACGATGTCACCGGGGCGGAACGGACGGTCGCCCGGAATTCCGTGCACGACGTCGTCGTTGACCGAGACGCAGAGCGTGTGGCGATACCCGGGGACGAGCGTGAAGTTCGGCACACCGCCCGCCTGCCTGATGAACCGCTCGGCGGCCGAGTCGATCTCGAGCGGCGTCGCCCCGACGGTGACGAGTGCGCGCGCCTCGGCGAGCGCGCCCGCGGTGGCACGCCCGGCGTGCACCATTGCGCGGAGTTCGGCCGGCGACTTGTAGGGAGAGCGGCGGAACACCGCGGTCAGGCCGCGGCGCCGGGGTGGCGCGGCACGAGGCCTCGGGAGGAGAGCGCCTCGAAGATGCGGTGCGTGACCTCGTCGAGTGTTCCGACGCCGTCGACGCGCACGACGATGCCGCGGCTGCGGTAGACGTCGAGGATCGGAGCCGTCTCGCGCTCGTAGATCGCCAGGCGGTTCGCGATGACCTCTTCGGTGTCATCGGTACGCCCCTGCTCGACCGCCCGCTGACGCAGGCGGGCGATGCTCTCTTCGCGCGGCACCGAGAGCTCGATGACCGCGTCGAGCGACTCGCCGCGACCCTCGAGGAACGCGTCGAGGTGATCGACCTGCGTGCGATTGCGCGGGTAGCCGTCGAGCACGAACCCGCCTGCGGCATCGGGTCGGCTCAGGCGGTCGCGGACGAGCTCGCTCGTCAGGTCGTCCGAGACGAGGTCGCCCGCCTCGATGATGGCCTGCACGCGCTTGCCGAGTTCGGTGCCTCCCGAGACGTTCGCCCGGAAGATGTCGCCGGTGGCGACCTGCGGCACGTCGTAGGCCCCCGCGACGAGTACGCCCTGGGTTCCCTTGCCGGAGCCCTGAGGGCCGACGATCAGGAATCGGGCCGATCTGGTCGCACTCGAGCCGCCGTCCTGAGCCTGTCGCAGGGTCATCGGAGCAGTCCTTCGTAGTGTCGCTGCTGGAGCTGTGCGTCGATCTGCTTCACCGTCTCGAGGCCGACGCCGACGATGATCAGGATCGACGCGCCACCGAACGGGAAGTTCGCGTTGGCGCCGACGAGGGCGAGGGCGATGAGCGGGATCAGGGCGACGATGCCCAGGTACAACGAGCCGGGCAGCGTGATGCGCGTGAGCACGTAGTCGAGGTACTCGGCCGTCGGACGGCCCGCACGGATGCCGGGGATGAACCCGCCGTACTTCTTCATGTTCTCGGCCACCTCATCGGGGTTGAAGGTGATCGCGACGTAGAAGTAGGTGAAGCCCACGATGAGCAGGAAGTACAGCAGCATGTACAGCGGGTGGTCACCCTGCGTGAGGTAGTTCGTGATCCAGGTGACCCATGGCTGCGGGTCTTCGCCCTGGGCGGGCTGGTTGAACTGGGCGATGAGCGCCGGCAGGTACAGCAGCGACGAAGCGAAGATGACGGGCACGACGCCGGCCATGTTCACCTTGATCGGGATGTACGTGTTGTTGCCGCCGTACGTGCGCCTGCCGACCATGCGCTTCGCGTATTGCACGGGCACGCGCCGCTGCGATTGCTCGACGAAGACGACGGCGACCACGATCACCAGGCCGATCGCGAGCACCATCGCGAAGATGTCCCAGCCGCGCGAGATGCCGATCGCCCAGAGCGAGCCGGGGAAGGTCGCGGCGATCGAGGTGAAGATGAGCAGCGACATACCGTTGCCGATGCCGCGCTCGGTGATGAGCTCACCCATCCACATGATGAGGCCGGTGCCCGCGGTCATGGTGATGACCATGAGCAGGATCGCGTACCAGGCGTCGTTGGTGATGAGGGCCGAGCACGCCGGATCGGTCGACGGGAACAGCGCGCCCGAGCGGGCGACGGTGATGAGCGTCGTCGACTGCAGCACGCCGAGCGCGATGGTCAGGTAGCGCGTGTACTGCGTGAGGCGCCCCTGGCCCGCCTGGCCCTCTTTGTAGAGGGTCTCGAAGTGGGGGATCACCACGCGCAGCAGCTGCACGATGATCGACGCGGTGATGTACGGCATGATGCCGAGCGCGAAGACCGACAGCTGCAGCAGCGCGCCGCCCGAGAAGAGGTTGACGAGGTCGTAGAGCCCCGATGCGCCGCCCTGGTTGGCGGCGAGACACTGCTGCACGTTGCCGAAGTCGACGAAGGGCGCCGGAATGAACGAGCCGAGTCGGAACAGGGCGACGATGCCCAGGGTGAATCCGATCTTGCGGCGAAGATCCGGCGTGCGGAAGATCCGCCCGATGGCGTTGAACACTCGTCCTCCTGTTGCTCCGTCGTGGAGTCAGTCCTTATGCGGCTCGAGCCTGTCGAGACCCCCGTGAATCATACGCGAGGTCCCGACAGGCTCGGGCATTCAGTGGTGCAGCGGTCTCAGTTGACCGAGCCGCCGGCGGCGACGATCTTCTGCTCGGCCGAGCCGGAGACCTTGTCGACCGCGACGTTCAGCTTCACTTGGATGTCGCCGTTGCCGAGCACCTTGACGCGCTCGTTCTTGCGCACGGCGCCCTTCTCGATGAGGTCGGCGACAGTGACGTCGCCACCCTTCGGGTAGAGCTCCGCGAGCTTGTCGAGGTTCACGACCTGGTATTCGACCCGGAAGGGGTTCTTGAAGCCACGCAGCTTGGGCGCACGCATGTGGTACGGAAGCTGGCCACCCTCGAAACCGGGGCGGATGTTGTTGCGTGCCTTCGAACCCTTGGTGCCGCGGCCCGCCGTCTTGCCCTTCGAACCCTCACCGCGTCCGACGCGGGTCTTGTCTTTCTTGGCACCGGGGGCGGGGCGGAGGTGGTGCACCTTGAGCACCTGCTCGCGCGGTTCCACGACGTCGGCCTTGGGGGCCTTCTTCGCGGGTGCCTTCTTCACAGGGGTCTTGTTCTCGGCAGCGGCCTTCGCGGCCGGCGCCTTCTCGGCAGCGGCCTTCGCAGGCGCCTTCTTCTCGGCGGCGGGCTTCGCCGCTGCCTTCTTCGCCGGAGCCTTCTTGGGCTCGGCGGCCTCTGCGGCCTTTTCGTTCTCTGCCATTAGTCGATCTCCTCAACCTTCACGAGGTGGGCGACGGTCTTGACGTAGCCGCGGTTCTGCGGGTTGTCGTCACGAACGACCGAGTCGCCGATGCGCTTGAGTCCGAGGCTGCGCAGCGTATCGCGCTGATTCTGCTTCTCGCTCACCTTGGACTTGATCTGGGTCACCTTGAGCTGCTTGGCCATCAGGCACCTGCCTTCGCTGCTGCGGCGGCCTCGGCCGCCTGGGCCTCGGCACGGATCAGGCGGGCCGGAGCGACCTCGTCGTAGTCGAGACCACGACGGGCTGCCACTGCGCGGGGCTCCTCGAGCTGCTGCAGGGCCTCGACCGTGGCGTGCACGATGTTGATGGTGTTCGACGAGCCGAGCGACTTCGACAGCACGTCGTGAATGCCGGCGCACTCGAGCACGGCGCGCACCGGGCCACCGGCGATGACACCGGTACCGGGCGACGCCGGGCGAAGCAGGACGACACCGGCTGCGGCCTCACCCTGCACGGGGTGCGGGATGGTCGCGCCCACGCGGGGGACGCGGAAGAAGTTCTTCTTCGCCTCTTCGACGCCCTTCGAGATCGCGGTCGGGACCTCGCGCGCCTTGCCGTAGCCGACGCCGACGAGTCCGTTGCCGTCGCCCACGACGACGAGCGCCGTGAAGCTGAAGCGGCGACCGCCCTTGACGACCTTCGACACGCGGTTGATGGTCACGACGCGCTCGAGGAACTGGCTCTTCTCGGCGTCGCGGCCACCGCGATCGCGGCCACCCTGGTTGCGGTCGCGGCCACCGCCGCGACGACCGTCGCGCTCGTTGCGAGCGGGCTCGGAAGCGGCTGCCGTCTCGACGGGTGCCTCTGCGGTCACCTCGGTCTCCTTCATAGTGCCATTTTCAACAGATGCCGTGCTCACAGGTTCAGCCCTGCCTCTCGCGCTCCATCGGCGATCGCTGCGACACGACCGGCGTACTTGTTGCCACCGCGGTCGAACACGACGGACTCGATGCCGGCCTGCTTCGCACGCTCTGCGACGAGCTCGCCGACCTTCTTGGCCTTGGCGGTCTTGTCGCCGTCGAACGCACGGAGGTCTGCCTCCATGGTCGAGGCGCTGGCGACCGTCAGGCCCTTGCTGTCGTCGACGACCTGCACGAACACGTGACGTGCCGAGCGGGTGACGACGAGGCGGGGCCGCAGCTCGGTGCCGACGACCTTCTTGCGAAGGCGGGTGTGGCGGCGCGAACGCGCTGCCGTCTTGGTCTTCACAGCCATGATTACTTACCTGACTTTCCGGCCTTGCGACGCACGACCTCGCCGGCGTAGCGGATGCCCTTGCCCTTGTACGGCTCGGGCTTCTTGATCTTGCGGATGTTCGCGGCGGTCTCGCCGACGGCCTGCTTGTCGATGCCCGCGACCGTGAGCTTGTTGTTGCCCTCGACCGTGAACGTGATGCCTGCCGGAGCCTCGACGACCACGGGGTGCGAGAAGCCGAGCGCGAACTCGATCGACGAGCCCTTCTGGGCGACACGGTAACCGGTGCCGACGATCTCGAGGCCCTTCGAGTAACCCTGGGTCACGCCGATGATCTGGTTGGCGATGAGGGTGCGGGTGAGACCGTGCAGCGAACGCGAGTTGCGCTCGTCGTCGGGGCGGCTGACGAGAACCTGGTTCTCCTCGACCTTGGCCTCGATCGGGGCGGCGACGACGAGCGAGAGCTCGCCCTTCGGGCCCTTGACCGAAACGGCCTGGCCGTCGATCGTCACGGTGACGCCGGCGGGGATGTCAATGGGGAGTCGTCCAATACGCGACATCAGTAGCTACCACACGTAGGCGAGGACTTCCCCACCCACGCCCTTCTTCTCGGCCTGGCGGTCGGTGAGCAGACCGCTGGAGGTGGACAGGATCGCGACGCCGAGGCCACCGAGGACCCTGGGCAGCTCGGTCGACTTCGCGTAGACGCGGAGGCCGGGCTTCGAGACGCGCTTGATGCCGGCGATCGAACGCTCGCGGTTGGGGCCGAACTTGAGCTGCAGCGTGAGGGTCTTGCCGACGCGAGCGTCGACGACCTCGAAGTCCGCGATGTAGCCCTCTTTCTTCAAGATCTCGGCGATGTGCGCCTTGAGCTTGGAGTTCGGCATCGACACGGTGTCGTGGTGCGCGGAGTTGGCGTTCCGCAGTCGGGTCAGCATGTCAGCGACCGGATCGGTCATCGTCATGTCAGTCGTTTCCTTTGTTTCACCAGGTTTCAGGACCCGTTACACGGGGACTGACCTGTGGTGCGTCGGTTCCAGCGGATGCCGGGACCGGGTCGGATGCCGCAGAGCGAGCCCTGCGGCATCCGGAGTCTCAGTTGGCCGCTTCGGCCGACTTGAACGGGAAGCCGAGCTGCTTGAGCAGCGTGCGGCCCTCGTCGTCGTTCTTGGCAGTGGTCACCACGGTGATGTCCATGCCGCGGACGCGGTCGATCTTGTCCTGGTCGATCTCGTGGAACACGCTCTGCTCGGTGAGACCGAACGTGTAGTTGCCGTTGCCGTCGAACTGCGCGTCGGAGAGGCCGCGGAAGTCGCGGATACGGGGAAGCGCGAGCGAGAGCAGGCGGTCGAGGAACTCCCACATGCGGTCGCCGCGCAGCGTGACATGCGCGCCGATCGGCTGTCCTTCACGCAGCTTGAACTGCGCGATGGACTTGCGGGCCTTGGTGACCTGCGGCTTCTGGCCGGTGATCTTCGTGAGGTCGGCGATGGCGCCGTCGATGACCTTGCCATCGCGCGCGGCCTCGCCGACACCCATGTTCACGACGATCTTCACGAGGCCGGGCACCTGGTGCACGTTGGTGTAGCCGTGCGCCTCGGTGAGGCTCTTCGTGATCTCGTTGCGGTACTTCTGCTTGAGGCGGGGCTGGATTTTGCCAGTTCCCACGGCAGTGTCAGTCATTACAGGTCCTTACCTGACTTCTTCGCGTAACGAACGCGGACCGTCTTCTCGACGCCGTCCTTCGTCACGACCTCTTCACGGAAGCCGACGCGCGTCGGCTTCTTCGTCTCGGGGTCGACGAGCGCGACGTTCGAGACGTGGATCGATGCCTCGTGGGTCTCGATGCCGCCCGTCTTGGTGCCGCGCTGCGTCTGGCCGACGCGCACGTGCTTCGTCACGAAGTTGATGCCTTCGACGACGACGCGGTTCTCGGCGACGAGCACCTCGAGCACCTTGCCCTGCTTGCCGCGGTCTCCGCCGCGGGCCTGGCTGCGGCCCGAGATGACCTGAACGAGGTCACCCTTCTTGATGTTGGCCATGGCTTAGATAACCTCCGGTGCCAGCGAGATGATCTTCATGAACTTCTTGTCGCGAAGCTCGCGACCGACCGGTCCGAAGATGCGGGTGCCGCGGGGGTCACCGTCGTTCTTCAGGATGACCGCGGCGTTCTCGTCGAACTTGATGTAGGAGCCGTCGGGACGACGGGTCTCCTTGACGGTGCGGACGATGACGGCCTTGACCACATCGCCCTTCTTGACGTTGCCACCCGGGATGGCGTCCTTGACGGTCGCGACGATGACGTCACCGAGGCCGGCATAGCGACGCTTCGAGCCGCCGAGAACGCGAATGGTGAGCAGCTCCTTGGCGCCGGTGTTGTCGGCGACCTTGACTCGTGATTCCTGCTGAAGCACTTCGAACTCCTTCTTTCAAGCAAGCCCGAGGCTTACTTGGCCTTCTCGACGATCTCGACGAGACGCCAGCGCTTCGTGGCGCTGAGCGGGCGGGTCTCGGTGATGACGACCAGGTCGCCGATGCCGGCGGTGTTCTGCTCGTCGTGCGCCTTGACCTTCGAGGAGCGACGCAGGACCTTGCCGTACAGCGGGTGCTTGACGCGGTCCTCGACCTCGACGGTGATGGTCTTGTCCATCTTGTCGCTGACGACATAGCCACGACGCACCTTGCGGTACGGGCGCTGGGCGACGGCCGTCTCGGCGACCTCGGCCTCGGGGGCCTTCTCGGTCTCAGCCATGATCAGGCCTCCTTCGTCTCTGCCTCGGCAGCTGCATCAGCGGATGCCTCGGCCTTGGCCTTCTTCGTCTTCTTCTCGGCCTTGGCGGGAGCCGCCTCGACCGGTGCGGGAGTGGCACGGATGCCGAGCTCGCGCTCACGGATGACCGTGTAGATGCGAGCGATGTCGCGCTTGACGGCCTTGACGCGGCCGTGGCTCTCGAGCTGGCCGGTGGCCGACTGGAAGCGCAGGTTGAACAGCTCCTCCTTGGCCTTCTTCAGCTCGTCGACGAGTCGCTCGTCTTCAAAGGTGTCGAGCTCGGCGGGGCTGAGCTCCTTGGTGCCGACGGCCATTATGCGTCGCCCTCCTCGCGCTTGATGATGCGTGCCTTGAGGGGCAGCTTGTGGATAGCACGGGTCATGGCCTCACGAGCGAGCTGCTCGTCGACGCCGGAGACCTCGAAGAGGACTCGACCCGGCTTGACGTTGGCGACCCACCACTCGGGCGAACCCTTACCGGAACCCATGCGGGTCTCGGCGGGCTTCTTCGTGAGCGGACGGTCGGGGTAGATGTTGATCCACACCTTGCCGCCACGCTTGATGTGACGGGTCATCGCGATACGAGCGGACTCGATCTGACGGTTCGTCACGTAGGCGGGGGTCAGGGCCTGGATGCCGTACTCACCGAAGGAGACCTTCGTGCCACCGGTCGCCTGGCCGGAACGGCCGGGGTGGTGCTGCTTGCGGTACTTGACTCGACGGGGAATCAACATGGTTATGCCTCAACTCCTGCTGCCACCGGCTCCTGCGCCTTGGGCGCACGGCGGGGGCGGTCACTGCGGTCACCGCGCGAGGGCTTCTGCGAAGCCTGCTCGCGGGCGAGCTCCTTGTTGGTGATGTCGCCCTTGTAGATCCAGACCTTCACGCCGATGCGGCCGAAGGTGGTCTTGGCCTCGTAGAAGCCGTAGTCGATGTTCGCGCGCAGCGTGTGCAGGGGCACACGGCCTTCGCGGTAGAACTCGGAACGGCTCATCTCGGCGCCGCCGAGGCGGCCCGACACCTGGATGCGAACGCCCTTGGCGCCGGCGCGCTGTGCGCCCTGCAGGCCCTTGCGCATCGCGCGGCGGAAGGCCACGCGAGCCGAGAGCTGCTCGGCGATGCCCTGCGCGACGAGCTGGGCGTCGGCCTCGGGGTTCTTCACCTCGAGGATGTTGAGCTGGATCTGCTTGCCGCTCAGCTTCTCGAGGTCGGCGCGGATGCGCTCGGCCTCGGCGCCGCGGCGGCCGATGACGATGCCGGGACGGGCCGTGTGGATGTCGACGCGGACCCGGTCACGGGTGCGCTCGATCTCGATGCGCGAGACTCCCGCGCGGTCGAGCGACGTCTGCAGCAGGCGACGGATCTTGACATCCTCGGCGAGGTAGTCGGCGTAGCGCTGTCCGGGCTTCGTCGAGTCGGAGAACCACCGCGACACATGGTCGGTGGTGATGCCGAGACGGAAGCCGTACGGGTTGACCTTCTGACCCATTACTTCGTACCCTCCTCGGGCGTGGCGAGCACGACGGTGATGTGGCTCGTTCGCTTGTTGATGCGGAAGGCACGACCCTGAGCGCGCGGCTGGAATCGCTTGAGGGTGGTGCCCTCATCGACGAATGCGCGGCTGATGTAGAGGTCCTGCTCGTCCAGGTATGTGTTCGAGGCATCGGCCTTGACGCGAGCGTTCGCGATGGCCGAGGCGACGAGCTTGTACACCGGCTCGCTCGCACCCTGGGGTGCGAACTTCAGGATGGCGAGTGCCTCCTGTGCCTGCTTGCCGCGGATCATGTTGACGACGCGGCGGGCCTTCATGGGGGTCACGCGGATGTGTCGCACGCGTGCGATCGACTCCACCATTTCTTTCCTCCTTCACGCCACCGCGTCAGCGGCGGCGGCCCTTCTTGTCGTCCTTCACGTGTCCACGGAAGGTGCGGGTGGGGGCGAACTCGCCGAGCTTGTGACCCACCATGGTCTCGGTGACGAACACCGGGATGTGCTTGCGGCCGTCGTGCACGGCGATCGTGTGCCCCAGCATGGCGGGGATGATCATCGAGCGACGTGACCAGGTCTTGATGACGTTCTTCGAACCGGCTTCGTTCTGGTTGACGACCTTGCGAAGCAGGTGATCGTCGACGAAGGGGCCCTTCTTGAGACTGCGCGGCATCTTCTTCTACTCCTACTTGCGCTTCTTGCCGACGGTGCGACGACGGACGATGAGCTTGTCGCTCTCCTTGTTGGGGCGACGGGTGCGTCCCTCGGACTGGCCCCAGGGGCTGACCGGGTGGCGACCACCGGAGGTCTTGCCCTCACCACCACCGTGCGGGTGGTCGACCGGGTTCATCGCGACACCGCGCACGGTCGGGCGGACGCCCTTCCAGCGCTTGCGGCCGGCCTTGCCCCAGTTGATGTTCGACTGCTCGGCGTTGCCGACCTCGCCCACGGTCGCGCGGCAGCGCGCGTCGACGTTGCGGATCTCGCCCGAGGGCAGACGCAGCTGGGCGTAGGGGCCGTCTTTCGCGACGAGGCGCACCGAGGCGCCGGCCGAGCGGGCCATCTTGGCACCGCCACCGGGGCGCAGCTCGATGGCGTGCACGACGGTACCGGTGGGGATGTTGCGCAGCGGCAGGTTGTTGCCTGGCTTGATGTCGGCGTTCGGGCCCGACTCGACGACGTCGCCCTGGGCGAGCTTGTTCGGAGCCAGGATGTACCGCTTGGTGCCGTCGACGAAGTGCAGCAGCGCGATGCGCGCCGTGCGGTTGGGGTCGTACTCGATGTGCGCGACCTTGGCGTTCACGCCGTCTTTGTCGTTGCGACGGAAGTCGATCACGCGGTACTGGCGCTTGTGGCCACCACCGATGTGACGCGTCGTGATGCGGCCCTGGTTGTTGCGGCCACCGGTCTTCGACAGGGGGCGCAGCAGCGACTTCTCGGGGGTCGAGCGCGTGATCTCCGCGAAGTCGGCGACCGACGAACCGCGACGACCCGGAGTCGTGGGCTTGTACTTACGAATAGCCATGTGTTTTCCTCTGCTCCCTAGCCGACAGCCGTGAAGATGTCGATCGAGCCGGACTTGAGGGTGACGATCGCGCGCTTGGTGTCTTTGCGCTTGCCGATGCCGAACCGGGTGCGGCGGGTCTTGCCCTGACGGTTCAGGGTGTTGATCGACGCCACCTGGACGTTGAAGATCTTCTCGATCGCGAGCTTGATCTCGGTCTTGTTCGAGCGGGGGTCCACGATGAACGTGTACTTGCCCTCGTCGATCAGGCCGTAGCTCTTCTCGGAGACGACCGGCGAGAGGATGATGTCGCGCGGGTCCTTGTTGTGTGCGGCGCTCATGCCGAGACCTCTTCTTTCTTCGCCGACTTCGCGGCCACGAAGGCCTCGAGCGCGGCGCTGCTGAAGACGATGTCGTCGGAGACGAGCACGTCGTAGGCGTTCAGCTGGTCGACCGGCAGCACGTGCACGGTCGGGATGTTGCGCACGGCGCGCTCGGCGAGCTCTTCGTCACGCGTGAGCACGACGAGGTAGCGCTTGGCCGGGGCGATCGCACCGAGGAGCGCGAGGGCGTCCTTCGTCTTCGGGGTCTCACCGGCGACGAACCCGGAGACCGCGTGGACGCGGCCGCCGCGGGCGCGGTCGGAGAGGGCGCCGAGGAGGGCGGCGGCGATCATCTTCTTGGGGGTGCGCTGCGAGTAGTCGCGCGGCTGCGGGCCGTGCACGATGCCACCGCCGGTCATCTGGGGAGCGCGGATCGACCCCTGACGGGCGCGGCCGGTGCCCTTCTGCTTGAACGGCTTGCGACCGGCGCCGGAAACCTCGCCGCGGGTCTTGGTCTTGTGCGTGCCCTGGCGTGCCGCAGCGAGCTGCGCGACGACGACCTGGTGGATGAGCGGGACGTTGGTCTGCACGTCGAAGAGCTCGGCGGGCAGCTCGACCGAACCGGACTTCTTGCCGGTCGCGTCGAGCACGTCGATGGTGTTGGCGGTAGCCATGGACTACGCCCCCTTCACTGCGTTGCGGACGAAAACGAGACGGCCGCGCGCACCGGGAACCGCGCCCTTGACGAGCAGGAGGCCCTTCTCGGCGTCGACGGCGTGCACGCGGAGGTTCAGCACGGTCACGCGGTCGCCGCCCATGCGACCGGCCATGCGCATGCCCTTGAAGACACGGCTGGGGGTCGACGAGGCACCGATCGAACCGGGCTTGCGGTGGTTGCGGTGGGCACCGTGCGAAGCGGAGACGCCCTTGAAGTTGTGGCGCTTCATGACACCGGCGAAGCCCTTGCCCTTGCTCGTGCCGACGACGTCGACGAGCTGACCGGCCTCGAATGTGCCGTCGGCGGTGAGCTCCTGGCCGAGCTCGTAGCTCGACGCGTCAGCGGTGCGCACCTCGGCGAGGTGGCGACGCGGGGTGACGCCGGCGGCCTGGAAATGGCCGGACGCGGGCTGGTTCACCTTGCGGGGGTCGATGGCGCCTGCGGCGATCTGCACGGCCTCGTAGCCGTCCTTCTCCGCCGTGCGGAGCTGGGTGACCACGTTCGGGGCGATCTCGATGACAGTGACCGGAACGAGCTTGTTGTTCTCGTCCCACACCTGGGTCATGCCGAGCTTGGTGCCCAGCAGTCCCTTCACGTTCTTGGTAGCGGAAGACATCTGTTACCTCAGAGCTTGATCTCGATGTTGACGTCGGCGGGAAGGTCGAGACGCATGAGCGAGTCGACGGCCTTCGGCGTCGGGTCCACGATGTCGATGAGGCGCTTGTGCGTGCGCATCTCGAAGTGCTCGCGGCTGTCCTTGTACTTGTGGGGCGAACGGATGACGCACACCACGTTCTTCTCGGTCGGAAGCGGCACCGGGCCGACGACCGTGGCGCCCGCGCGGGTCACCGTGTCGACGATCTTGCGCGCCGAGGTGTCGATGACCTCGTGGTCATACGACTTCAGTCGAATGCGGATCTTCTGTCCCGCCATCTCGAACTCTCTCTCTGTCAAGGCGTCTTACCCCTTCCGAGGGCATTGGACGCCGCGTAGCCACTTCGTGCGAAGCACCACTGTTCTTCTGTCAAAGGCCGGTGATCGAGCCTGTCGAAACCACCGTTCGGGATCTCCCCGGGCGGTACCCTCGACACGCTCGACCTTCGAGCCTCACCGACGCGCGCGCGGACATAGGCGACCTATGGCCTCGAGGTTGTCGGTTTGTCTGTTCTCCTGCCTGCGGCCTAGCCTGACCCCTCGCCTGCTCTCTCACGAGCACCGCGGGTGGCTATGCACTGCCTGACAGTGATTCGATCAGCGCGCACGAGTGCACGCGTTCGAAATGTTGAACCCAACGAGTTTGCCACAGTCGCGGCATCCGTGCAACCCGGGCGTGTCGCGCCCGACGCATCTCCCAGCGACGTCGCAGGAACCACGGATTCCCGCGCCGCTGTGGCGCATGATGGAGGCAGCACCCACCGCGATGACAGGAGACCCCATGAGCGAGCACGCGCACCAGGTGAGCGAGCGGATCGGACCGGGCAGCGTCTCGGTCACCCGCACCGGAGGCCGCACGTATGAGGGCCTGAACGAGCGCGGCGCGACCGTGCGCATCGGCGGCTCCGAGCTCGAGGGCGAGCACTTCACCCCGGGCGAGCTGCTGAAGATCGCCCTTATCGGCTGCGCCGGACTCAGCACCGACCGGGTCGCCGCCCGCCGCCTAGGTGACGACTACGCCATCACCATCTGGGCGCACGGGGTCAGCGACCCCGAAGAGAACCGCTACACCCGCATCGAAGAGGAACTGCTCGTCGACCTCGGGGGGCTCGACGCCGGCGACCGCACCAAGCTCATCGACATCATGCAGCGAGCGATCCAACGCGGATGCACCGTGGCGCGCAGCGTCGAAGACAGCATCGAACTCGACACGACGATCGACGGCACTGCCGTCTGAGCCTGCGGCGTCGCATCAGTCGCCCTCGTCACGCCCCTGCGGCTGCGGCTGCGACTGCTCGCAGGCCAGCATGTTCTCGGCGGCGACGCTCGGAGCGACGAATCCGGCACCGACGATCACCGAGATGCTGGCCGCGAGCCCGCCGAGCAACACCCTCGACCGCACGCGTATGCCGTGCGCGCCATGTCGGAACGGGTCTTCGATCCACCGCTTGGAGAGGCCGGCGACCGTGAGCGAGACGACCACGAGCAGCACCATGAGCCACGGCGGGCTCGGCATACCGGTGATGTACGGGGTGAACATGAAGATCGGCCAATGCCAGAGGTACAGCGAGTACGAGACGTCGCCGACCCACTGCACCGGGCGGAGCCCGGCCACCCGGGCGGTCGACAGCGGTCCGGGTGGCATGCCCGCCCAGATGACCGCCATGGTTCCGACGACGGGGATGACCACGACGAGCCCGGGGAAGACCTCGGGCGACCGGAACGTCACGATCGGCACGACGATGAGCACGAGACCGACCCACGAGACCACCGTGCGCAAGCGGTCGTTGCCCGGCCAGGGCCTGCTCGCCACGATCGCGAGGATGCCGCCGACTCCGAACTCCCACGTGCGGGAGAGGGTCGAGAAGTAGGCGAGGTTCGCGTCGTCGGCGGTGAGCACGAGCGAGTGCGCGAACGAGGCGAGGGTGACGGCGCCGAGCATCGCGAGCACGGTGCCGACCGAGCCCGCGCCCCGGCGGGCGGCGACCCAGAGCGCGACGACGATCAGCAGCGGCCAGAACAGGTAGAACTGCTCTTCGACCGAGAGCGACCAGAAGTGCTGCACGGGCGTCGACTCGAGGTCGGCACGCTGCGGGATCTGCGAGTCGATCGCGAGCTGCCAGTTCTCGTAGTAGAGCGTGCTCGCGACGATCTCACGGAACCACGCCGCCCACTCGCGTTGCGGCACGAAGGCCAGCGTCATCGCCGAGATGACGAGCAGCGCGGCGACCGCGGCGGGAAGGATGCGTCGCGCGCGCCGCATGTAGAACTTGCGAAGCGAGATGCGGCCGCGCTGCTCGGCTTCGCGCATCAGCAGGCCGGTGATCAGGAAGCCCGAGACCACGAAGAAGACGTCGACGCCCATGTACCCGGCGGGAGCCACGGCCGGCCATCCGTGATGCAGGAGGACCGCGCCGACGGCCACGGCCCGAAGAGCTTGGATCTCGGGTCGTGCGGGGGATCTCGTGGGTGGCGGTGGTGCGGCCATCGGTACCAGCGTAAACGCGACAAGCCCTCAGAAAGAATCCGCCGCGCAATCATTTGTCACCACAATGGGGGACGCCCTGCTCGCGGGTGCGAAATGGGGCTCACGGGGTGCCACGAAGGGGGCCGGGCCCGCCGACCGCGCGATGCCGTCCCGACCTCCGCATGCACGACGAAGGGGGCCGGGCCCGCCGACCGCGCGATGCCGTCCCGACCCCCGCATGCACGACGAAGGGGGCCGGGCCCGAAGGCCCGACCCCCTTGCAGGTCGCAGATCGCGAAGACTACTTGATGATCTTCGTGACGGTACCGGCGCCCACGGTGCGGCCACCCTCGCGGATGGCGAAGCCGAGGCCCTCCTCCATGGCGATCGGCTGGATGAGCTCGACCGTCATGTCGGTGGTGTCGCCGGGCATGACCATCTCGGTGCCCTCGGGCAGCGTGATGACGCCGGTGACGTCGGTGGTGCGGAAGTAGAACTGCGGACGGTAGTTCGCGTAGAACGGGTTGTGACGGCCGCCCTCGTCCTTCGAGAGGATGTAGGCAGTGCCCTCGAAGTTGGTGTGGGGGGTCACCGAGCCGGGGGCCACGACGACCTGGCCGCGCTCGACGTCTTCACGCTTGGTACCACGGAGCAGGAGACCGCAGTTCTCGCCGGCCCATGCCTCGTCGAGCTGCTTGTGGAACATCTCGATGCCCGTGACGGTGGTCTTCTGCGTCGGGCGGATGCCGACGATCTCGACCTCGGAGTTGATCTTCAGCGTGCCACGCTCGGCGCGGCCCGTGACGACCGTGCCACGACCGGTGATCGTGAAGACGTCTTCGATGGGCATGAGGAACGGCTTGTCCTTGTCGCGCACCGGGTCGGGGATCGAGTTGTCGACGGCCTCCATGAGGTCGAGGACCGACTGGACCCACTTCTCGTCACCCTCGAGCGCCTTGAGGCCCGAAACCTGCACGACGGGAGCGTCGTCGCCGGGGAAGCCCTGGCTCGAGAGCAGCTCGCGCACCTCGAGCTCGACGAGCTCGAGGATCTCTTCGTCGTCGACCATGTCGCTCTTGTTCAGGGCGACGAGCAGGTACGGCACGCCGACCTGCTTGGCGAGCAGGACGTGCTCACGCGTCTGGGCCATCGGGCCGTCGGTCGCCGCGACCACGAGGATCGCGCCGTCCATCTGGGCTGCACCGGTGATCATGTTCTTGATGTAGTCGGCGTGACCAGGGGCGTCGACGTGCGCGTAGTGGCGCTTCGGCGTCTCGTACTCGACGTGCGAGATGTTGATCGTAATGCCGCGCTGACGCTCTTCAGGAGCGGAGTCGATCGACGCGAAGTCGCGCTGCACGTTGGTGGCCGACGGGTACTTGTCGGCGAGCACCTTCGAGATCGCTGCGGTGAGCGTGGTCTTGCCGTGGTCGACGTGACCGATCGTTCCGATGTTGACGTGCGGCTTGGTCCGCTCGAACTTGGCCTTAGCCACTGTGGGTCCTCCTCAGGACTCGTGTAGACACCCCGGGCGCTGGATTGCGACCGGTGTGCTACGGGGATTTGTTGATATGTTACGCGACCCGGGTGGGCCGTGCGGGCAGAGGGCCAGAGCCCCCGCTAGGGAGAATCATTCGCCCTTGTTCTTCTGGACGATCTCGTCGGCCACAGCCTTCGGGACCTCCGCGTAGCTCTCGAACTCCATCGAGTACACCGCGCGGCCCGAGGTCTTCGACCGCAGGTCACCGATGTAGCCGAACATCTCCGAGAGCGGGACGTGCGCACGCACGACCTTCACACCGGCGGCGTCCTCCATGGACTGGATCTGACCGCGGCGCGAGTTCAGGTCGCCGATGACGTCGCCCATGTACTCCTCGGGAGTACGGACCTCGACGCTCATCAGCGGCTCGAGCAGAACGGGGTTCGCCTTGCGAGCGGCCTCTTTGAAGCCCATCGACCCGGCGATCTTGAACGCCATCTCCGAGGAGTCGACGTCGTGGGCGGCGCCGTCGAGCAGGATGCCCTTGACACCGACCATGGGGTAGCCCGCGAGGATGCCGTACTGCATGGCGTCCTGGAAGCCGGCGTCGACCGAGGGGATGTACTCACGCGGAACGCGGCCGCCGGAGACCTTGTTCTCGAATTCGTACGTCGTCTCGGCGGTGACCTCGAGAGGCTCGAGGGCGAACTGGATCTTCGCGAACTGGCCGGAGCCACCCGTCTGCTTCTTGTGGGTGTAGTCGTGCTTCTCGACCGCGCGCTTGATGGTCTCGCGGTAGGCCACCTGCGGCTTGCCGACGTTCGCCTCGACCTTGAACTCCCGCTTCATGCGGTCGACGAGGATGTCGAGGTGCAGCTCGCCCATGCCCTTGATGACGGTCTGGCCGGTCTCGGGGTTGAGCTCGGTGCGGAACGTCGGGTCTTCTTCGGCGAGCTTCTGGATCGCAGTGCCGAGCTTCTCCTGGTCGGCCTTGGTCTTGGGCTCGATCGCGACCTCGATGACCGGCGCCGGGAACGTCATCGACTCGAGCACGACCTGCTTGTCGGGGTCGCACAGCGTGTCACCCGTGGTCGTGTCCTTGAGGCCGATGACCGCGTAGATGTTGCCGGCGGTGACCGAGTCGACCGGGTTCTCCTTGTTGGCGTGCATCTGGAAGATCTTGCCGATGCGCTCTTTCTTGCCCTTGGTCGAGTTGATGACCTGGGCACCCGAGTCGAGGTGACCCGAGTAGACGCGCACGTAGGTGAGGCGGCCGAAGAACGGGTGCACGGCGACCTTGAACGCGAGGGCGGCGAAGGGGTCGTTGGCGTCGGGGTGACGCTCGATGATCTCTTCTTCGTTGCGCGGGTTGCGGCCCTCGATGGCGGGCACGTCGAGCGGCGACGGCAGGTAGTCGACGACCGCGTCGAGCATCGGCTGCACACCGCGGTTCTTGAACGCCGAACCGCAGAGCACGGGGTAGATCTCGGAGTTGACAACCATCTTGCGGATGGCGCCCTTGATCTCGGCGACCGTGAGCTCTTCGCCGCCGAAGTACTTCTCGAGCAGCGCGTCGTCGGTCTCGGCGACCGTCTCGAGCAGCGTGTGGCGGTACTCGTCGGCCTTCTCCTTGAGATCGGCCGGGATCTCTTGCACCTCGTACTTGGCGCCCATCGTCACGTCGCCCTTCGAGTCGCCGGGCCACACGAGGGCGCGCATCTCGACGAGGTCGACGACACCGATGAAGTCGTTCTCGGCACCGATCGGCAGCTGCAGCACGAGCGGCTTCGCACCGAGGCGCGAGACGATGGTGTCGACGGTGAAGTAGAAGTCGGCGCCGAGCTTGTCCATCTTGTTGACGAAGCAGATGCGGGGCACGTCGTACTTGTCGGCCTGACGCCAGACGGTCTCGGACTGGGGCTCGACGCCCTCTTTTCCGTCGAACACGGCGACGGCACCGTCGAGCACGCGCAGCGAGCGCTCGACCTCGACCGTGAAGTCGACGTGGCCGGGGGTGTCGATGATGTTGATCTGGTTCTTGTTCCAGAAGCAGGTCACGGCGGCAGACGTGATCGTGATGCCGCGCTCCTTCTCCTGCTCCATCCAGTCGGTCGTCGAGGCGCCGTCGTGGGTCTCGCCGAGCTTGTGGTTGACGCCCGTGTAGAACAGGATGCGCTCGGTGGTGGTGGTCTTGCCGGCATCGATGTGCGCCATGATGCCGATGTTGCGGACCTTGCTCAGGTCGGTGAGCACGTCTTGTGCCACGGGGGTTCCTCCGGAGGATTCAGGCAGGGGAAGGGAGTGCGAGCGGATGCCCCGTCGTGCTGTTGCCCGATGAGCACAGCGGGTCGGGACATCCGCTCAGCCCATTACCAGCGGTAGTGGGCGAAGGCGCGGTTCGACTCGGCCATCTTGTGGGTGTCTTCGCGGCGCTTGACCGCGGCACCCAGGCCGTTCGATGCGTCGAGGATCTCGTTGGTGAGACGCTCGGTCATGGTCTTCTCGCGACGGGCCTTGGCATAGCTGGTGAGCCAGCGCAGCGCCAGGGTGTTCGCACGGTGGGGCTTGACCTCGACGGGGACCTGGTAGGTCGAGCCGCCGACGCGGCGCGAGCGCACCTCGAGGGTGGGGCGCACGTTGTCGAGCGCTTTCTTGAGGGTGGCAACGGCGTCTTGGCCCGACTTGGCGGCGACGGTCTCGAGCGCGTCGTAGACGATGCGCTGCGCGAGGTCCTTCTTGCCGTCGATGAGGATCTTGTTGACGAGCTGGCTGACGACGGGCGAACCGTAGACCGGGTCGGCGACGACGGGGCGCTTCGGAGCGGGACCCTTGCGAGGCATTACTTCTTCTCCATCTTCGCGCCGTAGCGGCTACGAGCCTGCTTGCGGTTCTTCACGGCCTGCGTGTCGAGCGCGCCGCGGATGATCTTGTAGCGCACACCGGGCAGGTCTTTCACACGACCGCCGCGCACGAGCACCATCGAGTGCTCCTGCAGGTTGTGGCCCTCACCGGGGATGTAGGCGGTGACCTCGGTGCCGTTCGAGAGCTTCACACGAGCGACCTTGCGGAGCGCGGAGTTCGGCTTCTTCGGGGTGGTGGTGTACACACGCGTGCACACGCCGCGCTGCTGGGGGTTGGCCTTCAGGGCGGGAGCCTTGGTCTTGGTGACCTTCGGCGAGCGACCCTTGCGGACCAACTGCTGAATGGTTGGCACTGCTTCTCCTTGTTGTGCTGCACGGTGACAGCGTTGATGGAATTTCACATCACGACCCACCGGCCCTGCAGAACTGCAGGGCCTTCAGTTGGTGGGTATGCCGTGGGGGCGACCCGTCGGGTGCCCGTGGAGTGTGCGACCTTCGCCCGCTCGCCGCCTGCCCATGTCGTTCACGATCGAATGTCGCAGATCGAATGTTGCCATCGAACTGCAGGCAGGAAACAAGCACGCGTCAACGCGCACACCCGATCAATGGTAATGCCGCGTAACGTTGCGGTCAAATGACGGTCGGATGCCGCATGCCGCGGCCGTTCGTCAGCCGAGCCATCCCGGTGAGTCGAGTTCGCGATCGAGATCGGCGAGGAGGTCTTCGATCTGCGGCTCGACGAACTCGGCGACGGCGACGCCGATGCGTTCGCGGTGATGCGTGAGCTCGCTGCAGATGCGGCGGCCGAGCTGCTTTGCGAAGTCGTCGGCGAGGCGCACCTCTTCGCGCAGCGCCTCTTTCTCGTCCATGGTGAACGGCCGCGGCGCGGGCTCGGCGGCCTCGGCGGCGGCATCGGCCTCGAGGCCCGTGAGGGTGAACAGGAACGGCTGGTCGGGCACGGGCTCGGGGTCGAGCTCGAGCCCCAGGAACTCGGGATCGAGCCCCTCGCCCGCGCGGTACGGCCGGCGCGCCTTGCGCTCCTCGGCGAGGCGGATCTCGCGGTGCAGCATCGGCAGGTTGCGTGCCGTGTAGTCGTCGACGGCGAGGTCGATGATGCCTTTCATGCGCATCGAGAACGCGTGCTGCACGGGGTGCGGAACGTCGACCTCGAGGCCGGCCGCAGCGAGGATCGGCGAGCCGAAGCAGCGCTGGCAGAGGCGAACGCGCGCGCGGTGCGTGCCGGGTCGCCACCGCGGCAGCCAAGCGAGCCAGCGGTCGACCTCGTGGCTCACGCGCGCCTCGACGGAACCCTCCACGGTGTTCACGATACTGCGAGCGGTGACGGGCCGGGCGACCGGGCGAGCAGGTGGCGCGTCGCAGGTGCCGCTCACGCAGGCTCAGGCCGCGCCGTCATTCGTCTTCATCGCGCTCCCACGGCCACCGCGGGCGCTCGGCCCCGCCCTGCTGGCCGCGCGCGATGAGCACGGCGAGCGAGGCGACGAGCCCCGCGAGCGCGGGGATCAGCAGCCCGAACCAGCTGACGCCGAACCCGAGCGCGAACAGCAGGCTCGCCAGTGCCGTGCCGGTGGCGAGCGAGTAGGCGATCGTCGCGACGACCACGGCCGCGAGCCACGTCCAGAGGGCGGCGAGCAGAACGGCGCCCGCCATGTGCGCCGGTCGGCGCAGCGCCCGCCCGAGGTGCAGCAGCAGTGCGGTCACGGCGGCAGCGACGATCGCGGGGCCGACGAGCAGCCCGGCATCGGGGCTGGCGATGACCTCGGCGTCGGTGAAGAGGCTGACGAAGCCGTAGGCGCAGACGACGAGCGCGAGATATGCCGCCGCCGAGAACGCGGCGACGACCCAACCCGAGCGTCGCGTCTGATCCACACGTCGAGCCTACGCACCGGGTTGCCGTCGACGGTGCCGGAGCCGCCGGTCGTCCGCACCCGACGCGGGTGCCGCCTCGGCGAATCGGTAGGGTCGATGCGACGCCCCGATTCCGAAAGGCCGACCGTGAAGCCGACCGACGCCACCCTCAGCGCGCTGCCCGAACAGTTCCGACGCACCCGCTCGGCGGCCCGCACCGCGGTCTACTCGGCACTCGCGGCGAGTGCGCTCATCGGCCTCGTGCTCGCCGTCGTCGCCTTCGACGCGATCGTCGTCGACTCGTCGCAGATGACCGGGCGTCGCGCCGGCATGAGCGGCCTCGTCGCCCCCGGGCTCGTGGTGCTCACGGCGTTCTTCGCGTTCCTGTTCGGATGGCTCGCCATCAGCGGCTCGTACACGTGGCGGCTGCTCCCCTCGGGTGCGCCGCTGACGCGCCGCATGTTCCGCATCGATTGCAACGCCGAGACGGCCGCCAGGTGGCATGCCGCGTTCGCGAGCGGCGACCCCGCACAGTACCTGCCGATCGGCAGCCACAAGAAGGGCGAGACGTACGTCGGAGTCTACGTCTCGACCGACGAGCAGGTCGCGTTCGTCACCGTGGCGCACGGCACGGGCGCCGCAACCCGCACGTGGCCGCTCATCACCCTGCGCGACGGTGCCTACGCGCAGCTGAAGGCCCTCGGCCCGGACGACTACGGCAGGCCGTCGAAACGGGGCGCCGCCGGCTCGATCGACCCCTTCCTGCGGGGCTGAGCCGTGGAGGTCCTGCCGACGGGCGGCCCCGCCCGATTCGACGTGCCGCTCGATCTCGCGAAGGTCGCGACCGCCGGGCGGTGGAACTCGGGGTTCATCGTGGTCGGCGTCGTGCTGCTGCTCGCTTCGCTCGCGGGCATCTGGGCGATGGCCGCGACCGGATTCGGTTCGTGGTTCACGATCACCCTCGCGGCCGTCTTCGCCGTCGCCTCGGCGGGCCTCGTCGTGACGAGCGTGCTGCGCCGGCGCCTGCTCCTACTGCTCGTGGGCGACTCGTCGTCGGCGTGCACGATCACCGAGCGCGGCATCACGCTCGCGGGAGCGCCCGAGATCGAATGGGGCGACCTCGTCTTCGTGGCCGTGCTCAACGACCGCCCCCGCACCAACCGGCTGCGCTCGGTGCCGATCTACGGCTGGTTCGGGCGACTCGCGCTGAAGGCGGGCAACGGCACGGTGCTCAGCGAGCTCGCGGTGCGCGACGGCGAGGCGCTGCGGCGACGCTGCGCGTCACTCGCGGCCGCGAAGCGCATCACGCTGTACGGAAGGTGGCCCGACGGCAGCCGCCGCGGCGTGCTGCCCCTATTGCTCGACGCTGTGCTCTCGGAGCAGTCGACGAGCGATGTCGTATGCGCGCTGTTCGCGGCGGCGACTGCGCACGGCATCCCGGCGACGCTGCACGAGTCGGCGTTCGACAGCCTCAAGTGGAAGGCCCCGCAGCTCGACCCGAAGTGGCCGGCCGAGACGACCTGACCGCGACGCCGGCAAGGGGCTGCTCACCAGCCGGGAACGCCCTGGCAGGCCTCGCCGAGCGGGTTGAACCCGATGTTCGGGTCCTTGAGGAGCGCCCACGCTCCCGCGGCGTCACCGGCGCGTGCTGCGGCATCCATTCGGTGCAGTGTCGCGACCCCGATCGGATGCCAGTCGAGGTACGCCTGCTCATCGATGCCGGCAGTGCCGGCGGCGAGCACCGAGCGCACCGCCTCGATGCGCTCGGCGAGCTGCGGAACGGCCGACGGCTTCATGGTCGCCAGGATGCCGATCTCGACGAGGTCGAGCACCGGCTGGCGCAGCTCCTCGCAGCGCGAGGCGAGCGCGTCGCTGGTCATTCGGGCCGTCCCGCCGCCTCAGATCCGTCGATGACGAACTTCTCGGGCGGCGTGCGCACACCGTCGAGGAACGCACCGAGTCCGGCCTCGAAGTTGACCGCCGAGCCCACGAAGAGCACGCTCTCGTCGGGCGCGACGTAGATCTTGCCGCCACCGCGGATGGCGTGCACGATGCACACCCCCGCATCATCGGCGAGTTCGACGACATTCAGCCGGGTGTCGGGAGTGAGCTTCGCGAAGTACGCGGTGCCGACCTCGGTGAGTCGTCGGATGTCGATCTCGGCCATCGGATGGCGCCCCTTTCGAGAGTCACGGTACCCGCGGAAGCCTATCGGTTCGGCCCGCGAGGGGCCTCGGGGAGCACTCCCCATGCACCCGCGCGAGATGGGGAGCTCTCCCCATGCCCGAGCCGGTCGCGGCCGACTTCGAACGGATACGCTGGACGGCATGTTCGACGATCTTCGGCAGCAACTCGACGCCCGCGGCATCCTCAAGACTGCCGTCGTCCTTCCCGGCGACGATGTGCGGCCCATCGAGGGTGCGCTCGAGATCCTCGCTGCCGACGGCGGCTTCCAGCTCGCGACGCTCGACTACGGGCAGGCGGCGCCCCTCGCCCGCGATGACACCGAGGCCGGCATCGCCCGGCTGCTGCTCGAGTACCTCGACCGGCCGCTGCCCGTTCCGCGCACCCTGCCCGCCGCCGAGTTCGAGGCGCTCGCCGCGGGTGCGGCCGGGCACTACGCCGAGCTTCGCGAGCGTCTCGCCGCCGGCAGCCAGCTCATCACGCTGCCGCCCGAGCTTGCGCTCGATCGCATCGGTGCGCTCGACGGCGTGCTGCTGTTTCCGGCCGGTACCTCGGTCGAGGCGCGTGCGCTGCCGCCGACCGCACTCGTCGAGGGAGCCGAGCTGCATCGGTTCGTGACCGCCGGCGACGTGCTCGTGCGTGCCGACCTGGTGCAGCCATGGTTCGGCCAGCCGGGTGGCGCACTGCGGTTCACGCTCGCCGAGGACTTCCGCGGCATCCGCGACCTCGTCGTCGCCGGCTCGCTCGAACAGGTCGCGCTCGCGTAGATCGCGCTCAGGCGGTGGCGAACAGCGGTCGACCGCTCGGCTCGAGCAGCGATTCGATGAGTGTACGCTCGGACGCCGTGGCGTAACCGGCGAACTGCACCGCGTCGCGTTCGCCCGCACTGCCGGGCCGGAATCGCGCCGACATCGCTTCGCCGCGCTCGGTCCACACGAGCTCGATACCGTTCAGGTCGCTGACGGTGTCGGCGCCGCTGACGGTGTCGGCGTCGACTGCGTTGCTGAGCACGAAGCCGTCGGGCAGCGCGGCCGGATCGAACGCAAGCGCCAGGCGCGGCAGTCGCAGCTCGGCACGTACGGTCACACCCAGCACGCGCAACAGGAACCGGCGCACCGCCTCGAGCGACGTGCTCGACATGAGCAACATGGGTGCGGGGCTGCGCTGCTGCCGGGTCAGCTCGAACCGTTCACCGTGCTGCCGCAGCTCGTAGAGCTGTTCCATGTCGCCGATGCGCAGCATCGCGTCGTCTGGGGAGAATACGGTGATTCGACCCTTCGCCGCGAACGCGAGGAGCTCTGCGTCGGCGTCGCCGATGCGGCCGGCGTCAGGCGTGCTCGCCTGCCCGCCGGTCACAGCGGACCGCGGACGGCGACGGTGTTGCCCGCGAGTTCGATGATCGCGTCGATGCGCGATTCGCTCACGATCGCGCCGTAGCCCTCGGGCAGCGCCAGCGCCCGGGCGAGGTGCTTGTTGATTCCGAGGGTCTGGTACGCCGGCCAGCGCACGAACTCCGCGGGCTCGCGCCGACGGTCGGGCTGCGGGAAGACGTCGATGAACCAACCGGAGTCGTCGGGCGCGTCGCGACGCGTCGTGCGGCTCATGATGAGGCGCTCGGCACCCTCGATGTCGCGGGCGCAGAGCACCGTGTCGGCGAAGTGGATCGGACGGGCGGCCGTCTCGGGCAGTTCGCGGGCGAGCGTGACCTGCCCGTTCAGCACCCACAGCGCGAGGGTGAGATCGGTGACCCAGCCGACGTGCTCGGGCGTCTTCGTGGCGAAGTCGGGTGCTGCGACGTCGAATCGCCCCTCGCCCCGTTCGACGAGCATGAGCGGCGCCCATCCGGCCTGGATGCTGAAGCCGTCGACGAGCTCGCCGTCGTGCGACTCGAACAGGTCGAGCACTGCCGCGGCCTGGGTCACGAGGGTGTCGGCGGCGTTGACGGCGACTCGGGCCGCGCCGATCTGCCGCGAGAACTCGCTCAGCTGAAGGCTCACGTGGGGTTCCGTTCCGGTCGAAGGTCTCTGTCGATGATGTCAGAGCCGCGGGGCGTTTCAGCCGCGCAGCAGCTCGTCGATGTGCGCCTGCAGCGCCGCCTCGGACTGCTCGCCGATGCGCGACCAGGCCGCCGCGACGTGCGCCGGCACCGGAGGTCGGCCCTGATGCCCGCCTGCGGCGAACCACTCGGCGAACGTGCGACCGCCCTTCGAGGAGTTCGATCCGCCCTCGAGCCCGACGAAGTTGTCGGCGAGGTTCACGACCTCGAGCATCTGGGGCCAGGTGAGGTCTCGGAATCCGGGCATGTCCACGATCTGCACGAGCGGGTGGATGTGGTCGGCGTGCAACGTGGTGGCGCTCACGTTCGTGTAGATCGGATCGTGGCCGGGTGAGGCCTGGTTCACCATGACGCGCAGCTCGTCGGTCGGGGTGAGGTCACGCAGCTCGCGGGCCAGTTCGGGGCCGTCGAGGCCGTCGGTCTGGGGCGAGTTCGGGGTCGAGAGGCTCCCGGCGGGGGTCAGGCCCTCACCGGCCGCGTCGATTCGCGACTCACGCTCGATCTCGGCCCGCACATCGTCGGGGATCGGCGCGTCCGAGTCGATGCCGCGGCTCGCGAGCTCCGCGTCGAGTTCGGCCAGCATCGCGTCGATGCTCTGGGCCGAGCCGCGGGTGGTCGCACCGCGCTCGGCCGGTGCGTCACCGGCCGGTGCGTCGGGCGTTCCCGTGTGAGGGGCCTGCGCTTCGGGTGAGGAGGCGCGGGACGGGCCGTCGACCTCGGTCTGGTGCAGGATGCCGCGGTCGAGGAGTTCGTCGACCGGCATCGGGTTGCCGTCGGCGTCGAGGATGCGCACCTGCAGTCCGCCGCCGTCGCGACCGAACGCCGGTGCGATCTCGGAGACCTCGATGCGCGTGCCGGCCGGCATCGAACCGCCGAACTCGTAGGTGAAGTACGGGCTGCTCAGGTTGCTCGGCGGCAGCGCACGGTGCTCGAACGGCGTGCCCGGGAACGAGAGGAAGTCCCCTGCCGGGCCGCCCATGCGGTCGAGCAGGTCGCCGTAGTTCGCGATGAACGCGTCGAGGTCGTGGAACTCCACGAACGAACCGGGCGTGCCGCCGTCGTTGCCGGGGTAGATCGGCCGTCCGTCGGCGTTCGTGTAGCGCGCCTCCCACTGCTCACGGGTGAACGGGGATCCGTCGGGACCCCGGCCGTACGGCGCGTCGGGGTCGGTGATCAGGTGGGCGATCTCGTTCGGCACCGTTCCGGGGTGTGCGTAGGGGTCGGCGAGGTGGCCGCTCTCTGCCGGTGCTCGGACATCGCCGTAGTTCGGGTCGATCGGGTTGTGCGGGGTGCGGTCGGGCACGCGCTCCCAGCCCGGCCCGTTGTCGGCACCCGACAGCACCGGATCGCCCGGGCCGTCGGCCGGTGTCGCGGGGTCGGGACTCGTGCTGCGATCACCCATCGTCGCGGGCTCGGATGCCGGCACCGTGGTGTTCGGGGCAGAGGCATCGGGTGCCGTCGCAGCCGGTGCCGTCGCATCCGGTGCCGTCGCAGTCGGTGCCGTCGCATCCGGTGCCGCCGCATCCGGCGACGACACGTCGGGCGTCGTCGCGGTCGACGTCGGCGGCGCGGCCGGCGCGACGTGCTCGGGCGGGATCGACGCGTCCCAGGTGGTCGCGTTCGGCTCGTTCGGCGGCCAGGGGCTCATCGTGCCGGGCTGCGCATCGACGACCCACACGTTCGTGCCGTCGAAGTAGGCGTTGAACCAATGACCGTCGCCGTGCGAGCGGTCGATGCCCACGACGCAGTGCGAACCCGGGCCGAGTGCCCGCAGCGACGCCTCGATCTGATCGGGCGTCATCGGCGTCTGCGGGTTTCCGGTGCGCGCCTCCATCTGCGCGATGTCGAGCGTTCCGGTGGGCGCTTCGGCGGTCGGCGACCCGTTGAAGAAGTCGTTCATGTTCGCCGAGGTGTTGCCGCAGTTCGTCGCGTACCCGTTCGACGGGTCACTCGGGTCGTAGTTCGGGTTGATCTCGCCGAGCGCCTGCAGGATCTCGTGCGGCGTGCGCTCGGTGCGGTTGTTCGCTGTCGTGTCGGGAGTACCTTCGGGCCCGTCGGCCGGCGTGCCGTCGTCGGGCGTGCTGCCGTCGGGCGTGCTGCCGTCGGGCGTGCTCGCGTCGGGCGTGTTCGCGTCGGGCGTGCTGCCGTCGGGCGTGTTCGCGTCAGCGGGCGTGTTCGCATCGGGCGCGTTCGGCGCGGATGGCGTCGTCGGCTTCGCGCCCAACCCCGCGGGCTTCGAGAGCAGAGCTGCGCCACCGGCGGCGGCGGCCGCCCCGCCCGCCGCAGCGACCTCGTCGGGCTCGGGGCCGTCGACGGGCTTCGAGCCGTCGACGGTGTCGGCCGACGAATCGGCATCGGGTGCGTCGGCCTCGGTGCCGTGCGCATCGGGCGCGGTCGCGTCGGCCGCGGGCTTCGACGAGCCGGCACCGGTCGCCGCTGCGACGGGCGAGTCGGAGCCTGGACCGCTCTGCGCATCGACGGGCGCCTCGGGGGCGGTCGGCGCGTCAGGTGCGGATGCCTCAGGCCTCGCCGCATCGTGTGCGCCCGCGTCGCTCGCGGTGGGCGCGTCAGGCGTGCTCGCATCGGGTGCGCTCGGGGCGTCCGTCGAGTTGGGCGCCTCGGGTGCGCTCGCGCCGTCGGGGGTTCCCGCGTCGGGCGTGACCGGCGCATCGGGCGTGCTCGGCGCGTCAGGCGTGCCCCCATCGGGCGCGCTCGGCACGTCGGGCGTTGTGGGGGCGTCGGGTGCGCTCGGCGCATCCGGCGTGCTCGGCACATCAGGCGTACCCGCATCGGGTGAGCTCGGCGCATCCGGCGTACCCGCATCGGGCGCGCTCGGCACATCAGGCGAACCCGCATCGGGCGCGCTCGGCACATCAGGCGTGCCCGCATCGGGCGTGCTCGGCAGGTCGGGCGTTGTGGGGGCGTCGGCCGAGGGCAGGTCGATGCCGGGGCCGTCGCCGCCCGCCGGCGTGCCGGCGTCGCCGGAACCGGGGGTCGGGGCATCCGATGGAACATCGACCGACGTGCCGTCGCCTGTCGGCGTGGTGCCTGCGTCGCCGGCGCCGGGCGTCGGCGCGTCGTTCGAGACGTCGACGGGGTTGGCGCCGCCCTGGTTCGACCCAGCGGCGCCCGTGCCGCCGGTGGGAATGCCGCTCAGGTCGGGCGAGTCGACGTTCGAGCCGGCGCCGTTGCCGCCGGGGCCCGTGGGCGAGGTCGGGGCGGAGCCGGCGTTGCCGCCGGGACGCCCCGCGAGTGCGCCGCCGAGCAGCGCGCCGGCCGCCATCGAGCTGAGCGGGCTGAACGGGGTGCCGTTGAGTCCGGACTCGGCCGCGCCGCTGACGAGGCCGTCGATCGCGCCGCCGCCGGTCTCGACGCCGACGTGCGTGAGGCGCTGCAGCGCGCCGGGGTTGACGTTCGAGGTGAGCCGACCGCCGATGCGGGACGCACCGCCGCCCGCAGCGCCGCCGGCAGCGGCCGAGAGCGCGGCGTTGAGCACGTTCTGGGGCTGGTAGTTCGGGTCGAGGGCGCCGCGAACCTGGTTGAACGACGCGGTCGTGATGGCGCTCGCAAGACCCGCCGAGAGCGTCTCGCGGATGACCATGGCGCCGGCGCGGATCGCCATGCGCGCCATGCGCAGTGCGGCCATGACGAGCATGCGCAGCTTCTTGCAGAGGGCCGCGATCTTCAGCGCCCAGCGCATGACCGTGGTGGCGATCTTCAGCGCCATCGCCGCCGCACCGGCGCCGAACGTCACGGCACCGAGCAGCGCGCCGAGGCCGATCTCGATCGCGATCTCGACGGCCATCTGGGCGATGAACCAGCCGATCTCCTCCCACGCCTTGTTGACCGAGTCGATCATGCTGCGTGCGAAGCCGCCCATCGACGACGCAGACTCCGAGACCTTGCCGAGCGTGGTCGAGAGCGACCGCTGGCACGAGAGCATGCTCTGCTTCTGGGGCAGCGTCATCGCCGAGACGTTGGTGAACCCGGCGTCGACCTGCCCCTGGATGCGGGTGATGTCGCCAGACAGCGTGTTCCACGCCGACTCGGCGTTGCCGAGTTTGCCGGTGTCGGCGTCGGGGAGCATGACGCCGATCTTCGCGAGCGCGTCTTGCAGGAACTCGCCGAACTCGCCGAGCGGTGTCTCGGGGCCCTTGCCGAGCGCGGTGGGCACGCTCGCCGACGGCTCGCTGATGGTCGCCGTCGCCTCGGGGAAGCTCGACGACGAGGCCGGCTTGAACGCACCGACCAGTTGGGCGCCGTCGTAGGCGCGGGCCGAGTTGCCGAGGGCGGCGTCGACGACCTTGAGCGAGTTCGCGATGCCGAGCGCGCCCTTGAGCACGTCGACGGCGTACTGGTCGTAGCCGGGCTCGCCGTCTTGGCCCTGCGCGAAGACCTGTGCCGACTCCTCGTCGCCGGCCATGCCGCCGGTCGAACCGAGCGCGGACTCGCAGGCGCGCACGGCCTGGCTGAGCGAGTTGGCGATGCCGTAGAGGCTGTCGCCGTCGGTCACCAGACGTGCGGGATCAAGCTGAACCGAAGCCACCGTGGTTCCTCTCTTCGTCGATGCCGTCTAGCCGTTCAACGCCGCGGCGAGTTTCGACCACGCTTCGTCCAACGTCTGGATCGTCTCGGTGTACGCGGTGTGCGCACCCGTGACCTGGTCTTGCAGCCCTTCGGCCGCGAGCGTCATCGCCTCGGCGCCGAGTTGCCATTTCTCGAACATGCCGAGGAAGTTCGCCATGGCCGGACCCTGCCATTCGGCCGGCAGCATGTAAGCGAAGCCGGCTGCGCCCTGCTTGAGCGCCGAGCAATAGCTCACGAGTTCGCCGAGCGTATCGGCGAGCGCCTTGAGCTCGGCGGTGTCGGCCTGCTGTTCAGCCATCGCTCGGCTCGCTTTCGATCAGGGCGGCGGATGCCACGGGGCCGGAGTCGCCGCGGAACTGGTCGCCCTCGGGCCCGTCGGGGAT
This sequence comes from Agromyces neolithicus, assembly GCF_039529735.1. Taxonomy (NCBI): domain Bacteria; kingdom Bacillati; phylum Actinomycetota; class Actinomycetes; order Micrococcales; family Microbacteriaceae; genus Agromyces; species Agromyces neolithicus. Next base: position 255,617 of record NZ_BAAANJ010000006.1, read on the forward strand.
GAGGAACACACCCTCGCCGATGGAGTCGTCGTCGCCGTCTGCATCGGTGTCGCCGTCTGCAGGGCCCGACCGGGTGCCCTGGCCGGCGCCGGGGCGACCGATCGCGCCGCCACCGAACTGCTCGACCTCGTCGTCGCCGGCATAGTCGCGGCCGAAGAACTCGGCCATGTCTTCGGCGCGTTCCTCGCCGCGGGCGACGCGCGCGCCGAGCGTGCCCTGCGACGACCGCAGGGCGGCCACCGCGGGAGCACGACCGGTGAACGAACGCTGCACTCCGCTCTCGTTCTGGGTGTACGAGCCGTCGGCGGCGATGAGGCCGGCCTGCAGCGCCGCGAGCGACTGCCGCACGAAGCCGGCGGTCGTCATGAACGTCGCCCAGCCCTCGGAGAAGCTGTCGGCGTCGTCGCCCTTCCAGCTCACGTCGACCGTGCGCTTGACCGCGCCGTCGACCGTCGACAGGTTCGTGTCGAACGTCGAGATCACGGTGCCGAGCAGCGCGGCGACCTCGCTGAGCGCCGCGGCGCGTACCCTGAATGCGACCATCTCACCCCTCCGAGAACGATCGGCCGGCGCGACTCACGCGCCGACCGATGTGTCTGAAACGTCAGCCGTTGAACGTGCCGGCGATCGCGTTCTCGCTGTCTTCGTACGACAGCGCGGCCTGGTTGAGCAGGTCGCTGATGCCCTGGAGGGACTCCTTCAGCTGCAGGCCGGCCTGGTCCCACTGCGAGTAGAGCTCGTTGAAGCTCTGCGACGCGGTGCCCGACCAGTCGCCCGAGATGAGGCCCTCGACGAGCGACTTCAGGTTCGACAGCTGCGACTCGATCGACTGCGAGCCGCTCGAGAGCTGCCCGGCGACGCCGGCGAGGGAGTCTGAAGTGACGCGGATCTCCGCCATGGTTTCCTCCGTGGATCAACGAGAATCTTGGGTGTGCTCAGTCACGCTACCAACCGAGCGCGAACGAACGAATGGGGAGCCCTCCCCATGGGTGCTCAGGCGGCGCGAATGGCGAAGCTGATGTCGCCGACCCAGACGGTGTCGCCCGGCACGACCTCGACCCGCGTTCCGGCGCTCTCGAGCTGCGCCACGGCGCCATCGCGCTCGACGCCCGAGCCGTTGCTCGACCCGGCATCACCGACCGTGATCACACCGTCGGCGACGTCGAGGAACAGGTGCACGCGCGAGACCGACCGGGTGTCGTCGGCGACCTCGATGGCCTGCACGCCCATCGCCAGCGCGGTGTCGGCCGGTTTGCGGCCGATGACGGCGCTACCGCCGACGATGACGCGCTGACCGGTCGAGAACGCGAGTTCGACGCGCTCGACGGGCTGCGCAGCGGCCTGCGGCTGCGCAGGGGCCGACGCGGGCGCATCGGCGGACGCGGCCGGGCGCTGCTGCCACGGGAGCGTGCCCGGCAGCGGCACCGGCTCGATGCGCGACGAGGGCTGCGGCACCGACGGCGCGGGCGCCTCGGCGGCCGGCGTCGCGGGGCGCGCGAACTGCGCCGGCACCGGGGGACGTGCGGGCTCCTGCGGGATGAGCTGCCCGCACTCGAGGCAGTACATGGTGTTCGGCTGCAGGGTTGCGTCGCAGTAGGCGCAGCGCGCAGAAGCCACGGATGAAGTCCCTTCGTCGAGGCGCGCGGGTGGCACGCACAACGGCACCAAGTCTACGACGGGTCATCCGTCGCGCTCACTGGCGGATGTCGGGTACCCGCACCGGCAGCCAGCCGGCCGAGGTGGTGAGCACGCCGGCGCCTGCCGAAGCCCGCCCGAGCATGAACTTCGGGATCGGCGAGCCGACCACCTGGGTGCCGTTGATGGCGCTCTCGGGTCGCAGCACGAGCGCGCGCCGCGACTTCTTGGCTTCGACGATGGGGCCGCCGAACAGGGTCGAGACCGACTCCGTGTCGGCCGACACGATGAACGTCGCGCGGTGCTTGACGCCGGCGAGGGCGTGCTCGATCGGCGCGTTCTTGTACTGCTCGGCATCGTCGACGACGACCGTGACCAGCTCGCCGAGCCCGTCGAGCACCTCGTCGAGGTGCGCCGGCGAGGTGTCGCCGGCCGCGATGACCGGGATCGAGTGCCCGGCTGCGACATCGGTGAGGATCGACTGGCGCGACGACACGACGAGGATGGGCTCCTTGCGCCACGCGAGCTGGTGCACGACCGCGGCGAGTGCCGACGACCGGCCCGACTTGCGGCTGCCCGTGACGACGAAGCCGCCCTCGGCCGGCCAGTCGAGGGTGAAGCGCGAGAGCTGGTCGCCGCCCACCGCGACGACCGGGCCCTCTGCGGGGCCCGATTCGCCGAGCGGCAGCTCGTACGACGCCGTGAGCGCGAGATAGGTCGGCAGCGGATCGACGCGGAACGGCCGCGGCAGCTCGGCCAGCTGCGGGAACCGGTCGAAGTGGTCGCGCACGCGCTCGACGGTGCGGCGAAGCGCGGTCGTCTGCGCCTCGCCTCGGGTGTCGCGCACGAGCACCGCGAGTTGGGCCTCGTTGCCCGCTGCGCCGTAGAGCACGCGGCCCGGCGGCAGGTCGAGCGGAATGTCCTTGGCGAGGATGCCCGCCGTGCGGTAGTCGCTGATGTCGCGCATCGGCAGCACGTACTGCTCGTCGATGAACGACGTGATCTTGTCGCCCGAGATGCCCCGGTCGCCCGTGATGAGCACGCGCACGCCGACCGCCGGGCCCTCGCGCAGCACCCGCATGAACTGGTCGCGGAACGTGATGAGCTGGTCGGCGTTCATCGTCGAGAGCATGCGCTCCCAGCCGTCCATGGCGACGAGGGTGTACGGCAGCGCGTCGGCGGGGGCCGCCTGCGCGCGCTGCTCGCTGATGTGGCCGACTCCAGCGGCCGAGAGTGTCGCCTGCCGGCGCCCCAGCTCCTCGAGCAGGCGCTGGATGAGCCGTGGCAGGCGGTCGGCGTCGAGCTGGGTCACGACCGCGCCGCAGTGCGGGGCGTCGACGAACGGCAGCAGCGCGCCGTTGCCGAAGTCGATCACGTAGAGGTGCAGGTCGGCCGGCGAGAACTGCTGCACGACCTGGGCGAGCGAGGTGCGCAGCGCGGTCGTGCGCCCCGACATCGAACCACCGAGGAACAGCAGGTGCGAGCCGTCGGCGACATCCCAGGTGAGGCCGCGCTGCGACTGCTCGCCCGGCACGTCCTCGAGGCCGAGCACGATCGAGGTCTGCGAGATCTGCTGGTCTTCGAACCGCTCGAGCGGCAGCACGGCCGGCAGCGGCAGCAGCCACGGCGACGGGTTCTTCGCGATGCCGAGCTGCTGGGTCGCCGCCGTGATGAGGTTCACGAGGGCTCGAAGGTCGGTGTCGTCGTGGTCGGTATTGGCGGCGTGCGTCGCGGCCGCGGCCGGGAACTTCGCCGGGAACCCGAGCGACGACCACTCGAGCGGAGCCTTGCGCGGTAGCTGCTTCACCGAGCGCGCCGCGCCGGGGCGAATGCCCGCGACGCGCGCGGTCTGGAACCCCTGCGGGGCCGCCGACGGGCCGAGGCGCACGTAGCCGCGGCCCGGCGTCGCGGCGCTGATGAGCGCCGCCTCGCCCGAACCCAGCACGTCGGCGGAATCGGCACGGTCGGTGACGCGCAGCGCCACCCTGAGGTTGATGTTCGACTGCATCTCGGGCGTGACGACGCCCGAGGGACGCTGCGTCGCGAGCACGAGGTTGACGCCGAGCGAGCGGCCGACGCGGGCGATACGCACGAGCCCGTCGATGAACTCGGGCAGCTCGGTGCGCAACTCGGCGAACTCGTCGATGACGATCATGAGGCGGGCGAGGCCGCGCCTGGCGGCGGTCTCGGCGTCTTTCGCCCACGCGCCGTCGACGTCTTTCGCGTTCATGTCGCGCAGCACGCGCTCGCGTCGCTTGAGCTCGGCGTCGAGTGAGGCGAGCGCACGCTCGGTCTCGCGGGCATCGAGATTCGTCACCATGCCGACGGTGTGCGGCAGCCGCTCGCAGTCGGCGAACGCCGAGCCGCCCTTGTAGTCGACGAGCACGAAGTTGAGCGCGTCGGGGCGGTTGGCCATCGCGAGGCTGACGACGAGCGCCTGCAGGAACTCCGACTTGCCCGAGCCCGTCGTGCCGGCGACGAGCGCGTGCGGGCCGTCGCGCGAGATGTCGAGCGCGAACTCGCCGTCGGTGTTCGCGCCGACGACCACGAACGTGTTGCGCGGCTGGGTCTGCCACCGCTTCACCAGATGCGAGGGGTCGTCGAGGTCGATCTTCAGCAGGTCGACCATGCGCACGCTGGTCGGCAGCATCGCATCGTCGCCGACGCCGCTGACGTGACGGATCGAGCACAGGCTGCGGGCGACCTGCTCGGACCGCACGATCGAGAGTCCGTCGACGAGCACGGTGGGGAAGTACTCGGAGCCGGTCTCGAAGCGCGCCAGAGCGGGATCGGCCCCGTCGATGACGACGACGCTCCTCGCCTCTTCGGGCAGTCGCGCGCGCTCGGTGTCGAGCGCGATCACGTGGATGTGGTGCGCGGTGCCGTGCTCGAGGATCGGCACCATGCCGGGCAGCATGCGCAGGTCGCGGGCACCGTCGACGACGATGACGAGGTCGCCGGGCGCCTCGGCGCCGCGCTGGCCCGCCACGCGCATGCGCAGGTCGAGCGCGACGGCGGCCTCACGCAGGCGTTCGCGGCGCGAGTCGTCGGTGTTGCCGAACATCGCGGGCACCCGCCCTGCGGGCTGAGCGTGCGGCAGCCACTGCGCCCATGCCCACGCCTCGGCATCGGCGTCGTCGCAGAGGATCATGATCTCGGCGTCGCGGGGCGAGCGCAGCGTCGCGAACGAGGTAAGCATCGCGCGGGCGACGCTGCGGGCCGCGTCGGCGGGGCCGGCGATGCCCACGACGCCCGTGCGCAGGTCGGCCGCGACGGGCACCGGCGTGACGCCGACGCGCGGCGTGACCGTGCGGTCCTTGCCGCCGCCCTCGAAACGCACGTCGAGTGCGACCTCGGTGACGCCGACGCGCATGAGCAGCGCGTCTTCGTCGCCGCGGCGTCGCTCCCAGAGTCGCGCCGACGGCGCCGTGGCGATGTCGGCGACGACGACCGGGTCGGGCAGCCGGTACCACGCCGCGATGCGCTGGATGCGCGCGAGCTCGGCGATGCGACGCCCTGCGGCCTTCACGTCGTCGATCCACTGCCCCTCGGTCTGCAGCCCCTTGCGCTTGGCCATGCGCCGGTTGGCCATGAACGAGCCGATCACCATGATCGGGCTCGCGGCCGCCATGAGCAGCATGATCGCGCGGCCGAAGACGATCGCCATCGTCACGCCGAGCACCACGGGAATGATCGCCGAAAGCCACGGCATGGGCGACTGGTCGGGGTCGGCCGGCTTGTCGCCGGGCAGCGCCACGACGGGCTGTTCCTGTGCCGGGCGGATACGAGAGGGCCTGTTGAAGCCCCGGGCGCCGAGCGCGTCACGGGTGAGGTCGGCGTCGGGCATCGGGGCGACGCCGATGCGCAGCATGCTGTTGCCGAGCTGCACCAGGTCGGCGGGCACCACGTCGACGGGCGCTTCGACCGCTTCGCCGTTCACCCAGATCGCAAGCCCGGGCGCCGCCGGCGTGACGGTGGCGGTGAGCGGGGCGCTGCGCCCGTTGTCGCCCACGGTGGCGGCGCTCACCGAGATGGTCGCGTGCAGCGGCGCGAGCGACGGGTCGGCGATCGCGACCGACGCGTTCGACGCCGACCCGATCGCGAGCGTCGCGCCCCGCGTGATCGGAACCGCCTCGCCCGCGAACGGCCCGCCGACGATCTCGAGCCGCAGCGTTCCCGGCACGACTCGGTCGGAATGCCGGCGGTCGGCGGGCAGCCGTGCGCCCGACAGCACTGTGGATTCGCTCAGCGGCGCATCACCGGTCGCGGTCGGGTCGAGCAGCGTCGAGGGCACCCCGAGCGACTCGGCGGCCTCGCCGATCGTCGTGGCCTCATCGACCTCGAGCAGCCACGAGCCGCTCGCGCGCTTGGCCGGATCGTCGACCGTGATGCGTACCGTCATTCGTTGCGTCCTCCTTCGGCGCTCAGTGCGCGCCGACCCGATCGAGTGTGCCGATGAGCGGGGCGAACACGCCGCCGCGGGATGTCTGTTCGCCTTCGACCGGCAGGCGCGGCACGATCGGCGTCGAGACGCCGTCGTCGCTGCGGGAACCCTGCGCCGGCGCAGGTCCGGCCTGGGGCAGGTCGGATGCCTCTCCGACGACCGTGACCGAACCGCTCGCCTGCTCGCCGTCGGCAGAGACGACGCGGAAGCTGAACTGGTCGACCGCGACGTCGCTCGATGACGCGTAGATCGCGGTGCCGTCGGCGGCGCAGGTGACGCTGCCGTGGATCGGGGCGCCGCACCCGGCGAGACGCACGTCGGAGCTGCCGGAAGAGAAGGCGAGGCCGGCGAGGTCGACCGTGACCGAGCCGTCGGCGCCTCGAGGCACGAACACGCTCTGGGCGATGAGCGCCTCGGGGCCGGGTGCGTACACGGGCACCACGACCTTCGCGTCGGCCGACCACGTGCCGAACCCGTCGGCGAACCGACCCACCAGTTCGGCGTCGCCGGTGAAGTCGAGCGCGGGGCGGAACACGAGGTGCGTCGGCGTCGCCGCGAGTGACCCCGCCTCGGCGGGCTGCACGGCCACGGCGGCGAGGGTGCCGCCCTCGGCGCAGACGGCGCACTCGGCGTCGAGGTCGCTGACCGGGACGAGCAGCACCGAGCCGGCCGCAACCGGACCGGGTGCGCGACGCGACGTCAGCGTCGGAGCCTCGGGCGCGGCGAGCTCGACTCGATACTCGAATGTCATCGAGGTGCGGCCGTTGCTCATCGGCACGGGAACTGCGGCCGGCACGGCCTCGGGGTCGTATCCGGTCGACGAGAGCTCGACCCGGCCCTCGTCGCACGCCGTGACGAGATCGGATGCCGCTGCCGGCGCCGCGCAGTCGGTGATGCGCCAGCCCTCGGCGGGCTCGATCGTCGCGGTGCCGAGATGGGGCACCGAGACGGAAGTGGGCGAGGAGGCCGGCGGCGCCGGCGTCTCGGCGGCACCCGCCGAACTCGAGACAGCGAGCGTGCAGACTGACAGGGCGATGATGCCGACGGCGATGGCCGTGATGCGCACGACCGAGCCGATCACCCCCGTCATCGTGCTCCCGTCGTCCCGTCTCGGGCGTCAGAGCACCCGATATAGCATGGTACGCGGTCGCCAGCGGCCGATACGCCCCGCCATCCGCGCGGTACACGAAGGGGAGCGATGTCCGACGATCTGCGGCCACCCGTTGCCGCGCGCACCGTGATCGGCACCGCCGCCGGGCAGCCACGACTCGACACCGCGGGCGCCGTGCGCCCGCTCGGCACCACCGGTTCGGTGCTGCCCGAGCTCGCCGAAGCCCCCCAGGCCGAACGCAAATGGTGGCGCCACCCCGCCTTCATCGTGTCGATCGGGCTCACCGTGCTCGCCCTTCTCGGGCTCGCGGCCTGGCTCGTCATCTCGGCCCTCACCGACGACTCGGTGCGGGTCACCGGGCTCGACATCGCCGACGACGGCGGCAACGTGCACCTGACGTGGGGCGACCCCCACGGCGACGTCGCCCTCTACGCGGTGCACGGCGACGGCGAGATCGTCGACCTCACCCAGCTGGTGCACGGCCACGAGGCCTGGGTGCCGGCCGCGACCGCACTGTACGAGAGCGACACGTGCTTCGTGGTGCGCCCCGCCTCGACGACCGCCGACGTGTCGCTCGACGCCGCGACGCTCGGGTCGCAGCGCGGCCAGAGCGCCTGCGTCGCCGACCTCGGCGCGTGACCGACCTCGCCATGACCCGCAGGCGACGAGCACTCGCCGGCGCGGCCGGCATCACGGTCGCGCTGCTGCTCGCCGGGTGCGCGGGTGCGTCGACGCAGGTCATCGCGACGCCCGACCTCGGCCCCTCCCCGACCGACGACCCCATCTCGGGCAACGGGCTCTGGCTGCTCGACGGCACCGCCGCAGCCGACGAGATCGTCGACGCCGTGCGCTCCGCGGGCACGGTGCGCTACTCGGGCACGTTCACCGAACTCACCGCGGCAAGCCCCGACACCGAGCCCGCGCCCGGCCGCGGGCTGACCGTCGAATACGAGGGCGGCCCCGCCGGGTCATCCGCTTCGTTCGCAGCCGGCGACCAGCGGGCGCACGTCGTCATGGTCGACGGACGCACCTACACGACCGGCAACGACGCGTACGCGACCGCGACCGCGCTCGACGCCGCCGCACGCGGGTGGGTGTGCTCGATCGGCACGACGAGCGCGCGCGACGAGTGGGCGCCGCTCCTCGATCCGGCAGAGCTCGTCGCATCGCTGCTCGGCACCGGCGAGTCGATCGCCGTCGAGACGCCCGCCGACGCCGACACGGTCGTCGAGGTGATCATCGGCTCGGCCGAAGCGCCGGTCGGCATCATGACCGTCGCGCGCGAGGGCGCGCCGCTGCCCGCGGAGTTCACGGCGGGCGACACCAGCGGCGACGGGTCGTTCACCTTCTCGGCATGGGGCGACCCGGTCGCGGTCGACGCACCCGACGACCCGCTGATCGCCTGCAGCGACTAGCTCCGCTGCACCTGCGGCCCTGCCGCGATCTGCCGGTCGTACTCCTCGAGTGCGAGCCGGTTGCGCTCGGTGACGGCGCGGCCGCGCGCCGCGATCCAGCCGCCGAGCCAGATCGGAATCTCGCGGGCGATCGCCGCCGCGATGATCGCGAACGGATCGAGCCAGCGCTGCGACACGAACTCCGACGCCTCTTCGAACGAGAGGGTCCACGCCTCGACCGTGAGCAGCGCCCCACCGATGTACGAGAAGTAGACGAGCGCTGCGACGAGCAGACCGAACACCGCGTAGGTCCACCACGGGCCGCGGTTGATGATCGCGGCGAGCACCATGAAACCCACGAAGAACGCCGCGACCGGCACCCAGAACACGGCGCGCGTGAGGAACTGGGCGAAGACGGTCGATGGGTCTTGCCCGGTGAGCAGCACGAGGTAGCCGATCGCGGCATACAGCAGCGCGAACAGCACCGTGCCGATGAGGGCGACCAGAATGCCGAAGCCGCGGTTGCCCTTCGCCTTCGGCGGGTTGGGCGCCTGCACGTAGACGGTCTGCGGAGCCGGGGTCGGCGCGACGTAGAGCGGCTCGGGCTCGGGCGCGAGGGTCGCCGCACCCACCGCGGCGCTGGTCGCGGCCGTCGAGGCCGGCACGTAGGTCTCGCGTCGTACCGAGTCGGCGGCGACCGGCGCCGGCGTCACGTCGGCATCGTCGACGCCGTCGTCATCGGATGCCGCAGCGCCGGCGTTCGCGCGGGCGACCGCCTCGTCGAGGGGAGAGGCCGACGCTTCGGGCTCGGGCTCGGGCTCGCGATCGGTGGGGTCGGGCTCGGATTCGGATTCGGATTCGGATTCGGGCTCGGATTCGGATTCGGATTCGGGCTCGGGCTCGGGCTCGGGTTTGTCGGCGACTGCCCCCTCTTCGTCTGCGGGGCGTTCGCGCGCCGATTCGTCGACGTCGGCGTCATCGGGCGACGTCTCGTCGGGCGCTGACTCGTCGTGTGCCGCTGCAGGCGTCGACTGGTCGGGCGCCATCTCATCGGGTGCCGTTTCGGGCGTCGACTCGTCGGCGGTCGCGTCGAACAGCGTCGACTCGTCGGCGGTCGCGTCGACCGGCGTCTCTTCGGGAAGATGCGACGCGTCGTCGGCGCGGCCGGGCTCGGAACCGGGAGTCGTGCTGCTCATGGTCGCGCTCCTTCCGGGCACCGTCGCGCCCACATTCGGCCTCCACCTTAACGCCGCGACACGCCCGAGCGCCTTATCCCGCGCCGCGCGCGTTTCAGTTCGGAGATCGCCGTGACGACGCCGTCGCCGGCCGGCCGAGGAGTTGTCGCGGCCCGTACCGCGCACCGACGCCGAAGGGCCCCGATCTCTCGGGGCCCTTCGTGCGGAGCTCGATTCGCACCGCCGTGGCGGCACGAATCGATCACCTGGATCAGCTGTAGTTGCCGGGCGTGAAGTCGTCGCTCGAGAACGCGTCGAAGTCGACGAAGCTGAGGTCGCCCTCGCTGAAGGCCGCGTCGTCGGTGAAGATGCGGTTCGGGTAACGCTCCGCCTTCGCCTCTTCGGTTGCCTCCACCGCGACGTTCCGGTACTTCTGCAGTCCGGTGCCGGCGGGGATGAGCTTGCCGATGATCACGTTCTCCTTGAGGCCGACCAGCGGGTCGGACTTGCCCTCCATGGCGGCCTGCGTGAGCACGCGGGTCGTCTCCTGGAAGGACGCGGCCGACAGCCACGACTCGGTCGCCAGCGACGCCTTGGTGATGCCCATGACCTCTTGGCGTGCCGAAGCCGTCTTCTTGCCTTCGGTGAGCGCGGCACGGTTGATGCCGTTGTACTTCAGGCGGTCGACGAGCTCGCCGGGCAGCAGGTCGGTGTCGCCGTGGTCGACGACCGTGACCTTGCGCAGCATCTGCCGCACGATGACCTCGATGTGCTTGTCGTGGATGGGCACGCCCTGCGAGCGGTACACGTCTTGCACGCCGTTGACGAGGTGCTTCTGCACCTCGCGCACGCCCTTGACCCGCAGGACCTCCTTGGGGTCGACCGTGCCGACGATCAGCTGCTGGCCGAGCTCGACGTGCTGGCCGTCCTCGACGAGCAGCGTCGAGCGCTTGAGCACGTTGTACGCGATCGGCTCGTCGCCGTTGTCGGGCGTGAGGATGACCTTGCGCTGCTTGTCGGTCTCGTCGATCGTGATGCGACCCGGGGCCTCGACGATGGGCGACGCACCCTTGGGAGTACGCGCCTCGAAGAGCTCCTGCACGCGGGGAAGACCCTGCGTGATGTCGTCGGCCGAGGCCGAACCACCGGTGTGGAAGGTACGCATCGTGAGCTGGGTGCCGGGCTCACCGATCGACTGGGCCGCGATGATGCCGACGGCCTCGCCGATGTCGACGAGCTTGCCGGTCGCGAGCGAACGGCCGTAGCACTTCGCGCAGACGCCGACGCTCGACTCGCAGGTGAGCACGGAGCGCACCTTGATCGACTCGACGCCCGCGCCGACGAGCTTGTCGATGAGCACGTCACCGACGTCGGCACCGGCTTCGGCGACGACCTCGCCCTTGGCGTCGACCGCGTCGGCGGCGAGGCTGCGGGCGTAGACCGCGTTCTCGACGTTCGGGTCGCGAACGAGCTCGCCCGAGGCGTCGACCGCAGCGATCGGAAGGTCGAGGCCCTTGGTCGTGCCACAGTCGTCTTCACGGATGATGACATCCTGCGAGACGTCGACGAGACGACGCGTGAGGTAACCCGAGTCGGCCGTACGGAGAGCCGTGTCGGCCAGGCCCTTGCGGGCACCGTGCGTCGCGATGAAGTACTCGGCCACCGACAGCCCCTCGCGGTACGAGGAGATGATCGGGCGAGGGATGATCTCACCCTTCGGGTTGTTCACGAGGCCTCGCATGCCGGCGATGTTGCGCACCTGCAGCCAGTTACCACGAGCACCTGACGTGACCATGCGGTTGATGGTGTTGTCGGTCGCGAAGTTCTCGCGCATCGCGACCGCGACCTCGTCGGTGGCCTTCGTCCAGATCTGGATGAGCTCCTGACGACGCTCGAGGTCGGTCGTGAGACCCTTCTCGAACTGCGACTGCACCTTGGCGGCCTGCTTCTCGTACTTCGAGACGATCTCGCCCTTGTTCGGCGGGGTCACGATGTCGGAGAGCGCGACGGTCACGCCCGATCGGGTCGCCCAGCGGAAGCCGGCGTCCTTGATGCGGTCGAGGGTCGCGGCGACCTCGGTCTTCGGGTAGCGCTCGGCGAGGTCGTTGACGATCTCGGAGATCTGGCCCTTGCCCGCCTGCTTGTTGAAGAACGGGTAGTCGACAGGGAGCGCCTCGTTGAAGAGCGCGCGGCCGAGGGTCGTCTCGATCAGGAACGGCTTGCCCGACTCGAAGCCCTCGGGCTCCTCGCCATCGGCGAAGTGCAGGCCGTCGAGACGGATCTTCACCTTCGCACCGAGGTCGAGCGCGAGCTCGCCCGGCTTGTTCTGGTCGAACGCGAGGATCGCCTCGGCGATCGACGAGAACGCGCGACCCTCGCCGGCGCCGCCGGGCTTCTCGGTCGTCAGGTGGTGCAGGCCGATGATCATGTCCTGCGAGGGCAGGGTCACCGGTCGCCCGTCGGACGGCTTCAGGATGTTGTTCGACGCGAGCATCAGGATGCGCGCCTCGGCCTGGGCCTCGACCGACAGCGGCAGGTGCACGGCCATCTGGTCGCCGTCGAAGTCGGCGTTGAATGCGGCACACACGAGCGGGTGCAGCTGGATGGCCTTGCCCTCGACGAGCTGCGGTTCGAAGGCCTGGATGCCGAGGCGGTGCAGCGTGGGTGCACGGTTCAGGAGAACCGGGCGCTCCCGGATGATCTCTTCGAGCACGTCCCAGACCTGGGGGCGCGAACGCTCGACCATGCGCTTGGCAGCCTTGATGTTCTGCGCGTGGCTCAGGTCGATGAGGCGCTTGATGACGAACGGCTTGAAGAGCTCGAGCGCCATCTGCTTGGGCAGACCGCACTGGTGCAGCTTCAGCTGCGGGCCGACGACGATGACCGAACGGCCCGAGTAGTCGACGCGCTTGCCGAGCAGGTTCTGGCGGAACCGGCCCTGCTTGCCCTTGAGCATGTCGCTCAGTGACTTGAGGGCGCGGTTGCCGGTACCCGTGACCGGACGACCGCGGCGGCCGTTGTCGAACAGTGCGTCGACGGCCTCCTGCAGCATGCGCTTCTCGTTGTTCACGATGATCTCGGGGGCACCGAGGTCGAGCAGGCGACGCAGGCGGTTGTTGCGGTTGATCACGCGACGGTAGAGGTCGTTGAGATCGGATGTCGCGAATCGGCCACCGTCGAGCTGCACCATCGGGCGCAGCTCGGGCGGGATCACCGGCACGACATCGAGCACCATCGCGGCGGGCGAGTTGCCCGTGGCGAGGAACGAGTTCACGACGCGCAGTCGCTTGATGGCGCGGATCTTTTTCTGACCCTTGCCCTCGGCGATCTGCAGGTGCAGGTCTTCGGCCTCGGCGGCCAGGTCGAACGAGAGCAGGCGCTTCTTGATGGCCTCGGCGCCCATGTAGGCGTCGAAGTACATGCCGAAGCGATCCTGCAGCTCGTGGAACACGGAGTCCTCGGGCTTGAGGTCGCCGACCTTGAGGGTGCGGAAGTCCTCCCACACGCGCTCGAGGTGCGCGATCTGCTCGTCGCCCGACTTGCGGACCTGCGTCATCTCCTTGTCGGCGGCCGCTTCGGCGCGCTTGCGCTGGTCGCTCTTGGCGCCCTCGGCCTCGAGCTGCTCGAGCTCAGCCTCTTTGCGCTTCATGAGCTCGGCGATGCGCGCGTCGCGCTGGTCGCCGATGGTCTTGATCTCGAGGCGGAGCTCGTTCTCGAGACCCGGCATGTCGGCGTGACGACCCTCGTCGTCGACGTCGATCACCATGTAGGCGGCGAAGTAGATGACCTTCTCGAGGTCTTTCGGCGCCATGTCGAGCAGGTAGCCGAGTCGGCTGGGCACACCCTTGAAGTACCAGATGTGCGTGACCGGGGCGGCGAGCTCGATGTGGCCCATGCGCTCACGACGCACCGAGGACTTGGTGACCTCGACACCGCATCGCTCACAGACGATGCCCTTGAAGCGCACGCGCTTGTACTTGCCGCAGGCGCACTCCCAGTCGCGGCTCGGGCCGAAGATCTGCTCACCGAACAGACCGTCCTTCTCGGGCTTCAGGGTGCGGTAGTTGATGGTCTCGGGCTTCTTGACCTCACCGTAGGACCACTTGCGGATGTCCTCTGCGGTGGCCAGGCCGATGCGAAGCTCGTCAAAAGTCGTTGCGTCGAGCAATTTCTCTCCTTGGAAAGTTCTGTAGTCGTCTACTGGCCTGGCTTAGATCTCGTCGATGTTCGACGATTCGAAGCGCGCGGAGATGTTGATGCCGAGCTCTTCCGCAGCGCGGAAGGCCTCGTCGTCGGTGTCGCGGAGCGAGACCGCCGTGCCGTCGGCCGAGAGCACCTCGACGTTCAGGCAGAGCGACTGCATCTCTTTCATGAGCACCTTGAAGGACTCGGGGATGCCGGGCTCCTGGATGTTCTCGCCCTTGACGATCGCCTCGTACACCTTGACGCGGCCGAGGATGTCGTCGGACTTGATCGTGAGGAGTTCCTGCAGCGCGTAGGCCGCGCCGTAGGCCTGGAGCGCCCAGACCTCCATCTCACCGAATCGCTGACCACCGAACTGCGCCTTACCACCGAGCGGCTGCTGGGTGATCATCGAGTACGGCCCCGTCGAACGCGCGTGGATCTTGTCGTCGACGAGGTGGTGCAGCTTGAGGATGTACATGTAACCGACCGAGACCGGGTACGGGTAGGGCTCGCCCGAGCGGCCGTCGAAGAGCTGCGTCTTGCCGCTCGAGTCGATGAGTCGCTCGCCGTCGCGGTTGGGAAGCGTCGAGTCGAGCAGACCCGCGATCTCCTCTTCGAACGCCCCGTCGAACACCGGGGTCGCGACCTTGGTGCCGGGCGCGGCCTCGTGGGCGTCCTTCGGGAGCTTCTTGGCCCACGCCGGGTTGCCCTCGACCTTCCAGCCCTGCTTGGCGACCCACCCGAGGTGGGTCTCGAGCACCTGGCCGAAGTTCATGCGGCCGGGGATGCCGAGTGGGTTCAGGATCACGTCGACCGGAGTTCCGTCGGCGAGGAACGGCATGTCCTCGACCGGGAGGATCTTCGAGATGACGCCCTTGTTGCCGTGACGGCCGGCGAGCTTGTCGCCCTCGGTGATCTTGCGCTTCTGCGCGATGTACACGACCACGCGCTGGTTGACGCCCGAGCCGAGCTCGTCGTCGCCGTCTTGCGCGTCGAACACCTTGACGGCGATGATCGTGCCCTGCTCACCGTGGGGAACCTTCAGCGACGTGTCGCGAACCTCGCGGCTCTTCTCGTTGAAGATCGCGCGCAGCAGGCGCTCTTCGGCCGACAGCTCGGTCTCGCCCTTCGGTGTGACCTTGCCGACGAGGATGTCGCCGGGTCGCACCTCGGCGCCGATGCGGATGATGCCGCGCTCGTCGAGGTCGGCGAGCAGGTCGGGGCTCACGTTGGGGAGGTCACGGGTGATCTCCTCTTTACCGAGCTTCGTGTCGCGCGCGTCGACCTCGTACTCCTCGATGTGGATCGACGAGAGCACGTCGTCCTTCACGAGGTTCTGGCTGAGGATGATCGCGTCCTCGAAGTTGTGACCCTCCCACGGCATGAACGCGACGAGCAGGTTCTTGCCGAGCGCGAGTTCGCCGTTGTCGGTCGCGGGACCGTCGGCGATGACCTCGCCGGCCTCGACGCGCTCGCCCGCATTCACGATGACGCGGTTGTTGTACGACGTGCCCTGGTTCGAGCGGTCGAACTTGCGCAGGAAGTACGTCTGCGTTCCGCCCTCGTCGAGCTGCACCGTGACGGAGTCTGCCGAGACCTCGGTGACGACACCGGAGCTGTCGGCAGTGATGACGTCACCGGCGTCGATCGCGGCGTAGCCCTCCATGCCCGTTCCGACGAACGGCGAGTCGCTGCGCAGCAGCGGCACCGCCTGACGCTGCATGTTCGCACCCATGAGGGCGCGGTTCGCGTCGTCGTGCTCGAGGAACGGGATGAGCGAGGTCGCCACCGACACCATCTGGCGCGGCGAGACGTCCATGTAGCCGATCTCGTCGGCGGGGAACAGGTCGACCTCGCCGCCCTTCTTGCGGGCGAGCACGCGCTGCTCGGCGAAGTGCGAGTCCTTCGTCAGCGGGGCGTTCGCCTGCGCGACGATGTAGTCGTCTTCTTCCATCGCGGTGAGGTAGTCGATCTGCTCGGTGACCTTGCCGTTCACGACCTTGCGGTACGGCGTCTCGATGAAGCCGAACGAGTTGATGCGCGCGAACGATGCGAGCGAGCCGATGAGACCGATGTTCGGGCCTTCGGGCGTCTCGATCGGGCACATGCGGCCGTAGTGCGAGGGGTGCACGTCGCGCACCTCGACGCCCGCGCGATCACGCGAGAGGCCGCCGGGGCCGAGCGCCGAGAGGCGACGCTTGTGCGTGAGGCCCGCGAGCGGGTTGTTCTGGTCCATGAACTGCGACAGCTGCGAGGTGCCGAAGAACTCCTTGATCGCGGCGACGACGGGTCGCACGTTGATCAGGGTCTGCGGGGTGATCGCCTCGATGTCCTGCGTCGTCATGCGCTCGCGAACGACGCGCTCCATGCGGCTGAGGCCGGTGCGCACCTGGTTCTGGATGAGCTCGCCGACCGCGCGGATGCGACGGTTGCCGAAGTTGTCGATGTCGTCGACGTCGAGCCGGATGTCGACGGCCTTGCCACCGCGGCGACCGGCGATCGTGGTGCGCTCGTCGTGGAGGGCGACGAGGTACTTGATCGTGGCCACGATGTCTTGCACCGTGAGCACCGAGTCGGTGAGCGGCGCCTCGAGACCGAGCTTGTTGTTGATCTTGTAGCGGCCGACCTTGGCGAGGTCATAGCGCTTCGGGTTGAAGTAGAAGTTGTCGAGCAGCGCACGCGCAGCTTCGGCGGCGACCTGCTCGCCCGGGCGCAGCTTGCGGTAGATGTCCTTGAGCGCCTCTTCCTTCGTGAGGATGTTGTCCTTCTCGAGGGTCAGGGCGATCGACTCGTAGCCGGCGAACTCCTCGAGGATCTCTTCGGAGGTGAGGCCGAGGGCCTTCAGGAACACCGTGACCGACTGCTTGCGCTTGCGGTCGATGCGAACGCCGACCTGGTCGCGCTTGTCGATCTCGAACTCGAGCCATGCTCCCCGGCTCGGGATGACGCGTGCCGAGTAGATGTCTTTGTCGCTGGTCTTCTCGGGGGTGCGCTCGAAGTAGACGCCGGGCGAACGCACGAGCTGCGAGACGACGACGCGCTCGGTGCCGTTGATGACGAAGGTGCCCTTGGGGGTCATCAGGGGGAAGTCGCCCATGAAGACCGTCTGGGTCTTGATCTCACCCGTGAGGTGGTTCATGAACTCCGCGTTCACGTAGAGCGGGGCGGAGTAGGTCTTCGACTTCTCTTTGCACTCGTCGATCGTGTACTTCGGCGGCTCGAGCTCGGGGTTCGTGAACGAGAGCTGCATGGTCTCGCCGAGGTCTTCGATCGGGGAGATCTCCTCGAAGATCTCTTCAAGACCGGTGGTCTCGGGCAGGTCTTGGCGGCCTGCGGCCTTGCCTTCGGCGAGGCGAGCCTTCCAGGTGTCGTTTCCGACGAGCCAGTCGAAGCTCTCGGTCTGGAGTGCGAGCAGGTCGGGTACCGTGAGGGTATCGGTGACCTTCGCGAACGAGAGGCGGCTGGCACCGCGTCCGTTCTTGGGGGTGGGCGTGGTTGCGTTGCGCGCAGCAGCCAAGTGAATAACCTCCATGGCCCATCGGCCGGTTCACTGTCGGTAGCGGAGAGTTGAGTACCCCTCAGACGAGGTGCGGATGCCGGAGACCGGGAGTCTCGACACGCACGAAGCCGACCGCAATATGAAGGCATGGTGGGTCTGGGAGCGCAAAGGTTAACTATAGGGCGCATGGCACGCCGTGTCCAGTCGATTCTTGACCTCGCCGCAGATCTCAGGTATAACCCAGCTTCGAGTCGGCGCGCGGACGCCACGAGCCCCGGCTTTCCGCGGAAGGATCCATACCCCTGGGGTATCGATAGAATACCGGTGCGGCACTGCGCCGCCCGTATCGACGACACGACCGAAGCGGCTGACCAGACGGAGGACACGGTGACCGAGACATCCAGCGAAGCCCAGCGCCGAATCGCGAATCGACTGAAGCGCGCGCGGGGGCAGCTGAACGCCGTGATCGAGTCCGTCGAATCGGGCGCCGACTGCCGCACCGTCGTGACGCAACTCTCGGCGGTCTCGAGCGCGCTCGACCGGGCGGGCTTCGCCGTCATCTCGGTCGCCATGCGCGACTGCGCGACCGACCAGGCCGGCGCCGAGCAGTCGGGCGCCGCCACAGGCGAGTCGCTCACATTCGAGGACCTCGAGAAGCTCTTCCTCTCGCTGGCCTGAGTAGTGTCCGATCCTCGGCCGAACAATACCCCTGAGGTATTTTGACAATACCCCGTGGGTATTTTACGATCGGTGCCATGACTTCCAAGCGCTACCTCATCATCGGCGGCGTCGCCGGCGGAATGTCCGTCGCGACGCGACTGCGCAGGCTCGACGAGCACGCACAGATCACCGTCCTCGAGCGCGGCGGCCACGTCTCGTTCGCCAACTGCGGCCTGCCCTATCACCTCGGCGGTGTGATCGAAGAGCGCTCCAGCCTGCTGCTGCAGACCCCTGAGTCGCTGCGCTCTCGGTTCGACCTCGACGTGCGCGTGCGCACCGAGGCCGTCGCGATCGACCGCGCGGCGCGCACCGTCACGGCCCGCGACCTCACGACCGGCGAGCAGACGGTGCTGCCGTTCGACGCGCTCGTGCTCTCGCCGGGGTCTGTGCCGATCCGCCCGCCGATGCCCGGCGGCGAGCGAATGCTCTCCCTGTGGAATATCGACGACCTCGACGCCGCCATGTCGCGCCTCGAGGCCAAGCCGCGGACGGCCCTCGTCATCGGGGCCGGGTTCATCGGCCTCGAGATGGTCGAGAACCTCGCGCACCGGGGCATCGACGTCGCCCTCGTCGAGCTCGCCGATCAAGTACTGCCGCCGGTCGACCCCGAGATGGCCGGCCCCGTGGCGCAGCGGCTCATCGACCGCGGGGTCGACGTGCGGCTCGGCACCGAGGTCGTCGAGATCGGGCCCGGCTCCGCCATGCTCGACGACGGCTCGGTCGTTGCGGCCGAGTTCGTGCTCGGCTCCGTCGGCGTGCGCCCCGAGACCGGGCTCGCTCGAGCCGCCGGCCTCGAACTCGGCGAGCGCGGCGGCATCCGGGTCGACGACCGGCTGCGCACGAGCGACCCGCACATCTGGGCCATCGGCGATGCCGTCGAGAAGGTCGACGCCATCACCGGCGAACACCGCCTCATCGCTCTCGCGGGCCTCGCCAACCGGCACGGCCGGCTCGCGGCCGACGCCATCACCGGTCGCGACATCCGCGTGCGCGACGCACTCGGCACCGCCGTCGTCGGCGTCATGGGGCTCACCGTGGCCGCCACCGGCTGGAACGAGAAGCTGTTGCGCTCGCGCGGTCGCGACATCCGGGTGCTGCACACCCACCCCGCCTCGCACACCGGCTACTACCCGGGCGCCGAGACGATGTCGCTGAAGCTCCTCGTCGACGCCGAGACCGACCTCATCCTCGGTGTGCAGGGCGTCGGCGGCGACGGCGTCGACAAGCGCATCGATGTGATCGCCACCGCGATGGCGGGCGGCATCACCGCCTCCGAGCTCGCCGAACTCGAACTGGCGTACGCGCCGCAGTACTCCTCGGCGAAAGACCCGGTCAACATGCTCGGCTACGTCGCCATGAACGCCGCCGACGGACTCACCCCGTCCATTCAGTGGCATGAGGTCGACCGCGCCGTCGAGGCCGGAGCCACCGTCCTCGACATCCGTACCGCGGGCGAGGTCGACGAGGGCGCCGTTCCGGGTTCCTTGCGAATTCCCCTCGACGAACTCCGCGACCGTCTCGACGAGCTGCCCGAGGGTCGACTCGTCGTTCACTGCAAGGTCGGCCAGCGCGGCCACACGGCGGTGCGCCTGCTCGCGCAGCACGGCCGCGACGCGGTCAACCTCGACGGCGGCTACCTGACCTGGCGGGCCGGCATCGACTCACGCCGCCTCGTCGCCCCCGCACCCGCTGGTACTCGCGCCGCATGAGCCCACTCCCGATCGTGCACGTCGAACCGGCATCGATCGCGAGCCCGACCCGAACCCCGACATTCGAGGAGAACCACCATGTGCAGTCCCGTCACCTGCAGCGTCTGCGGCAAGACCACCTGGGCCGGCTGCGGCCAGCACGTCGACCAGGTCATGCGCGGCATCCCGCTCAACCAGCGCTGCGCCGGACACCGGAACGAACCGTCCACCGGATTCTTGGCGCGTCTCTTCGGCCGCTGAGCCCCTGACCCGATCGCGAACCGCCCGGCCGGCCGGCCCAGCGATCCGGGCGATTCGCGTGGGACGATGCTCAGGTGCCGACACCCCCTCGCATCGAGTTCGAGACCGACGTCTTCTCGGCCTCCGGGCTCACCCTGCTGGTCGACGGCACCGCGCAGTCGCACGTGGACCCCGACGATCCGACACGCCTCTTCTTCGAGTACGTGCGCCGCATCGGCAACGTCATCGACGCGATCGGGCCGCCGGGCTCGCCGGTGCACGCCCTGCATCTCGGCGGCGGCGCCCTGACCCTCGCGCGCTACGTCGCCGCGACCCGGCCCGGCTCACGGCAGGTGGTCGTCGAGCTCGATGCCGAGCTGCTCGAGCTGGTGCTCGCCCGCCTGCCGCTGCCGGCCGGAGCCGACATCGCGATCATGGTCGGCGACGCGGCATCCGTCATCGACGACCTCGCGTCGCAGCGGCCGTTCGACGTCGTCATCGTCGACCTGTACGCGAGGCTCGAACCGCCGGCGTTCGTCGCGACGCCGGCGTTCATGAGCGGATGTCTCGCGCTCGTCGCCCCCGGCGGGCTGCTGGCCGTGAACGTGGCCGATGCCGCGGGGCTTGCGCGACTGCGCGCGCACTCACGCGCCGTCGCCCGCGCCGACCCGACCGCCGAGCTGCTCGTCACGGGCGACGCCGCGGTGCTCTCGGGCGCCGACGAGGGCAACGCGGTGCTCATCGCGGCTCCCGACGGCCTGCCCGGCCGGCTCGTGGAGCGGCTCGCGGCGAACGGCCCGCATCCGGCCGAGGTGCTCACCGGCGCGCGTCTCGACTTCGCGCTCTGGGGAGCGTGCTGACTCGCGGCAGTCAGGGGCACCGCGGGCAGGGGGTAGCGTGGCCAGCGTGCCAGACCTCGAACGCCGCCTCGCCGTGAGCGGGCACCTCGCCCGGCTCGAGGAGTCCCGCCAGACGCCCGGCTCGTGGACCCTCTACGTCGACGGCACGCCGCAGTCGCACGTCGAGCTCGAGCGTCCCGAGTGGCTCGGCTTCGAGTACGTGCGACGCATCGGGCATGCCGTCGACCTCGTGCGTCCCGAGGGCGAGGCGATCACGGCGGTGCACCTCGGCGGCGGTGCGCTCACCCTGCCCCGGTACGTCATCGCCACGCGCCCGGGTTCGCGACAGCAGGTCGTCGAACTCGAGTCCGACCTCGTCGACCTCGTGCGCGAGCACCTGCCACTCCCCCGCGGGGCCCAGCTGCGCATCCGCCACGGCGATGCCCGCGAGGTGCTGGCGAAGCTGCCCGGCGGCCTCGACGGCGCGGTCGACCTCGCGATCGTCGACATCTTCTCGGGTGCCCGCACCCCCGCGCACGTCACGAGTGCCGAGTTCTACGGCCTGATCGTGCCGCGGCTCGCGCCGGGCGGAATCGTCGCGGTGAACGTCGCCGACGGCGCGGGCCTCGCGTTCGCACGATCGCAGGCGTCGACGCTCTCGTACGTCTTCGACCACGTCGCGATCGCGGCCGACCCCGCGATGCTCAAGGGCCGGCGCTTCGGCAACGTCGTCATGTACGCGTCGAACGCCCCGCTGCCGTTCGATGCGATGCCGCGCCGCCTCGCGAGCGATCCCGCTCCGGCGAAGCTCGTCGAGGGTGACGAGCTTCGCCGGTTCATCGCGGGGGCCCCCGTGGTGACCGATGCCACGGCGGTGCCGTCGCCGCCGCCGGCGCGCAGCGTGTTCCTCGCGAAGCCCGGCGGCTGACGCGCGCCACAACTTCGGCGATATTCACCGAATCGGACTGAATCGTTCGTCCCGATCCGATTGCGTGCATATCTCCGAAGTTGTGGCGCAGGGCGCGGGGCACATCCGTAGGCGTTCGGTTTCGGAAGACACGTCCATACTCGGCGATACCTGTGAAGTGTTTCTTCCACGCCTTCACGCGTGCCGGAATCTCACCTCCTGGCCCGGGCGCACCTGCGCCACTGCGTCGAGCGCGGCCGGCGTGACGATGGCGATGACCGGGTAGCCGCCCGTGACCGGCCCGTCGGCGAGCAGGATCGTCGGCTGGCCGTCGCCCGCGACCTGGATCGACCCGGGCACGGTGGCCTCGCTCGCGAGTTCGCCCTCGACGCGGCGGGTGAGGGGCGCGCCGACGAGGCGTACGCCGACCCTGTCGGCCCGCTCGGACACGCGCCATGGCGTGTCGAACAGGGCTCTGCGCGAGGCATCCGTGAACCAGTCGGCGCGCGGCCCGGGTAGGAGCGCGAGGGTGACGGCGCCGCTGGCGGGCGGGAACGCCGCGTCCTGGTCGATGAGCGGCACGGACGCCGCGGGCTCGGCCCCGATCGCGAGCACGCGGCCGGGCGTGACGGGCTCGGGTCCGAGCGCGGCGAGCGTGTCACGTGAGCGCGAACCGAGCACCGTCGGCTCATCGATGCCGCCCCGCACCGCGAGCACATAGCGGATGCCCCGCT
The DNA here is from genome assembly GCF_039529735.1 of Agromyces neolithicus. Lineage (NCBI taxonomy): Bacteria > Bacillati > Actinomycetota > Actinomycetes > Micrococcales > Microbacteriaceae > Agromyces > Agromyces neolithicus. The sequence goes on from NZ_BAAANJ010000006.1 coordinate 278,188, forward strand.
CGGCGGCTCCGAGATCGAGCACCGAACCCGCGCGCGCGCGGGCCGCCGCGTACGGTGCGACCGGCCGGCCGTCGAGGGCCACCGGGCCCCAGCCACCGGCGACCGCGAACCACGTCTCGGCGTCTTCGAACCGCGCCCGGAACCCGCCGACGAGCACCTCGAGCACCGCGTGGCCGTCGGGATTGCCCACGAGGCGATTGGCGAGCTTCGCCGCGCCGCGATCGAGCGCCCCCGATCGCGAGACGCCGAGGTGCGCGAACCCCGCGCGCCCGAGATCCTCGACCAAGGCCAACGCGCCGGGCTGCTCGACGACGAGCCGTGACATCAGGCGGCCACCTCGAATCGCACGCGACGCCCGGGCGTGAGCAGCGCGGGCGGGTCGGCCTGCGCGTCCCACAGCACCGCGTCGGTGCGGCCGATGAGCCGCCAGCCCCCCGGGCTCTGTCGCGGGTACACGCCCGCGAAGGCTCCGGCGAGCGCGACGGAGCCCGCGGGCACGCGCGTTCGCGGTGCGTCGAGCCGGGGCACCATATAGGGCCAGTCGTCGCAGACGAGATAGCCGAACCCCGGGGCGAAGCCCGCGAAGGCGACCCGCCATGCCGCGGCCCGGTGCGCGGCGACGAGCGCCTCGGTCGAGATGCCGAGCAGATGGGCCGTCGCCGCGAGGTCGTCGCCGTCGTACACGACGGGAATCGTCGCGGCATCGGCGTCCGCGGGCGCAGCGGCGGCAGGCGACGCGGGCGGAACGCGCCGGATCCACGTGATCGCCGACTCGAGCGGCAGCACGTCGGGGTCGACCCCCACGAGCACCGTGCGCGCCGCCGGCACGAGCTCGATGACCCCGGGCCGCCGGTCGGCGACGAGTGCATCATGCAGGGCGAGCACCTCGTCGAGGTCGTCGCACTCGACGAGCACGGCCGTCTCGCCGCTGGGCAGCAGCCGACGACTCACGCGAACGCCTCGATGCGGTGCCCGGCGCGTTCGAGCGCGGCGCGCACCGCGCGACCGATCGCGACCGCGCCGGGGGTGTCGCCGTGCAGGCACAGCGAGTCGGGCGCGAGCTCGACTCGGCTGCCGTCGTCGGCGGTGATGCCGCCCGTCTCGACGAGTTCGAGTGCGCGATCGGATGCCGATGACGGGTCGTCGATCACCGCCCCGGGTTCGCCGCGTGGAGCGAGCGAGCCGTCGGCGACATAGCCCCGGTCGACGAAGGCCTCGCGAGCGAACGCGAGTCCGGCCTCGCGGGCCGCCTTCTCGATCGCGCTCATGGGCGGGCCGAGGATCGGCAGCGTCGCGTCGTAGGCGGCGACCGCGTCGGCGAACGCCCGCGCCGCGGCCGCGTCGACCGAGAGCCGGTGGTAGAGGGCACCGTGCGCCTTGACGTACTTCACACGGGTGCCGGCGGCCCGGGCGACGCCGTCGAGCGCGCCGAGCTGGGCGAGCAGCTCGGCGGCGATCTCAGTCGGAGTGGTCTCGAGTGCCCGGCGACCGAAGCCGACGAGGTCGCGATAGCCGGGGTGCGCGCCGAGTGACACGCCGTGGCGGGCGGCGAGGCGCGCGCTCGCGGCCATGGTCATGGGGTCGCCCGCGTGGAACCCGCATGCCACGTTGGCGCTGGACACGAGCGTGAACATCGCCTCATCGTCGCCGACGCGCCATGCGCCGAAGGACTCGCCCAGGTCGCTGTTGAGATCGATCGCCGGTCGCATGCTCCCATTCTGCCGCCGCCGCGGGCACACTTGAGCGGGGAGGGACTCCATGCGACGCACGCCGTCTCACGACCGGGCAGCGCGGGAGCGCGCCGCGGTGAGCGGTGTGCGGGCGATCGCGGTGCGCGCGGTCTGGATCGCCGTCGGCGTCGGCCTGCTCACAGCCTGCACCCCCGAAGCCGTCACCCCGCCGTCGTCGGTGGCCCCGTCGCCGTTCCCCCCGCCGAACCCATCGGCGACGGCGCCGGTCGAACCGCCCCCGGTGCTGCTGCCGGCCGGCGAGCCCGAGGTACTCGCGTCGGGCCTCGAGGCGCCGTGGTCGATCCTGCGGGTGCCGGGCGGCGGCGTGCTCGTGAGCGAGCGCGACACGGGCCGCATCGTCGAGGTGCTCGACGACGGGTCGCTGCGAGTGGCCGGCGAGGTGGCGGGCGTCGTCGCGGGCGGCGAGGGCGGACTGCTGGGCATCGCGTACCGGCCGAGCACGGGCGCACGCGAGCCGTTCGTGTACGCCTACCACACCGCGGCATCCGACAATCGAATCGTTCGGATGTCGCTGCGCGGCGTTCCGGGGGCGTTCGAGCTCGGTGCTGCCGAACCGATTCTCACCGGCATTCCGCGCGCGGGCAATCACAACGGCGGTCGCCTCGCGTTCGGGCCCGACGGGTTCCTCTACGCGACGTCGGGTGACGCGGGCGACCGCGATGCCGCGCAGGACCCGGCATCGCTGTCGGGCAAGATCCTGCGCATGACGCCCGAGGGCGGGCCCGCCCCCGGCAACCCGTTCGACAACCTCACGTGGTCGCTCGGGCACCGCAACCCGCAGGGCATCGCGTGGGATGCCGCGGGCGGCATGTGGGCGGCCGAGTTCGGCCAGAACACGTGGGATGAGCTCAACCGCATCGAGCCGGGTGCGAACTACGGCTGGCCGGTCGTCGAGGGGGCGGCGGATGACCCGCGGTTCGTGAACCCCGTCATGCAGTGGCCGACGTCGGAGGCGAGCCCGTCGGGGCTCGCGATCGTCGGCGACACCCTGTTCCTCGCGGCGCTGCGCGGGGAGCGCATCTGGTCGGTCGCGCCCGCGACGGCGGGCGGCGAGCTCACGACGACGGAATGGTTCCCTCGCGAGCTGGGGCGCATCCGCGACGTGACGGCCGGACCCGACGGGATGCTCTGGTTCATCGGCAACAACACCGACGGGCGGGGGTCGCCGCGCGAGGGCGACGACCGGCTGTTCCGGGTGCAACTCGACGCAGTCGGCTGAGTGCTGCGTTGCTCCCCGTTCTGGGGATGCGGAATTCGACTCCCCGTGTCGGCGCGCGGGTCTATTCTCAACCCATGGCGGATCTGGAACGGGTGCGGCGGTGGGCAGAGGCGCTCATCGTGCTGCACCTCGATGCTGCCGAGTGGTCGTTCGGGTTCGACAACGCGAAGAAGCGCGCGGGCCTGTGCAACTACACGGCCAAGCGAATCTCGGTGTCGCGCTACCTCGCGGCCCGCTACGACGACAACGAGATCCACCAGATCCTCTTGCACGAGGTCGCCCACGCCATCGCCGGCCCGCGCGCCGCGCACGGTCCCAAGTGGGCTGCGACCGCCGCGCAGCTCGGCTACGTGGGTCGTCGCACGCACGATGGCGAGGTGGCGCATGAGCTCGCCCCATGGATCGGGCGGTGTCCGGCAGGCCACGAGCACTTCCGGTACCGCGAGCCGCGTCGGCCGCTGAGCTGCGGGCTGTGCCGCCGCGGATTCGACACGGCGAACCTCATCATCTGGCACCATCGCGAGATCACCTCGGCCGTGCGTCGCAGGGCTGCGAGCGCGGCAGCCGAGTAGCCCGTCACCCAGTAGGTTGGTTGCGTGCCCGTCTCAACCGTGTCGATCCCCGTCGGGCAATGGCTCATCTCAGCCGAGGGCACCCGCTGGTGGTTCGACTCGGGGTCGCTCGCGCTCGACTTCGCCACGACCGGCACCATGACCGGCAGTGTCACCGGCTCGGGCATCGTGGCACGGGCCGATCGGCTGCACTCCCCCGACGACCTCAGCTCGTGGCTGCGCGAGCGGTACCCGGTCGCCATCGGCGTCGCGCGCACCCGCGACCTCTTCGACGCGATCTCGCTGCGCAACGCGATCAGCCGCATGGCGATGCGCGCCAGCGCGGGTCGGGCACCGTCGCCCGCCGACATCGACGTGGTCAACCTGTACGCCGCGACCCCCGACGTTCCCCCGTCGATCGCCGGGGGCACCCGGCAGGTCGGCCGCTCGGTGCACACCGTGCCGCAGGCCCTGTCGACGATCGCGCGCGACGCGGTCGACCTTTTCGCCCCCGCGAACGCGGGTCGCATCCGCGTGTGCTCGGGCGACGACTGCGGCATGGTCTACCTCGACACCTCACGCGCGGCCACTCGCCGCTGGTGCTCGATGCAGCGGTGCGGCAACCGGGCGAAGGTGCGTGCGCATCGCGCGCGCAAGCGCCCCACCGCGGGCGACGTCGCCGCCTGAGCCGCCGTGGGCCGCAGGCGGTCGCCCTTCAGCCCCCGACACCGCTGTGTCGCCCTACGCCGGCGCGCCGCCGCGACATCGCGGTGTGTCGAGCTACGCCGGTGTGCCCGCCCCGCCGGTCACGACTCCGGTGCGGCTGATGCGCACCACGCTCGAGCTGTCGAGCGCACTCGCCGCGTGTATCTCGGCCGAATCGACACCCGATGCGACCGCGGAACGGCCGGCCCCCGACGCACCCGTCAGGTGGCGCACCGCACGGCGCAGCGAAGTGAAAGCAGCGCATGCGACCGCGGCTTCGGGCGAGGTGTCGTCGATGCCGAGCGCGATGAGCGCATCGACGATCGCGCCGCTCGCGAGTACGTCGTCGGCGGCGAAGGCACCGTCGGGGTCGCCGGCGGCGACGATCGCGATGTAGAGACGGCGACCCAGACGCTCCTGCTCGGCGAGCAGCCACGCGGCGATGGCCGAGGCATCGATGAAACCGCCTTCGAGCACGGCCGGGCCGGCCGGCATTTCGGAGATGGCGGGTGACGGGACATCCGTCAGCACGTCGACCCACACGACCACGTCGGCACCGCCGCCGATGCGGTGCGCGCCTGCGACGCCCTGGTCGAAGCGCACCTGATAGCTCGCCTGCGCCCGCGGCCTGAGATCGGGCGTTCTCGAGAACATGGTTCGAGCGTAATAGCGCCGCGTGCGGCGTGACATGGCATGTGACCTCGCATGAAGGTCGGGCGCCGATCTGATGTCGGTGGCTCGGCATACGCTCTGGTCATGGAAGATTCATTCGATGCAGACGTCGACTGGGATGCGTCATTCGACGCCCTCGTCGCGAGCATCGAAGCGGGCGACGGCGACCTCACCGTCGCCGGCTGGTTCGGTGGCGAGAGCGATGAGTGGCCCACGTCGCATCTCTCGCAGCCACCGATTGAGTCACAACCACCACGCGGTTCTCTCCCCGCGCGCGAGCGGCTCGCGTCGCTGCTGTTCGATGCCGAGGCAGCGCAGTTCACGGCCAACCGGGCCATGGCCGATCAGCTCGAGGCGATCGACCTCGCGGTCGACCTGGCCCGACGCATGCCGAGGCTCTACCTGCAACCGTCGGCGCTCGGCGGTTCCGGCACCGAAGAGCTCGCGGTGCGCGCGGTGGTCGCCGACGTCGCGGCGCGGTTGCGCCTCAGCGAGGCGACCGTCCGTACCCAGGCACATCTCGCCGCGTCACTCCGGCAGCACCTCCCGCAGTTGTGGCAGCGGTGCGTGAGCGGGGTGGTGCCGTACGCCGACATGCGCTCGGCGGTCGACCAGCTCATGGGTCTTCGCGACGACCCCGAGGTTCGAGCGGAGTTCGATGCCGGCGTTGCACGCATCGCCGGCACCATGACACCGGCCCGGTTCCGGGCGGCGGCGCGGGCACTTCGCGCGCGGCTCGAACGCGAAAGCCTGACCGCACGTCACGCGCGAGCCCTCGCCGAGAGACGCGTTGTCTTCGAGCCAGTCGATGACGGCATGACCTGGGTGTCGATGTTCGTCGACTCCGTCGATGCGGCCCGCATCAAGGCGCGGTTGAACTCCACCGCCCGGCACGTCTCCCGCCACCAGGGCGAGCAGCGTACGCGCGACCAGGTCCGTGCCGACCTCGCGGTCGCCTGGCTCGCCGGCGACGGCACTCCGACTGCGGCGAAGGTCGACGTGATCGTCACGGTTCCGCTGCTCACGGTCACGGGCGCCGATGACGCGCCGGCACACCTCGACGGGCACGGTCCGATCGATCCGGCGACCGCGAGGCAGCTGTTCGCTGACTCCCCGTCATTCCTTCGCGTCGCGGTCGACCCCATCACGAGCGCGCCGCTCGATCTCGATCGCACCCGCTACCGCCCCACCAAGGCGCAACGTCGGTGGCTCGCACTGCGGTTCGGCACCTGCGCTCGAGCCGGTTGCGGCAGGCTCGCAGTCGACTCAGATATCGACCACCTGCTCGACTGGTTCCTCGGTGGGCGAACGAACGAGGGCAACCTCGTGCCCCTTTGCCATCATCATCACCGTCTGAAGCACGTCACCAAGTTCAGGGTGAAGCGCACCGATCCCGGCACCGTTCAGTGGACGAGCCCCACCGGGCACACCGCGGGCAACGACCCTCCGCCGTTCTGATTCGCCCGACTGGGGCGCCTCACGCAGAGGGCATGCTCGAGACGGAGGCGCCGTGGCACCGGCCATGCCATGCACACCGGCAGGTCACCCGCCCCTCACATCGAACATCGCGAGCGCCTCGGCGTCGCTCGCGCGCGAGGTCGCGCGCCGGGCAGCATCAAGGGCCGCCACGGGGTCGGGCTCCTGACGCGCGATGACGAGTTGCCGCTCGGCCTCGGCGAGCCGGGTGCGGGCATCGGCCCCGACACCGCCGCGTCCGCGATCGATCGCCGCACGCGCGACCCGCAGCTGGCTCTCGGCGATCGCGATCGCCCCGCCCAGCGCGCCGCGGGCGCCGTCGAGCCGGTTCTGGGCGGTGCGCGCGGCCGCGCGGGCGACCTCGAGCCGGTCACGGGCGGCGCGCAGGCGATCGCGGTCGGCGAACGGATCCCCGACACCTCGCTACGAGCGGCGATGACCGCCGACACCTCGCCGACGGCCTCGCCGAGTCGCGCGCCCGCGTCGGCGTCGTCGGCATCATCGCGTTCCCGGCGAGCTGCAGCGAGCTCGCCTTCGAGCGCCTCCCGCTCCTCAGACGCCGACGCCTGCGCGTCGGCCAGTTCGAGTTCGAAGCCCTCGACTTCGCCGAGGTCGCGGGTCGCCTGGGCCACCCGGTCGCCCGCGACGGCGAGTCGATCTTCGACAGGTCGGCTGCCGTCGACGCGGCGTTCGGCCTCGTCGAGCGCCTCGGCCGCAGCGGTCAGCGCGGCCTCAGCCCGCCGGGCCGCCGATCGCACTGCGGTCAGTGCGCTCGCATCGAAGCGCGTACCGAGCCGGTCGAGCATCTGCGACGCCTCCGCGTGTCGCCGCTCGAGCCGCGCCGCCTGCTCGCGCAGTGCCGGAAGTTCGTCGCCGGCGCCGCGCTCGGCTCGTCGTCGTGTCGTCAGCGCCGCGTCGGCCGCATCGATCGCCGCGAGCGCCGAACGGCAGAGGTCGTCGATGCGCGCCGTCCAGCTGCGGCGCTCGGCAGCCGAGTCGGGCTCGGCGTCGTCGAGCCGCTGCTGCAGCAGGAACGCCTCGCGCAGCCGGCCGCGAGCCGAGTCGACCGTGGCGCGCAGCTCGCGTGCCGACGCCGCACCGAACTGCGCCTCGACGAACGCCACTTCGCGCTCGGCGTCGCGCACGGCGTCGTCGGCCTGCACGATGCGTGCCTTCGCCTGCGCTTCTGCTGCCCGACCCTGCTCGAGGTCACGATGTTCACGGCGCGAGCCGAGTCGACGCAGACCCACGACGGCGCCGCCGAGCACGACGGCCGCGGCCCCGAAGACGAGCAGCGACGGCAACCACCAGAGCGATTCGGGCATGTGCCGGATTCTAGGCGGCGCGCGTGACCGCGGCCTCCGAAGCCGCTGCGACATGCCTGCCGATGCGGCGATGGCCTTGGCAGGGACATCCGCTCGTCATACTCTCAGCACATGCGGGTGCTCCTGAAACTCGAACTCGACTGCACGGCCGACGCCGCGTGGCGGGCGATCCGCAGCCCTGCGGTGCTGCGCGAGGTCGTGGCACCCTGGCTCGACTTCACGTCACTCGATCCGGGCGGGCTGCCCACCGTGTGGCCCGAGGGTTCGCACCGCCTGCGCGCCCTCGCGTTCCGCCGATTCACCGCGGGCGACGAGCAGGTCGACGTCAGCTATCCCGGCGGTCTGCCGACCGGGGTGCGCATGCTGCGTGACGGCGGCGGCGCCGTCACCGGCCCGCTCGCGGTGTTCGACCGATGGGACCATCGCATGGCCGTCTCGCCGTTGCCCGGCGGCCGTGCGCTGTACCGCGACCAGCTGCTCGCGCACGCCGGGCCGCTCGACCTCGCGGCGTGGTATCCCACGTGGGCGTTCTGGCAGTGGCGCGGCGCTCGCCTCCGGCAACTCGCACCCGGGTGGTCGTACGACCCGCCCGGAACCGCCGACGCGCGGGCGGCGGCATGACCGACACCATCGGCGCCCTGCAGCTCTCCGACTGGCGCCGCCGCATGTTCGGGCTCTATGCCGGTGTGCGCCAGCTGAGCGCGCACGACCCGGCCGCCGGCCACGAGCTCTGGAAGTCCGCGCGCGACGAGCTCTTCGCGGGACATCCGCTCTCACCGCTGCTGCCCGACGATCGCGCGCAGTTCACCGGGCTGACCGTGCCGCGCTACGACCCCGACTGGCGGTACGAGCTCGAGGTGCATCGCGCCAACGAGCCGGTTCGCATCAGCGTCGACGGCGGTGCCGACGGGCCGGTGCCGTTCTCGCTCGTGGGAACCGTGCACATCCCGTACTTCGGCACCCTCGACGTCTGGCGCCTCGTCGACTACGGCGGCGGGCTGTTCCTCCCGGTCAAGGACGGCCTCGCGGGACTCCCTGGCGGCACCTACGGCGGCGGGCGCTACCTGCTCGACACGGTCAAGGGCGCCGACCTCGGTGCGGGCGCCGACGGCGACAGCCTCATCGTCGACTTCAACTTCGCCTACAACCCCTCATGCGCCTACGACCCGTCGTGGTCGTGCCCCCTCCCGCAGGCGGGGAACACGGTGCCCGCCGAGATCCCGGTCGGCGAGCGGATGCCCCGCTGACAGGTTCGCCGCAGCCCGATGCGCTATGCTCCTACACGGCGGCCGCGATGAACGCGCCGCCTGCGTCGTAGAAACGCTTCCGGGCAGGGCCTCATCACGAGGGCGCCCGTTGACTCTCATACGGCGAACGGATGCGCCGACCGGCGCCTTCGCCAATTCCCACCGTCGGGCTCCCGATCTGCCGCTGTGCGCGGCCAGACACCCGACGGTGTCGCATGCCCCGAAAGGCCACCCTGTGACCGACACCACCTTCAGCACGCTCGGCGTGCCCGCTCCCCTCGTCGCCGTGCTCGCTGCCGACGGCAAGACCGAGCCGTTCCCGATCCAGGTCGACACCCTGCCCGACACGCTCGCCGGACGCGATGTGCTCGGCCGCGGCAAGACCGGCTCGGGCAAGACCATCGCCTTCGCGCTGCCCCTCGTGGCGCGCCTCGGCACGACCCTCGCGGGCGGCCGTCGCCGCCCGGGCCGCCCGCTCGCGCTCGTGCTCGCACCGACGCGCGAGCTCGCCACGCAGATCACCAACACGATCGAGCCGCTCGCCGCGGCCTACGACCTGCGCGCCACCACGATCTTCGGCGGCATCAACCAGAAGCGCCAGGTCGAGGCGCTGCGCGCCGGCGTCGACATCGTCGTGGCCACCCCCGGCCGCCTCGAAGACCTCATGAAGCAGGGCTTCATCACCCTCGACGCGATCGAGATCACCGTGCTCGACGAGGCCGACCACATGGCCGATCTCGGCTTCCTCCCGGTCGTCACCCGCATCCTCGACAGGACCCCGCAGGGCGGGCAGCGCCTGCTGTTCTCGGCGACGCTCGACAACGGCGTCGACAAGCTCGTGAAGCGCTACCTGCAGAACGAGGTGCTGCACTCGGTCGACGAGGCGAACTCGCCCGTCGCCCAGATGACGCACCACGTGTTCGAGATCGCCGACGTCGACGCCAAGAACGAGCTCGTGAAGACGCTCGCGAGCGGCATAGGCCGCCGCATCCTCTTCATGCGCACGAAGCACCACGCGAAGAAGCTCGCGAAGAAGCTCACCGAGCAGGGCATCCCCGCGGTCGACCTGCACGGCAACCTGTCGCAGCCGCAGCGCGACCGCAACCTCGCGGCGTTCGCCGACGGTTCGGCCAAGGTCATGGTGGCCACGGATGTCGCAGCACGCGGTGTGCACGTCGACAACGTCGAGCTCGTCATCCACGTCGACCCGCCCATGGAGCACAAGGCGTACCTGCACCGCTCGGGCCGCACGGCTCGCGCCGGCAGCGAGGGCGACGTGGTGACCATCTGCCTCCCCGCGCAGAAGCAGGACCTCAAGACCCTGCTGCGAAAGGCTGCCATCACGGTGACGCCGCAGCAGGTCAACGCGACCTCGCCCGCGGTCACCTCGCTCGTCGGCGACGTCGCTCCGTACGTGAAGCCGGCGCCTCGCGCCGCCACCCAGCAGCAGGGCGGCGGCCGTTCACAGGGCGCCAACGCACAGCGCAAGCGCGCGGCCCGCGACGGCCAGGGCGGCGAGTCGCGCGGTCAGGGTCGCAGTCGCGGTCGCGGGCAGTCGGATGTCGCACCCGCGACTCCGCGGCGCGACCGCTCGGGCCGCCCGGCCGAGACCAAGGCGCACGCCCCGAAGCAGGGCGGTGGCCAGAGCCGCGGCGCGCAGACCTCGGGCGCGCAGCGCGGGACATCCGCTCGCTCTGGCGCCGCGAAGCAGCCGATCCGCGTCGGCAGCCTCGTCTCGCCCAATCGCAACACCCGCGGCAACCGCCGCGCGCAGGGCTGATCCGGCAGGGTGAACCTCGACACGCCAGGGCGCGTCCGCCTCGATTTCGTGGCGGGCGCGCCCTGGCCTAGTCTCGGGGCATGAGCACCGAAGTCGCTGCCGAAGTCGTCGTCCGCCCCATCCGCGACTCCGATGTGGAGGCGCTGGGACGCGTACACGCCACCTGCTGGCACGAGACCTACGACCACCTGATCAGCGCCGCCGCGTTCGAGCACCTGTCGCCGCGCCGCATGGCCGAGCTCTGGACCCACATGGCCGCCCGCGGCGACGAGTACAACCAGTTCGCCGCGCTCGTCGACGGCGAGATCGTCGGGTTCGTCGGCTCGGGCCCCGCGCGCGACGAGAACCCGCCGCGCGAGCGTGAGCTGTACTTCATCTACCTGCTCGACGCGTACCACGGCACCGGCATCGGCCAGAAGCTCTTCGACGCAGCGTGCGGCGACGGGCCGGGCTACCTCTGGGTGGCGTCCGACAACCCGCGTGCCCACCGCTTCTACGCCCGCAACGGCTTCGTCGCCGACGGCGCCGACCAGCACGTGCCGTTCCTCGGCGAAGAGATCCACGAGGTGCGCCTGGTGCGCTGAGCGTCGCCGGTCGAGTAGCGGAGCGTATCGAGACCCCATGAAGTGGTCTCGATACGCTCCTTCGTCGCTACTCGACCGACTACGGCCTTCGTCGCTACTCGACCGACTAGGGCAGCGCGCCCACCGAGGCGAGCGCCTGCTTCACGAGCGTGCCGCGCCCACCCTCGAGTTCTGCGCGAACGGTGTCGGTCACCGCTTCGGCAGGGGTCATCCACGTGACCTCGAGCGCATCCTGCCGCGGCTCGCAGGTGCCGGTGACCGGCACGACGAACGCGAGCGACACCGCGTGCTGGCGCTCGTCGGTGAACGGCGAGATGCCGGGCAGGGGGAAGTACTCGGCGACCATGAACGGAACAGGGCTCGCGGGCAGAAGCGGGAACGCCATCGGCCCGAGGTCCTTCTCGATGTGGCGGAACAGCGCGTCGCGCACGGTCTCGCCGTACATCACCCGGCCCGACACGATCGTGCGGGTCATCTCGCCGACGGCGTTCGCGCGCAGCAGCATGCCCACCTCGGTGACCTGGCCGAGCCCGTCGACGCGCACCGGCACTGCCTCGACGTAGAGCAGCGGCAGCCGCCCCCGCACCTCAGCGAGCTCGAGATCGCTGAGCCACCCCGGATTCACCGGCGGACGCACGACGGGCTCGTCGTCGGGATTCCAGTCGGGATCGGGGGTGCGTACGGTCATGCCTCTGATTCTGCCCCACCGCGATAGCGTTGCACCCATGGCCACCGTGCGGATCGACGACGACAGCGTACTCTGGTCGGCTTCGGAGGCCGACCGTGCGGGCCGGCCATTGCTGCTGTTGCTGCACGGGTTCAACTCGAACGAGGGCGACCTGTTCGGGCTCTCACCGTACCTGCCCCTCGAGCCGGCGATCGCCTCGCTGCGCGCCCCGAGCTTCACCGGCTACGGCTACGCGTGGTTCCCGCTGCTCGCGCAGGGGCGCGAACAGGCGCTCGCCGCGGCGGCCGCGGCGACCGACGCGATCATCGAGTGGCTCGACCGCACCGCCGCCGAGCACTCGACCATCGGCCTGCTGGGCTTCTCGCAGGGCGGCGCCATGGCGCTCGAGCTCATGCGACGCGATCCCGAGCGATTCGCGTTCGCGGTCAACCTGTCGGGCTTCGCGATGCCCGGGGTTCGCGACGAAGACGAGCACCTGCAACAGGTCGCCCCGCCGGTGTTCTGGGGCCGCGGCACCGACGACGGCGTCATCGATGCGACGTTCATCGCGCACACGATCGAGTGGCTGCCGGCGCACGCAGACCTCGACCAGCGCACCTACGAGGGCCTCGCGCACTCGATCTCCGAGGTCGAGCTGAGCGACGCGGCCGCGTTCATCGCGAAGCAGCTCGCCGCTGCGGCAGGCTGAGCTTCGAGTTCGCGCGCACGTCGGTCGAGTAGCGCGAAGCGCGTATCGAGACCTCAGACCCCCGCGCCGCCCGACTCTCGACCCCGAGCGGCGCGCTCCCTGTCACGCTCGGTGACGCGCACCTTCTCGGCGCGCACTGCCGCTTGCGTCGCACGCTCCTGCACGAGCCACGCCGGGGGCGCGGCGAGCAGCGCCTTGATCTCGGCGGTCGTGAGCGGCTCGTCGATGCCCGCGCGGGCGAGCCCCGAGTTCGAGACGCCGAGTTTGGCGGCCACCACGGTGCGGGGGTGCGGGCCCTCGCGCTTCAGCACCTGCAGCCACTCGGGCGGGTCGGACTGGAGCGCACTGAGCTCATCGCGCGTGACGACGCCCGACCGGAACTGCTCTGGCGCGGCTTCGAGCAGAATGCCGAGCTTCTTGGCGGCGGTTTCGGGCTTCATCGACTGGGACTGACTCACCCTCACACCGTAGCCGATACCCTCGGAAGTGCCGCCGATCGGCGGCGATGACGAGTTGGGGGCACCGTGCCGCTGAGGCTGCGCTACGTCGCGGGGGTGAGCCCCGCGAAGTGGCTGCGCGCGTGGGGCGAGCGGCGTGCCGACATGCCCCTCGAGGCCGTGCGCGTCGAGCAGCACGCGCAGGCCGACGGCCTCGCGACGGGCGACATCGACCTCGCCTTCGTGCGGCTTCCGATCGACGTTGACGGGCTCGACGCCGACGCGCTCAACATCGTGCCGCTGTGGGAGGAGACCGCCGTCGCCGTGCTGCCGCGCGACCATGCGCTCGCCGACCATGAGACGCTCAGCACCGCCGACCTCGACGGCGAGCAACCAGCGCCCGCGCAACCCGACCCGGCGATGACCGTCGAGCTCGTCGCTGCCGGCAGCGGTTATGCGGTGCTGCCGCACGGCGTCGCGCGACTGCATCACCGCAAAGATGTGGTCGCGATTCCACTGACGGATGCCCCGACCACGCGTATCGCGCTGGTGTGGCGGGTCGAGCGCGACGACGACGACATCCAGGAGTTCGTCGCCGTGGTGCGCGGGCGCACGGCGCGCAGCTCTCGTGGTGCGCCCGACGAGACGCCCGCCGCGAACCCGAAGGCTGCTCGCGCCGCGAAGCGCGCGACTGCGCAGCGCGCGACCGCGAAGCAGGCCGCTGCGAAGCGGGCGAGCCGTTCCCGCTCGCGCCGGAGAGGCCGATGAGCGAGCGGCCCTTCCTCTTCATCTCAGCGCGGCCCGAGGTCGAGGCCGTCGGCCCCGAGTACGAATCGGTGCGGCGGGCCTGCGGGCTCGACGCGGCTCGCCTCGAGCACCTGCGCCTCGACGTCGACCCGCTCCACACGGTCGACCCCGCCGCGTTCGCGGGCATCGTCGTGGGTGGCAGCCCGTTCAACGTCACCACGGCCCACGAGCAGAAGCACCCCGTGCAGCGTCGGGTCGAAGCCGAACTGGCGCAGCTGGCCGAGCGCGCGCTCACCACCGACCTGCCGCTGCTCCTCACGTGTTACGGCATCGGCGTGCTCACCCTCGTGCTCGGCGGCACCGTGGGCACCCTGCACGGCGAAGATACCGCCGCGGTCGAGATCACGCTGACGCCCGACGGCCGCGACGACCCACTCGTCGGGGTGCTGCCCGATCGATTCGACGCCCTCGTCGGCCATAAAGAGGCCACCGAGCGCCTCCCCGACGACGCCGTGCTGCTCGCCTCTTCGGCGGGCTGTCCGGTGCAGATCTATCGCGCGGGCCCGCGCGTGTACGCCACGCAGTTCCACCCCGAGGTGTCGACCGCCGATTTCGTCGCCCGCGCCGAGGTGTACCGGCACCACGGATACTTTCCGGCGAGCGAGCTTCGCGAGGTCAGCGAACGCCTGGCAGCGGCATCCGTCACCGAACCGCAACGAATGCTGCGACGGTTCGTCGAACTCGCCGACGCGTGACCCGACACCACGACGCGTGACGCGACGCGCCCATGCGTCGCGTCACGCGTCGACGGTCAGGCGCTCTTGCTTCGGCTTCCGCGGGTGATGAGACCCCAGATCAACAGCACGATGATCGACCCGGCGATCGCCAGGAGCCACGTGCCGAGATCCCAGAACTCGGTGAGTCCGCGACCGAAGATGAGGCCGCCGATCCAGCCGCCGAGCATGGCGCCCACGACGCCGAGCAGCAATGTGATGAACCAGCCGCCGGCCTGCTTGCCAGGCAGGATGAGCTTGGCGATGGCACCGGCGATGAGGCCGAGAATCAGAAACGCGAGGAAACCCATCTTTGCTCCTTCGTTGTGGTAGGTGAACTCAACCACTCGGCGCGATCGCTGGCAAGTACCTGAGAGTGCGTGTCGCGGACCAGGATCTTCCTCCGCTCATGCTGCGCTCGGCTCCGGCAGCGGGTAGACACGGCGCAGCAGCATCCGCTGGCAGAGCGTCCACGTGACCGTGACGAGCAGGTAGAGACCGGCCGCGAGCGGAACGAACACCGCGACGACGGCAGTGATGAACTGCAGCAGGCCGAGCAGGCGCAGCGCCTGCATTCGGAACACCCGCCGCGTCACCTCTCCGACGGCGGCGATCATCACGATCACGGCGCCGAAGACGAGCAGCACCTCGGGCGTGACGGTGGCCGCGGCGATCGATCCCGCGAGACTCGACCCGAGCGGCACGCCGAAGAACGTGTGCGTGAGCAGGTCGTTCGGGTGGCCGGCGATGGTGGGCAGAATGAACAGGGCGTAGATGATGCCGACGATCGGCGCTTGGACGAGCATCGGCAGGCAGCCCGCGAGCGGGGTCGTGCCCTCGGACTGGTAGAGCCCCATCATCTCGCGCTGCAATCGCTCGGGGTTCTTCGAGTGCGTGCGCTGCAACTCGGCGAGCCGGGGCGCGAGCCGGGCGCGAGTTCGCTCGGCCTTGGCCTGCGAAACGCCCACAGGAATGAGGGCGGCGCGCACGAGCAGCGTCACGAGCACGACGGCGGCGGCCGCGCTCGAGACGCCCACGAGCGGTTCGAGCAGGTCGGCGAGTGCCATGAGCACGGCGTGAGCGCCGTCGAGCAGGGCCGCGATGGGCGGGAAGGCGTAGAGGTCCATTGGTGGTTTCCTTGCGGTCGAGGGATGCGGGATCCGTCTGGCCGCGAGGGGTCGCCGAAGGGCTCGCTGGGCGAGCGTCGGCTGGGCGACGGGTGTCGCTGGCGCGAGGTACGCGCTGGGCGAACCGGTTCGCTACGCGGCCGGGATGCCCCGACCCGGCGCCCTCGGGCGGGCACGACCCGGCGCGTCGGGGTCGCTCTGTGCGAGCAGCGTGCCCGGGTCGGCGGTCTGCCGCAGTCGTTGCGCGGCACCGCTCGAATCGGCGGCGACGAGAGCCGGGAGCGCCCGGTACGTGGTCACGATGACGGCGACGGCGGCTGCGCCGACGACGCCGAGCAGCAGCACGGTCATGTGCGCGTTCGACGCCACCGCGAGTTCGAGCGACGCCTGCGTGAACCGGAGGAAGGCGGCGATGAGTTCGATCACGCGATCACCTCCGGTCTCGTCGCCCGCGCCCCGCGGCGCCCGGCCTCAACGGTAACACCCCGCCTTCACGTTGATGGGGCACCCGCCTCGCCGGAGCGCCGGTCGACCCCGTCAGCCCTCGAGCAGCCGTTCGAACAGCAGGTGGTCCTGCCACCTCCCCGCGATGCGCAGGTAGCGCCGGGCAAGGCCGAACCGCTCGAAGCCGTTGCGCTCGAGCACGAGCTGCGACGCCCGGTTGTGCACGAGGGTTCCGGCCTGTACGCGGTGCAGGCCGAGCTCACGCGCCGCGGCCACTGCGACGCCGACGGCGGTCGTGGCGATTCCGCGGCCGGTGTACCGTGCGTCAACCCAGTAGCCGAGGTTGGCGTTGAGGAACACGCCGCGCACGATGTCCGAGAGGTTCACGCGCCCGATGATCTCGTCGCCGTCGACGATGACGAGCGGCAACGCAGTGCCCGCCTCGAGTCGCTGCAGCGCGACCTCGACCTCGCTCTCCTGCCAGTCGGCGGTGAAGAACGTCGCGGTACGGGCCGGCTCCCATGGTGCGAGGTGCTCGCGGTTGCGCAGGTATGCGGCGGCGAGCGCGAGCCCGTCTCCGACGGCCAGTTCGCGCACGACGACGCCCTCGTCGAGCTCCACGAGTCGGTGCACTCCGCGATCCTTGCACGAAACGAAGAACCCCGCGATCGGCATGATCGCGGGGTTCTGGTGGCGGTACCGGTGGGATTTGAACCCACGGTGCGCTTTCACGCACACAACTTTTCGAGAGTTGCACCTTCGGCCGCTCGGACACGGTACCGAGGACGATCTTAGACGACGACGGCCAGACCTCCAAAACGAGCCACGGCCTTCTCAAAGTCCGGCGAGGCGCCGGGCGGTTTCGGGGTCGCGCATGGCTGACCGGGT
>NZ_BAAANJ010000007.1:0-68685 GCF_039529735.1 Agromyces neolithicus
AAGACTCGCAGCGCCGATGGTACTGCAGGGGGGACCCTGTGGGAGAGTAGGACACCGCCGGACATTCATTGAGGAATGGCCACCCACAGTGCTCAATTGCGAGCGCTGGCGGGTGGCCATTTTCTCGTTAACAGGCCGTTCCACGGCCTCGGCAGTACGGTTGAGTCCATCGAGACTCCACACACACGACAGGAACAGCGTGAGCGATTCGAGGAACGACTCGGCAGACCAGGAGCGCCCCAAGCGGGGCGAGCGCGGCGCCGAGCGACCGCACGGAGCAGGCCGCTCGAGCGCCCGCCCGCCCGCGGGCAAGAGCGGGCACGATGATCGCCAGGCGGCGAAGTCGCACGGCGACCGTGGCTCGAACCGCTCTTCCTCGACCGGTGAGCGCACGTCCTATGGTGATCGCGACCGCAAGCACCATGGAGAGCGCAAGCCCTATGGAGATCGGAAGCCCTACGGCGAGCGGGAGAGCCGAGCGCAGTCAGGCGACCGCAAGCCCTACAGCGACCGTGACCGCAGGCCGTATGGTGACCGTGACCGTAGGCCGGGTGGCGACGGTGATCGCAAGCCGTATGGCGACCGTGACGCGAAGCGTCCCTATGGGGATCGCGACCGCAAGCCATATGGCGACCGCGATCGCAAGCCGCACGGTGACCGCAAGCCGTACGGCGAACGCGACGCGAAGCGCGCCTATGGTGATCGCGACCGCAAGCCATATGGAGACCGGGACGGCCAGCGCGGAACGGGCGACCGCGAGCGCAAGTCGTACGGTGACCGCGAGCGCAAGCCATATGATGCCCGCGATCGCAAGCCGTACGGTGACCGTGATGCGAAGCGCCCCTATGGGGATCGCGAGCGCAAGCCGTACGGTGACCGTGATGCGAAGCGCCCCTATGGGGATCGCGAGCGCAAGCCATATGATGCCCGCGATCGCAAGCCGTACGGCGAACGCGACGCGAAGCGCCCCTATGGTGACCGCGACCGCAAGCCGCACGGCGACCGCGACGTTCGGAAGCCCTACGGCGACCGGCGAGGCGATGACCGCTCGAGCGCGCGTACCGATGACGCGTCGCGCGAACGCTACGGCGCCTCCGATCTCGCCGTCAGGCCGCGCCACGACGACCCCGTGATTCCCGAGCGCATCGAACCGCGTGATCTCGACAAGGGCGCGCGTGCCGAACTGAAGACGCTCAGCAAGGAGAACGCCGACTGGGTCGCGCGGCACCTGGTCGCGGCATCCGAGTTCTTGGATGACGATCCCGAACTCGCGCACCAGCATGCGACCTCGGCCGCGCGCCGCGCGGGCCGCATCGCGGTCGTCCGCGAGACGCTCGCGATCACCGCCTACGCGACGGGTGACTTCTCGCTCGCCTTACGCGAACTCCGCACGTATCGCCGCATCTCGGGCAGCAACGACCAGCTTCCGCTCATGGTCGACAGCGAGCGTGGCGTCGGTCGTCCCGACCGTGCGCTCGAGGTCGGTCGTGCGGTCGATCGGGCCGAACTTCCCGTCGCCGTGCAGGTGAGCCTCGCCATCGCGATGTCGGGTGCCCGGCTCGACCTCGGGCAGCCCGAGCTGGCGCTTGCCGAGCTCGAGATCCCGCAACTCGACCCTGATCGTGCGTACTCGTACAGCCCAGCGCTGTTCTCCGCCTACGCGGAAGTACTCGAAGAACTCGGACGCACCGCTGAGGCAGCCGAATGGCGCGCCCGCACGGCTCGTGCAGAGGCGGCGCTCGGCGCACCGGCCGAGGCCGAGCTCGTTGAGATCTTCGAGATCGAGGAGGAGGGCGAGCCCGAGCCCGAAGCCCAGGCCGAGCCCGCAGCCGAATCCGAGCCCGCAACCGAATCCGAGCCCAACCACGACGACCCCGGAGCGGTGCTCGAGGACGACGTCGCGGCGGTCATCGCCGAGGGCGAGGCGCTCGACGCCGAATCGAACGATGCAGAGTCGAACGTGGCAGAGTCGAACGAGGCGGAGGCGCACGACACCGAATCGAACGAGGGTGGGCGCGATGGCGCTGTTCCGAGCGCGCACTGAGGCGGCGTCGCCCCTCGCGGGCGTCGATGCCGTCTTCGCCGATCTCGACGGCGTGGTCTACGCCGGACCCCACGCGATCCGGCACGCGGTCGAGAGCCTCAACCGGGTGAAGGCCGACCGCCCGGTCGGGTACATCACGAACAACGCCTCGCGGAGCGATGCATCCGTCGCCCGCCATCTCGCCGAACTCGGACTCGAGGTCACCCCGCACGACGTGGTCACCTCGCCGCAGGCGGCGATGCACCTGCTCGACGAGCAGGTGGCGCCGGGCGCACTCGTGCTCGTGGTCGGCGGCGAGGGCATCGTCACCGAACTCGAGAAGCGCGGCTACCGGGTCACGCGTTCCGCCGACGACGCTCCCGACGCGGTCGTGCAGGGGTTCGCGCCCGACATCGCCTGGACCCACCTCGCCGAGGCCGCGTTCGCGCTGAATGCGAACGGCGGGCCGGATGCCGCGACGCCGGGCATCCCGTGGATCGCGACCAACATGGACTGGACGATTCCGGTCGCGCGTGGCATCGCGCCGGGCAACGGCACGCTCGTGTCGGCGGTGCACACTGCGGTCGGGCGCTTCCCGCTCGTCGCCGGAAAGCCCGAAACGCCGATCTTCGACGAAGCCCGACGCCGGTTCGATGCGGCATCACCGCTGGTCGTGGGCGATCGCCTCGACACCGACATCCTCGGTGCGAACCGCTCGGGCATGGCGAGCGCGGTCGTACTGACCGGCATCGACCGGGCGAAGCAGCTGCTCGCCGCCGATGCGGCCAGCCGGCCCGACTTCATCCTCGGCGACCTGCGCGAGTTGCATCGGCCGTACTCCGTCGCCGAACGGGTGCGCGGCGGTGCCGTGCGGGTCGGCGGCGCCCGTGTGCAACTCGAGGGCAATCGGGTGCGCATCATCGACGAAGGCGCCGGGGGACTCGACCTGTTGCGCGCGGCGTGCACGGTGATCTGGGAGTCGGGAGTCGCGATTCACGCGCTCGACGTTCCCGAGCGCCTCTACGCGTGACGTGTTCGGGCACCGACCCGGTGTGCCGATCGCGTGTGGGCGGGCGACTCTTCGCGGGCACGGGGTAGCGTTGTCGGGTGAGCACTGACGACGTGACCGACTCCGCCGACGAGCGCACGCGGTCGTCGGTCGAGCGAGACCCCGGCCCGGCGCCCGACGAAGCCGGCGCAGCATCCGATGCCGCTGCGCAGGCGATTCTCGATATCGAACAGCAGCCGCTCGACGAGCGGGCACCCGGCTACCAGGCACTCGCCGACCGCCTTCGCGTCGAGCTCGAGCAATCCGATCCGCACGCTCGCTGAGCGATGACCGAACAGCGACTCGACGCGGCACTGGCCGCCCGTGGGCTCGCCCGCTCGCGCACGCACGCTGCCACGCTCATCGCGGCCGGCGAGGTGACCGTCGACGGTCGCCCGGTCGTCAAGCCGTCGCACAAGGTCGGCGACGACGCCGAACTCGCGGTCGCGGCATCCGATCATTACGTGAGTCGCGCCGCGCACAAGCTCATCGCCGCGCTCGACGGCTTCGCGGTGAAGCCCGCCGGGCGCGTCGTGCTCGACGCCGGCGCCTCGACCGGCGGTTTCAGCCAGGTGCTGCTCGAGAGGGGAGCGCGAACGGTGCTCGCGGTCGATGTCGGCCACGGCCAGCTCGCTCGCGAACTCACCCGTGCCGCGGGGCTCGTGCTCGTCGAGGGGTGCAATGTGCGCAACCTCGATGCGGCGACGCTCGCGGCCCTCACCGGCATCGACGAACGCCCTTCGCTGGTCACGGCTGATCTCTCGTTCATCTCGCTCACGACCGTGCTGCCGGCGCTGCGGGCGACCGCCGTCGACGATGCCGACTTCGTGCTGCTCGTGAAACCGCAGTTCGAGGTGGGGCGCGGGGGAGTGCGCGAGGGGGTCGTGCGCAACGCGCAGCTGCGCTCGGAGGCGGTCATGAACGTGCTGTGGGCGGCGTTCGACGTCGGTCTCGGCACCGTCGGTGTCTTGTCCTCCCCAATCGCCGGCGGTCATGGAAACCTCGAGTACCTCGTGCACCTGAGCGCGATCGGGGGCACGAATCCGACAGAATGGTCAGGTCGGGTCGACGAACTGGCAGGAGGAGCTCACGCGTGAATGACGCACGGCACTTCCTGGTCGTCTCGCACACGGGTCGGCGATCTGCGCTCGAAGCGACCGGCGAGGTCTGCACGCAGTTGATCGCCGCCGGTGCCGTTCCCGTGATCGCCTCCGAGCAGTGGGACGACGTGCACGCGCATCTCCCCGAGCTGAACGGCGGCGTCGTGCGCTTCGAAGACGTCGATCCCGGTCGCATCGAGCTCGTCATCGTGCTCGGCGGCGACGGCACGATCCTGCGCGCCGCCGAGATCGTGCGCGAGGTGCCCGTCGCCCTGTTGGGCGTGAACCTCGGCCATATCGGGTTCCTGGCAGAGAGTGAGCGCGACGACCTCGGCTACACGATCGCGCGGGCGCTCGCGCGCGACTACGTGGTCGAAGAGCGCATGACGATCTCGGTGAGGGCCAAGGTCGGCGCCGAGGTGGTCTACGAGAGTTGGGCGCTCAACGAGGCCACGGTCGAGAAGGCCGAGCGCGAGCGCATGCTCGAGGTCGTCATCGAGGTCGACCGCAGGCCGCTGTCGTCGTTCGGCTGCGACGGCGTCGTGATGTCTACGCCGACGGGTTCGACGGCGTACTCGTTCTCGGGCGGCGGGCCCATCGTGTGGCCGAGCGTCGACGCCCTGCTGCTCGTTCCGCTCAGCGCGCACGCGCTGTTCGCTCGCCCGCTCGTCGTCGGCCCCGAGTCGTCACTCGCGGTCGAAGTGCTCGAGCGCACCGAGACGTCGGCGGTCATCTGGTGCGATGGTCGACGTTCGTTCGATCTTCCGCCAGGCGCCCGTGTCATCGTGCGCAAGTCCGACGTGCCCGTTCGACTCGCCCGCTTGCACGAGGCGCCGTTCACCGACCGGCTCGTGAACAAGTTCCAGCTGCCGGTCACCGGCTGGAAGGGGCCGGTGGGCCGTGATTGAGGGCTGCGATGATTGAAGAGCTCGGTATTCGCGATCTCGGGGTCATCGCCGAGGCGACGCTTCCGCTCGGGGCAGGCTTCACGGCCGTGACCGGTGAGACCGGCGCGGGCAAGACCATGGTCGTCACGGCGCTCGGGCTGCTGCTCGGCGCCCGCTCCGACGCGGCAGCGGTGCGTTCGGGCGCCAAGCAGGCATGGGTCGAGGGCCGTTGGCTCGTGCCCGACGACGGTGTCATCGCCGAGCGCGTCGCCGAGACGGGCGGCGAGGTCGAGGCGGGTGAACTGCTGCTCGGGCGATCGGTGTCGTCCGAGGGGCGCAGCAGAGCTGTCGTCGGTGGGCGCAGTGCGCCGGTCGGGGTGCTCGGCGAACTCGGCGACGAACTCGTCGTCGTGCACGGGCAGGCCGATCAGCAGCGGCTGCGGTCTGCGGCGGCCCAACGCGAAGCGCTCGATCGGTTCGCGGGCCCGGCGCTGCACGACGCGCTCGAGGCGTACCGCGCCGCGTACACGAGCTGGCGGGCCGACGCCGCCGAGCTCGTTCGCCTGCGTGAGGCGCACGACGCGCGGGCACGTGAGGCCGAGGCGTTGCGTTCCGACCTCGACGAGGTCGAGGCGGCCGATCCGCAACCCGGTGAAGACGTCGAGCTGACCGAACGAGCCGACCGTCTCTCGAACCTCGAAGAGCTGCGGGTCGCGGCCGCGCAGGCCCGCGCCCTCGTGTCGGCCGATGAGATCGTCGATGACACTCCAGACTCGGTCACCCTCGTCGAGGCTGCACGCCGTCACCTCGACAAGGTCGTCGGGCACGACCCAGCGCTCGCGCCGATCGCCGAGGCGCTGACGAACGCCGGGTTCCTGCTCGCCGATGCGGCGGCCGAGCTCGCCGGGTACCTCGCCGGGCTCGACGCCGACGGGGCGCGCGAACTCGAGGTCGTGCAGGAACGGCGGGCGGTGCTCGCCGCGCTCATCCGCCGACACGGTGGTTCGCTCGACGATGTGCTCGTCTTTCGTCGTGACGGGGGGTTGCGGCTCGTCGAGCTCGACGGCGACGACGAGCGCATCGCCGAGCTCGAGGCCGCGGTCGTCGAGCTCGAGTCCGAGGTCGATCGACTCGCGTCGAGGGTCACCGAGCTTCGCACCGAAGCGGCAGCGCGGCTCGCCGATGCGGTGACCCGCGAGCTCGCGGCACTGGCGATGCCCGACGCCGTGTTGAGCGTGAGCCTCGAGCCCACCGCCGAGCCGACCGCGCATGGGCGCGACACGGTCGCGATCCTGTTGCGTCCGCACCCCGGCACCGAGCCTCGCCCGGTGGCGCGCGGCGCCTCGGGCGGCGAACTCTCGCGGGTCATGCTCGCCATAGAGGTCGTGATCGCCGGCACCGACCCGGTTCCCACGTTCGTGTTCGACGAGGTCGACGCCGGGGTCGGCGGTGCGGCCGCGATCGAGATCGGCCGTCGCCTCGCACGCCTCGCCGAACGCTCGCAGGTGATCGTCGTGACGCACCTCGCGCAGGTCGCGGCATTCGCGACGAACCACCTCAGCGTGGTCAAGGGCACCGACGGCGCGGTCACGGCGTCGAGCGTACGGCAGCTCACGGGGGCCGAGCGCGAGGCCGAGATGGCCCGGCTGCTGTCGGGGCTCTCCGACTCCGAGAGCGGGCTCGCACACGCCCGGGAATTGCTCGAGATCGCCGCGGATCGCGCCGCATGAACGCGAGGCGATGCGCCGCACAGGTCGGAGTCACCCGGCTCCGGTACGACGAAGGGGGAACGCGTGGGGCATGTCGCGACGAACGGCGGCGAACGTCGGTTAGACTATAAGCCCGTGGTGGATGAACGCGGCAGAGCTCTTTCGAGCCAAGACAATATTTCCAGTTCGGGCATTTCCGACGACACGACCAAGCACATCTTCGTGACAGGTGGTGTCGTTTCTTCGTTGGGCAAGGGGCTCACCGCCGCCAGTCTCGGCAACCTGCTGACGGCCAGGGGCCTCAGGGTGGTCATGCAGAAGCTCGACCCCTACCTGAACGTCGACCCCGGAACGATGAACCCGTTCCAGCACGGCGAGGTCTTCGTCACCGACGACGGTGCAGAGACCGACCTCGACATCGGGCACTACGAGCGCTTCCTCGACATCAACCTGAGCCAAGCCGCGAACGTCACCACCGGCCAGATCTACTCGACGGTCATCGCCAAGGAGCGGCGCGGCGAGTACCTCGGCGACACCGTGCAGGTCATCCCGCACATCACCGACGAGATCAAGCGCCGCATGCGCCTGCAGGCGAGCGAGACGCCCAAGCCCGACGTCATCATCACCGAGATCGGCGGCACGGTCGGCGACATCGAATCGCAGCCGTTCATCGAGTCGGCGCGGCAGGTGCGCCACGAGTTGGGCCGCAAGAACGTGTTCTTCGTGCACGTCTCACTGGTGCCCTACATGGGCGCGTCGGGTGAGCAGAAGACCAAGCCCACGCAGCACTCGGTCGCGGCACTGCGCTCGATCGGCATCCAGCCCGACGCACTCGTACTGCGCAGCGACCGACCCGTCACCGAGGCGAACAAGCGCAAGATCGCCCTCATGTGCGACGTCGACGAGGCCGCCGTGGTGAATGCCGTCGACGTGCCGTCGATCTACGACATCCCCACGATGCTGCACGACCAGGGGCTCGACGCCTACCTCATCGAGGCGCTCGGCCTCGATGTCAAGGCCGACGACGTCGACTGGTCGGGCTGGAGCGACTTGCTTCGGGTCGTGCACGAGCCCAAGCACGACGTCACCATCGGTCTCGTCGGCAAGTACATCGACCTGCCCGACGCCTACCTCTCGGTCACCGAGGCGCTGCGGGCCGGCGGGTTCGCCAATGACACCAAGGTCACGGTCGAGTGGATCCCGTCTGACGAGTGCCAGACTCCCGAGGGAGCACAGCGGCACCTCGCCCACCTCGACGGCATCTGCGTGCCCGGCGGGTTCGGGGTGCGCGGCATCGAGGGCAAGCTCGGCGCGTTGCACTTCGCGCGCGAGAACGGCATTCCGGTGCTCGGGCTCTGCCTCGGCCTGCAGTGCATGGTCATCGAGTACTCGCGCAACGTGGTCGGCCTCGAAGGCGCCTCGTCGAGCGAGTTCGACCCCGACACGCGGTTCCCGGTGATCGCGACCATGGAGGAGCAGGTCGAGATCATCGCCGGCGGCGACCTCGGCGGCACCATGCGCCTGGGGCTCTACCCGGCGAAGCTCGACGACGGCTCGATCGCGGCCGAGCTCTACGGCTCGACCGAGGTCTCAGAGCGGCACCGTCACCGCTACGAGGTCAACAACTCGTTCCGTGACCGCATCGCCGAGGCGGGGCTGTCGTTCTCGGGCATGTCGCCCGACCGGCACCTCGTCGAGTTCGTCGAACTGCCGCGCGACGTGCACCCGTTCTACGTCGGCACGCAGGCGCACCCCGAGTTGCGCAGCCGCCCGAACGATGCGCATCCGCTGTTCCGGGGGCTCGTCGCCGCGGCGCTCGACCGCCATCTCGCGAGCCAACTCTTCGACGACGACAACGACTGACGCGATGGCCGACCTCGTCGACGAACCAGTCGAGTACCCGCTCGTCGAGAGCGAGCGGGTACTCGAGGGCCGGGTATGGGACATCCGTCGCGACACCTTCGAACTCGGCGGCCGGCAGATCGTGCGCGAGTACATGGCTCACACCGGCGCCGTCGGCGTGCTCGCGCTCGACGCCGACGATCGCGCGCTGCTCATCAAGCAGTACCGGCACCCGGTGCGCACCCGCGACTGGGAGATCCCGGCGGGCCTGCTCGACGTCGAGGGCGAAGATCCGCTCGCGACGGCGCAGCGCGAG
This sequence comes from Agromyces neolithicus, assembly GCF_039529735.1. Classification (NCBI taxonomy): domain Bacteria; kingdom Bacillati; phylum Actinomycetota; class Actinomycetes; order Micrococcales; family Microbacteriaceae; genus Agromyces; species Agromyces neolithicus. The sequence goes on from NZ_BAAANJ010000007.1 coordinate 8,926, forward strand.
CTCGCCGAAGAGGCCGACCTCGAGGCATCCGAATGGGCGGTGCTCGCCGATTTCGCGACGTCGCCCGGCGGCAGCAACGAGGTGATCCGCGTCTATCTGGCGCGCGACCTGCGCGCTACCGACGAGGTGTTCGCGCGCGAAGACGAAGAGGCCGACATGCAGCTGCGCTGGGTGTCGCTCGACGAGTGCGTCGACGCGGTGCTCGGCCGCAGCATCCACAACGCGCCGTTGTCGATCGCGGTGCTCGCCGCGCAGGCGGCACGCGCACGCGGGTGGCAGACGCTGGGCGCGCCGGATGCCCCGTGGCCGAGCCGGTCGCGTGCCGGGGAGCCTTCGGCGCCGCGATGACCGCGAGTGCGCCGGTCGACGAGTACCTGCGGCACCTCGCCGTGGAACGCGGGCTCGCACGCAACACGATCACCTCGTATCGACGCGACCTCGCGATCTACGGCCATTGGCTCGAGGCACGTGGCGTCGCCGGGCCGGGTGCCGTCAGTGAGCGCGACCTGGGTGACTTCGTGCGCTTCCTCGGCGCCGATCGCGAACCCACGCTCTCGACCGCGTCGATCGCGCGGGTACTCTCGGCGGTGCGCGGACTGCATCGATTCCTGGCAGACGAAGGCGTGATCGAGGCAGACGTGACTCGAGAGCTTCGCCCGCCGAAGTCGCCGATGCGGTTGCCGAAGGCGATCCCCGTCGAAGACGTCGAGGCGCTCATCGCGGCGGCCGGCGGTGATGAGGTCGCCGAGATCCGCGACGTCGCCCTACTCGAGCTGATGTACGCGACGGGTGCGCGCGTCACCGAAGCGGTGTCGCTGAACGTCGATGACCTCGTCGACGACGAGGTCGTGCGGCTGTTCGGCAAGGGCGGCAAACAGCGCGTCGTGCCGCTCGGCAGCTATGCGCGGCGCGCGGTCGACGCCTACCTCGTGCGTGCGCGTCCGCTGCTCTCGGCGCGAGGCAGCGCAACTCCGGCACTGTTCCTCGGCGTGCGCGGCAGGCGCATGTCGCGCCAGGCCGTATGGGACGTGATCCGTGTCGCGGCCGATCGCGCCGGCATCGAGGCGGCGGTGTCACCGCATACCCTGCGACACTCGTTCGCGACCCACCTGCTCGAGGGAGGGGCCGATGTGCGGGTCGTCCAAGAGCTGCTCGGGCACGCATCGGTGGCCACGACGCAGATATACACGCTCGTCACAGCCGATACACTCCGCGAGATGTACACGGCAGCCCACCCGCGTGCTCGCTAGAATCGACCAAGCAACTCGCCCGAACATCGAGAGAAGACGACACGTGACGCAGCACCAGCACGATCCGGCCGATGGAATCGCGTCGCTCGAGCCGGAGCTGGGCCCGACAGGTAGACCTCTTCGCGACTTCCCCGAGCCGGCGGTGCTGAAGGCGCACGGCCCCGCCCGCATCATCGCCCTGTGCAACCAGAAGGGCGGCGTCGGCAAGACCACGACGACGATCAACCTCGGTGCGACGCTCGCCGACTACGGCCGCCGGGTGCTCGCGATCGACTTCGACCCGCAGGGGGCGCTCTCGGCTGGTCTCGGCGTGCAGACACACGACGTGCCAACCATCTACGACCTGCTGCTTTCGCGCCAACTCGACCCCCGCGACGTGATCCAGTCGACCGGGGTCGCCAATCTCGACGTGATTCCCGCGAACATCGACCTGTCGGCGGCCGAGGTGCATCTCGTCACCGAGGTCGCTCGCGAGCAGATCCTCGCCGGCGTGCTGCGCCGGGTCGCACCCGACTACGACGTGATCCTCATCGACTGCCAGCCTTCGCTCGGCCTGCTCACCGTGAACGCGCTCACCGCGAGCCACGGCGTCGTGATCCCGCTCGAGTGCGAGTTCTTCGCGCTGCGCGGCGTGGCACTGCTCATCGAGACCATCGACAAGGTGCGCGACCGCCTCAACCCGGCGATCCAGCTCGACGGCATTCTCGCGACCATGTACGACGCACGCACCCTGCACTCGCGCGAGGTGCTCGAGCGGGTCGTCGACGCCTTCAGCGACAAGGTGCTCGAGACCGTGATCACACGCACCGTGAAGTTCCCCGACGCGACCGTCGCGGCGACGCCGATCACCGAGTTCGCCCCTGAGCATCAGGCGTCGAAGGCCTACCGGCAGTTGGCCAGGGAGCTGGTCTTCCGTGGCGCGGTCGCCTGAGGCCGCGTCGGCTTCGCAGCAGCACACGCCGGTCGGGGCGCCGGGTATGACGGAGCCGAGCGAAGATCATGCCGCCGACGCCCATGTCGCGCCCGACGCGCCCGACGCGCCCGGCGCCGGATTCCGTGTCGCCCTGACGAACTTCGAGGGCCCCTTCGACCTGCTGCTTTCGCTCATCGCGAAGCACGAACTCGACATCACCGAGGTGTCGCTGTCGAAGGTGACCGACGAGTTCATCTCGTATCTGAGGGGACTCGACTCCGAAGAGGAGCTCGACCGCGCGTCGGAGTTCCTCGTGGTCGCCGCGACCCTGCTCGACCTGAAGGTCGCGGGATTGCTGCCGCAGGGCGAACTCGTCGACGCCGAAGACGTGGCGCTGCTCGAGGCCCGCGACCTGCTGTTCGCGCGGCTGCTGCAGTACCGGGCGTTCAAAGAGGCGGCGCGGTGGTTCGGCGGTCGCCTCGAGGCCGAGGGTTCGCGGCATGCGCGCACGGTGCGCCTCGAAGAGCGGTTCCGCCAGCAGCCGCCCGAGCTGAAGTGGACGCTGTCTGCCGCCGACTTCGCGGCGATCGCCACACTGGCGCTGACGCCGCGTGAGATCCCGGTGGTCGGCCTCGACCACCTGCACGCACCGCTCGTGTCGATCCGCGAGCAGGCCGCACATGTCGTGGCGGTGCTGCGGCGCGGCGACCCGGTCACGTTCCGCCAGCTCATCGCCGGCGTGGGCCAGCCGGGCGTCGTCGTCGCACGATTCCTTGCCGTACTCGAGCTGTACCGGCACTCGGCGATCGGATTCGATCAGCTCGAGCCGCTCGGTGAGCTGACCCTGCACTGGGCCGCAGAGACCTGGTCTGATGACAACCTCGAGAGCCTGGGAGCCGACTATGACGAATGAGACGGATGTCGCGGAGGGGGCCGGGCCCGAGCTGTCGGTGGCGACCCCGCTCGACGTGCCGGGCCAGCCCCGGCTCGACCTCGATCGGGCGCTCGAGGCGATCCTGTTCATCGCCGACGAGCCGCAGAGCGTCGTGCACCTCGCGGCTGCCGTCGCCCGGCCGGTGGCCGAGGTACGGGCGTCGATCGCACGGCTGAGGGCCGACTACGACGGCGGCGGCCCCTCGGGCGAGCCCCGCACCGACACCGCCCGAGACGATGGCGAGGCACGGAGCATCCGTCGCGGTTTCGAACTTCGCGAGGTCGGCGGCGGCTGGCGCTTCTACGTGCGCGCCGAGTACGACGCGCTGGTGGCGGATTTCGTGATCACGCAGTCGTCGACGAAACTGTCGCAGGCGGCGCTCGAGACGCTGTCGGTGATCGCGTACAAGCAGCCGATCTCGCGGTCGCACGTCGCGTCGATCCGGGCGGTGAACGTCGACTCGGTCGTACGTACGCTGCTCGGCCGTGGGCTCGTCACCGAGGTGTCGACCGATGCCGAGACCGGTGCGATCCTCTACGGCACCACCGATCTGCTGCTCACCAATCTCGGCATCAACTCGCTCGACGAGCTGCCGCACATCTCGCCGTTGCTCGACGACGGCCAGGAGGGATTCGACCTTGACCACCGATGACGCTTCGACGGGCTCAGGGACCGGCGGTGCGCACGCGCCCGAGGGGGTGCGCCTGCAGAAGGTGCTCGCGGCGGCGGGCGTCGCGAGCCGGCGCGTCGTCGAGAACTACATCGTCGAGGGCCGCATCGAGGTGAACGGCCGCGTCGTCACCGAACTCGGCACTCGCATCGACCCGGCGACCGACCACGTCTCGGTCGACGGCGTCGCCGTGCAACTCGACACCGCGAAGCGCTACTACATGCTGAACAAGCCTCGCGGCGTGGTGTCGTCGATGCGCGACGAGCAGGGCCGGCCTGATCTGCGCCGGTTCACCGACGAACTCGACGAGCGCGTGTACAACGTCGGACGGCTCGACGCCGAGACCAGCGGGCTGCTCGTGCTCACCAACGACGGCGAGCTCGCGCATGTGCTCGCGCACCCCTCGTTCGGCGTGTCGAAGACCTACATCGCGAAGGTCAAGGGCAAAGTCACCCCCCAGACGATTCAGCGGCTCAAGAACGGCGTCGACCTCGACGACGGGCCGATCGCGGCCGACAAGGCCCGCATCCTGCAGCAGCAGGCCGACGAGCGGCACACGATGGTCGAACTCACGCTGCACTCGGGCCGCAACCGCATCGTGCGGCGCATGATGGATGCGGTGGGACATCCGGTCGTCGACCTGGTGCGCCGCAGCTTCGGGCCGCTCAATCTCGGCACCCTGCGCTCGGGCCACCTGCGGCCGTTGACCCCGGCCGAGCTCGGCGGGCTGCTCACGATCAGCCGCTCCGTCGACACCGAACCCGAGGAGGACGACGAGTGACCGAATCACGCCTGACCGGGCCGGTGCGCATCGTCGGCGTCGGACTGCTCGGTTCCAGCATCGGCCTGGGACTGCGGGCGAAGGGCATCGAGGTGATCCTCGCCGATGCGTCGCCGACGCACCTCGCGATCTCGGTCGATTACGGCGCCGGCCGGCCGGCAACGCCCGGCGACCGGCCGCAGCTCATCGTCGTGTGCGTGCCGCCCGACGTCACGGCCGACGTGGTCGCGGCCGAGCTCGACGCGTTCCCCGAGGCGATCGTGACGGATGTCGCGAGCGTGAAGGTCGCCGTCTTCGAGAGCCTGCGCGACCGCGGCGCCGACCTGTCGCGCTACATCGGCACCCACCCGATGGCCGGGCGCGAGCGGGGCGGGCCCATGTCGGCGCGTGCCGACCTGTTCGTCGGCCGCCCGTGGGTGGTGGTCGATCACGGCAACGTCTCGTACCAGGACGCGTCAGCGATCGACGACCTCATCCTCGATCTCGGCGCCACGCTCGTCGAGCTCACCCCCGAACAGCACGACGCCGCCGTGGCCCTCGTCTCGCACGTGCCGCAGGTCGTGTCGAGCCTCATGGCGCGCCGGCTCATCGAGGCGCCGCACGCATCGGTGAACCTCGCGGGGCAAGGGCTGCGCGACGTCACGCGCATCGCCGCGAGCGATCCCGAACTGTGGGTGCAGATCCTCGGCCAGAACGCGCAGCCGGTCCTCGAGATCCTGCGCGGCTACCGCGACGACCTCGACCGGTTCATCGACGCGCTCGAGAACATGGATGCCCCGGGCGCGCGCCGCCGCGTCGCCGAAGAGCTCTTCGGCGGCAACACCGGCTTCGAACGCCTGCCCGGCAAGCACGGCGTCGACCGCCGGTACGCGAGCCTCACCGTCATGGTCGACGACCGGCCGGGGCAGCTCGCGAAGCTCTTCAACGACGTCGGCGACGCCGGCGCGAACATCGAAGACCTGCGGCTCGAGCACTCGCCGGGCGCCCAGGTCGGTCTCGCCGAGATCTCCGTACTCCCCGAGGTGCTCGAGCGCCTCACCGACGAGCTGGCCGCGCGCGGCTGGCGGATTGCAGGTTGAACGTGTCACCCGTCACCCCATTCGTGGTCGCCGTCGACGGACCCGCGGGCAGCGGCAAGTCGAGCGTGTCGAAAGAGGTGGCCCGGCGCCTCGGCTACGGGTTCCTCGACACGGGCGCGGCCTATCGGGCACTCGCGTGGCATGCCGAGGCGTCTGGCATCGACACCGACGACGCGGCATCCGTCATCTCGAGCCTCGCGAGTTTCGACTACCGCATCGGAACCGACCCGGCCGGGTACGCCGTGCACGTCGGCGAAGCCGACGTGACCGACGCCATCCGCGACCCGCAGATCTCGGCCGTGGTCAGCCGCGTTGCGCGCGTGCCCGAGGTGCGTACGCACCTGATCGAGTTGTTCCGCGCGATCATGGCCGCCGACGCGGCGCCCGGCATCGTCGTCGAGGGGCGCGACATCACGACCGTCGTCGCCCCCGACGCCCCGGTGCGCATCCTGCTCACGGCGTCGGAAGACGTGCGCGCCGCGCGCCGCTCGGCAGAGCTCGTCGGCTCGTCGACGTCTGACGTGGGCGAGCAGATGCGCCGGCGCGACGCGGCCGACGCGAAGGTCGTCGACTTCATGACCGCCGCCGACGGGGTGACCACCGTCGACTCGACCGAGCTCGACTTCGACCAGACGGTCGAGGCCGTGATCGGGGTCATCCGATCCTCCCAGCCGGTCACTGGTTGAATAGAGCGGGGCTCGCGTCGTGATGACGCGCCCTGCCGACTCGAGGAGAAGAAATGACCGACCAGCGCGACGAGTATGACGACGAGGAGACCGTCGACGACGATCTCGCCGAACGGCTCGCCGACGTCGACGACGACCTTGCAGACCAGCGGGCGGCCGCGCTGCGCTCGGGGCTCTCCGACTACGAGCTCGACGAAGACGACCTTGAGGTGCTCGAGCACTCGGCCGAGGGTGAAGAGGGCATCCGTTACCTGCCCGCGCTGCCGGTGATCGCGATCGTCGGCCGCCCGAACGTGGGCAAGTCGGCGCTCGTGAACCGCATCCTCGGGCGTCGCGAGGCCGTCGTCGAAGACACCCCTGGCGTCACGCGCGACCGGGTGTCGTACAAGGGCGAGTTCCTCGACCGCCGCTTCACGCTCGTCGACACCGGCGGGTGGGAGCCCGACGCACGCGGCATCGATGCCTCGGTTGCCGCGCAGGCCGAGGTCGCGATCGACCTCTGCGACGTCGTCATGTTCGTCGTCGACGCGACCGTGGGCGCCACGGCGACCGACGAGCACGTCGTGCGACTGCTGCGCAAGACCAAGAAGCCCGTGTTCCTCGTGGCCAACAAGGTCGACGACGCCCGCCAAGAGCCCGAGGCCGCCGCGCTGTGGAACCTGGGGCTCGGAGAGCCATACCCCGTGTCAGCACTGCACGGTCGCGGGGTCGCCGACATGCTCGAAGAGGTGTTCAAGGTGCTGCCGCAGGTGTCGGCCGTCGCGAAAGACGAGTTCGGCGGTCCCCGCCGTGTCGCCATCCTCGGCCGCCCGAACGTGGGCAAGAGCTCGTTGCTGAACAAGGCTGCGGGCGAAGAGCGCGTCGTCGTCAACGAGCTCGCCGGCACCACACGCGACCCGGTCGACGAGCAGATCGAGCTCGGCGGCAAGATCTGGCGCTTCGTCGACACCGCAGGCATCCGCCGCCGGGTGCACCTGCAGCAGGGCGCCGACTTCTATGCGTCGTTGCGCACCCAGGCCGCGCTCGAGAAGGCCGAGGTCGCCGTCGTGCTGCTTGACGTGTCGCAGCCGATCTCGGAACAGGATGTGCGCATCATCGACCTCGTGCTCGAGTCGGGCCGTGCGCTCGTGCTCGCCTACAACAAGTGGGACCTGCTCGATGACGACCGCCGTCGGTACCTCGAGCGTGAGATCGAGAAGGACCTGCATCACGTCGCGTGGGCGCCTCGCGTGAACATCTCTGCCCGCACCGGCCGGCACCTCGAGAAGCTCGTGCCCGCCCTCGAGACGGCGCTCGAGTCGTGGGACACCCGCATCGCGACGGGCAAGTTCAACGCGTTCCTCACCGAACTCACGCAGGAGCACCCTCACCCGGTGCGCGGTGGCAAGCAGCCGCGAATCCTGTTCGGCACGCAGGCCGCGAGTCGTCCGCCGACATTCGTGCTGTTCACGACCGGGTTCCTCGACCCGGGCTATCGCCGGTTCATCCAGCGTCGTCTGCGCGAGATCTACGGGTTCGAGGGCTCGCCGATCGTCGTGAACATGCGGGTGCGTGAGAAGCGGCAGCGGTAGCGGCGGCGATCGCAACGGCCTGCGTGCACGGTACCGCTTGGTGGAGTGATGGACATCACGGTTCGGGTGAAGCCCGGCAGCCGCAAGGGTCCCCTCGTCGAGCCGCTCGTCGACGACCCGTCGGCAGCGGCCGTGGTGTTCGTACGTGAGCGTGCCGTCGACGGTGCGGCCAACGAGGGCGTCGTCGCAGCGCTGGCCGCTCACTACGGCGTGCCGCGACGGCGCGTGCACATACTGCGCGGAGACACCTCGCGCGTCAAGCGCGTGCGCATCGAGGAGGACTGATGACGAGGTCGGATGTCACGTTCGATGCCGCCGGCTCGGCGGTCGTTGCCGCGCTGACGGCGCTGATCGTGCAGCTCGACGAGGCCGAACGCGCCGCCGTCGTCGACGAACCCGACGCCGTGCATCAGGCGCGTATTCTCGTGCGGCGCCTGCGGAGCGTGCTGCGGACCTTCCGGCCGCTGTTCGAGCGGGCGGCCGTGGAGCAGTTGCGTGCCTCGCTCGCCGAAGTCGGTGATGCGCTCGGCAGGGTGCGCGACCTCGAAGTTCGCGTCGAGCACGCGCAGCGCCATCTGACCGGTGACTCGCCGCGTGAGATGCGCGAACGACTCGTCGATGACGAGCAGGCGCGCTACCGTGCCGCGCACGCCGATCTCGTTGCGTTCCTCGGGGTGGGCGGACACGGGCAGGGCATTTTGGAGTTCGTCTCGGCGCCGCCGTATGCGGGTCGTGCCTCGCGTCATGCCCCGAAGGCGTTGGCGCGCCTGCTCGAGCGGGAGTACCGCCGCGTGCGCAGGGCCGCGCGCGGCGCGACCGATGACCTCGACTCGCTGCACCGACTGCGAAAGGCCGCGCGGCGGTTGCGCTACGCGTGCGAGGCAGTCACCGAGGTTCGCGCGGTGGTATTCGGCGACGAGGTCGCCGAGGTCGCGGATGCGGCGCAAGACGTTCAGGACGTGCTGGGCGATCACCGTGACGAAGTGCTCTTCGCGATGCAGGTGCAGCAGGCGGGCGAGGATGCCAGCGTCGAGGGCGAGCCGATCGACGCGTACACGGCGGTCGCCGACGCCGCGCTGGCCGGCGCGGCGCGGCGACTCGACGACCTGCCCGATGCGTTGCGTACGCTGCGCAAGCGGGCCAGGTGGTTGAAGAAGTCGGCCTGACCGCTAATCGCGCAGCCTGAGCTGCATGATCGCCCGGTCGGCGTTCGGTCGGCCGACCTCGGTGAAGCCGGCGTCGGCGAACATCGACACCGTGCCGTGGAAGAGATCGGCCGCGGGGATCTTCTCGTGCTTGGTCGCGTCTATCGCATAGCCCTCGACGATGCGCGCCCCGTTCGCACGCGCGAACTCGACCGCGGCCTCGGCGAGTGCACGGCCGACGCCGCGACGGCGGTAGGCACGAGGCACCACGAAGCACGAGATCGACCAGATGCCGGGCTCGTCGAAGTCGGGATTCGGCGTGTGGCCGGCGATGAGCCGGCTGCTCTTCAGCCGTGGAAGGTTCGCCCTGGGCTCGACTGCGCACCAGCCGACCGGCTCGTCGCCGTCGTAGGCGAGCAGGCCAGGACCGGCCCCGGGGGCGTTCAGCTGGGCCTCGAGCCGATCTCGCAGCGCCTCGTCGCCGATGCCGCGCCAGTTGCTGCCGGGAATCTTGTACCACTGGCACCAGCAGTGCGCCGGGTCGCCCCTCGTGCCGAATACCGCCTCGACGTCGGCGAAGGGCGTCGTGTCGGCCGGAACGACGCGCAGCGGCGCGGGTTCGAGATCGTCGGTCACCTCGGTCATCATGCTTCCACGGTATAGGCGGCGACTGACATTCAACGGCCGGGGGCGTCAACCGATCGGCCACCATGCGGGCAGCAGAAGACGGATGTCGCTGACGAGGTCGTCGATCGGCCGAGGCGGCTCTTCAGCGACCCAGGCCTCGATCGCCCCGACCACGCCGTAGGCGATGAATCGGGCGGCGGTGGCGAGCGGCACGGTGCGACCATCGTGAGCCGGCAACTCGATGCGGTGCTGCTCGAGCAGCATTCTGGCCGCCACCTCGAAGTGCGAGCCGAGCATCGCATGCAGCCCGGCGCTCTCGTCGAGCGAAGGCAGGCTGCGGCGGTAGATCGCCCGGTGCGCCTGCACGTGCTCGAGTACGGCGACCGTGACGGCATTGAGGGCGGCACGGATGTCGCGTGCAGCGGCCGGTTCGCTCAGGTGGCGGTCGCGGATCTCGTCGAGTTCGTCGCCCAGCGCCGAGCGCAGCAGTGCGGCGGGGGAGGACGCGTGGGCAGCGCCGAGCCCGTCGGCCGCCTCGGCAGGCCCGAAGAGGTCGCCGCGGTCATCCTGTTCGCCGCGAGCGACGACGCGTCGTTCATGACGGGCTCCGAGCTCGTCGTCGACGGCGGGTACACCGCGCGCTGATCGGAAGGTTTGCCCATCAGTAGAGGGCGGCCGAGTGCTCTGCAAGATCACCCGGCCGCCCGTCGCGTGCACGAGCACCCCGGCGGATGCCGCTATGATGGTCAAGTTGTCTTCTGCGAGAAGCAGATGACTTCGGGCTGTGGCGCAGCTTGGTAGCGCACCTGACTGGGGGTCAGGGGGTCGCAGGTTCAAATCCTGTCAGCCCGACCATTGTGATGTGTCGAGACATCGTTTACAGATGTGTCGAGACATCGACGACATTGCCTCCTTCTTCGGAAGGGGGCGTTTGTCGTTTCCCGGGATCGGAAGTCCCGTCCGAAACCCGTCCAAAGGCCGAGGGGTGAGCGGGATCGCGGCCACAGGCCGGTACGGCGTGGGCGGGGCGATCGTACATCTGGACAGGCAACAGGGCTGTGCCCTCACCATGCTCTCCATTGGCGTCGAAAAGTTGTACGAACTGACTCTTGGTCTCGCTGCCCTGGATTCCGGCCATGCACGGAGCGTTTACTGGCTCTGGGAGATGACTGCCGTTTGTGGGCGCAATCATGCGCTTGGCGAGACGGGCCGAACATTTGGCTTCGAGGTTCACCCCGATGCGGTTGGACGGCAGTAACGAGATCGCGGTTCACGATCGCACGTGGGTGGTCCCTCATAGGGTCTAGATGTGGCGTGGGAACGGACGTATACCGATGAGCAGCTCGCCGATGCGATCGCGACTTCGATCTCCTGGCGGGGCCTACTGCGTGAACTCGGTCTGGTTGCCACTTCCGCGGGAGCAATGAGGTCGGTGCGTTCGCGCGCCGATCGTCTCGGCCTCGACTACCGCCACTTCAGAGGGCAGCGTCGCTGGACCGACGATGGTCTTCGTGCGGCAATAGCGGCTGCCGGCACTTGGTCGGACGTCGTCCAGATGCTCGGGCTCGGCGATTCGTCCGCAATTGCCCGGGTGAAGGGTCACGCGGCTCGCCTCGACCTCGACGCATCACATCTGAGGGTGTTACAGCCTGCTGACACAACAAATGGCGGATTTGAGCCGGACATCGCCCGCCTCGATCGGGCCGGTTCGCTTCTCGCGGCTGCCTGGTTCACGCTGTGTGGCCATGATGTCTCGTGGCCGCTCGAACCCAGTCGCTACGACCTGCTTGTCTGCATCGACATGGGGATCCGCCGGGTTCAGGTGAAGACGACGACGACACGGGCAGGAGACACGTGGAAGGTCTATCTCTCAAGCTCGCGTCGCGAACGCCGAACGTACGATCCGGACGAGATCGATGACTTCTTCATTGTCGACGGAGATCTCGCGTACTATCTGATCCCGGTTGTGGCAGTTGGAGGGCTGCAGGCGATCCACGTCGGCGGCTATGACCAGTACCGACTGTCGCGAGTGCCTTGAACCGGCGAGATCGTTGCGAGAATTTGGTGAGACGATCGAGGGGGAGTTGCCATGTGTGGAAGGTTCGTCGTCTCGCAGAAGGTCACCGACCTGACCGAGGTGTTCGACGCCGAGAACGACTACGACGACTGGGAGCCCCGGTTCAGTCTCGCCCCGACCGACTCTGTGCCGATCGTGCGCGAACGGGCTGACTCCGCGACCGGGGCGTTCGTGCGTCGTGTCGAGCCGGCGGTGTGGAGTTTCCATCCGTCGTTCATGCGCGACTCCAAGCGGCCGCAGTTCAACAGCCGCATCGAGACGGTCGCGACGAATGGGTTGTGGAAGGGCGCGTTCGCGTCAGGCCGCTGCATCGTGCCGATGCACGGCTACTACGAGTGGACGGGTGAGCCCGGCCACAAGCAGGCGCATTTCCTGCGCGGGCCCGACGACCTGCTCGCGGCAGCCGGCATCTCGACGGCGCGCAAGCTCGACGACGGCACCTGGCAGGTCTCGACGTCGATCATCACTCGCGAGGCGCGTGACGCGAGCGGTGAGATCCACGACCGCATGCCGGTCTACCTTCCGCTCGATGCGGTCGATCGCTACCTCGACCCCACGAAGCTCGACGCGGGCGGCATGCAGGCGATGGTCGACTTCCTGATCGAGGCATCCGACCACGTGGCCCCGACGATCACCGAGTACGAGGTCGATCCGCGCGTGAACAACCACCGGCGCATCGATCCGACCGACCCGTCGCTCATCGAGCCGCTCGAAACGAGCGGCTCCTGACCCGATCGGAGCCGGTGCCCCCACTCACGGCGTCGGGTCGTCGCCGCGCGCCCACGCGATCGCGATCAGGCGGCGCAGCACGTCGAGGTCGATGTCATCGAGTTTCTTCACGTAGAGGCATCCGGCACCTTCGGTGTATGTGCCGAGCTCGGCAAGCAGGGCGGCGCTCTCGGGGAGGTCTTTGAGCCCGTAGATCGAGAGCTGCGCCTTGCGCGGCGAGAACCCCGTCTTGGGCCAGTCGCCCTGGGTGCGGGGATTCATGGGCGAAACGTAGTGGTAGCTGCCGTAGCCCACGATCGACGGACCCCACATGACGGGGTCGGCACCGGTGACGTCTCGGAAGATGTCGGCGAGGGCCTTGCCGTCGTCGCGTCGCCGGGCGGGTGTCGCTGCCTCGAGGAAGTCGTCGACCGAGGCATCGGTCGGCTGGGTCTTGTTCTCGGCCATGACGTCCATTCTCACGGGAGAACCGACGACACGCGAGCGCCATTGCGGGGGCCGGGTCGTAGGCTGACCACATGCCTCCCGCTTCGACCGATGCGCGCGCCGACCTGGTCGCGCTGTGCGAACGGGGCATCGACTGGCGGCTCGGGCCGCAGCGGGTGCTGCGCAACGACGCCCCCGTGAGAGACGCCGCCGTGCTCGTGCTCTTCGGCGTGCTCGACTCGGTGCCCGCCGACGCGTCGAATGCGGTTGCCCGCGATCTCGATGTGCTGCTGCAGCGACGGGCGGCGACGCTCTCGAACCATGCGGGGCAGATCGCGTTCCCGGGTGGGCGGCTCGAGCCCATCGACCACGATGCCGCTGCCGGAGCTTTGCGAGAGGCCGTCGAGGAGACCGGGCTCGATCCCACAGGCGTCGATGTGCTCGGCATGTTGACACCGTTCCCGGTTCCGGTGAGCAACCACTCGGTGACGCCCGTGCCCGCGTGGTGGAGCCGCCCGTCGGAGGTCGCCGCCGTCGACCACGCCGAGAGCGTCGAGACGTTCCGGGTGCCGGTCGCCGATCTCGTCGACCCGGCCAACCGCGCCGTAGCCGAGCATCACTCCGCCGGTGAGGTCTACCGCTCGCCCGCGTTCGTGGTCGGCGGGCGGGTCGTGTGGGGGTTCACCGCGATCGTGTTGTCGCGCATGTTCGAGGACCTCGGGTGGGCAGTGGAGTGGGACGACGGCAGGGTCGTCGAGCCGTAGTCCTGTCGATCGGCGCGCGAGCACAGAGCATGGAGGTGCACTGATGGAAGAACTCGTCGTCGACGTGCTCGTGATCGGCTGGGGCAAGGGCGGCAAGACACTCGCCGGCGCGCTCGGTCGTAACGGGCGCACGGTCGCCCTCGTCGAACGGTCTCGCGAAATGGTCGGCGGCTCGTGCATCAACATCGCGTGCGTGCCCACCAAAGACCTTGTCGAGAGCGCCGCGCATCGCCGTGACGACGACGACCCGCAGGCGTGGTTCGCTGATGCGGTCGCCGGCCGTGACAACCTCGTCGAGAAGCTGCGGGCTCGCAATCACGCGATGCTCTCAGAGGTCGAGGCGGTCACGCTCGTCGGGGGTCGCGCGCGGTTCACGGCCCCGCACCAGGTCGAGGTCACCGCGGGCGACGACCGCATGCTCGTGCGCGCGGCATCGATCGTGGTCAACACCGGCACCGTGCCCGCTTGGCCCGACATCCCGGGCGCCGTGCCGAGCGCCCGGGTGCACGATTCGACGACGATCCAGCATGTCTCCCCGCTGCCCGAACGGCTCGTGATCGTCGGCGGCGGCGACGTCGCGCTCGAGTTCGCCGACATGTTCGCGCAGTTCGGCTCGCGGGTCACGTTGGTGCAGCGCGGCGCGCGTGTGCTGCGCCATGAAGACGCGGATGTCGCGGACGCGGCGCGCGAACTGCTCGAGGAACACGGTGTCGAGTTCATCACCGGCGCTGCGGTGACGTCGATCGTCGACGCACCAGACCGGGCGACCGTCGCCGTCGCCGTCGCCGTCGCCGTCGACGGGGTCGCCCGTGAGTTCGCGGCCGACGCGGTGCTGCTCGCGACCGGGCGCCGACCCGCGACCGACGACCTCGGGCTCGACGTCGCGGGAATCGTGCGCGATGAACGCGGCTACGTCGTCGTCGACGAGCGACTCGGCACCTCGGTCGAGGGGGTCTACGCGGTCGGCGATGTCAACGGCGGGCCCCAGTTCACCTATGTCTCGCTCGACGACCATCGCATCGTCACCGACCGCATCATGGGTGCGGGGCGCCGCACGATCGTCGACCGTGTCGCGGTGCCGCGCACGACGTTCCTCACCCCGCCGCTCGCCCGGGTCGGCCTCAACGTGACCCAGGCGCGGGCGCAGGGCCGTGCGGTGCTGGTCGGCTCCAAGCGCATCGCCGACATCGCCGCGATGCCGCGGCCGAAGATCGTGGGTGAGACCCATGGCCTCATCTCGGTGGTCGTCGACCCCGGCACCGACCTCGTGCTCGGCGCGACGGTGTTCTCGATCGACGCCCACGAGGTCATCAACCTCATCGCCCTCGCGATGCGCGCGGGAGTGTCTGCGACCGCGCTGCGTGATGGAATCTGGACGCATCCGTCGAGCACCGAAGCGCTCAACGAGGTGCTCGCGTCGCTCATCCCGGCGTCGGCTGCCGCATGACGCAGGTCGTCGAGAACGGACAAGTACGAATCACCGTCGCTCTAACCAAAGGTTAAGCTGTAATCTTCGGTTAGAATAGCGATGTGACCATCAAGGATGACGCGTGGCCCGCCGTCGGCAATGAACCGCGGCCCTGGCATCGCGCCGAGAACGAGGTCGCCTCGCGACGGCAGCTGCGCGCGGCCGTCGGCGAGTACCGCGCCGCCCTGGTGCCGATGATCGCGGGGCGCGAGGTGCGACTGCGCCCCGAGACCCTGGCGATCGCCGACGACGCGAGCAAGGAACTCACCCGGTTCGACGCCGAGGCCGGCTCGTTCGCGGCGCCGTTCGCCGCGATCCTGCTGCGCACCGAGAGTGCCTCGAGCTCAGAGGTCGAGCACCTCACCGCGAGCGCGAAGCAGGTCGCGCTCGCCGAACTCGATCGATCCGACTCGACGAACGCGCAACTCGTCGTCGCGAACGTTCACGCGATGCAGGCGGCGATCGGGCTGGCTGATCGCCTCGACGAGCGGGCGATCATCGAGATGCACGAAGCCCTGCTCGCGACATCCGCACCGCATTTCGTCGGCGGGTGGCGCGACCAGCAGGTGTGGATCGGCGGCGGGTCGTTCTCACCGCACCACGCGAAGTTCGTGCCGCCGCATCACGACCGCGTGCCGAAGCTCATGGGCGACCTGGTGCGATTCGCCGACCGAACCGATGTGCCGGCACTCGCGCACGCCGCGATCGCGCACGCCCAGTTCGAGACGATCCACCCGTTTCCCGACGGCAACGGTCGCACGGGGCGAGCACTGCTGCACGGGATGCTCCGTGCCGCCGACGTGACGCGCAACGTCGCGGTGCCGGTCTCTGCCGGGCTGCTCGGCGACCTCGAGGCCTACTTCGGGGCGCTCACCCGATACCGGCAGGGGCAACCCGATGTCATCGTCGACGCGGTCGCCGAAGCCGCGTTCCGTGCGGTCGCGAACGGTCGCGCCCTGGTGCGCGAGCTGCAGGAGATCGCCCTGGGGTGGGACGCGCTCGTTCGCGCGCGATCCGATGCCTCGGTGCACCGGGTGAAGGCGCACCTGTTGCAGCATCCCCTCGTGACGGCCGCCTCGGTCGCCGAGGGGGTGGGCGTGAGCGAGGTCGCAGCGCAGACGTCGATCGACAAGCTCGCCGCTGCAGGTGTGCTCACGCGCGCGGCCGGCGGAGTGCGCTACCGGGTGTGGCAGGCGACCGAAGTGCTTGCGGCGCTCGACGCCTTCGCCGCTCGCGCCCGTCGAGCCCGGTGGTGATGCGCCCGAACGCCGGGCGCTGGGATCGGTCTTGCGGGTGAGCCGCATATACTCGGGCCCGATGACGGAACGAACGCAGACGCCGACCGCGGCCCCACCGGGGACAACCGAATCGCAGGATGCGCCGGTCTTCGTCGACCCGTCAGGCCGTCGGCGACACCGCGTTCGGCTGATCAGCGGTCTGGCTCTGGGCGCGATCGCGGTCTACCTCGGACTCGTGGCGACGGCGTTCCTCGGCGGGCCCGCTGTCGTGACTCCGTTGCTGCCGAAGCCGACCGCCGCCGCGAACGACGCCGCTCGACAGGTTCCCGCGTCGGTGCCGGCGCCGAGCGCGGTGCCGTCGGTCGGGCCCGCGGAGCCGGCCCTGCCCGCTCCGATTGCGCCCGAGACAGCTGCCCCGCAGCCCACGCCGCTGCCTGTGGCACCCGCTCCGACCGAGCCGGCACGCGACGAGCCCGGCAAGAGTGAGACGGCTCCCGGCCAGGCGAACGCTCCCGAACACCCGAAACGTCCGTGACGCGGCGCGAAGTGCGGCGCGCGATGCGCACGCCGCGCGTTCGAGCCCATTGGGTCGTGCTCGGCGCGGTGCTGCTGGCGCTCGGCGTCGCGCTGCTCGTGCAGGGGTACACCCACCACCTCGGATCGATCACCGACGACTCGGTGCCCTCGAGCACCGCGAGCGGGAACGTGCCCCGCGAGGTGCATGAGGGTGGGCCGGTCATCGATGCGAGCGACGGCGGGGTGCGCACCGCCGGGCCTCCCGACCGCACGATCGCTCTCACCTTCGACGACGGCCCCGATCCGACGTGGACGCCCCGCATCCTCGATGTACTCGAGCGCCACGGCGTGCACGCGACCTTCTTCGTCGTCGGCACGGCGGCGATCGATCACCCCGACCTGGTGCGCCGAATGGTCGACGAGGGCCATGAGGTCGGTGTGCACACCCTGACGCATGTCGACCTCGGTGTCGCGCCGGCGTGGCAGCGCGAACTCGAGCTGCAGGGATCGCAGCAGGCGATCGTGGGCATCACGGGATCGAAGACCGCGCTGATGCGGCCGCCGTACAGCTCAGAGAATGAAGCCGTGACCGATGGCACCTGGTCGGCCATCCGCGCCGGCGCCGACGACGGCTACCTGACGGTGCTGACGACGATGGACAGCGAAGACTGGCGGCAGCCGGGTGTCGAGGCGATCGAACAGAACCTGACCCCGAGCGGCACCGACGGCCAGATCGTGCTGATGCACGACGGCGGCGGCGATCGCAGTGAGACCGTCGAAGCGCTCGATGAGATGCTGAGCCGCTATGACGAGCAGGGCTACCGGGTGACGACCGTCGGCGACGCGCTCAGCGTCGAGAGCGCAGCCCCGGCGACAACCGTGGAGCGCGTCGCCGGCGCTGCCTTCGGGTGGGGCATCCGCCTGAGCGATCTTGTGGTCACGCTGATCGGATGGGCTCTCGTCATCAGCGGATTCGTGATGGTCGTACGCGCCGTGCTGGTCGTCGCCGTCGCCCGCCGCCACCACCGCATGGCACGACGAGGGCGACACCTGCCGGGGGCGCCTGCGCGAACGATCGTGAACGAACCGGTGAGCGTCATCGTGCCGGCGCACAACGAGGCCGCCGGCATCGAGGCCGCGATCCGCTCGATCGCCGCCTCGACGCATGCCGTCGAGATCATCGTCGTCGACGACGGGTCGACCGACGACACGGCTGCGATCGCCGAAGGTCTCGGGCTGCCGGGCGTGACGGTGATCCGCCGACGGAATGGCGGAAAGCCGGCGGCGCTCAACACCGGGCTGCGAGCCGCGACGCACGACCTCATCGTCATGGTCGACGGCGACACGGTGTTCGAGCCGGGCACGGTGCATTCGCTCGTGCAGGCCTTCGCCGATCCGAATGTCGGTGCCGTCTCGGGCAACACCAAGGTCGCCAATCGCGACGGGGTGCTCGGGGCGTGGCAGCACATCGAGTACGTGGTCGGCTTCAACCTCGACCGCCGCCTGTTCGATGTCGCCGAGTGCATGCCGACCGTGCCCGGCGCCATCGGCGGCTTCAGACGTGAAGCCCTCGAGCGCGTGGGCGGCGTCAGCGACGACACCCTCGCCGAGGACACCGACCTGACGATGGCGCTCTGCCGCGACGGGTGGCGGGTCGTGTACCGCGACGACGCCCGGGCGTGGACTGAAGCCCCCGCGAGCCTCGGCGCGCTCTGGCGGCAGCGCTACCGCTGGTGCTACGGCACCCTGCAGGCTATGTGGAAGCACCGCGGCGCCGTGGTGCAGGGCGGAGCAGCAGGCAAGCTCGGCCGGCGAGGGCTCGGCTACCTGCTCGTTCTGCAGGTGCTGCTGCCGCTGTTCGCCCCGGTCGTCGACCTCTTCGCGGTGTACGGGCTCATCTTCCTCGACCCCGTTCGCATCGCCGGCGTCTGGCTTGCGTTCCTCGCGGTGCAGCTGGTCATGGCCGCCTACGCGTTCCGGCTCGATCGAGAATCGTTGCGCCCGCTGTGGACGCTGCCGCTGCAGCAGATCGTCTACCGGCAGCTCATGTACCTGGTCGTCATCCAGTCGGTGTTCACCGCGTTCGCCGGGGTGCACCTGCGGTGGCACCGCATGGAGCGGTACGGCAGCCTGCGCGTGCCCGCTGACGATCGGGCGCTCACGCGCGCCTCCTGACCAGCGCTCGCGGTCTGATATGGCGCTTCGGCAATCACGCGGTCTGCGTGATGCGGGCGGGCATGCCCGCGGCGAGACTGACGCGGTCACATCCTTGGGGAGGAAATGTCATGCGTCCCGACCGCCACGCCCGCACCATGCTGCCGATCCCCGATCGGCCGTCACCTGGTCTTACGACCTACGACGCCAAAGACCCCGATACGGCATACCCGCCGATCGAGCCGCTGCTGCCGCCAGAGGGTGCGCCGAATGTGCTCATCGTGCTGCTCGACGACGTCGGCTTCGGCGCGGCGAGTGCGTTCGGCGGCCCGTGCGCGACCCCGAATGCCGAGAAGCTCGCCGCGGGCGGCCTGACGTACAACCGATTCCACACGACCGCACTGTGCGCTCCGACCCGGGCGGCGATGCTCAGCGGCCGCAACCACCACTCCGTCGGCATGGGCAGCATCACCGAGACCGCGACCTCGGCCCCGGGCAACAGCTCACTGAAGCCCAACACCAAGGCGCCGGTTGCGATGACCCTGAAGCTCAACGGGTACTCGACGGCCCAGTTCGGCAAGTGCCACGAGGTGCCGGTGTGGCAGTCCTCGCCGATGGGCCCGTTCGACGCCTGGCCGTCGGGGGGCGGCGGGTTCGAGACGTTCTACGGCTTCATCGGGGGCGAGAACAACCAATGGGATCCGGCCCTCTACGAGGGCACCACCCCCGTCGAGCCGCCGGCGACGCCCGAAGAGGGCTACCACCTGACCGAAGACCTCGCCGATCACGCCGTCAGTTGGATCCGCACGCAGAAGGCGCTCATGCCCGACAAGCCGTTCTTCGTGTACTTCGCGCCCGGTGCAACGCACGCACCCCACCACGTGCCGAAGGAGTGGGCCGACACGTACCGGGGCAAGTTCGCCGACGGGTGGGACGTGCAACGCGAGCGCACGTTCGCCCGGCAGAAGGAACTCGGCGTCATTCCCGCCGACGCCGAGCTCACGCCCCGGCATGACGAGATCCCCGCATGGGACGACATGCCGGCCGAGCTCAAGCCAGTGCTCGAACGCGAGATGGAGGTGTACGCCGGATTCCTCGAGCACACCGACCACCACGTCGGCCGCGTCATCGACGCGATCGACGACCTCGGGGTGCTCGACAACACCCTCATCTACTACATCATCGGCGACAACGGGGCATCGGCAGAGGGCACCGTGAACGGCGCCTTCAACGAGATGGCCAACTTCAACGGCATGGCCGCACTCGAGACGCCCGAGTTCATGGCCTCGAAGATGGACGAGTTCGGTTCGCCGAGCTCGTACAACCACTACGCCGTCGGCTGGGCGTGGGCGATGGACACCCCGTTCCAGTGGACCAAGCAGGTCGCCTCGCACTGGGGCGGCACCCGCAACGGCACCATCGTGCACTGGCCGGCGGGCATCACCGACAAGGGCGGGCTGCGTTCGCAGTTCACGCACTGCATCGACGTGGCTCCCACGATCCTCGAAGCAGCAGGCCTGCCTGAGCCGACGATGGTGAACGGTGTGCAGCAGTCGCCCATGGAGGGCACGAGCATGCTGTACAGCTTCAACCAGCCCGACACCCCAGAGCGCCACGACCTGCAGTACTTCGAGATGTTCGGCAATCGCGGCATCTACTCCAAGGGCTGGAGCGCGGTCACCAAGCACCGCACGCCCTGGGTCATGGTCGGCGGAACGATGGTGGCCTTCGACGACGACGTGTGGGAGCTCTACGACGGCAGCACCGACTACAGCCAGGCGCGCGACCTCGCGGCCGAGCATCCCGACAAGCTGCACGAGTTGCAACGGCTCTTCCTGATCGAAGCCGTGAAGTACAACGTGCTGCCGATCGACGACCGCACCGCCGACCGACTCAACCCCGACACGGCGGGCCGTCCCACGCTGATCCGCGGCAACTCCCAGCGGTTCTTCCCGGGCATGGGCCGGCTCTCTGAGAACAGCGTCGTCAACATCAAGAACAAGTCGTTCTCGGTGACGGCCGAAGTCGACGTGCCCGACGGCGGCGCGAACGGCGTGATCATCGCGCAGGGTGGCCGCTTCGGCGGGTGGAGCCTGTACGCGAACGACGGTGTGCTCAAGTTCGCCTACAACGTGCTCGGCATCCAGGAATTCACCACCGCGGGCGACTCGCCGATCCCGTCCGGCACGCATCAGGTGCGCATGGAATTCGCGTACGACGGCGGCGGGCTCGCGAAGGGCGGCGCTGTCACGCTCTACCACGACGGCCAGCCGGCGGGCACCGGCCGGGTGGGCGCCACCCAGCCGATGGTCTTCTCTGCCGATGAGACGACCGACATCGGTTATGAATCCGGAACTGCGGTGAGCCCCGACTACACCCCGCAGACGAGCCGCTTCACGGGCAAGATCAACTGGGTGCAGATCGACCTTGGCGACGACGATCACGACCACTTCATCGACCCCGATGAGCGCATGCGCATCGCGATGGCGCGGCAGTAGCATCCGTCATGCGTGCCGTCGTGAGATGCGGATGACGCGACACGCACGCGAAGGCCGGCCGCCCCTCGGGGCGACCGGCCGTCATCTGCGAGCCGTCAGCTCTACGAGTTCTGAAGCGCCTTCGACTTCAGCGCGTCGTACTCGGCCTGCGTGATCGCGCCCGAGTCGAGCAACTGCTTGCTCTTCTCGATCTCTGCGGCCGCCGACGATGCGCCGCCGCTGCCCGCGACGGTGCGAATGTACTCGGCATTGGCAGCTTGCGCCTGGGCCGCCTGCTCCATGTTGCGCTGTCCCATGCTCTTGCCACGAGCGATGAGGTAGATGAACGCCGCCAGGAACGGCAGCACCACGAGGAACAGCACCCAGAGTGCCTTCGCCCACCCGTTCAGCGTGTGGTCACGGAACACGTCGATGATGATCGTGATGAAGATCCAGATGCACGCCACCACGATGTAGAACCAGAACAGCCACACCAAGAAGTCCCAGAAACTGGTCATGTCGGCCCCTTTCAGCTCGATCGACGCCGGCACTCGGCATCTGCCTGCTGACGAAACTAGCCCCACGTCGCCCAGCCCGACATCATGCAGATCAGGTGAAGCTGCGGATTCACATCATCTGCATGATGCGTCGAACGGCGAGGTCGCGTGCACTTGAAGATGCTGGATCGAGGTGGAGAGGGGGAGGACGTGGACTATACCGATCGGCTCCGTCGACTGGCCATCAACGATGAACGGCTGCCCGAAGACGACCTCGACGAGGTCGAAGTGGCGCCCGACGGGCTCGACGCCAAGACCCTGGCGCTCGCCCGCATCGCCGCGCTCGTGGCCGTCGGCGGTGCCGAGCCGTCGTTCGGATCGCAGGCCGACGCCGCGGTCAGCGCCGGTGCATCCCCCCAAGAGATCGTCGACGTGCTCGTGGGCATCATCCCCGTCGTCGGGTTCGCTCTCGTCGTCGCCGCGGCGCCGAAGGTGGCGATGGCGCTGGGGTACGACCTCGACGATGCGATGGATGCCACCACGCGAGCGCACCCCGAATGAGATGATCGGGCGTCAGGCGCCGAGCAGTCCCCTCGCCATTGCCACCTCTACGGCGTCGCTGCGCGCCGAAACCCCCAGCTTTCGGTAGATCGAGCCGACCTCCGAACTGACGGTGTTGCGCGAGATGAACAGACGCTCGCCGATCTCGCGAATCGACAGGTGGGTCTGCAGGTAGGGCAGCAACCGCAGTTCGGCGGGCGTCAACGGCGGCCCCCCTGCGGGTTCCGTCTGCTCGGTCGATGAAATGTAGGCACGGAAGTCGGCCACCTGGTCGACGAGCACGCCGAGGGCCGGCCGATGCTGGAGGATGTCGTCGATCTCGCGCAGCAGGTGCCGCGCCGTTGCGTGGTCGGTCAGCGACCAGAACACCCTCGCAAGCTGCAGGCGCAGTCGCACAGCGATGAACGGAATCGCGTACGTGCAGGTCGGCCTCGCGCGCATGGCGCGGGTCAGCTGACGCCGCGCGTCGGCCAGGTCGCCGCGATGCACCGCGAGTCGTGCTGCAGCCGCGAATGCGAGCAGCGCCGTGGCGTAGTCGTGCATGCGCCAGCGCTCGACGGCGGTGAGTGCCGTTTCGACGTGTCGGGTCGCGTCATCCCACCGTCCGTCGTCGATGGCCAGGATGGCGAGCTCCGACTCACTGAGGATCACGTCATCGGTACTGCCTCGTGCGGCCGACGACGCCGAACACGCCTCGAATACCGCCCGAGCCTGCGCGGCCTCGCCCAAGAGCAGGTGCGCCTCGCCGAGCAGGATCAACGCCTGGTCGCGCCATGGGCTCCAGATCGGCTCCGACGCGACGGCGAATGCGGCATCGGCCATCGCGCGCTCGGGTCCTGCGGCGCACATGGCGGCGCGGAGCATCGCCCGGGCGGAGTCGAATGACGACGTGCCGTCGTCGGGTGAGCCGTCGAAGGCCGAGTCGTCGACCACCGCCGCCCATCGTTCCGCTTCGTGCGCCTGGCCGGCGAGCGCGGTGATCCACCCGGCGAGCACCGCCAGCGGCGGGTACGCCTCGATCGTGGCGTCACCGAGCGTCGCGAACCACCGTTGCACGGTGGTCAGTTGTCCGGACTGGTAGGTCGCCAAAGCGATCGACGCCACGAGATGCGTCGCCCGATCGCGTTCGGCCGAAATGTCGAGCACGTGCTCGACGGCGAGAGCCGGAGAGCCCTGCTGTTCGAACCAGTCGGCGGCCCGCAGATGCAGGTCGACGATCGCACCGGATTCGACGCGTCGAAGCTCGCCGATCAGGAATTCGCGGAACAGTGCGTGGTAGCGGTACCACTCGCGGCGGCGGTCGAGCGGCACCAGGAAGGCATCGGACGTCTCGAGCCGGCGAAGTACCTGATGGGCGTCGCCGGTGCCCAGGATGGCATCGCACAGCGGCGCCGAGAAGCGATCGAGTGCCGCCGTGCGGCGCAGGAATCGCTGCTGCTCCTCGGGCATCTTCGCGAGCGTCTCACGGTAGAGGTAGTCGGCGACATAACGGTCGTCGCCCGTGACTGCCAGGGCATCCCCCCCGCCGTCTCGCATGATCGCCGCGGCGAGGAACACGCCGACCGGCCAGCCTTCGGTGCGTGCGACGACCTCGACGGCGTCATCGTGGTCGAGAGGCACCTGAGCGCCGGCGAAGATCTGCTGCGCCCCCGCCGGGCCGACGGCGAGATCGCTCGCACTGATCTCGAATGCGTCGCCCGCGGCGCGCAGGCGCGACAGGTAGGGCTGCTCGCCACGGCTGGCCGCGACGACCTGCGACCCACGCGGAATTCCGGCGAGCACGACGCCGAGCACATCATGGCACCCGGGCGAGCGCAGTTCGTGCAGGTCATCGAGCATCAGCACGAACGGCGTCGGCGCGGCGCGGAATGCCGCCGCGAGCAGCGGCGCGGCGCGGCCGAGTGCCGAAACGCCGTGGCCGCGCACGTCGTCAGCGAGGTGGCGCATTCCGGGCGTGACGGCGGCGTACGCCTCGGCGAGCAGGGCGAGGATGGCGGCAGGATCATCGTCGAAGCGATCGAGAGATGCCCATGTGATCGACCTCGGATCGAGATGCGCCCACTCCGCGAGCAGCGTGGACTTGCCGTAGCCGGCCGGTGCGGTGACGCCGACCACGCGCAGCCCGCTGGATCGCGCCGCTTCGATGAGCCCGGCGCGACTCACCGTTTCTCGGGCCGGATGCTCGGGAACAGTGAGCTTCGCGTCGAGCAGGAGTCGATCGAGCTCGACCGCAGAAGTTGCGGTTGCCGGAGCGTCCTCGAACACGCTCGAATCCTACGGGTCGCGCGTCGGCGCGCTCAAGAGCCCCATTCGCGTGGGTCGATCGGCTCGAGGCAGGACACGCTCGGCGATCTCGGTATCGCTGCCTGTGTGCGGTCGGTATGCGGCCTCCGTGCCGCCTGCGAGCGGTGGGGATGGCAGCTGACGGCCGACTGAACCCGTGGTTGCGGACCTGAGGAAGGCTCTCTAGTCTGTCGCGGAATTGGCAGCTTCCGCGGGCGGAAGACGCTCGCGGATCGAGAGACGGGGATCGGTCGGCGCCTGAGTCGCGAGATCCCACGGTGATCCACATGCGAGACAACTCCCTGAACCGGCACCTTCCCGCGTCCGAGTCCGGGGGCGGCGGCTCCTCTCGGTCATCCGGCCAGTCGTCGAGGGAGCGGTGGTTGTCGGTGCTCGCGGTGGGCGCCGTGGTCGCGATCGCCGCGACCGCCGGCACCGGAGTGCTCGTGCGCACCGCAGCCGACGAGACCGCGGCGCGCATCGCGGCAACCGAGCAACTGACTGCGAGCGGCGATCGCGCCTCCGACCAACTCGACGCGCATGGGCTCATGCTCACAGCTCGGGCGACCAGCGATGCCGAGGCAGCGCTCGACGGCGCCGCACAGGCCATCGCCGCGGCACGCGGCAAATCCGATGCCGCCGAGCTCGAGGCATCCGTAGCGGCACTGCAGGTCTACGACCTGCTCGCGCCCGAGCGCATCTTCGAACTCGTCGACCTCGCCGACGCGCAGGCCGCGACGGTGCGTGCCGAGATCGCCGAATTCGACCGCATCGTCGCCGAGAAGGCGGCCGCCGCGAAGGCTGCCGCCGAGCGCGCCGAAGCCGAGCGAGCGGCTGCCGAGCAGGCGGCATCCGATCGGTCGAGCGAGGGCACAGCGTCGTCTCCCGCGCCACCCTCGAATCCGAGCGAGGCCCAGGCGATCGCACGTGACCTGATGGCCGCCCAGTACGGATGGGGTTCGGATCAGTTCGGATGCCTCGTGGCCCTCTGGGACTACGAGTCGGGCTGGAACGTGTACGCCAGTAATCCGAGCGGAGCATATGGGATTCCGCAGGCGCTGCCCGGCTCGAAGATGGCGACTGCGGGAGCCGATTGGGCCACCAGCGCACGTACCCAGATCATCTGGGGTCTGGGCTACATCGCGGGCCGCTACGGCACGCCGTGCGGCGCGTGGGCGCACGTCGAGGCCAACGGCTGGTACTAGCGCATTCGAGCGTCAGGCGCAATAGATTTCGGATGACATTCACAGAACAATGTGAGGTTCCGTCCAGAGGGCACCGGCAGACTGGCCACTTCGCCCGGGCGCCCCCGCGTCTGAGGAACGTCGAGAAAGGGATCGTGGCGC
Source organism: Agromyces neolithicus (assembly GCF_039529735.1). NCBI lineage: Bacteria > Bacillati > Actinomycetota > Actinomycetes > Micrococcales > Microbacteriaceae > Agromyces > Agromyces neolithicus. The sequence continues at coordinate 35,118 of NZ_BAAANJ010000007.1, forward strand.
GCCAGCACCATGACCCGCCACGTGAAGGTCATGCAGAACCAGTCTTCCTCTTCCCCAATCAACACCCCTGACCCGTCTTCGAAGCCCAGCACGCCGCCCAGCCGCCGCGCGCTGCGCAGCCGCCGTGGTTGGCGTCGCGGACCAGTCATCGCCGCAGGTGCCGTCGTCGCCGTCGGGGCGCTCGTCGGCAGTGGTTTCGCCCTGCAGTCGGCCGTCGCCGCAAAGAACGAGAGCATCGCCGCCACCGCTGAACTGAGCGCCGCGACCGACCTGCGCGTCGAGCAGCTCGATGCCCACGGCGGCATCCTCGAAGCGCGCGCCGTCAAGGACGCGCAGGACACCCTGACCGGTGCCAAGGACACGCTCAGCAAGGCGAAGGGCAAGGCCGACGCGACCGCCCTCGCCTCGTCGGTCGCGGCGCTCGACGACTTCCGCCTGCTCGCACCCGAGCGGGTGTTCGAGCTGGCCGACGTCACCGCCGCGCACGCGGCCACCGTGAAGGCCGCCGTCGCCGAGGCCGACCGCATCGCCGCCGAGAAGGCGGCCGCCGCCGCCGCGGCCGCCGCGAAGGCGAAGGCCGCAGCCGAGGCCGCGGCGGCCGAGCAGGAGTCGGGCTTCTCGGGCTCGTACCCGTCCGGACCGGCGAATCCGACCGGTGCGCAGGCGATCGCGCGCGACATGCTCGCCGCACGCGGCTGGGGCGCCGACCAGTTCGGTTGCCTCGTGTCGCTCTGGGATCGCGAGTCGGGCTGGAACGTCTACGCCCAGAACCCGTCGAGCGGCGCGTACGGCATTCCCCAGGCGCTCCCCGGCAGCAAGATGGGCTCGGCCGGCAGCGACTGGCAGACCAACGCCGCCACGCAGATCGCCTGGGGTCTCGGCTACATCGCCGACCGCTACGGCAGCCCCTGCGGCGCGTGGAGCCACTCGGAGTCGAACGGCTGGTACTAGGCCGTAGCGCTCACCGGAAACGCGGAAGGACCGCGGCGGATCAGATCCGCCGCGGTCCTTCGCGTTCTCAGGAGAGGCTACGCGACCGTCTCGGCGTCGCGTTCAGGCAGCTTCCACCCGGGGCGCACGAAATGGCACGTGTACCCATTGGGGTACTTCTCGAGATAGTCCTGATGCTCGGGCTCGGCCTCCCAGAACGGCCCGGCCGGCGCGACCTCGGTGGTGGCGGGTCCGGGCCACAGTCCCGAGGCGTCGACGTCGGCGATGGTCTCGTACGCCGTGACCTTTTGTTCAGGCGTCGTCGGGAAGATCGCCGAGCGGTAGCTCGTTCCGATGTCGTTGCCCTGGCGGTTCCTCGTCGACGGGTCGTGGATCTGGAAGAAGAACTCCAGCAGGTCGCGGAACGACTCCTTCGACGGGTCGAACACGATCTCGAGCGCCTCGGCGTGCGAACCGTGGTTGCGGTATGTCGCATTCGGCACGTCGCCGCCGGTGTAGCCGACGCGCGTGTCGATGACGCCCGGACGCTTGCGGATCAGGTCCTCCATGCCCCAGAAACAGCCGCCGGCCAGGACAGCCGTCTCGGTACCGGGGATCTTGGTGATGGCACCGGGGGTCGTCATGATGCTTCCTCCTTCTCGGATGTCGCGGCCGCGGCATCCGTCGTCGTGAACAGGTCGCGGTACTGCGCGTACCCTTGCACCTCGAGCTCGGCGAGCGGCACGAATCGCAGCGCCGCCGAGTTCATGCAATAGCGTAGGCCGCCGGCGTCTGCCGGCCCATCGTCGAAGACATGCCCGAGGTGGCTGTCGGCGCCCGACGAACGCACTTCGACCCGCTTCATGAACAGCGAACGATCGACCTTCTCATTGACCGCATCGGGGTCGATCGGCCGGGTGAAGCTCGGCCAGCCCGAACGGCTGTCGTACTTGTCGGTCGACGCGAACAGCGGCTGGCCCGAGACGACGTCGACATAGATGCCCGGCTCGTGGTGATTCCAGTACCGGTTGCGGAAGGCCGGCTCGGTGGCGTCCTCCTGCGTGACGCGGTACTGCTCGGGTGTGAGGCGGGCGACCGCCTCGGGAGTCTTGCGGTAGTCGTCTGACAAAGGTCGTTCCTCCTTCTCGGCGACGCTGGCTGCGGCGCCTCGATGCGGGCACTCGGTGCGAGTGCTCACGCGTCACCAGAGAGAACCGGCGACGATGTCCAGCTGTTCCGCATCACACGCCTCCCCGCTGTGACTTCGCTGTGAGAGCGTGCACCCCCGTGCGCGTTGCGCTCGCACCACCCGGCGCCCGCGTGAGTAGCCTGACGGGCATGGGCGAACAACGGCCGCAGCAGCGAGAGGGCGGGGCATTCGCGCGGATCGGCGCGCTCGGCGATCGCATCACGGCATGGGCCCTGGCGCGCAAGCCGGTGCGAGCGATGCTGCTCTACTTCGAGCATCACGGCCCCATGCTGGCTGACAGCATCACGTATCGCACGCTCTTCTCGGTCTTCGCCGGAGTCTTCCTCGGGTTCGCCATCGCGGGCGTGTGGCTCGCCGGCCGTCCCGAGGCGATCACAGCCCTCATCGAGACGATCGACGCCGTCATCCCCGGGCTGGTCGGCGAAGACGGGCTCATCCATCCCGACGACCTCATTCAGCCGCTCACCCTCAGCATCGCCGGGGCGCTCGCGCTCATCGGCCTCGTCGGCGCGGCCATGGGGGCGGTCGGGTCGCTGCGCCTCTCGTTCCGCAATCTCGGCGACCTGCCCGACGACCAGACGTTCTTCATCTGGGTGATGGCGCGCGATCTCGTGCTGGCGATCGGATTCGGCGCGCTGCTCGCCGCGACGGCGGCCGTGACCTTCTTCGGCACCGCCGCCGTCGATGTCGTGTTCGGTTGGTTCGGCGTCTCGACCCGCGATCCCGCCTATGACGGCACGACGCGTGCCCTCTCGATCGTCGTGATCTTCGTGATCGACACGATCGTCGTTGCGGCGATGTTCCGCATCCTCTCGGGTCTTCGGCCGAGCCCACGTTCCCTATGGAGCGGCGCCGTCATCGGCGGACTGGGTCTCACCGGGTTGCAGGAGCTGTCGGGCCTCTTCGTGGGCGGTGCGACGGCCAACCCGCTGCTCGCATCGTTCGGATCGCTGATCGCCCTGCTGCTGTGGTTCAACCTCTCGGCCCAGGTCATCCTCATCGCGGCCGCGTACATCATCACGGGAGTCGATGACGAACACGACCGGGTGCGCGCTCGGTACGGCGCGCCTACCGTCGCGATACGGCGCATGCAGCGCGCGGAGCGCCGCGCGTCGGTCGCAGCGACCGAGTTGGCAGATGCCCGCGCCGCGGTCGAGCGCGAGCATGCGGCGTCGGGCGGCGCGCGAGTCTGAGGCCCGATCTCCGGCCGATCTTCCGGAACGTCGAGGCCGGCGACGAGAATGGGGCGGATGCCGACCGTGCAGCTCCTCGTTCGCTCCGTCATCGCGCCGCTCACCCGCACCCGCGTGTTCCGTGCGCTCGCGCCGGTGCTGCTGCCGCCGCTGGAATGGGTGGTCGCGCGTGTCTCGGGCGGGCGCGTGCAGCTGAGCGGATTGCTCGTTCCGTCGCTCGTGCTGCACACGATCGGCGCGAAGTCGGGCGCACCGCGTGACACCTACCTGATGTACACCGCCGACGGTCGCGGCCGGGCGATCGTCGCCGGCACGACGTTCGCGCAGGAGCGGCATCCGGGGTGGACCTACAACCTGCTTGCGCACCCCGACGCCTCGATCACGGTACGCGGCCGCAGCATGCCCGTGCGGGCGAGCCTCATCGGCGACGGCGAGCGCGACGAGGCGTGGGCGCGAATCGAGGCGCAGTGGCCCGGCTATCGCGGCTACGAGCGCGACTCGGGGCGGGTCGTGCGGTTGTTCCGCCTGCAGCCGGTCGCCGACCGCCGCAGCGAATGACAGGGCTCCCGAGCGGCTCAATCCGTGTGGGGTTAGCATCGGGGCATGTGCAGGAACATCCACACCCTCCACAACTTCGAACCGGCCGCGACGAGTGACGAGGTGCACGCGGCGGCGCTGCAATACGTGCGCAAGGTGAGCGGAGCGACCAAGCCGTCGAAGGCGAACGCCGAGGCCTTCGACCGCGCCGTCGCCGAGATCGCCCACATCACGCAGCATCTGCTCGACGATCTCGTGACCACGGCGCCGCCGAAAGACCGCGAGGTCGAGGCTGCCAAGGCGCGCGAGCGCGCCGCCCGCCGCTATGCCGCCCTGCCCGCGACGGCGTAGGCGGCCGGGGCGGCCGCGCCTGGTGCGCCCCGGTCGCGAAGGGGAGTAGCGTCGCTGGCATGGCCGCCGACGCGATCGAGCTCACAGTCCCGGGTCCGCACGGCGATCGCAGCGTGCGCATCTCGAGTCCGACCCGCGTGATCTGGCCGGAGGCCGACATCACCAAGCGCGACCTCGCCGAGTACCTCGTCGCCGTCGGCGCGGCGTTCGTCGAGGCGAACGGCGATCGACCGATCTCATTGCAGCGGTTCCCGGGCGGCGTCGACGGCGAGCAGTTCTTCTCGAAGAACCCGCCCAAAGGCGCGCCCGAGTGGGTGCGGTCGGTGCCGGTGACGTACCCGAGTGGGCGCAGTCACCCGCAACTCGTCATCGACGAGCCGGCGACTGCGGTGTGGGCGGCCCAGATGAACACCATCGTCTTCCACCCATGGGCTTCACGCGCGGGCAACAGTGACAACCCCGACCAGCTGCGCATCGACCTCGACCCTCAGCCCGGTACCGGGTTCGCCGAGGCCGTGCCGGTGGCGCTCGCGCTCCGCGAGCTGCTGGCCGAGGTCGACCTCACCGCGTTCGTGAAGACCTCGGGCAGTCGCGGCATTCACGTCTTCGCGCCCATCGAGGCAGAGCACGACTTCCTCGACGTGCGCCATGCCGTGATCGCGCTCGGGCGCGAGCTCGAGCGCCGCATGCCCGACGAGGTCACCACGAAATGGTGGAAGGAGGAGCGCGGCGACCGCATCTTCATCGACTACAACCAGGCGAACCGCGACCGAACGATGGCGGGCGCGTACAGCCCGCGCCCGGTTCCGGCCGCCACCGTGTCGTGCCCGATCGAGTGGGATGAGATCGAGGCGACCGACCCCCTCCAGCACACGATTCGCAGTGTGCCGGCGCGGCTCGCCGAGCACGGCGACCCCTGGGCGACGATGCACGCGCACCCCGGCCGCATCGACACCCTGCTCGAGTGGTGGCAGCGCGACCTCGACGACGGGCTCGGCGAGCTGCCCTTCCCGCCCGACTTCCCGAAGATGCCCGGTGAGCCGATGCGCGTGCAGCCGAGCCGCGCGCGCAAGGACTGACCCCGTCGTCAGAGGTCGAGCACGAGCCGTGCACCGATGCACCGCGAGACGCAGATCATCATCGTCTCGTTGCTCGCCCGTTCCTCGTCGCTGAGCAGGTGATCGCGATGATCGGGCACCCCGTCGATCACCGGCGTCTCGCACGTGCCGCACACTCCCTCTCGGCAGGAGTTCAGCGCCGGGATTCCCGATCGGGCCACGGCATCGAGGATCGATTCGTCGGCGGCGACCGCGATCTCGGTGCCGTCGGGCAGTTCGACGGTGAAGGGGGCGTCGTCGAGCCTCGGCGATGCGTCGACACCGGTGAAGCGCTCGACATGCACCCGCGTCGCTCGGTCGGGGTTCGCGGAGGCCCAGCCGACGACCGCGTCGAGGAGTCGGTTCGGGCCGCAGGCGTACAGCTGCGCCGCTTCGCCCGCCGGGGCTGTTGAGCGCAGCTCGGCGTCGAGTGCATCGAGGCGGGTGCCGAGGTCGAGCGAGCCGCCCGCATCCTTCGGGTGCACCATGACTCGGTCGCCGAAGCGATCGAGGTCGGCGGTGAACGCCATCGAGGCGCGGCTGCGTCCGAGGTACAGCAGCCTCCACGGCGCACCGGATGCCTCGGCCGCGGCGATCATCGGAAGCAGTGGAGTGATGCCGATGCCGCCGGCGACGAACAGCTGCGGATGCGCGCCGTCGCGGTAGCGGAAGTTGTCGCGCGGGGGCGACGATTCGAGCACGTCGCCCTCGCGCAGTTCATTGCAGAGGAACGCCGAGCCGCCGCGCCCCTCGGGTTCGTCGAGCGCGGCGATGCGCCATTCGTCGCGCCTCGCGGGATCCGAGCAGAGCGAATAGTGGCGCACGAGCCGGCCCGGAAGCCGCAGCTCGAGGTGGTTGCCGGGCTCCCAGTGCGGAAGCGCTGCGCCGTCGTCTCGGGTGAACGTGATCGCGCGCACCCCGGCCGCGGCGGGCTCGAGGCGGACGACTCGGAGGGCGAGGAGGGAATCGGGCGACACGGCCGTGGTCATGAGTCGTCTCTCGGGCCCGCGCCGGCATCGAGGGCGGCGTCGACCGCGCGGACGACCTCGCCCTGAGCGACGAGCGCGTGCGCCGCCCGCTGTCGCGGATACAGCGCGACATCGTGGCGAAGGTGGCCGATGGGGCGTCCGTCGCTCGCGGGCGTCGCGCGAACGAGGGCGAGCGCGGCGCGGCTCGCCGTGCCCATGTCGTCGGCCGTGTGAGTGCCGACGCCGTCGATCGCGCATCGAAGTTCGAGCGCCTGTGCAGCCATGAGCAGCTCGGTCGCGACGACGTGCTGGATGTTCTGCACGATCTGGCGCGCGTGGCGACCGGCGTTGTTGGCCATCGAGACGTGGTCCTCCTGGTTCGCCGAGGTCGGGATCGAGTCCACGCTGTCGGGGTGGGCCAGGGTCTTGCAGTCCGAGACGAGGGCTGCTGCGAGGTACTGCGGGAGCATGTAGCCGCAGTCGAGTCCGACCTTTGCGCTGGCGACGAGCATGTCGGGCAGACCGCGGCTCAGGGTGCCGTCGTCGAGACGGAAGAGGCGCCGCTCGGTGATGTTGCCGATCTCGGTGACGACGATCGAGAGGAAATCGGCGGCGAAGGCGACGTACTCGGCGTGGAAGTTGCCGCCCGACACTGCCTTCAGCGACCGCGACGCCGGCAGTGACGGGAAGATCAGGGGATTGTCGGTGGCCGCGTTGATCTCGGTCTGCAGGATTCCCTCGACGAAGTCCAGCGTGTCTGCGACGGGCCCGTACACCTGCGGCACGCAGCGCAGCGAGTACGCGTCCTGTGGTGGTTGGCGCATGGGATCGTGGTCGCGGTCGCCCGTGATGAGACGGCTGCCCGCCAGGAGTTGCCGCATTCGGGTGGCGACGGTGATCTGCCCCCGTTGTCCGCGAGCCTCGTGCAACTCGGCGATGAATGCGTCGCCGAACCCGAGCAGGGCTTCGATCGACATCGCCGCGGTGATCTGCGCGGTCTCGAGCAGTACCCGTGCATCCCACAGCGCGAGCGCCGCCTGGGCCGCTGAGAACGATGTGCCATTGAGCAGCGCGAGGCCGTCCTTCGCGGTAATGCGCACCCGTGCCAGTCCGGCGTGCCGCATGGCCTCGACCCCGCTGACGATGCGCCCGTCGACGATCGCTTCGCCCGAGTCGAGCGGGTCGTCGTCTCCCGTCGGCGGTGCGGTGAGCACGATCGCGATATGCGCGAGGGGGATGAGGTCGCCGCTGGCGCCGAGTGATCCGAACTCCGGCACGGCCGGGTAGACGTCGTGGTTCAGCATGTCGATGATGCCCTGCACGAGTGCCGGGTCGACACCCGAGTGTCCCTGTGCGAGGCTCACGGCTCGGATGAGCATCGTCGCACGCACCACCTCCTCATCGACCGTGCGACCGACCCCGGTCGCGTCGGCGAGGATGAGTCGACGGCTGAGCTCGGCCGCATCGGCGGGGTCATCGAACGCCGCGCGCCCGGCGAGGGACCCGAACCCCGTGTTGATGCTGTAGACGGGGTCGACGGGTTCTCCGGCGGCCATGCCGCGCATGAGGCCATCGACCCATTCGCGACTCGCGGTCATGCGCGACAGGCACGCCGGATCGAGCGCGACGCGACGGCGATCACGGGCGACGGCGACGAGGTCGTCGACGCTGGTGGGACGATCGCCGATGAGCAGGGGGATTGGTGCGGTCATGTGATCTCCGGGTCGGTCGGGATGGACGATTCGGCCGGCGCCGGTATCGGCGGCGACCATGCCTCGAGGGACTCGCTGAGGTCACGTGCCGCGTCGCTCAGCAGCGTTCGCACACGGGCGACCCACTCGCGGGAGCCGCAGCGTGACTCGGGGCCGGCGACATTCAGCGAGCAGACGGCCTCGCCGCCGAAGAACACGGGCACCGCGACAGAGACGGAGCCCGTGTCGTATTCACCACGTGACACCGTCCATCCCGCTTGCCGGGTGGCATGCAGGCTCGCGTGCAACTGTGCTGCGTCGAGGGTGGCATCGGTGTACGGTGCGAGCCCGCTCGCGACCACCCGCTCCACGATCGATGGCGGCGCCCAGGCGAGCAGCACCCGCTGCCCGGCGCCCGCATGCAGTGGCAGCAACTGGTTCACGGCGAAGGTGTATCGGATCGCCTTATCGGGTTCGGCGCGGCTGACGCATACGGCGTGCGTGCCGACGCGCACGATCATCACCGCGGTCTCGCCGACCTCGTCGACGATCCCGGCGAGCACCGCGGGTGCGACCGACGCCAGGAACGTGGTCGCGAAGTTGCCGCCGGCGAGGCCGATGAGCGATGGACCGGGTTCGTATCGTCCGTGGGCGACCGCGACGAACCCGCGAGCGGCCAACCGGCGCAGATATCGGTAGGTCGTGCTCGGCGGCAGACCGACTGCCGCGGCGATCGCGGCCGGCGTGTGCTCGCCCGGTGCCGCGATCACGTCGAGGATCGCGAGGCCGCGCTCGAGCGACGTGTCGGCACCGTTCGGCGCCGACGCCGGCGCCGACGCATCGCGGCTCGACAGCGATTCGGCCATGGTCACCTCATCTCGTCCTCGTCATGCACCATGTTCGACCCGAGGGAGCGGGCTGACAAGCGTGATTCTCGGTGACTGAGAATCACGCTGGCGGCCAGGCACCGCCTGGGGCTACGTTGACCCCCATGACGACCCCCGAGCAGCTGCCGCACTTCGACGACGACCCCTATGACGACGCGAATCTCGCCGACCCGTACCCGCTCTTCGAACGCATGCGGGCCGCGGGCCCGGCGGTCTGGCTCACCCGCCACGGCGTGGCGGCGTTCACGCGGCACGCGGCCGTGCGCGAGATCCTCGTCGATCACGAGACGTTCGTCTCAGGCGCGGGTGTGGGTCCGAAGAACCTCCACCATGAACCGGCGTGGCGACCGCAGGGCATCCTCGAGTCGGATCCGCCGATCCACACCTCGATGCGCAGCGCGATGGTCGATGTCATCTCACCCCGCGGCGTGCGCACGCTTCGTGAAGGCTTCCAGGCCTTCGCCGACGAGTTGGTCGACGGTCTCGTCGTGCGCGGCAGAATCGATGCGGTCGGTGACATGGCAGAGGTCTTCCCGATCCACGCGTTCGGCGACGCGGTCGGCATTCCGCGCGAGGGGCGCGCCGAGAACCTGCTGCCGCACGGGGCGATGAACTTCAGCGCGTTCGGCCCCGACAACGAGCGTGCTCGCGCCTACTTCGCGCGAGGCGAGGGCACGCGCGACTGGGTCATGCGCAACTGCGCGCGTGAGAGCCTCACCCCCGACGGGCTCGGCGCGAAGGTCTGGGAGCACGCTGACGCCGGACGCATCACCTCGGATCAGGCGACGCTGCTCGTGCGCGCCCTGCTTTCGGCGGGACTCGACACCACCGCTCTGGCGATCGGCAACACCGTCGCATCCCTTCTCGCCGACCCCGACGCATGGGCGCGAGTGCACGAGAACCCCCGCCTCGTGAGGTTCGCCATCGACGAGGCGCTTCGCATCGAGTCGCCGTTCCAGTCGTTCTTCCGCACGGCGTCAGTCGACACGATCTTCCACGGCATCGAACTCGCCGCCGAGACGAAGGTGCTCGTATTCCCGGGTGCCGCCAACCGCGATCCAGAGCAATGGGGTGACGACGCGGCGCGCTTCACGCTCGATCGCCAGGCGGGTGGCCACCTCGCGTTCGGCATGGGCATCCACCAGTGCGTCGGCCAGCCGATCTCACGACTCGAGATGGAGGTATTGCTCACCACGCTCGCGACGCGTGTGAAGCATTTGCGACCGGCCGGCGAACCGCGTCGGTTCCTGCACACCACGCTCAGGGGGTGGTCGTCACTCCCGATCGAGCTCGTCGCGGCCTGACCCCGCGAACCCAGAAGTCGGGTCCCGGCCGTCAGTCGAGCGCGACGACCTCGTCGTAGTTCGGGGTGCCGCTGGGCTGGCGCACTTCACCGCTGCACACCGATGCCGCCGTGTCGGCGAGTGCTCCAAGCGCTGCGCGGAAGAGAAGCGAACCGGTGCTGACCCGCGCCACGCCGAGGCGAGCCAGTTCCGCGACCGGGATGCGCTGCTGCACGAGCACGTTGAGCGGTGCCGCGATCGACGCGGTGAGCGCAGCGATGGTGGCCGGCGTCAGCACGCCGGGCACGAACACCCCCGATGCTCCGGCCTCGAGGTAGCGATCGGCCCGGGCGATTGCGTCGGCCTGCTTCGAGGCAGTGTCGGCGTCGTCGCCGATCCAGAAGACGTCGGTGCGTGCGTTCACGTAGAGGTTCGGCACCGCCGCGGCGATCGCGGCGATCTTCGCGACCGCGAGCGATGGGTCGACGAGCCCACCGGTGGTGTCGGAGTCCTCGATGTTGACCCCGACGGCCCCGAGCTCGGCCAGCTCGGCGACGTAGCGCGCGACCTCGTCGGGATCACTCGAGAAGCCCGCCTCGATGTCGGCCGTGACCGCGATGCCAGCGCCGGCGACCTTTCGCACGAGGCCCAGCGTTTCCTCCGCGATCTCACCGGCGCCGTCGCGCAGGCCGGTTGCGAACGCGACGCCGAGGCTCGTGGTTCCCACGACGCGATGACCCGACGCGTGCAGCCAGCGCGCCGAAGCGAGGTCCCACGCGTTCGGAAGGATGAGCGGCGATCCGGGCCTGTGGAGGCTTCGGAACTCAGTCGGCGTCAGCACGGGGGGATCCTTCCTCGCGTTCGGCGGGCATGGTGTCGCGGCCGTCGAGCGATCGCCTCAGCTCATCGACGGCCGCCGTCGCGATGGCGATGGCGTGGTGCGGCGCCGGACACCGACGGGCTCCTGTCCCGAAGGCCAGGTCTGCGCCGTCGAGGCGCAGGGCCACGAGCTCACCGCTGGGTGCGACCCGGCGGGTCATCGCCACGGGTGCGTGCTGTTCGAGTGCCTCGCGCAGCAGTTCGGCGGTCGAGCGCTGGGCGTGGTCGTCGCACGCGAGCAGGCGCATCGCGCCTTCGATGAGGGCGCGGGTGGCCGCCCAGGCCTGCACGAGCAACTGCACCTCGAGCACGCGGGTGTCGATGTCGGCGCCCGGCGCGATCGCGACCAGGCGCTCGATCGCGTCATCCTCGGCCACGGTGTCATTCGCGATTCCGGTGGCATACCGATCGGCGACGAGGGCAACGAGTTCCGTGAGCCGGTCGGCCTCGTCGAAGCCGAGCACGTCGGCGAGGCTCGCCACGGGCACGCCGCGCGCGACGTCGGCGGTCAGGGCGGCAGTGTCGAGTGCAGCGCGTTCGGCGAGCCGACGCGCGCGCCTCGTTCGCGTCGTGGCCGCGTCGGCGAGCGCTCCGAGGTTCAGGTGCGCGAGGCGTGCGTCGAGCTGCGCGCGCCGGCCATCATGGATCGAGCCGTTCGTGAAACGCGAGACCGCTGCCCGGAATCGATCGAAGGAGCCCGTCGCCGCGACATCCGCCTCGGGGACCCGGTATCGCGGATCCGCGAGGATGCGTTCGGCCTGGCGGGGATCGGAGATGATCGTCATGGTGCCACGGTACGACCGCAACGTTTCGCCACCCATCGAAGTGTGCCCGACGTATCGTGGGCACATGCTCGGAGACGCCGATCTCGCCACGCCCGCCCGACTCATGGGGGAGCCCGCACGTGCCGCGATGCTGCTCGCACTGCTCGACGGCCGAGCGCTGCCCGCGTCCGACCTCGCGGGGATCGCCGGGGTGAAGCCCTCGACCGCGAGTGCGCACCTCGCGCAACTGGTCGAGGCGGGCTCGTCATCGGCCGCAGGCTCGGTCGCCACCATTACTTCTCGCTTGCGGGACCAGCGGTGGCGAACGCCGTCGAAGCGCTGCAGTTGCTCGCACCGCGAGGCGAGGTGACCTCGTACTCGCAGTCCAAGACCATGTCACGGCTCGCCGAGGCGCGATCGTGCTACGACCACCTCGCCGGGCGCGTCGCGCTCGACGTGGCCGACGCGCTCGTCGCCGAGGGCACCCTCGCCCCGCTCGAAGCCGGTGCGCCGGGCGCCGTCCTCGATGCACACGGCCCGCTCGCAACCCGTCTCGGCATCGCGTCGGCGATCGCGACCACGTCTCGACGGCCGGCAGTGCGCGGCTGTCTCGACTGGACCGAGCGTCGGCCGCACATCGCCGGCAGGCTCGGGGCGCACCTGCTCGAGCGGCTGCTCGACGACGGGTGGGTCGCGCGCGTGGCCGGCGACCGATCCCTGCGGGTCACCGCCGAAGGTCGGGCGCAGTTTGCCGCGCTCGCCTGATCGGCGACCGCGGTGACAGCTGTTCGACTCAGACCGCGATATCGCGGTTCGCGTGGGGGAGCCGCGGCACGCCGTGCACCTCGCGGTGCAGTCGCTCCATGCGAGCGTCGAGCTCTGCAGCCGTGTGCGCGGCATCGGTCAGCCCGTCGAGCAGCTCCTGCGGAACCTGCTTGTCGTACTTGTAGTAGATCTTGTGCTCGAGGCTCGCCCAGAAGTCCATGGCGATCGTGCGGATCTGCACCTCGACGGCCACGGGATGCGCCCCGGTCGACAGGAACACGGGCACCTCGACGATCACATGCAGGCTCTGGTAGCCGTTCTGCTTGGGCGCCTTGATGTAGTCCTTGACCTTCAGTACGCGAATGTCGCGCTGAGCAGTGAGCAGCTCGAAGATTCGGTAGGCGTCGGAGACGAAGCTGCATGTGACGCGAACGCCCGCGATGTCGGTGATGGTGTCGCGGATCGCGTCGAACGTCGGCTCGACGCCCTTGCGCCGCATCTTCTCGATGACGCTGTCGAGGCTCTTCAGCCTGCTCGAGATGTGCTCGATCGGGTTGTAGTCGTGCGTCTGGCTGAACTCCTCGCGCAGGATCGAGAGCTTCGTGATCACCTCGTCCATGCCGAACTTGTAGCGCAGCATGAACCGCTCGGTCTCGTCGCGCAGCGCTCGCATCTCGTCGAGCGTCTGCCCGTCGATGGTCTCGAGGGTGCGCTGGGCGCGGTCGGTGAGCATGGGCGGGGTTTTCGGATGCCTCGTGGATCGGATTCCGTCGAGCGGGGTCACGAGTTCCACCGTAGGGCGCGATCCTCTGCGTTGCCTTTGATTCGGCCACGGAATCCGCGGTTCGGCGCCGGAGTTCGCTGCGGGCGGATCGCTACGCTCGAGTCATGCGTGAATGGCACACTGTGGCGCCGGGCATCCACCAGCGCCGATACGACCCGTTCGACATCTCGATCGTCGTCATCGAGGGCGCCGACGGTGTGCTGCTCGTCGACACGCGGGCCGAGCCTGCCGAGGGCGAGGCGCTGAGCGACGACGTGCGCGAGCGGTTCGATCGCCCCGTGCGATGGGTCGTGAACACGCACGCGCACTTCGACCACACGTTCGGCAATCAGGCCTTCGGCCCGGGAACGTCGGCGGATGCCTCGATCCACGGCCACGAGAACATCGCGACCCATTTCGCAGAGCATGAGCGACCGAGGCTGGCCGCGTGGCATGCCGACCCGACGCGGGAGCCCGGGCGGCACTGGGACGACGTGCGGCTGACGCCCCCGACGCATCCGGTCGGCACGCCGACCACGCTCGATCTCGGGGGCCGCATCGTGGAACTCCTGCCGCAACCCCCGGCGCACACCGACACCGACCTGGTCGTGTTCGCCCCGGCCGAGCGCGTGTGGATCCTCGGCGACCTCGTCGAGGAGTCGGGGCCGCCGATGTACGGTTCGGGGAGCTTCCCGCTGCAGTGGCCGGGCGTGCTCGCCGCCCTCGCCGATGCGATGGACCCGCGCGACCTCGTCATCCCCGGTCACGGCCGTGTCGTCGACCGCGGCTTCGTGGCACGCCAGGCCGGTGACCTGCAGCTCGTCGCCGATCGGTTCCGCGCCGCGCACGACGACGGCCTCACAGCGGCCGAGGCGCTCGCGCGCCACCACGACTGGCCGATCCCGCTCGACTTCCTCGTCAGCGGCGTCGAGCGGGCCTACACCCAGCTCGATCAGCCGCCGGCCGACTGAGCGAGCACGGTGCGGATCGCCGAGACCGCCCCGTCGAGCGCCCGTCCGAAGCGGTGCGCCGGGGGTGCGCCGTAGCCGACGACCATCGCGACGCGGTCGCTCGGGTGGCGACCGGCGTCGCCGTCGTCGCGGAACGACCGGAGGCCGGCGAGTCGCACACCGCGTCGGCGAGCCTCCTCACTCACGGCGGCTTCGTCGATGCCGGCGGGGAGTTCGATGAGGCAATGGAGACCGGCCGACATGCCGCTCACGTGGCAATCGGCGAGCTCCTCGGCCACCCTGGCGTCGACGAGGGCGCGCCGCTCCCGGTACATCCCGCGCAGGAGCCGCACGTTCCGGTCGTAGGCGTGCACGCGGATGAACTCCTCGAGGGTGCGCTGGTTCAGGATGTCGGGGAGACCGCTCGAGAGCTCGGCCTGCGCTGCGAGGGCGGGTATGAGCCATCGAGGCGCCACACCCCATCCGAGTCCGACCGCCGGCGCGAGGCTCTTCGACGCGGTGCCCGCGTACACGACGTGGTCGGGAGCGAGCGCCTGCAGTGCGCCGATCGCCCGCCGGTCATAGCGGAACTCGCCGTCGTAGTCGTCTTCGATGACGACGGCTCCGGTGCGCTCAGCCCACCGCACGACCTCGACCCGTCGCGCGGGCGACAGCGCCACGCCGGTGGGGAACTGGTGGGCCGGCGTCAGCAGCACGGCGTCGACCTGTGCGCCTTCCAGCGCCGCCGTGACCGCACCGTCGTCGTCGACAGGGAGCGCGATCACCTCGAGTCCGATCGACCTCACGATGCGACGGTGATGCCGATGACCGAACTCCTCGACGGCGATGCGCCGGGCGCCTCGTTCCGAGAGCGCTCGCCCGATCCGTGCGAGCAGGTCGCCGAACCCGTGGGTGACGACGATGCGTTCGGGGTCGGCGACGACGCCGCGGGCGCGCGAGGTGTACTCGGCGAGGACGGCGCGAAGTCCCGGTGACCCGAGCGGCGGACCGTAGCCGTAGGCGCTCGCCGGTGCGTCGACGACGGCCCGCCGCGCGGCGGACGCCCAGTCCCAACGCGGGAACGCGGAGGCATCGGGCACACCGCCGCGCAGGTCGAGCGCGGGCGCCGGGTGCGGGTGCTCGACCTCGGCGGCGGCGACGGCTCGCCCGCCGCGATCACCCACCCAGGTGCCGGCACCCGTGCGTGCGTCGAGCCACCCCTCGGCAGCCAGTTGCGCGTAGACCTCGGCGACGAGGTTGCGGGCGATGCCGAGGTCACCGGCGAGGGTGCGGCTCGACGGAAGCCGAGTGCCGGCGCGCAGGCGTCCATCGCGGATCGCGTCGCGGACACCGGATTCGAGTGACGCGGACTTTCGAGCGGGATCGACGTCGATGAGCAGGTCGAGACCCGGAATGGCCCATTGGATCGCCATGGAAATGGACTGTAGCAGCGGTGTGATCGCTTCTAGCGTGGAGTCATGACCTTCACCGAGACACTCGTCGAGATTCCCGTGCGCATCGACTTCGACGCGGCGGTACCGCGATTCTCCCGCGCTGTCGCCTCGCTCGACCACGCTGCCACCGCCGAACTCGACCGCGTCGGAATCGACCCGGCCACTCGAGACCTGGTGAGGCTACGCGCGTCGCAGCTGAACGGCTGCTCGTACTGCGTCGACCTGCACACGAAGACCGGGCGCTCCGCCGGGCTCACCGAACAGAAGCTGCACGCCGTCGCCATCTGGCGCGACTCGCCGCTCTTCACTGCCGCAGAGCGCGCGGCCTTGCGCCTGACCGAATCCATCACGAGGGCACCCGAAACGCATGTGCCCGACGGCGACGTCGACGAGGCGCTCGCACACTTCGGCGACGAACGCACGGGGGCGCTCATCGCGCTCATCGTCGCGATCAACGCCTGGAACCTGATCGGCGTCGCGACCAGGTGCTGGCCGATCGAACGCGACGAGGACTGACCTCGCCGGTGTCGCGGCGTCAGGCGGCGTCACCGCCGACGGAGTACCAGTGACCCGCTCGCGAGTGAATCGGCTCGTTCGCATCGGGTGCGACACCCATGGTCTGCACAGGTGAAGCTGAGGATCTGTCCAGACTGACCGTGCAAAGTTGGGGACTTGTGCCCGCGCTCGGGGGCTCCTCCGACCGAATCTGATCCGAGCGACTCACTGGAACTCATGCGCAACAACACCTCAGCCACGCCCGAAACCGAACTCGACTCCCAGCACCCTCGCCGCGGCGCACGCCGCCGCCGCACCAACCGCAAGCGGCTCATCGTCGCCGGTGCGATCGCCGCGACCGGCCTCATCGTCGGCACCGGCTTCACGGTGCAGTCGGCGATCTCCACCCAGGCGCGCATCGATGCGACGACCGCGCTGACCGAGTCGACGGGCGTGCAGCACGAACAGCTCGGCGCCTACGCGACGATCGCCGCCGAGCGCACCCGCGCCAACGCCGAAGACACGATCACGGCCGCCAATGCCACGCTCGCCGCCGTCGACGGCAAGGTCGACGCCTCGAACCTCGCCTCGTCGGTCGCCTCGCTCGGCGAGTACAAGACGCTCCCGATCGATGAGGTCGTCGACCTCGCCGCCCAGACGCGCGCAGAGGCCGAGAAGGCCAGGCTCGCCGCCGCCGAGTACGACCGCGTTCAGGCCGAGAAGGCGAAGGCGGCGGCCGAGGCGCTCGCCCGCGCGAACACTCCCGAGGGCGCGAAGGCCGTGGCGCGTGACCTGGCCGCGTCGAAATACGGCTGGGGCGAGGGCGAGTTCCAGTGCCTCGTCTCGCTGTGGCAGAAGGAGTCGGGATGGTCGTACACGGCCATGAACGCATCCAGCGGTGCGACCGGCATTCCGCAGGCGCTGCCCGGCAGCAAGATGGCCACCGCCGGAGCCGACTGGCAGACCAACGCGGCGACGCAGATCGCGTGGGGCCTCGACTACATCCAGCGCGGCTACGGTTCGCCCTGTGGCGCCTGGTCGCACTCGCAGGCCGTCAACTGGTACTGACCTGACGGTCGTCGACCTCGGTCAGCCGCGCTCGACGAGTGGTGTGAACCGCTCGAGCTCGGCGCCGAGTCCGAGGTCGATGACGCGCAATTCTCCCGCGTAGTCGGCGCCCGGTTCGAGCAGCAGGCCCGCCTTCGCCGCGCCGAACGTGACCGTGATATCGGCGGCGAGCACGGCCGGGTCGGGGACCGACCCGTCATCGGGATGGACGCCGCTCGGCAGGTCGACCGCGACGACGATCGGCCGGCGGGCATCGGCCAGAATCGGCAGAATGCCGGCGACGAGTTCGCGCGCGCGACCGCGCAGCGCCGGGTCGGCACTCGTTCCGGTGCCGAGAATGCCGTCGACCAGCACGGATGCCCCGGCCGCGAGCCGCGCGACCCGCTGGGGCTCGACGTCGTCAGCGAAGCGAACGCCTGCGTGCTCGGCCGCGGCGCGTGCCTCATCATGCAACCGTGCGCCGGTCGGCACCACCTCGACGCGGGTGCCGTCGCCGGCCAGCTCGGCAGCCGCGAAGAGGGCGTCGCCGCCATTGTCGCCGCTTCCGGCGAGCACGAGCACCGTCGGCGAGGCATCCCGACGATCCATTGAAGCGCGCGCTGACGCGGGCTGCTCGGTGCTGTTCTCGACGGCTCGAGCGAGTTGCTCGCGCACCACGGCGGCGAGGGCAGACGCGGCCATCCGCATGAGCGGCTCGCCGCGCTCGATGTGCGGACGCTCGGCCGCGCGCACCTGCGCGGCGGTGTACCCGGCGACCATCAGGTCAGGCGCTCGTCGAGCATCTGCTGCCGATCGGGATGGCGGTCGAACCATTCGCCGACGTACCAGCAGCTCGGCACGATGTGTCGCGTCGAGGACGCCTCGACGTCGTTGACCGCGTACTCGACGAGATCTCCGGCGAGTCCGGCCCCGCGGTACGTCGGGTTCGTGAACGTGCGAGTGAACGCGACCGCGTCGCCGAGCACGCGGTAGTCGAGCACGCTCGCGATGCCGCCGTCGACCCGCAGCACGTAGCGTCGGGCGTCGGGTTCATGGGTGAGTTCCTTGCGCACCACCTCAGGCTACGCCGACTGCGTTCAGTGCCCTCGGAGACGCTCGATGTCGCGTCGCTCGCGCTTGGTGGGACGTCCTGAACCACGGTCGCGGGTGACGACGGCCGCCACCGACTCCCGTGGAGGCGGCGGGGGAGTGCGGTCGTCGACGGCCTCTGCCGCGAGCGTCGCAGACACGCGCTTGACGAGAGTCCGGCGCACGATGAGCTGCCGGTCGAATCCCGCGATGCGCACCCGCACCTCGTCGCCGGGCCGAACCGGCTGCGCGGCCTTCGCCCGCTCGCCATTGACCCGCACATGCCCTGCACGGCATGCGGCGGTGGCCGCCGAACGGGTCTTGAACTGCCGCACCGCCCATAGCCACGCATCGATACGCACCGGGGCCTCGCCGTTCATGTCATCAGCCTACGACTCAGGTCGAGATCCCAGCCGAGTAGTCCATGCTGGAACCATGAGTGCGAAGAGCGGCGATGCCTGGGTCGAGGGTCCGGGCGGCGCGCGCTACTGGGGGCGGTACGGTGCAGCGGGCCTGCTCGCCGTGAGCCCGCAGCGCGAGGTTCTGCTGCAGCATCGCGCACACTGGAGCCACTTCGGGGGCACCTGGGGCATGCCGGGCGGCGCGCGGCACCAGCACGAGAGCGCGGTCGAGGCGGCCGTGCGCGAGGCGGGCGAAGAGGCGGGCGTGCCGCCCGACCTGATCGTCGTGCGATTCACGTCGGTGCTCGATCTCGGCTACTGGTCGTACACGACCGTCGTCGCCGACGCGACCGAGCGCTTCGAGCCGGTGGTCAGCGACCCCGAGAGCATCGAGCTGCGCTGGATCGCGGTCGACCGCGTCGACGAACTCGACCTGCATCCGCGGTTCGGGGAGTCGTGGCCCGCACTCGCCGCACAGGTCTGATCGCGGCCGACTGCGCCCGCTCGCGAACGATGAGTGAAGCGACCCAGGTGGCGAGCGCGGCCGCGACACCGATGCCGAGACACACGAGCAGAGGTCTCAGAGCCGAATTCCATGGCTCGATAAGATCGGTACGTGGCAGGGGATCGCTCGGGGGAGATCGGTTCGGAGGTCTGGACGATCCCGAACGTCCTCAGCATGCTCCGCCTCGCGCTCGTGCCCGTCTTCCTCGTGTACCTCGTGATCGGCGACTACATCGTCGCCCTCGTGGTGCTCGTGGTCGCGAGCCTCACCGACCTGCTCGACGGGTACCTCGCGCGGCGACTCGGCCAGATCACCCGTCTCGGCCAGTTGCTCGACCCCGCGGCCGACCGCCTCTACATCTTCGCGGCCCTCGTCGGCCTCGCCGCACAGCAACTCGTGCCGTGGTGGATCGTCGTGGTCATCGTGGCACGCGACGTGTTCCTCCTAGTCCTCGGCGTCGTGCTCGCCAACCACGGTTTCGGTCCCCTTCCGGTGCACCAGCTCGGCAAAGTGGCGACGTTCGCCCTCTTCTTCGGCCTGCCCGTGATCATGCTCGGACTGGCGTTCCCCGCGATCGAGCCGGTGAGCGAGCCGATCGGCTGGGCTATCACGCTCTGGGGTGCGTTCCTCTACTGGTGGGCGGGCATCATCTATGCGATCGAGACCTCACGGGTCATCCGTATTCCGCGGGTGGCAGACGACTCCCGATCCGATACGCTGGAACAAGGAGGTTAGCCGTGGCGGATTCCGACATGACAAGGCCCGACGGTACGAACGAGACGGGAGACGGGTTGCCTACGCCTACCTCAGAGCACGCGGTCAGCGACGATACCGGCGACACGACGATCGGCTTCAGCCGAGACGCGGCCGCACAGCTCGGCGCGCTCGATGCCGACACCACCGCCGAAGAGCAAGAGGCGATCGCGGCGCTGCCGTCGGGTTCCGCGCTGCTCATCGTGCGCCGCGGTCCCAACAGTGGTGCGAGGTTCCTGCTCGACTCCGACCTCACCGTCGTCGGCCGGCATCCCGACGCAGACATCTTCCTCGACGATGTCACGGTCTCGCGCAAGCACGCCGAGTTCGTGCGTCATCGCACGGCCTTCGAAGTCAAAGACCTGAGCTCGCTGAACGGCACCTACTTCGACGGGGTGCGCATCGAGACCGCCCTGTTGAGCGACGGCGCAGAGGTGCAGATCGGCAAGTACCGACTCACGTTCTACGCGTCACGACGCGACCTGGCTCCGGTAGCGAGCGAGTAGTGGCCGGCACCGCTGCGTCGTCGCGCGCGAGCGGCCGCGAACCACTTCTCGGCATCGGCCAGGTGCTGGCGAGGCTTCAACCCGACTTTCCCGACCTGACGCCCTCGAAACTGAGGTTCCTCGAAGAGCAGCGACTCGTGTCGCCGGCGCGCACCGCCGCGGGTTACCGCAAGTTCTCGGCCGCCGATGTCGAGCGCATCACCGTCGTGCTTGCCATGCAGCGCGACCACTACCTGCCGCTCAAGGTGATCCGCGCGCACCTCGAGGCGATCGACGCGGGTGAGACGCCCGCACTGCCGGGGGCCACGAGCGCCGCCGCGTTCCTCGGTGCCGCGCGTCGCCTGCGTCGCGACGAGCTGCTCGCAGAGGCCGGTGCGACATCGGCCCTGCTCGACGACGCCGTCTCGGCCTCGCTGCTGCCCGCGGTAGAGCACTACGGCGACGAGGCGCTCGGTGTGCTGCGCTCACTCGTCGCGCTGCGCAGGGTCGGCATCGAGCCGCGTCACCTGCGCGGAGTACGTGCCGCCGCCGAACGCGAGGCGGCGCTCGTAGAACGCGCCATCGCCCCGTCGAGGCGCGCAGACGCGGCCGACAAGGCCCGCGCTGCCGAGCATGGTCGCGAGCTCGCCGGGCACCTCGAGACCGTGCACTCGAGCGTCGTTCGGGCGACGCTTTCGCGGCTCACTCGCTGATCGGGCGACACGCCGTGACGTTCGGCCCGATATGTTTGGCCGATGCTCACCTCGTCGGTAGCGTTGTGGACATGCCGACGGGGAGCCGGCATGAGAGCGAGGGGCCGACGCATGAGTGAGACCGTACCCTCGCGCTACGACCTCGGCCTCCTGTTCACCGATGGAATGCCCGAGTACGAAGACGGCACCGGCTACCGCGGTGCGGTCGCAGCGCGCGCGGCCGGCATCAGCTATCGGCAACTCGACTATTGGGCCCGCACGCAACTCGTCGAGCCGACGGTTCGCGGTGCGGCGGGCTCGGGCTCGCAACGGCTCTACGGCTTCCGCGACATCCTCGTGCTCAAACTCGTCAAGCGACTGCTCGACACGGGCATCTCGTTGCAGCAGATCCGCACGGCGGTCACGCAGTTGCGTGAGTCCGGCGTCGAAGACCTGGCGCAGACGACCCTCATGAGCGACGGCGCGAGCGTCTACCTGTGCACCTCAGACGACGAGGTCATCGACCTCGTCAACCGCGGCCAGGGCGTATTCGGAATCGCCGTGGGCAAGGTGCTGCGCGAGGTCGAGTCGACACTCGTCGAGATCGGCACGCAGCCGGCCGACCCCATGGACGAACTCGCTGCTCGTCGCGGCGTGCGCTCACGCAAGATCTCCTGATCGAGCCTGTTGCGCGGCACTTCGTAACCGAACGTCATGTTCGCATGCGATTCGTGCGGCCCGAGGAGGGGCATCCGTTCGTTTCCGACCGTGCGGTGAACCGCGTCAGATGACGTGGGAGTCGAGCGCGAGTGGAGCCGCGCCTGCGTACTCGCCGATGCGCGCCGTGCGCAGCACGCGGTCGAGCAACTGGTCGAAGTTCGCCGACATCTCTTCGGCGCTCTCGCCCGGCCACATGTGCAGCGGCTTCGCCGCACCCTGCGCCTGCTGCAAGGACGTGCGCTCGGGCAGCTGCGGCGAGAGCACGAGCGGGCCGAACATGTCGCGCAGCTCTTTGATGCGGAACTGGTGCTCGAGCGACTGCACGCGGGCACGGTTGACGATGATGCCGAGGGGCTGGAGGCGGGGCGAGAGCCCGCGGCGGATCTCTTCGATCGCACGCAGGGCGCGATCGGCCGCGGCGACCGAGAACAGGCCCGGCTCGGTGACGACGGCGACCCGGTCGCTCGCGGCCCACGCAGTGCGCGTGAGCGCGTTCAGCGACGGCGCGCAGTCGATGAGTACGAGCTCGTAGTCGGCCTCGACGTTGGCCAGTGCCTCTTCGAGCTTCCAGATGTCTCGGATCGACGGGTGAGGGCCGTCGAAGTTGATGGCCGAGGGGCTGCCGATCATGACGTCGATGGTCGAGTTCGGGTTCGACCTCGTCCAGCCGCTGGGCGCGATGGCCGAGCGCACGATCTTCTCTTTGGGAGAGGCGAGCACATCGGCGACATTGAGGTGACCGGCGACCTGGATGTCCATGCCGGTCGACACGTCGGACTGTGGATCGAGGTCGACGACGAGGGTACGGACGCCGCGGGCGAAGGCCGCCGACGCCATTCCGAGGGTGACGGTGGTCTTGCCGACGCCGCCCTTCAGCGAGCTGACGGAGAGAACGTGCACGAACAGATACGTTACCTTTACTACTCGGGCGATACCTAAACGTTCGCTGTGCGGATTCCGGTCGGAAAGGCTTGCATGTTCACGAAGATCCTGGTTGCCAATCGCGGTGAGATCGCCATTCGCGCGTTCCGTGCCGCCGTCGAAGTCGGTGCGAAGACGGTCGCGGTGTACCCCGTCGAAGACCGCAACTCGCTGCACCGGCTGAAGGCAGACGAGGCGTACCAGATCGGCGAGCCGGGGCATCCGGTTCGTGCCTACCTCGACGTGAGCGAGATCATCCGCGTCGCGAAAGAATCCGGCGCCGACGCCATCTACCCGGGCTACGGCTTCCTCTCGGAGAACCCCGAACTCGCACAGGCGGCCGCCGAGGCCGGCATCGCGTTCATCGGCCCGCCCAAGCACGTGCTCGAGATGGCCGGCAACAAGGTCACGGCGAAAGAGCACGCGATCGCAGCCGGTGTGCCGGTGCTGAAGTCGACGCCCCCGTCGCGCGACATCGAGCAGCTCGTCGCCCAGGCCGACGAGATCGGGTTCCCGATCTTCGCGAAGGCCGTCGCCGGCGGTGGAGGGCGCGGCATGCGCCGTGTCGACTCGAAAGACGACCTGCGCGCATCCCTCGAAGAGGCCATGCGCGAGGCCGACAGCGCGTTCGGCGATCCCACGATGTTCCTCGAGCAGGCCGTGCTGCGGCCGCGCCACATCGAGGTGCAGGTACTCGCCGACGCCTCGGGTGAGACCGTGCACCTCTTCGAGCGCGACTGCTCGGTGCAGCGTCGACACCAGAAGGTGATCGAAATCGCTCCCGCGCCGAACCTCTCCGACGACATCCGCGCCGCCCTCTATCGCGATGCGATCGCGTTCGCGCGCTCGATCGGTTACGTGAACGCCGGCACGGTCGAGTTCCTGCTCGACACGGTGGGCGAGCGCGCCGGCCAGCACGTGTTCATCGAGATGAACCCGCGCATCCAGGTCGAGCACACCGTGACCGAAGAGGTCACCGACGTCGACCTCGTGGTGTCGCAGATGCGCATCGCCGCGGGCGAATCCCTCGAGTCGCTCGGCCTGACGCAAGACAGCATCCGCCTGCGCGGCGCCGCCCTGCAGTGCCGCATCACGACCGAAGACCCCACTGCCGGCTTCCGTCCCGACACCGGCAAGATCACCACATACCGCTCGCCCGGCGGCGCCGGCATCCGACTCGACGGCGGCACGATCAACCCCGGCGCGCAGATCAGCCCGCACTTCGACTCGATGCTCGCGAAGCTCACCTGCCGCGGTCGCGACTACACGGCGGCGGTCGCCCGCGCCAAGCGCGCCCTCGCCGAGTTCCGCATCCGCGGCGTCGCCACGAACATCCCGTTCCTGCAGGGGGTGCTCGACGACGCGGCGTTCGTCGCCGGCGACCTCAGCACCTCGTTCATCGACGAGCGTCCGCAATTGCTTCGCGGGCGCGTGTCGAAGGACCGCGGCACGAAGATCCTCAACTGGCTCGCCGACGTCACCGTGAACCAGCCCAACGGCGCGGCGCCCATCAGCGTGAGCCCCGTCGAGAAGCTGCCGCCGCTCGACCTTGCGCGGCCCGCGCCCTCGGGGTCGCGCCAGCGCCTGCTCGAGCTCGGCCCGGCCGGCTTCGCCGCCGCCCTGCGGGCCCAGACCCCGCTCGCCGTCACCGAGACGACCTTCCGCGACGCCCACCAGTCGCTGCTCGCCACTCGCGTGCGCACGAAAGACCTCGTGGCCGTCGCCCCGTACGTCGCGCGCATGACCCCCGAGTTGCTCTCAGTCGAAGCATGGGGCGGTGCCACCTACGACGTCGCACTCCGCTTCCTCGGCGAAGACCCGTGGGAGCGCCTCGCCGCCCTTCGCGAGGCCCTGCCGAACATCAACATCCAGATGCTGCTGCGTGGCCGCAACACCGTCGGCTACACCCCGTACCCCACCGAGGTGACCGACGCGTTCGTGCGCGAGGCATCCGCCACCGGTATCGACATCTTCCGCATCTTCGACGCGCTCAACGATGTCGGGCAGATGCGGCCGGCCATCGAGTCCGTGCTCGAGACCGGACATTCGATCGCCGAGGTCGCGCTGTGCTACACCGGTGACCTGCTCGACCCCGCCGAAGACCTGTACACGCTCGACTACTACCTGCGCCTCGCCGACCAGATCGTCGCGGCGGGTGCGCACGTGCTCGCGATCAAGGACATGGCCGGCCTCCTGCGGCCCGCGGCGGCCGCACGCCTCGTGGGCGCGCTGCGTGAGCGGTTCGACGTTCCCGTGCACCTGCACACCCACGACACCGCAGGCGGGCAGCTCGCAACACTGCTCGCGGCCTCCGACGCCGGTGTCGACGCCGTCGACGTCGCGAGCGCACCGATGGCCGGCACTACCAGTCAGCCGTCGGCTTCGTCGCTCGTCGCCGCACTCGCGCACACGCCGCGTGACACGGGCATCTCGCTCGACGCGGTCTCCGACCTCGAGCCCTACTGGGAGGCGGTGCGGCGCCTGTACCGCCCGTTCGAGTCGGGCCTGCCGGGGCCGACCGGGCGCGTGTACCACCACGAGATCCCCGGCGGCCAGCTCTCGAACCTGCGCCAGCAGGCGATCGCGCTCGGCCTCGCCGACGACTTCGAGCTCATCGAGGACATGTACGCGGCCGCCGACCGCATCCTCGGACGTGTGCCGAAGGTCACGCCATCGTCGAAGGTCGTCGGCGACCTCGCCCTGCACCTCGCGGCGGTGAAGGCAGACCCGGCAGACTTCGCCGAGAACCCCGACAAGTACGACGTGCCCGACTCGGTCATCGGCTTCATGGCCGGCGAACTCGGCGACCTTCCCGGCGGCTGGCCCGAGCCGTTCCGTTCGAAGGTGCTCGCCGGGCGCGACGTGCGCATCGGCGTGACCGAGCTCACCGACGACCAGCGCGCCGACCTCGAGGCCGACAGCGCGACGCGCCGAGCCACCCTGAACGCGCTGCTGTTCCCCGCACCGACGCGGCAGTTCGAGCAGATCCGCGAGCTCTTCGGCGACCTTTCGGTGGTCGACACCGTCGACTACCTCTACGGTCTGCGCCCCGGTTCCGAGCACGTCATCGAGATCGCCAAGGGCGTGCGGCTCTATGCGGGCCTCGAGGCCATCGGCGAGGCCGACGACAAGGGCATGCGCACCGTCATGACGATCCTGAACGGCCAGCTGCGCCCGGTCTTCGTGCGCGACCGCGGCATCGTCGTCGAGACACGAGCCGCAGAGAAGGCCGACGCCTCGCAGCCCGGACAGATCGCTGCTCCGTTCTCGGGCGTCGTCACGCTGCAGGTCGAGGTCGGAGCCGAGATCGCCGCCGGCCAGAGCGTCGCGTCGATCGAGGCGATGAAGATGGAAGCCGCGATCACGTCGCCGATCGCAGGGGTCATCGAGCGGGTCGCGATCCCGAAGACGCAGCAGGTCGAGGCGGGCGATCTGCTCGTCGTCGTACGCGCGCGATAGGCTGTCCCGTGGAATGGCACTGATGAGGAGGGGTATCGGTGGCTGACGACCCGACAGAAGACCGAACCGGCACACACCGCAGCAGTGGCGGGGACACGGCCGCGCCCGAACGCGGTGAGCCGGCGACGACGACGGGGGCGCACGCGGCGACGCGGGCCTCCGACAGCCTGAATCTCAGGCTCGACCTTCCACCCGCGCCGGCACGCGAGGTGCCCGAAGACGAGGTGGCCGTCGCCATCGATGACGTCTCGGTCAATCCGACCGCCCTCGTCGAGGGCGAGTCAGGCACGCGATCGGTCGAGGTGATCACTCCGGCGCTTCGGGGCGGCTCGTATCGCAGCGCGGCTCGTCGTGATGCATCGCCCTACAGTGCGCTCCTCGCGGCCGATGCGACGCGGGCCCGGCGCGAGAGGCTGCGCGGCGAAGCAGCCGCCCAGGTCGCCGTCGTCGAAGCCGCGGGTGAGGCGCCGGTCTCGGCCGAAGTGCCCGAGACGCCCGAATCGCTCACCCCCGACCGGCTGATCGACCTCAATCGAACAACCCGCCCTGCGCCGCACGGCGGCATCAACCGCTTCGTCTACGAGGCTTCGCTGCACCTCGTGAACCTCGGCGACTCGGCCAAGGTGCGCGCGCACAAGGCGCTCAGCCAACGCATCCAGAAGCGGTTCGACGGCGGTGCGAGGTTCGTGCCGGTGCTCACGCGAAAGGGCGGTGTCGGCAAGACCACCATCACCGCGCTGCTCGGCATGGCGCTGGCCGATGCCCGCGACGACCGCGTCATCGCGATCGACGCCAACCCCGACCGCGGCACACTCGCCGAGCGCGTCGACCGGCAGACTCGCGAAACGGTACGCGATGTCGTGGTGAAGGCCTCGTCGATCGGCGGCTACACCGACTTCTCGAAGTACGTCTCCCGCGATGAGACGCGGCTCGACATCCTCGCCTCCGATACCGATCCCACCCTGTCCGAGGCGTTCGACGACAATGACTACAACGTCGTCGCGGGGCTCGCTGCGCGGTACTACTCGCTCGTGCTCACCGACTGCGGAACCGGTATCGTGCATTCGGTCATGCGCGCGACGTTGCAGCGTGCCGACTCGATCGTCATCGTGTCGGGTGGCAGCGTCGACGAGGCGCGACTCGCGTCCGAGACGCTCACCTGGCTCGAGGCGAACGGCTTCGGCGAGCTCGTGCGCAACGCGGTCGTCGCGATCAACCTCGCCACGCAGGGTACGCACCTCGTGAAGGTCGACGAGATCGAGGCGCACTTCCAGTCACGTGTCCGTGAGATCGTGCGCATCCCATACGATCCCCAGCTCGCCGCCGGTTCCGTGGTGAACTGGAAGGAACTCCGCCCCGTCACCCAGCACGCGGCGCGAGAACTCGCTGCCCTCGTGGTGGAAGGCCTGCCCGCCGACCGCGGGCACTGATCGGAGCGCAATTTGCCGGAACGTCCCATTCGCCTGTTCGGCGATCCCGTCTTGAAGACCGTCTCAGCCCCCGTCGAACAGGTCGACGATCGCGTTCGCGCGCTCGTGGCAGACCTGATCGACAGTGTGCGCCTTCCCGGCCGCGCAGGGGTCGCCGCCTCGCAGATCGGGGTGAACCTGCGTGCCTTCAGCTACAACGTCGATGGCGAGGTCGGCTACATCCTGAATCCCGAGATCATCGAGGTCTCGGGCGAAAAGCAGTTGATCGACGAGGGGTGTCTGTCGGTGCCCGGCCTCTGGCACAAGACCCCGCGCTATCCCTTTGCGCGCGCTCGTGGCATCGACCTCGACGGCAATGAGATCGAGCTCTCGGGCGAGGGACTCATGGCCCAGGCACTGCAACACGAGGTCGACCACCTCGACGGGCTGCTCTACCTCGACCGGCTCGAGAAAGACGAGCGTCGCCTCGCGATGAAGGCTGTGCGAGAGTCCGACTGGTTCTGACAACCGCCGAGGCGGGCGATTCGGTCGACTGACGAGGCGCGCGAATCGATCGACTGACGAGGCGGGCGAATCGATCGACTGACGAGGCGGGGCCCCGCGGACGAATCCGCGGGGCCCCGCCTCGTGCCTCGAGTGGGTCAGCTCACGATCGAGTGGCCCTCGGTCGCCGGCGCCCCCGAGTACATCGCCTCGATGGCTGGCGCGAAGTCGTCGAGGATGATGTTGCGCTTGATGCTCATCTTCGGCGTGAGGTGCCCGCTCGCCTCGGTGAACTCGGTCGCGAGGATCGTGAACTTGCGGATC
Source organism: Agromyces neolithicus (assembly GCF_039529735.1). Classification (NCBI taxonomy): domain Bacteria; kingdom Bacillati; phylum Actinomycetota; class Actinomycetes; order Micrococcales; family Microbacteriaceae; genus Agromyces; species Agromyces neolithicus. The sequence continues at coordinate 63,644 of NZ_BAAANJ010000007.1, forward strand.
GACTCCGCACGCGACACGGTCTCGTTGGCGGCGTCGATCGCGCGCTGCACCTCGGCGTTGACGGCCGGGTTCGTGGCGGCCTCGTCGAGCGACATTCCCGCGTCTTCGTGGTTGTTGTTCAACCAGACGGGCAGCATCTCGGGGTCGAGCGTGATGAGCGCCGAGATGAAGGGCTTCTTGTCGCCCACGACGACGACCTGCCCCACGAGCGGGTTCGCGCGGATCGGGTCTTCGAGCGCGGCCGGCGAGACGTTCTTGCCGCCCGCGGTGACGATGATCTCTTTCTTGCGACCGGTGATGGTGAGGAAGCCATCGTCGTCGAACGAACCGAGATCGCCGGTCTTGAACCACTCGCCGTCGAACGACTCTGCGGTCGCCTCGGGGTTCTTCCAGTACTCCTTGAACACGTCGATGCCCTTGACGTGGATCTCGCCGTCATCGGCGATGCGCACCGAGACACCGGGCAGCGTCGGGCCGACCGAGCCGATCTTCGACTTCGTCGCGAGGTTCACCGTGGCCGGCGCCGTGGTCTCGGTGAGGCCGTAGCCCTCGAGGATCGTGATGCCGAGCGAGTGGTAGAAGTGGCCGAGGTGGGGCCCGAGTGGGGCAGAACCCGAAACGGCGTACTTGACATTGCCGCCCATGGCGGCGCGGAGCTTCGCGTAGACGAGCCGGTCGAACAACGCGAACTTGACCTTGAGGCCGAACGGGATCTTCTTGCCCGCTTCGAGCAGCGTCGAATGCTCGACGGCAGCCTCGGCCGCGGCGCGGAAGATCTTGCCCTTGCCGCCGGCCTCGGCCTTCTGCTCTGAGACGTTGTACACCTTCTCGAATACGCGCGGCACGGCGAGCAGGAAGGTGGGCTTGAAGCTGCCGAGCGAGGGCAGCAGCTGCTTCGTGTCGGGCTGGTGGCCGACGCGCACGCCGGCGTGCACCGAAAGCACGGCGATGAAGCGCGCGAAGATGTGCGCGGTGGTGATGAACAGCAGCGTCGACGCGCCGGGTTCGGCCACGACCTCTTTGAGCGCCACGGCGGAGTTGCGGCACAGCTCGACGAAGTTCGAGTGCGTGAGCACGCAGCCCTTGGGCTTGCCGGTCGAACCCGACGTGTAGATGAGCGTCGCGATGTCGGAACCGACGGCGAGGTTGCGGCGTCGCTCGATCTCGTCGTCGGGGATGTCGGCTCCGGCGGCGGCGAGCTTGTCGAGGTCGCCGAGGTCGATCTGCCAGGTGTTGCGGATGGCGGGGAGGTCGGGGTGCACCTCGTCGAAGCGCGCGAAGTGGTCGGCGGTCTCGAGGATGATCGCGATGGCGCCGGAGTCGCTGAGGTTCCAGCGCACCTGCGTGGGCGAGCTCGTCTCGTAGACGGGCACGAGCACCGCGCCGGCGAACCACGTCGCAAAGTCGATGAGCGTCCACTCGTAGCGCGTCTTGCACATGAGGCCGATCTTGTCGCCCGGCTGGATGCCGGCGGCGACGAGGCCCTTCGCCAGGGCGATGACCTGGTCGTAGAACTCACGGGTCGTGACGGGGGACCAGCCGCCGTCGGCCGTGGGGAGGGAGAACAGCACCAAGTCAGGCGTCGCGGCGACGCGGTCGACGAGTAGGTCTGTGGCGTTCGCCTCGGGGTCTGGGGCGACCACGGCTGGCGTGGAGAATTCGATCACGGTAGCTCCTTCGGCACCGGGCGTGTCGCGCCGTGGTCGGGTGATGCGCGGCCTCGGCGATGGGGTCGTTTACACTCTAGTGGTTGCTCGCGTGGCCGTACGCCCGAGCACGCCTCTGCCTCATCCTCCCCTGAAAGGCGGCTCCACGGGTGCACGCGATCGGTATCGATATCGGCGGGACGAAGATCGCCGGAGCCGTCGTCGACGAGTTCGGCACGATCCTGCGCAGCGAACGCGTTCCGACCCCCGCCGGCGTGGCGCAGATCGAAGACGCCGTCGTCGCGATGATCGAGTCGCTCGCGGGCGACGAAGCCGTTGCCGCGGTGGGCGTCGCCGCCGCAGGGTTCATCGACGCCGCGCAGTCGACGGTCTACTACGCGCCGAACATCGACTGGCGCAACGAGCCGTTCCGCGAGAAACTCGAGGCCCGCGTCGGCAAGGCCGTCGTCGTCGACAACGATGCCAACGCCGCCGGCTGGGCGGAGTTCCGCTTCGGCGCCGGCCGATTGGTCAGCGACATGGTCATGCTCACGATCGGCACCGGCGTCGGCGGCGCGGTGGTCGCCGGCGACCGCCTGTTCCGCGGGGGGTTCGGCGCGGGCGCCGAACTCGGCCACATGCGCGTCGTCCCCGAAGGGATCGCATGCGGCTGCGGGCAGCGCGGATGCCTCGAGCAGTACGGTTCCGGGCGCGCACTGCTGCGCATGGCGAACGAGGTCGCCGACGCCGGGGGAGTCGGCGCCGCACTCGCTCGGGCCCGTGCCGAGCATGGGGCGCTCGACGGTCGTCTCGTCGGGGCGCTCATGATGCAGCAAGACCCCGGTGCGCTGACGGCGCTTCGCGAGCTCGGTCACTGGCTCGGGCAGGCGGCCGCGAGTCTGTCGGCGGTTCTCGACCCGCAACGGTTCGTCTTCGGCGGCGGAGTCGCCGAAGCCGGCGAACTGCTGCTCGAGCCGATCCGCGAGGCGTATGCCGAGCACCTTCCCGCCCGCGGCTACCACCCCGAGCCCGACTTCGTCATCGCCGAACTCGTGAACGACGCAGGTGTCGTCGGCGCCGCCGATCTCGCGCGGGTGTGGGTCGCCGAGCACGCCTGACGGGCTGGCGATAGGCTCAAGTGTTGCGTCACGGGGAAGGGAACGCACGGTGTTCTACTGGATCATGAAGCACCTCGTGGTCGGTCCGATCCTGCTCGCGATCTTCCGGCCCTGGATCGTCGGCCTCGAGAACGTGCCGAAGTCGGGCCCCGTCGTGCTCGCGTCGAACCACCTCTCGTTCATCGACTCGATCTTCCTTCCGCTCGTCGTTCCGCGCCCGGTCGTCTTCCTCGCCAAGAGCGAGTACTTCACCGGCAAGGGGCTCAAGGGGTGGGCGACCCGCATGTTCTTCCAGGCGGCCGGTCAGCTGCCCATCGACCGCTCGGGTGGCAAGGCCTCCGAGGCGTCGTTGAACACGGGTCTCAAGGTGCTCGCCGAGGGCAGCATCCTCGGCATCTACCCCGAGGGCACTCGCAGTCCCGACGGCAAGCTCTATCGCGGTCGCACCGGAGTCGCGCGCATGGTGCTCGAATCGGGTGTGCCTGTCGTGCCGGTCGCGATGATCGGCACCGAGCACGTGATGCCCATCGGCACGCGCCTTCCGAAGGTGCGGCGCATCGGCATCATCATCGGCGAGCCCATCGACTTCACGCGCTTCGAGGGCATGGAGGGCGACCGGTTCGTGCTGCGATCGGTCACCGACGAACTCGTGTACCGGCTGCGCGGCCTCAGCGGCCAGGAGTACGTCGACGTCTACGCGAGTTCGGTCAAAGAGCGGCGGGCCTCGCAGTCGCGATAGGCTCGAATGGCGGCGGCGCGACGTGCGTCGCCGTTCCGTTTCCCGGCGCAGTTGCGCCCGACCCTCCAGGACACTCCCGTGGTACAGCTCGCCGAGCCCGTCGTCTTCGCAGATCCCTCCGTGATCGCGGGGCTCGACTATTGGCGAACCCTGCCGATCAAGCAGCAGCCCACCTGGCCCGACGCCGAGGCCGCGCACGCGGCGTCCGCCGAGCTCGCGACCCTGCCGCCGCTCGTCTTCGCGGGTGAGGTCGACACGATGCGCGAACGACTCGCCGCGGCGTCGCGCGGTGAGGCATTCCTGCTGCAGGGCGGTGACTGCGCCGAGACGTTCGCGGGCGCCACTGCCGACCAGATCCGCAACCGGGTGAAGACCGTGCTGCAGATGGCGGTCGTGCTCACCTACGGCGCCTCGATGCCCGTCGTGAAGATGGGTCGCATGGCGGGCCAGTTCGCCAAGCCCCGCTCGAGCGACACCGAGACGCGCGGCGAGGTGACATTGCCGGCCTACCGGGGCGACATCGTCAACGGCTACGACTTCACGCTCGACTCCCGCACGGCCGACCCGCAACGGCTGATCCGCGGCTACCACACGGCCGCGTCGACGCTGAACCTCATCCGGGCGTTCACACAGGGCGGGTTCGCCGACCTGCGCCAGGTGCACTCGTGGAATCAGGGCTTCGCCCAGAACCCCGCGAACGCCCGCTACGAGTCGATGGCGCGCGAGATCGATCGCGCCGTCAAGTTCATGGACGCATGCGGCGCCGACTTCGAGGCCCTGAAGCACACGGAGTTCTACACGGGCCACGAGGGCCTGCTCATGGACTACGAGCGCCCGATGACCCGCATCGACTCGCGCACCGGCACGCCGTACCTCACGTCGGGCCATTTCATCTGGATCGGCGAGCGAACGCGTGAGCTCGACGGCGCCCACGTCGACTTCCTCTCGCGGGTGCGCAACCCCATCGGCGTGAAGCTCGGGCCGACGACGACGCCCGAGGTCATGCTCGAGCTCATCGAGAAGCTCGACCCGAACCGCGAGCCCGGCCGCCTCACGTTCATCACCCGCATGGGTGCCGGCAAGATCCGCGACGCGCTGCCCCCGCTGCTCGAGGCGATCAAGTCGAGCGATGCCAACCCGCTGTGGGTCACCGACCCGATGCACGGCAATGGCATCACGACGCCCAACGGATACAAGACGCGTCGCTTCGACGACGTCGTCGACGAGGTCAAGGGCTTCTTCGAGGCGCATCGGGCGGCGGGCACGCACCCGGGAGGCATCCACGTCGAGCTCACGGGCGACGACGTCACCGAGTGCCTCGGTGGTTCAGAGCACATCGACGAGGCGACGCTGGCCACCCGCTACGAGTCGCTGTGCGACCCGCGACTGAACCACATGCAGTCGCTCGAGCTCGCGTTCCTCGTCGCCGAAGAGCTCGCCGCCCGCTGAGCCGTTCCTTCGAGTCCCGCCGGCGCGGAGCATCCTTCAATCGATGGATGCTCCGCGCCGAGCTTGTTCCCGATACCCGGCGCGCAGATC
>NZ_BAAANJ010000007.1:68709-156848 GCF_039529735.1 Agromyces neolithicus
CTTCATACGTCGAGGAAGGTTGTTCTTCGCCCACTCGATTGCGTGAGCAGGCCGGCTGCCGCGCGCAGGGGAAGTCCAGACTGTCGGCGTCACGACGAGTTGCTTGGGTCAGAACCCGGCGAAATTGACCGTGACAGTGGAGCCCCTGAGCGCGGTTTCACCGGCCGCCGGGCTCGTCTTCGAGACGACGAACGCGCCTGGCGCAACATCTGCGATTGCACTGTAATCGAGCTCGAATCCCGCGTCCCCGAGGATCTTGCGTGCTTCATCCCAGGTCTTGTCGACCACGTTCGGTACCTCGACGAGATCGGGTCCCTTCGAAACCGTGAGCCGAACAACGTCGCCGGGTCGCATCGGATCGCTCAGCCAGTCAGCAGTGATGACATTGTCCATCGCGACGTCATTGCTGAACTCGGGCGCCGCGTGCTCGACGGTAAGTTCCGCTGCTTTCAGCGCAGCCTCCGCCTCGCCGACGGGGAGACCCTCGACGGGCGGCACGCGGCCGACGGAGACGATGAGCGTGACCTCGCCGCGCTCGGGGTAGGTCGCGGGCAACGGCTTGCCGTCGGCACCGAGTGTCGCGATCACCGAATCAGCGGGCACCTCGGCGTCGAACTGCTTCACGGGGTCGAGCAGTGTGAACTCCGCGAGGAGTTCGTTCGCCTCGGCAACCGGCTTGCCGACGACATCGGCGACGTCGAGGATCTGCGGCCCCTCCGACACGAAGAGCGTGACCGTCGAGCCGCGCTGAGCCTGGCTGCCGCCGGGCGGGTCGGTGTCTGCCACCTGCCCCTCGGGAACCACCGGGTCGGTGCGCGACGCCTGCTCGACGACGAACCCGGCGTCTTCGAGCGATGCAGTCGCCGCCTCGGGCGTGAGCGTCGAGGTGGTCGGAACGGTGGCGAACGAGCCGGGGCCGGCGCCGAAGTACCACCCGGTTCCCGCGGCCAGTCCGGTGAGCAGCAGCACGAGCGCGAAGAGCCAGTATCCGCGGCGCCGTCGGCGATCGGCACTCGCCGAAAGGGCGACGGTGTCGTCGACGCCGGATGCCTCGTGCGCAGTTGTCGCGACGAGCGGGCCGCCCAGCACGCGCGTTTCAGCTGTCGCGCCCGCGGCCATGGCCGCGGCGTCGGGAAGCACCATCGTGGCCTGCGTGGTGATCGGAAGGTGGGAGGCCCGGATTCCGGGCTCGACCTCGCGCAGGCGATCGAGCAGTTCGCGCGCGTCGCGAGGTCGTTCGTCAGGATCGCGCGACGTCGCCCACGCGACGAGCTCGTCGATTTCGGCGGGCACGGCCGGGTTCTTCGAGCTCGGCGCCGGCACCGAGTCGTTGGCGTGCTGGTAGGCGATCTGCATCGGTGCCTCGCCGACGTACGGCTGCTCGCCGGTGAGCATCTCGTACATCATGATGCCCACGGCATATATGTCGCTGCGGGCATCGGCGATGCCGCGAGTGACGAGCTCGGGGGAGAGGTAGGCGATGGTGCCGAGCAGCGCCTGCCCGGTGGCGGTGTTGGCGCTCGCCCCCCGAGCGAGTCCGAAGTCGCTGAGCTTGATGCGGCCGTCGTCGGCGAGCAGCACGTTCTCGGGCTTGACGTCGCGATGCACGATGCCCGCCTTGTGCGCGGCCGCCAGCCCCGACAGCACCGCGTCCATGATGTCGACCGTCTGCTCGGCGGTGAGGCGCCTGTAGTCCTTCAGCAGGTCGCGCAACGTGATGCCGGGCAGGTACTCCATGACGAGGTACGCCATGTCGGCGTCTTGACCCTGGTCGAACACGTTCACGACGTTGGGATGGGCGAGACGGGCCGCTGAGCGAGCCTCTTGCACGAAGCGCGTCTTGAACGTGTTGTCGTCGGCGAGGTGCCCGTGCATGATCTTGAGCGCGACGCGTCGCTCGAGGCGCAGGTCGGTCGCGAGGTACACCGTGGCCATGCCGCCGCGCGCGATCCGCGAGCGCACCTGATAGCGACCGTCGATCAGACGGCCGATCATCGGGTCGACGGGCGCGGTGGTCACGATGCGAGTCTACGAAAGTCCATATGCCGCAGCCGGTGCAAACGCCGACGCCACACCGATCGCAACGGCATCGTGATGCGTCAGCCGAGCTCGGCGAGCCAGGCCCGTGCCGACGCCTCCCACTTGGCGTAGTGGTCGGGATGAGCGCTCAACTGCACAGCCTGGGCGGCCTCGGTGACCGTCATCGCCTGCCAGCCCTCGATGTCGAGCAGGCCTAGGGTGCGCCCGGGGTTCGGGTTCGACTCGCCCCCGTAGAACGCCGTGGTCGCGCGCGTAGGATCGAGCACCTCGTCGACGGTGCCCCAGCCCTCGCTCGGTCGCTGCTGGAAGAGCCCCTGCGAGTCGAGATCACCCCGGTGCAGGTTCCGGAGGCTCGACTCCTGCGCTGCGGCGGCGAGCGCCACCACGATTCCCTGATCGGGCACGCCGAGGCGCCGGCCCGTCTCGACGATGATCCTGGCGTTCGCGCGCATCTCGTCGGTGAGCGGCATGCTCACCGACGCCACCGGCAGCACCGCGGCCCGCTTCGGGATGGTGAGCTTCTGACCGGGGTGGATGGTGCCGGCGCTGTCGAGCCCGTTCGCGTCGATGAGCTGCCCGACCGCGACATCGTGGCGTTCGGCCAGGTCCCACAGCGTGTCGCCCGCGACGACGACGTGCGAGCCGGCGGGGGTCGTGGGCGGCGATGGCGCGGGCGCAGCCGACGGCACGTCGATGACCGGGGCCGCCGCCGACGACGGCAGCACGATCGTCTCGCCCGGAAAGATGAGCGACTGTCTGCCGAGCCCGTTGGCCCGCAGCACCACGTCGAGATCGAGTCCATGCGCAGCGGCGATGCCGCTCATCGTGTCGCCGGCGACGACGGTGTGCTTCGCGATCTCGGCGGCGGGGCTCGGCGGCGGCGCGGCGTGAGACGCGCCACCCGGCAGGGCGAGCCGCTGTCCCGGGAAGATCAGGCTCGACCAGCTGAGTCCGTTGTGGGCCAGCACCTCGGCGGTCGAGAGCCCGTGGCGTTCGGCGATGCCGCTCACGGTGTCGCCGTCGGCGACCACGATCTCGGCGGGTACCGCGGCCATCGCAACGCTCGACGTCGGCGCGGAACCGCCGGTCTGCGCCTTGGCCTTCGGCTGACGCTTGACCTGGTGCGTCGCTGCTTCGGCGGGCTGGGCGATGCCGAGCGTCACCGCGATCGTGCTCACGATCGCGAGCGGCAGCGCGAGTGCGCCACGGATGCCGCGTGGCCGGCGTCGCCCGTTCGCATCATGCGTCGTGCGCCCCCCGACGCCGTCGACCTGGTCGACCATGGTGCCCCCTTCACCGATGCGTGCATCGGCCCTTCGCGTCACCGTCGCACAGGAGACGGGGTCAGTCAATTTGCCGCGCGGGCGAGCGGCGACTCGACGCGCGAATGCTTTCGCAGCGGCATCCGACATGGCAATCTTGGATGCGTGACCGATGCTGCCGAGACCACCTGGCTGACTGTTCCCGACCTCGTCGAGCTGACCGGGCAGAGCCCCAGCCGCATCCGTCGTCTCATCGACGACCGACACCTTCTCGCAGCGCGCGTCGACGGCGTGCTGAAGGTGCCGTCGGTGTTCCTGCGCGACGACGCGCCGGTGCCCGAGCTGCATGGCACCGCGATCGTGCTCGCCGATGCCGGGTTCAGCGATGCCGAGGCGCTCGATTGGTTCCTCGCCGAAGAAGACAGCTTGGGCACCACGCCGATCGCCGCGCTGAGAGCCGGTCGCAAGGCCGAGGTGCGTCGGGTCGCCCAGGCGCTCGCCTGATCCCACCTCGAGAAGGCCAGGCCGCGCGTCGGATCGGTCATTGCTTACGCGACTCAGTGGGCGCGCCGGGTCACCGTCTTGGCGAGCTCGCCGAGTTCGTCGCGCGCGGCACGGCCGAGCGGCGCGTCGTCGAGCGCGGCGGTCGCGCGTGCGACGTTGTCGGCGATCATGCGCTCGACCTCGTCGACCGCCCCGCACTCGACGATGGTGCGTTGCAGCATGTGCACCTGGTCTGGGGTGAGAGCGGCGTCGCCGAGCAGTTCGTCGAGCAGCCGGCGCTGCCCTGGCGCGAGGCGCTCGCGAGCGCTCGCGACGAGCATTGTGCGCTTGCCCTCGCGAAGGTCGTCGCCGCTGGGCTTGCCGGTGACCTCGGGGTCGCCGAACACGCCGAGCAGGTCGTCGCGAAGCTGGTAGGCGACTCCGAGGGGGAGTCCGAATCGGCGCAGCGCTTCGAGCTGGGCGGAATTCGCGCCCGCAATCGCCGCGCCGATGAGCAGTGGCGCCTCGATGCTGTACTTCGCGGACTTGAACGTGATGACGCGCTCGGCGCGCAGCCGCTGCTCGTCGGCGGGCTTCGTGAGCCAGGCCCGCTCCTCGAGGATGTCGAGGTACTGCCCGGCGGTCACCTCGGTGCGCATGCGCGTGTACTCGGCGCGAGCTGCCCGGGCCGCACGGCGGTCGGCGAGCGGGTCGAGTCCTTCGTCGAGCAGTTCGTCGCTCCAGCCGAGCAGCAGGTCGCCGAGCAGGATCGCGGCATCGGTGCCGAACTCGGCCGCGTCGCCGGCCCAGCCACTGTCGGCGTGCAGCCCCTCGAAGAGCCGGTGCGCCGAGGGTGCGCCTCGGCGCGTGTCGGAACGGTCGATGATGTCGTCGTGCACGAGCGCTGCCGCGTGGAAGAGCTCGAGTGCGGCCGCCGCCGACACGACGGGGAGGCGGTCGCCTGCGCCATCGGGTTCGAACGGGTCGAACGCGTGCGTGCGCACCCCCTGCCAGCCCAAATAGCAGAACAGCGCCCGGAAGCGCTTGCCACCGCTGAGAAACCGCCGTGAGAACGCGTCGAGCGGGTCGAGGTCGGGACTGATCGAGCGGAGAATGGAGGTACGTTCGGCGAGGAACTCCTCGATGCGTTCGTGCACCAGATCGACCAGACGGGAACCATGAGCCACCCGCCTAGCCTACCGAGGCGAGGCGGGGCTAGAATGGACTCGGATGCGCCGGTCCCGAGCCTGAGGGGAATGAGATGCCGCTTTCAGAGCAGGAGCAACGTCTTCTCGAAGAGATGGAGCGCAACCTCTACCGAAACGATGCCGACTTCGTGCACGCGGTCGGTGGGGTTCGTGGTCGACGACCCAACTACCGCGCGATCGTGCTCGGCGTGTTGCTCGCCGTCGCGGGTGTCGGCGCACTCATCGCGGGTGTCGCACTCCAGCTCCTCGTCATCGGCATCGTCGGCTTCGCACTCATGTTCGCCGGCGTACTCATCGCCATCACTCCCGGCAAGAGCGGTGCCGCCGCACCCGCGCCGAGCGAGGGGCCGGCGCCGCAGGGCAAAGGCCGATCGGGCGGGGGGTTCATGGACCGCATGAACGATCGCTGGGATCGCCGCCAAGAGGGCCGCGAGTAGAGTCTCCACCACCCACCACCTGAACGGGTCGATCACCAGATCGGCCCGTTTCGCATTTCCCTCCACATCTCGCCGGCAGCCGCCTCCACTTCGCACCACCTGAACGGGCCGATCGCCGGATCGGCCCGTTTCGTCGTCCGCGGCGCCTCGTTCGACGGGGGGAAACGCCCGGCGCGGGACATCCGTCGTTCATGCCGAAGGTGATGACTCGCGCTGTCGCCGCGTTCTCGGTGAATTCCCTCCACCGCGCTCCACCGCCTGGAATCGTTGATTTTCTGGGCCTTGCGCGCGGCATTCCCGAGGAAAATGGCCGACTGTCGTTGAAGAGTGGATGGATGTGGAGTAAAGTGGGGCGCACCTGGATCCTGGCCGGAGGAAAGGGGGTGGTGCGGTGTTCCTCGGGACCTACGAGCCGAAGCTCGATGAGAAGGGCCGCGTCATTCTTCCGGCGAAGTACCGGGACGAGCTCTCGAACGGACTCGTGCTCACACGGGGGCAGGAGCGCTGTCTCTACGTGTTCAGCGCACGTGAGTTCGAGAGCATGAGCGACAAGATCCGCCAAGCCCCGGTGACGAGCAAGCAGGCGCGCGACTACATGCGCGTCTTCCTCTCGGGGGCGTCCGCGGAGACCCCCGACAAGCAGCATCGGGTCACCATCCCAGCCAATCTCCGCGGCTACGCGGGGCTCGATCGAGACCTCACGGTCATCGGCGCCGGCAGTCGGGTGGAGATCTGGGATGCGGCGGCGTGGCACAGCTACCTCGCCGAGCAGGAGGCGGCCTTCGCGGAAACGGCGGAGGAGGTGATCCCCGGGCTCTTCTGATCCTCGGGCCCCGACTCCCAGCCGGCCGGGCCTGGTGCACTTCCCCGCATCAGGACGAACGGATGGGGATCGGGACCCGAGGCCCACGAAGACAAGGCGGAATCATGGACATCGAACGCATCCACACCCCGGTGATGCTCGAGCGCACCCTCGAGCTGCTGGCACCCGCGATCTCGGCCGACGGCGCGGTGCTCGTCGACGCCACGCTCGGAATGGGCGGGCACGCGGCCGCGTTCCTCGAGCGATTCCCGAAGCTCACCGTCATCGGCCTCGACCGCGACACCGATGCGCTCGGCATCGCCCGCGAGCGCCTGGCGAAGTATGGCGGCCGGGCCCGGTTCGTGCACACGGTCTACGACGGCATCGCGCGGGCCGTGCGGTCCGAGGGGTTCCGCGAGGTGCAAGGGGTGCTCTTCGACCTCGGTGTGTCCTCGCTGCAGCTCGACCGCGCCGAGCGCGGGTTCGCCTACTCGAAAGACGCGCCGCTCGACATGCGCATGGACTCGACCAGCGGGCGCACCGCCGCCGACGTCGTCGCCGAGTCGAGCGAAGACGAACTGCGACGCATCTTCCTCGACTACGGCGAAGAGAAGCTCGCGGCCAGATATGCGCGCGCCATCGTGCGGGCACGAGCGGAGGCCCCGATCACGCGTTCCTCGGAACTCGTCGCGGTGATCCAGTCGGCGACCCCCATGGCCGTGCAGCGGCAGGGGCATCCCGCGAAGCGCGTGTTCCAGGCATTGCGCATCGAGGTGAATGAAGAGCTCTCGGTGCTCGAGCGTGCGATGCCGGCGGCACTCGACACCATCGCCGTCGGCGGCCGCATCGTGGTGCTCGCCTACCAGTCGCTCGAGGACCGCATCGTCAAGCGCGTGCTGCAGGCCGCTTCGAGCTCCACCGCGCCCGCCGGGTTGCCGATGGAGCTGCCCGAGCACCGCCCGCAGTTCAGGCTCCTCGTGCGGGGCGCTGAGCTCGCGAGTGAAACCGAGCAGGCCGAGAACCCCCGTGCGAAACCGGTGCGACTGCGCGCCGCAGAACGAGTGAGGAGGCCGTCATGAGTGCATTGCCGGCCCAGTCGATCCCGGCACCGCGGCGGGCCATCGACCGCCTGCGAGTCCTGCGCCCGGCCCCCGAGGTCGTCGGCCGCGCCAAGCCGCGCCTCGCCTACGCGATTACCGCGGTCACGGGCGTCGCGGCGATCATCGTGGCCCAGATGCTGCTCTCGATCGCCGTGACGCAGGGCGCGTACGAGGTCGACGGGTACCAGGTCGCCCAGACGAAGCTCGCCCGCCAGCAGCAACAGCTGCGTGAAGACCTCGACCGGGTGCAGTCACCGCAATACCTCGCGGCGAATGCCGAGGCACTCGGCATGGTGCCGAACGCCGACCCCGTGTACCTGCGCCTGTCTGACGGCGCCGTACTCGGCGAACCTTCTGCTGCCGATGGCGCAGCACGGTCGACCGCGCCGCTGGTGCCGAATGCGCTGATCGACGGCGTGCCGCTCGTCACCGAGCAGCAGACGGGGAAGACTCCGACACAGGGGAACTCGCCGGGCGCGGCCGGCAATGCGGGCGGGGCGATTCCCGCCGTGGCACCGGTACCGCCACCGGTCGATGGGGCGCTGCCGACCCCCGCGACGCACTGACGACCGAGAACGAGAACGAGCACGAGCAAGGAACCTGACGCGGATGAACCGAACCAGCCGGTACCCGATGCGGCGCATCCTCGTCTTCGCGGTCGTGATGGTCGTACTGGTCGGCGTGTTCGTCGTGAAACTCGTCGACGTGCAGATCGTGCGGGCGTCCGAACTCAATGTGCAGGCGCAAGACGCCCGGTCGGTGCCGGTCAAGGTCTACGGAGCTCGCGGCGACATCGTCGACGCGAACGGCCAGGTGCTCGCCGACACCGTCATGCGATACGACATCGCCCTCTCGCCGAAGCAGGCGATGAAGGGACCGGTATCACGCGAGGAGCCCGATCCGGCCGACCCCGACAAGACCCGTGACGTCGATGTGCCGCTCGAGCAGGTCGCTGCCGAACTGGGCGCCGTCGTCGGGCTCAGCGGCGACCAGGTGCAGGGCATCATCGCGAACGCCCTCGCCGACGACCCCGACTCCGACTTCGCCTATGTCGCGAAACTCGTCGACACGGCCACCTACGAGGCGGTCAAGAAGCTCGACATCCCCTGGGTCGTGCCATACGAGCACCCGAGCCGCCGCTATCCGAACGGCGCGGTCGGGGGCAACCTGCTCGGCTTCGTGCAAGAAGACGACGGCGAACCGCTCGCCGGTCTCGAACTCTCTGAGAATGAATGCCTGGCGAGTGAGAACGGCGAGGTGAGCTACCTGCACAGCCTCAAGGACTGGGTGCGGATCCCCGGCACCGAGGTCGTGCACAAGCAGGCGCACGACGGCGGCACGCTGAGGCTCACGATCGACGCCGACCTGCAGTTCTTCGTGCAGCGCATCGCCGAGGAGCAGCGTCGCGCGGTCGGCGCCGACTGGGCGACCGTGACGGTCATGGAGGCGAAGACCGGGCGCCTGCTCGCCGTCGCCGACGTGCCGACGGTCGACCCGAACAACCGCGACGCGACGGCAGAGGGCGACCGCGGCTCGCGGTCGTTCACCGCACCGTTCGAGCCGGGTTCGACCTTCAAGGCCCTGACTGCGGCATCCGTCATCAATGCAGGCAAGGCAGACCCGCGGAGCCGCATCACCGCTGACTACCGGTACCTGCCGCCCAACGGGGCGAACATCAACGACAGCTTCTTCCACGGCCCCACTCCGTACACCCTGACCGGCGTGCTCATCGACTCGTCGAACACCGGCATGTCGATCTTCGGCGAGCGGCTGAGTGACCAGGCGCGCTACGACGACATGGTGAAGTTCGGCCTCGGTGCCGAGACCGAGGTCGGCTTCACCGGGGAGGAGCCCGGCGATCTGCACGGCGACCCGGCCGAGTGGGACAACCAGACCAAGTACGCGACGATGTTCGGGCAGGGCCTCACCACCACCGCGGTGCAGATCGCCAGCGTCTACCAGACTCTGGCGAACGGCGGCGTGCGCATGCCGGTGTCGCTCGTCGACGGGTGCGAGACCGCCGACGGCGAGACCACCGAGACCGCGTCCGAGGGAACTCGCGTCGTCTCCGAGAAGGCCGCAGACGAGACGAGCCAGATGCTCGAGCGGGTGCACCTCGAAGGCTGGCTCGCCGACAAGTGGAACATTCCGGGCTACAGGGTCGCCGCGAAGACCGGCACGGCCCAGGTTCCAGATGGGCAGGGCGGCTACCTGAGCGGCTATCTCGTGTCGGTGTCGGGCTTCGCCCCGGCCGACGACCCCGAGTTCGTCGTTTCGGTGAGCATCATGAATCCCGTTAAGATGAACTCGTCCGCCGCATCCGCGCCCGTCTTCCAAGAGGTGATGAGCCAGGTGCTGAAGAAGTATCGGACCGTTCCATCCGGCGCCCCGGCGCCTGAACTGCCAGCCACCTGGTGAGAAAGTTGGGTTCGTGACCGGATCGCCTCCCACGGCCCTCCGGCCGCAGCACCCGAGCCCCCGACCCCTCCGCGGCCTCGCCGACGAGTTCGGGTTCGACGTGCGCGGCGACCTCGGCGACCTCGAGGTGACGGGCGTCGGCCTCTCGTCGTCGGCGGCACGCCCTGGTGACCTCTACGTGGGCGTTCCCGGCCGCAATGCGCACGGCGCGCAGTTCGCCGCAGCCGCGCGCGAGGCGGGCGCGGTCGCGTTGCTCACCGATGAGGCCGGTGCCGCCCTCGCGGCCGACGCCGGCCTGCCGATCCTCGTGGCCGCCGACGCGCGGGCTTCGCTCGGCGATGTCGCCGCGTGGATCCACCGCACGGCCGACAACCCGGCGACGCTCTTCGCCGTCACCGGCACGAACGGCAAGACCAGCGTCGTGTATCTGCTCTACGGCATCCTGCGCCAGCTCGGCGTGGTCGCCGGGCTCACGTCGACCGCCGAGCGCCGCATCGGCGACGAGGCCGTCACGAGCTCGCTGACGACCCCCGAGGCGAGCGAGCTGCACGCCCTGCTCGCCCGCATGCGCGAGGTCGACGTGCGCGCGGTCGGTATCGAGGTTTCGGCCCAGGCGCTCTCGCGCCACCGGGTCGACGGCCTCGTCTTCGACATCGCGGGTTTCACGAACCTGAGCCACGACCACCTCGACGACTACGCCACGCTCGAGGAGTACTTCGAGGCCAAGCTCGAGCTGTTCCAGCCCGGTCGTGCACGACGTGGCGTGGTCACGGTCGACTCGGCGTGGGGCGTGCGGCTGGCCGCTGAGTCGGGCATCCCGGTGACGACGCTCACGACCCGCGGCGACATCGCGGCCGACTGGCGCCTCACCGTGCTCGACGAAGAGGCCGCCTACACGTCGTTCGTGCTCGAAGCCGCCGACGGCCGTCGCCTCGAGACGCGGGTGCCGCTGCTCGGCTGGTACATGGCGGCGAACGCGGCACTCGCGATCGTCATGCTGGTCGACACCGGCTATGAGCTCGACCGCATCGCCGACGTGCTCGAGCGCGATGGCGGCATCGACGCGTACATCCCCGGGCGCGCCGAACGCATCTCAGGCGACCGCGGTCCGATCGTCTACATCGACTACGGCCACAGTCCCGACGCGTTCCTGCAGACGCTCGCCGCGATCCGCCGGTTCACCACCGGCCGGGTGCTCATGGTCTTCGGCGCCGACGGCGACCGCGACACCACGAAGCGGGCTGAGATGGGGGCCATCGCCGCGCGCGGCGCCGACGTGGTCGTCGTCACCGATTTCCACCCGCGATTCGAGGACCCGGCCGCGATCCGCGCCGCCCTCATCGATGGCGCCCGCGCAGCGGTGCCCGATCGCGAGATCCACGAGATCGCCGACCCGCGCCAAGCCTTCCGCGCCGCGCTCGCCCTCGCCGAAGAAGGAGATGCGATCCTGTACGCAGGCCCCGGACATGAGGACTACCACGAGGTGCGCGGCGTCAAGCTGCCGTATTCGGCGCGTGAGGACTCGAAACAGGCGCTGCGCGATGCGGGGTGGCTCGAGTGATCGCCCTCACGCTGGCAGAGATCGCAGCGGCGACCGGCGGCACGCTGCACCTCGTCGACACCGATTCCTCGCCACAGACCGTGGTCTCAGGCTCGGTCACGACCGACTCGCGCGAGGTCGGCCCGGGTGACGTGTTCTTCGCCAAGCGCGGCGAGTTCGACGACGGGCACCGGTTCGCCCCGGCCGCAGCCGAGCACGGTGCGGCACTGCTCGTCGTCGAGCACCCGCTCGACCTCGCCGCGGCGCAGGTCGTGGTCGCCGACACGGTCGACGCCCTCGGCGCGCTCGCGACCGAGGTCGTGCGCCGTGTGCGAGCACGCGGGCACCTGAAGGTCGTGGGCGTCACCGGATCGAACGGCAAGACGACGACCAAGAACCTGCTGCGCGCGATCCTGCAGGGGCATGGCGCCACCGTCGCGTCGCGCAAGTCCTTCAACAACGAGGTCGGCGGGCCGATCACCGCACTCGAGCTGACCGACGACACCGAGTTCCTCGTCGCCGAGATGGGCGCCTCGGCGGTCGGCGAGATCGCGCGTCTCGTGCGCATGGCGCACCCCGACGTCGGCATCGTGCTGAAGGTCGGCCTCGCCCACGCAGGAGAGTTCGGCGGCATCGAGCAGACCGTGCTCGCGAAGTCCGAGATGGTCACCGAGCTCGCGGCCGACGAGGTCGCGGTCTTGAACGCCGACGACCCGCGGGTCGTGTCGATGGCCGAACGCACGGCGGCACGGGTCGTCTGGTTCGGCCTCGGCGAGCGGGCCGAGGTTCGCGCGACCGACCTCGTCGTGCACGCGCGCGGCACCGACTTCACGATCACCGCCCCCGCCGCGCCGGCGGATGCCAACGCCGTCGCGCGTGTGCGTTTCGGCGTGCTCGGCGAGCACCACGTCTCGAACGCCCTCGCTGCGACCGCTGCGGCACTTCAACTCGGGGTTCCGCTCGCCGACATCGTCGCCGCGCTCGAACAGGTGACTCTGGCGGAGCGCTGGCGCATGCAGCTCATGGGCGGCCGCGACGACATCACCGTCATCAACGACGCCTACAACGCGAGCCCCGACTCGATGTCGGCGGCGCTGAAGACGCTCGCGCAGGTCAAGGCGCCGGGCACGCGCACGATCGCCGTTCTCGGCGAGATGAGCGAGCTCGGCGAGTTCTCGGGTGAAGAGCACGATCGCATCGGCCTGCTCGCGGTGCGGCTCGGCATCTCGCAACTCGTCGTGGTGGGCAAGGGCGCGAGGCGCCTGCACATCACGGCGATCAACGAGGGTTCGTGGGACGGCGAGTCCGCCTACGTCGAGACGCAGGACGAGGCCTTCGACCTCGTCGTGTCCTCCGTGCGCCCGGGCGACACGGTGTTGGTGAAATCGTCGAACGCGGCGGGTCTGCGTCTGCTGGGCGATCGACTGGGAGAATGGTTCGCGTGAGAGCACTGTTGACCGCCGGGGCGTTGTCGCTCGCTTTCACGCTGTTCCTGACCCCCCTCTTCATCCGGCTGTTCACGCGGCTCGGCTGGGGTCAGTTCATCCGCGACGACGGGCCGCAGAGCCACCACGTCAAGCGCGGCACGCCCACCATGGGCGGCATCATCTTCATCCTCGGCGCCCTCTTCGGCTACTTCGGGGCGACACTGCTCTTCTCGAGCGAGCGTCCGACCGCGTCAGGCCTGCTCGTGCTCGGCATGATGGTGGGGCTCGGGCTCGTCGGCTTCGTCGACGACTTCCTGAAGACCCGCAAGCGGCAGAGCCTCGGACTCGGCGGCTGGGCGAAGGTGCTCGGGCAGGTGGTCATCGCCGCGGGTTTCGCGCTGCTGGCGCTGCAGTTCCCGAGTGAGCAGGGCATCACGCCGGCGAACACGAAGATCTCGTTCATCCGCGACCTGCCGCTCGACTTCATGGTGTTCGGCACGGTCGTCGGCATCATCCTCTACGTCGCATGGATCTGCCTGATCACCGTCGCCGCCTCGAACGGCGTGAACGTCACCGACGGGCTCGACGGCCTCGCCGGCGGCGCCTCGATCCTCGCGATCGGGTCGTTCGTCATCATCGGCTTCTGGCAGTTCAACCAGTCGCTCTTCAGCCCGAACCTGAACCCGAGCGACGCCTATCGCGCCTACGACGTGCGCGACCCCCTCGACATCGCCATCGTCGCGACCGCGATCGTCGGCGGCCTCATCGGATTCCTCTGGTGGAACACGAACCCGGCCAAGATCTACATGGGCGACACCGGCTCACTCGCCCTCGGCGGCGCGCTCGCCGCTCTCGCGATCGTCAGCCACACCGAGCTGCTCGTGGTCATCATCGGCGGCCTGTTCGTCATGGAGACCGGCTCGGTCATCGTGCAGCGGGCGTACTTCAAGCTCACGCGCGGCAAGCGCATCTTCCTGATGAGCCCCATCCATCACCACTTCGAGTTGAAGGGCTGGGCCGAAGTCACGATCGTCGTGCGCTTCTGGATCATCGGCGGCCTGTTCGTCGCCGCGGGCGTGGGCGCGTTCTACTTCGAGTGGCTGCAGCGCTGATGGGCGATACGCCCGCCTCGAACGCGTCGCGGCTCGACGCGCTGACCAGCTGGCACGCCGACTGGGCCGGCCTCAGGGTCGCCGTGCTCGGCCTCGGGGTCACCGGATTCGCCGTCGCCGACACGCTCACCGAGCTCGGGGCCGACGTGCTCGTCATCGCGCCCGAGGTCGACGACGACCGGGCGAGAATCCTCGACGTCATCGGGGCGCGCCTGCTGCGGCATCCGCTCGACGTCGTGCCCGCCGAACTCGTGGCGTTCGCACCCGAGGTGATGGTCGTCTCACCCGGATTCCACCCCGACCACCCCGCGCTCGAGTGGGCGGCCGGCGCCGGTGTCGCCGTGTGGGGCGACATCGAGCTCGCCTGGCGCGTGCGCGACAAGGTGAACACCGCCGAGTGGATCCTCGTCACGGGAACGAACGGCAAGACCACGACGGTGCAGATGACCGCCACGTTCCTCGCCGCCAACGGGCTGCGCGCAGCGCCCTGCGGCAACATCGGCGTGCCCGTGCTCGACGCGGTGCGCGATCCGGGCGGCTTCGACGTGCTCGTCGTCGAGCTCTCGAGCTACCAACTGCACCACCTGCCGAAGACCGGGCCCGGCGCGCTGCACCCGTGGTCGAGCGTCGTGCTGAACGTCGCCGACGACCACCTCGATTGGCATGGTTCGTTCGACGCGTACAAGGCGGCGAAGGCGACCGTCTACGAGAACACCAAGGTCGCGTGCGTGTACAACCGCGCCGACGAGGCGACGCGCCGCATGGTCGAAGACGCCGAGGTCGAAGAGGGCGCCCGCGCGATCGGATTCGGGCTGGATGTCCCGGGGCCGAGCGATTTCGGCGTCGTCGACGGCATTCTCTGCGACCGTGCGTTCCTCGACGACCGGCGCAACGCAGCGCTCGAGATCACGTCGCTCGACGAGCTCGAGCCACGCGGCCTCACTGCGCCGCACGTCGTCGCGAACATCCTCGCCGCGTCGGCGCTCGCACGGTCGTTCAGCGTGCCGGTAGGCGTCATCCACGACGCGCTCGGCGAGTTCCGGCTCGACGCGCACCGCATCGAGACGGTGGCCCTCGCCGGCGGCATCCGCTGGATCGACGACTCCAAGGCGACGAATCCCCACGCCGCGCAGGCCTCGCTTGCCGCGTTCGGCAAGGTCGTGTGGATCGTCGGCGGCCTGCTGAAGGGCGTCGACGTCGACGCGCTCGTCGCGGCTCATGTCGCGCGGCTTCGTGCGGCGATCGTGATCGGGGCCGATCGGGCCGCGCTCGTCGCCGCGTTCGCGCGACACGCGCCCGAACTGCCCGTGTTCGAGGTCGCCGCGGCCGACACTGATCAGGTGATGCCCGACGCGGTCGCGCTGGCCGCGGGGGTCGCCGAGGACGGCGACACCGTGCTCCTCGCGCCCGCGGCGGCGTCGATGGACCAGTTCGCCGACTACGGCGATCGCGGCAGGCGGTTCCACGAAGCGGTCAGATCGATGCTGGGAGGTGAGGCGGATGGCGACTCCGCCCCGCACGACCCGCCCGGCGAAGTCTGAGGCCTCGGGCATCTCGGCTGCCCGCATCCGACTGGGCCGGGTCTTCCGGGTCGAGTCGGCCGACTACTTCCTGCTGCTCGGCACGACGCTCTTCCTCGTGGTCTTCGGACTCGTCATGGTGCTGTCATCGTCGCTCGTGGAGTCGTACATCGTCGACGGCGGGTTCCTCGACCAGGCCATCAGGCAGGCCGTCTTCGCGGTCGTCGGCGTGCCGGCGATGCTGCTCGCGAGCCGCATGCCCGAGCGGTTGTGGATGCGCATCGCGTGGCCGGTGCTGATCGCCTCGTGCGCGTTGCAGTTGCTCGTCGTCGCCACGCCGCTCGGCATCGAGGTCGGCGGCAACACGAACTGGCTCGCCATCGGACCGGTGCAGTTCCAGCCCTCCGAGTTCATCAA
Organism: Agromyces neolithicus; assembly: GCF_039529735.1. Taxonomy (NCBI): domain Bacteria; kingdom Bacillati; phylum Actinomycetota; class Actinomycetes; order Micrococcales; family Microbacteriaceae; genus Agromyces; species Agromyces neolithicus. The sequence continues at coordinate 84,476 of NZ_BAAANJ010000007.1, forward strand.
GGTCGCGCTCGTCATGTGGCTCGGGCTCATCGTGACGAAGAAGCAGGAGTACCTCGACGACTTCACGAGAGGAATCCTGCCGATCGTGCTCGTCGGCGGTGCGGCGATCGGCCTCGTGCTGCTCGGTGGCGACCTCGGCACCGTCATGATCATGGGCGGCATGCTGCTCGGCGCACTCTTTCTCATCGGCGTTCGGTTGCGCCTGCTGCTGTTGCCGATCCTCGTCGCCGCCGCCCTCTTCACCGTTGTCGCGCTCTCGAGCGAGAACCGCATGCGCCGCATCATGTCGTTCCTCGACGCCAACTGCCAGGCGGGCGGCACGGGCGACGCGATCAACGAGTGCTGGCAGATCCAGCACGGCACCTATGCCCTCGCGAACGGCGGCGTATTCGGGGTCGGCCTCGGCAACTCGGCGGCCAAGTGGTCGTGGCTGCCCGCTGCCGACAACGACTTCATCTTCGCGATCATCGGTGAAGAGCTCGGGCTCATCGGGGCGGTCGTCGTGATCGGGCTCTTCGTGCTGCTCGCCGTCGCGTTCGCACGTGTGCTGCGCTCGGCGCGCACGCCGTTCGCGAAGGCCGCGACGGCCGCGGTGCTCGTCTGGGTCATCGGCCAGGCGTGTGTCAATATCGGTGTCGTGCTCGGTGTCTTCCCCATCCTCGGCGTTCCGCTGCCGCTCGTCTCGGCCGGCGGCACGGCCCTGCTCACGACGTTGTTCGCGATCGGCATCGTGCTCTCGGTCGCGCGCGACCCGGGCGCCCCGGCGCGCGCCGCCGCCCGCGCTGCTGCACGCAAGGCGGCGAAGGCAGGGCGCGCGGCGAGATGACCGTCTACCTGCTCGCCGGCGGAGGCACCGCCGGCCATGTGAACCCGTTGCTCGCGGTCGCCGACCGGTTGCGCGAGCGCGACCGCGAAGCCGAGGTGCTCGTGCTCGGCACCGCCGAGGGACTCGAGGCCCGTCTTGTTCCGGCCCGCGGCTACGAGCTCCTGACCATTGCGAAGGTACCGTTCCCGCGGCGGCCGAACCGTGCGGCCGTCGCCTTCCCGTCACGATTCCGAACGTCGGTCGCCGACGTGCGTCGCATCATCGACGAGCGCCGCGTCGACGTCGTGGTGGGCTTCGGCGGTTACGTCTCGACCCCGGCCTACCTCGCTGCCCGTCGCGCCGGTGTCCCGGTCGCGATCCACGAGGCCAATGCGAAGCCCGGGCTCGCCAACCGGCTCGGCGCCCGCTCGGCAGCAGCCGTCGGGGTCGCGTTCGAGGGAACGCCGTTGCCGCACGCCACCGTCGTCGGCATGCCGCTGCGTCACGAGATCGAGCAGCTCGATCGCGGCGCCCTGCGCGACGAGGCCGCCGCGTTCTTCGGGCTCGACGCCGCTCGCCCGGTGCTGCTCGCGACCGGCGGATCGCTCGGCGCACGCCGCATCAACCGCACGATGGTCGACAGCGCCGACATGCTGACCGGTGCCGGGTGGCAGGTGCTGCACATCACGGGGGCGAAGTCCGAGGTGACCGACCCCGGCATCGCCGACTACCGCATGGTCGAGTACGCCGACCGCATGGACCTCGCACTCGCGATCGCCGACTTCGCGGTGTCTCGCGCCGGCGCCGCGACCGTCAGCGAGCTCGCGGCCCTCGGCATTCCCGCCGTCTACGTGCCGTATCCCGTCGGCAACGGCGAGCAGCGGTTCAACGCCGCGGGCGTGGTCGAGGCCGGCGGCGGCGTGCTCGTCGACGATGCCCGGTTCCTGCCCGGGTGGGTGCGCGACGAGCTCGTGCCGCTGGCCGCCGATTCGGCACGCGTCGACCGCATGGCGCGCGCCGCGGCATCCGCCGGCATGCTCGACGGCACCGACCGCATGGTGGCGCTCGTCGACGACGCGCTCGGCGGGGCAGCCGGCGACCGGTCGCGAGGCGCGTAACGTTGGAGTGAGCGGATGTCGCGATATCCGCCCGATCGACGAATCGGCCCGCCGGCCACCCGACCCCCGCAGCGACCGCACCCCGAGGAAGAACGCCCCACGTGACCATCAAGCCCGACCTCACCGCCCAGATCCCCGCCGAGCTCGGCGCCGTGCACTTCGTCGGCATCGGCGGATCGGGCATGAGCGGCATCGCGCGCCTCTTCATCGACGCGGGGCATCGGGTCACCGGGTCAGACGTGCGCGACTCGGCGAACATCGCCGCACTGCGCGAACTCGGGGCCGAGATCGCGATCGGCCACGACGCCGCGAACGTCGGCGACGCCGAGGCGCTCGTGGTGACCGGCGCGCTCTGGCAGGACAACCCCGAGTACCAGCTCGCCCTCGAGCGGGGGATGCCGGTGCTGCACCGCTCGCAGGCGCTCGCCTGGTTGATCGCCGGGCAGCGCCTCGTGTCGGTCGCGGGGGCGCACGGCAAGACCACCTCGACCGGCATGATCATCACCGGCCTGCTGGCACTCGGCGCCGACCCGAGCTTCGTGAACGGCGGCGTCATCGAAGAGCTCGGCGTCTCGTCGGCGGCAGGCAGCGACGACCTGTTCGTCGTCGAGGCAGACGAGTCCGACGGCTCGTTCCTGCTCTACGACACCGCGGTGGCGCTCATCACGAACGTCGACCCCGACCACCTCGACCACTACGGCTCGCGCGTCGCGTTCGAGCAGGCGTTCGTCGATTTCGCCGACCGCGCCCGCGAGCTCGTCGTCATCTCGTCTGACGACGCCGGGGCGAAGCGGGTCGCAGAGCGGCTCTCGCACGAGCACGTCGTCACGTTCGGCGAGGCGGCCGATGCGACGGTGCGGGTGCACTCCATCGAGACCGACGGGCCGGTGTCGTTCGTGGTCTCGTACGACGGTGTCGATCATGGCGCGACGCTGCGCATTCCCGGGCGCCACAACGCCATCAACGCCGCCGGTGCGTTCGCGGTGCTCGTCGGCCTCGGCTTCGACCCCGCGGCATCCCTCGCGGGCATCGCGCGCTTCGCCGGCACCGGCCGCCGGTTCGAGCTGCACGGCACCGTCGGCGGCGTGAGCGTATACGACGATTACGCGCACCACCCGACCGAGGTCGCCGCCGCCCTGGCTGCGGCGCGCACCGTGGTGGGCGAGGGGCGCATCATCGCGGTGCACCAGCCCCACACCTACAGCCGCACGCAGGCGTTCGCGCAAGAGTTCGCCGACGTGCTCGAGCAGTATGCCGACGAGACCGTCGTGCTCGATGTGTACGGCGCGCGTGAAGACCCTGTGCCCGGCGTGACCGGCGCGCTCGTGAGCGAGCGGTTCGCCGACACGTCGCATGTCGCATTCGTGCCCGATTGGCAGCAGGCCGCCGACCTCACCGCGAAGCTCGCGCGCGAGGGCGATTTCGTCATCACGCTCGGCTGCGGTGATGTGTACCGCATCGTGCCGCAGCTGCTCGCGTCGCTCGAGCGGGAGCGCGAATGACCGTGAGCCGCCGGTGAAACGGCCGCAGGGATTCGACCGGCCTGCGGTACGGCCGCGGCCCGCCGGCGCGGGGTCTGCGCCGTCGCCGACGCGATCGGATGTCCCGCCAGAGGCCGCGCCCTCGTCGGCGATCCCAACGCTGCCGCAGCCCGTGCGCTCGCGCGATCAGGCGAGCGTCTCCGATGCCGACCGGGTGACGACCGAACCGATCGAGCTCGGCCCGCTGAACGGCGGCGCGGGCGAGCCGGCCGATGGCGCGGCGTCCAGCCCGCCGGGCGCCTCGAGGGCGGCCAAGCGCGCCCTCGCCGCGGCCGCGCGCGAGCGACGCCGCTACGAACGCCAAGAGGTGCGTCGATTCACGAAGCGCTCACGCCGCCGTCGTATGGCGTGGGCGGTGGCCGGGGGAGCGGTGGCGCTCGTCACCATCGGCGTCGTGGCGGGCGCGTACTCGCCGCTGATGGCGCTCCGCGAGGTGCGTGTCGAGGGCGCGCAGCGCATCCCGGCGGCCCAGATCGTCGCTGCGTTCGAGGGCGAGCTCGGCACTCCGCTGCCTCTGATCGCCCGCGATGCCGTGCATGACGCCCTCGCGGACTTCTCGCTCATCGAGACCTATTCGACCGAGACCATTCCGCCGGGCACGCTCGTCGTGCGCATCGTCGAGCGCACTCCGGTCGGCGTGATCGAGGCGGACGACGGGCTGGCGCTCGTCGACGGCGCCGGCGTCGTGATCGAGCGACCCGCCGAGCGACCCGAGGGCCAGCCGCTCATCACCGTCGACGGCGGCACCGCGAGCGACGGGTTCCGGGCGGTCGCGGCGGTCGTCCGCAGCCTTCCGGCTGATGTGCGTGCGCAACTCGTCGCGGCCTCGGCCGAGACGGCCGACGATGTGAGGCTCGAGCTCGCAGGGGGTGTACCCGTGCTGTGGGGCAGCGCGAGCGAGTCGGTGGTGAAGGCGGTGGTGCTCTCGCGGCTCATGGCCGTCGCGCCGCCCGACTCGGTGGCGGGTTACGACGTGTCGTCTCCCGAGAGCGCCGTGACGTACTGATCGCTGCGTCAACCCCGAATCGGCGGCTCGGGGCGGCGAGTCTGCGGTGCGGTTCGCGACACGCGGGCGCGCCTTGTGAGGAGGGTGTGTCGGGGCGCCTACCGTCAAGTTCAGGAATTGCATACTCAGCAAAACTTTAACCTTCGACTAGAGGTTCAGGGTTCAGAGTTCGCACGGAAGGCCGGTCATGTCGACAAACCAGAACTACCTCGCCGTCATCAAGGTCGTCGGAATCGGCGGCGGCGGCGTCAACGCCGTCAACCGAATGATCGAACTCGGCCTGCGCGGAGTCGAGTTCATCGCGATCAACACCGACGCACAGGCGCTGCTGATGAGCGACGCCGACGTCAAGCTCGACGTGGGTCGCGACCTCACTCGCGGACTCGGCGCGGGCGCCGACCCCGAGGTCGGCCGTCGCGCCGCCGAAGACCACGCCGAGGAGATCGAAGAGGCGCTCGCCGGCGCCGACATGGTCTTCGTCACGGCGGGCGAGGGCGGCGGCACGGGCACCGGTGGTGCTCCCGTCGTCGCGCGCATCGCGAAGTCGATCGGCGCGCTCACCATCGGTGTCGTGACGAAGCCCTTCGGATTCGAGGGCAAGCGCCGCCAGACGCAGGCCGAGCAGGGTGTCGCGCGCCTGAAAGAAGAGGTCGACACCCTCATCGTCGTGCCGAACGACCGGTTGCTCGAGATCAGCGACCGCGGCATCTCGATGCTCGAGGCGTTCGCCACCGCCGACCAGGTGCTGCTCGCCGGTGTGCAGGGCATCACCGACCTCATCACCACGCCCGGCCTGATCAACCTCGACTTCGCCGACGTGAAATCGGTGATGCAGGGCGCCGGCTCCGCCCTCATGGGCATCGGCTCGTCGCGTGGGGCCGACCGTGCCATCAAGGCGGCAGAGCTCGCGGTCGCGAGCCCGCTGCTCGAGGCGTCGATCGACGGCGCGCACGGCGTGCTGCTCTCGATCCAGGGCGGCTCGAACCTCGGCATCTTCGAGATCAACGACGCGGCCCGCCTCGTGCAAGAGGCGGTGCACCCCGAGGCGAACATCATCTTCGGTGCCGTCATCGACGACACCCTCGGCGACGAGGTGCGCGTCACCGTGATCGCGGCCGGCTTCGACGGCGGCGAGCCGAACGCCAAGCCGGTCGAGGCGCGCCGCACGAACTTCGTGCCTGCGGTGGTCGGGGCGACGGTCGGCGGGGGCGGCGGCTCCGCGCTCGGCAGCGACTCGGCCGCCGATGTCATCGGCGAGATCGACATCGACGAACTCGTCGAGACGGCGAACTGGGGCGAGGTCGAGACCTCGACGGCCGACCAGATCGTCTCGGACCCCGCGTTCGGCAACGACAACGACGACCTCGACATCCCCGACTTCCTCAAGTGAGCCGGCGCGACGACGACGGGCGGCGAGACGCATGAGCGGCCTCGCCGACCGTCTCGCCGACGTGCGTATGAGCATCGCGGATGCCGCGACCGAGGCCGGGCGCGAGGCATCCGAAATCACCACCATCGTGGTGACGAAGTTCCAGCCGGCGTCGCTCGTCGCCGAACTGGCCGCGCTCGGTGTGCTCGACGTCGGCGAGAACCGCCACCAGGAGGCGCAGGCCAAGGCGGCAGAGCTCGAAGGGCTCGGCGTGCGCTGGCATTTCGTGGGGCAACTGCAGAGCAAGAAGGCGAAGCACGTGCGAGCGTACGCGACGGCCATCCATTCCGTCGATCGTGCGGCCCTCGTCGACGCGCTGCGCTCCGACGAGGCATCCGTCGACTGTTTCGTGCAGGTGAATCTCACCGACGATCCCGGCCGCGGCGGCGTCGCGCCCGAAGCGCTCGAACCGCTCGTCGAGCGCGTGCTCGACACACCCGGTCTCACGCTGCTCGGCCTCATGGCGGTCGCGCCGCTCGACGAGCCGGCTCGCTCCGCGTTCGCACGAGTGCGAACGCTCTCGGAGCGCGTCCAACGGCTCGCCCCCGGCGCGAGCTCGTTGTCCATGGGGATGTCACACGACTTTCGCGATGCGATTCTGGAGGGTGCGACACACCTGCGGATCGGCACCGCAATCACCGGGAATCGGCCGGTCGCCGGTTAACCTCGAAGAGACGGAACCCAGACGGAGGCATCGATGTCGAACCCGCTCAAGAAGACCATGGTCTATCTCGGACTCGCCGATGAGGAGTTCGAGAACGAGAACCAGCAGGCGAGTACGCCGGCCCCCGCTCCCACGCCCGTCGTACACGCCGCGCCGGCGCCCGCACCCAAGACCGGCGCAGCGGTGACGCCGCTGCGAAAGCACCAAGTCCAACCGAGCACCCCGCAGGCGGAGATGAACGAGATACTGACCGTCCACCCGCGTCAATATCGTGACGCGCAGGTGATCGCCGAGTCCTTCCGTGAGGGAGTCCCGGTCATCATCAACCTCTCGCAGATGTCCGACGGCGATGCCCGTCGGCTCATCGACTTCGCCAGTGGGCTCTCCCAGGGGCTGCACGGCAAGATCGAGCGCGTCACGAGCAAGGTCTTCCTGCTGTCGCCGGCGCACGTCGTGGTCTCGGGTGAGACGGGTGACGCAGAGGGCGACGTCGAGGCGTCGTTCTTCACGCACGCGTAGTCGCCGTGGGCGCACTGCTGATCGTCTGGAACCTGCTCTACGCGCTGCTGCTCATCTACTTCTTCGTGATGTGGGCGCGGTTCGTGCTCGACCTCGTGCGCACGTTCAATCGTTCGTGGCGCCCGCGAGGCTTCTGGCTCGTCGTGGTCGAGGCCGTCTACAGTGTCACTGATCCGCCGGTGCGTTTCTTCCGGCGGCTCGTTCCGCCGATACGCATCGGCCAGGTTGCACTCGACCTCGGGTGGAGCCTGGCGATGCTCGTCGTCATCATCGCCATGACCGTCGTGTCATGGTTGGCCGCGGCAGCCGCCGCAGCGTGAAGATCTCCTGAGTTCGTGACAGACCGAGACACTCGGCTCTCACGACTCTCAGGATCTCTTTGCTACCGTTAGCAGAACGTGATCGAACCGTTCGACAGATTTGAGGGTGGGAAGCCATGGCGCTAACTCCGGAAGATGTGGTCAACAAGCGCTTCCAGGCGACGAAGTTCCGGGAGGGCTACGACCAAGATGAAGTCGACGACTTCCTCGACGAAGTGGTCGTCGAGCTGCGCCGGTTGAACCAAGAGAACGACGAGCTGCGCCAGCGCGTGGCCGCAGCCGAGGCTCGGGCCTCCGACGCCTCGTCGGCGCCCGCAGTCGCACTGCCCGCCCCGGCGCCCGCCGCGGTCTACAGCGAGCCGGCCTCGCCGCCGCCCACGGTCGCCGTGCCGACGCAGATCGGCTCGTCGCAGTCCGAGCTCGATGAGCAGACGTCGACCACCAACCTGCTGCAGCTCGCGCGCCGACTGCACGAAGAGCACGTCCGCGAGGGCGTCGAGAAGCGCGACGCGCTCATCGCCGAGGGCCACGCCACCGCCGCACGCGTCGTCGCCGAGGCCGAGGCCAAGCAGCGCCAGCAGATGGGCATCCTCGACCAGGAGCGCCTGTCGCTCGAGAAGCGCGTCGACGAGCTCCGTGCCTTCGAGCGTGACTACCGCCAGAAGCTGAAGAGCTACATCGAGGGTCAGCTGCGCGAGCTCGACACCGCCGCACCGGTCTCGGTCTCGGGCAACCAGGGCTTCTCGTCGCCGGTCGGCGCCGAGCAGCCGGCACCGACCTTCCAGGGCTTTGGAGGCTGAGCGCGCCGCCAAGGTCGGCACCACCACTGCGCTTCTGGTCTTGGCCGGCGCCGCGCTTGCGGCGTACGGCCTCGACCAGTTGAGCAAGTACCTCGTGGTCACGAATCTCACCGAGGGTGAGATCGTTCCAGTGCTGGGCAACGTGCTGCAGTGGCAGTTCGTTCGCAATCCGGGGGCGGCCTTCTCGCTCGCGAGCGGCATGACGTGGATCTTCACGATCCTCGCCGCCGGCGTGATCACCTTCATCGTGTGGTTCGCGCGGCGCATCCATTCCGTGGCGTGGGCGCTCGTCTTCGGGTTGCTGCTCGGCGGCGTACTCGGCAACCTCACCGATCGGCTGTTCCGCGAACCGAGCATCGGACTCGGCCACGTGATCGACTTCATCGCGACGCCGTGGCTCATCCCGGCGATCTACAACATCGCCGACATCGCCATCGTGTCGAGCATGGTGCTGTTCATGCTCCTCACCATCCGCGGCGTCGGGCTCGACGGCACGCGTGAGGTCAGGGCGGCGAAGCATCAGGGCGCCGACCACGCCACCGAGCCGGTGGGCGAGACGGCCCCCGGTGACGGCCCCGCGCCGACCGCGAACCCGCACCTCGCGACCGAGTCCTGATGCAGCACCGGTCGCTTCCCGTTCCCGACGGGCTCGACGGTACACGCGTCGATGCGGGCCTCGCGAAGCTGCTCGGGTTCTCGCGAACGCTCGCGGCTGAGATCGCATCAGCCGGCGGGGCGCTCGTCGACGGGGCACCCGTCGACAAGTCCGACCGGCTGCGTGCCGGAAGCTGGCTCGAGGTGAGCTGGGAGCCGCCCCGCACGCTCGAGATCGAGCCGATCGCCGTGCCCGACCTCGGCATCGTGCACGACGATGACGACCTCGTCGTCGTCGACAAGCCGGCCGGTGTGGCCGCGCATCCCTCGCTCGGCTGGCATGGGCCGACTGTCGTCGGTGCACTGGCCGCCGCCGGGTTCCGCATCTCGACGTCGGGCGCCCCCGAGCGTCAGGGCGTCGTGCACCGGCTCGACGCCGGCACGAGCGGGCTCATGGTGGTCGCGAAGTCCGAGCGCGCCTACACCGAGCTGAAGCGCCAGTTCCACGACCGCGAGGTCGAGAAGATCTACCACACGGTCGTACAGGGTCACCCCGACCCGCTGGTCGGCACGATCGACGCACCCGTCGGCCGCCACCCGCGGTCGGAGTGGAAGTTCGCCGTCACCGCCGACGGCAAGCACGCGGTCACCCACTACGAGACGCTCGAAGCGTTCCCGTACGCGTCGCTGCTCGAAGTGCACCTCGAGACCGGTCGCACGCACCAGATCCGGGTGCACATGGCTGCGCAGCGGCATCCGTGCGCCGGCGACGCGATGTACGGCGCCGACCCGACCCTGTCAGCGAGGCTGGGCCTCGAGCGGCAGTGGCTGCACGCGAAGGCGCTCTCGCTGACGCACCCGGGCACGGGGGAGTGGACCACGTTCGAGTCCGACTATCCGGCCGACCTCGCGAGGGCGCTCGAGATGTTGCGCGGCGACTGAGGCCGACGCGCCACCAGACCCGCCGGCGACGTGGGTCGCTCACCGTAGACTCGGAGCACCCCCCCGAACACCCACCTCGCAGCATCATGAGGAGCCCCGTGGCCGCCGATTCCTTCGTCCACCTGCACGTGCACAGCGAGTACTCGATGCTCGACGGCGCAGCCAGGGTCGGGGAACTCATCCAGGCCGCGAAAGACGAGGGAATGCCCGCGGTCGCGGTCACCGACCACGGCAACGTGTTCGGCGCCTACGACTTCTGGAAGCAGGCGACCGACGCCGGCATCAAGCCGATCATCGGCACCGAGGCCTACATCACCCCCGGCACCCACCGCGGTGACAAGACGCGCGTGCGCTGGGGTTCGGGCGGCGGCGACGATGTGTCGGGCTCGGGCGCGTACACCCACATGACGTTGCTGTCGGAGTCGACAGCGGGCATGCACAACCTGTTCCGGCTCTCGAGCCGGGCGTCGATCGAGGGCTACTACTTCAAGCCGCGCATGGATCGTGAACTGCTGTCGCAGTGCTCCGAGGGGCTCATCGCGACGACCGGCTGCCCCTCGGGCGAGGTGCAGACGCGCCTGCGGCTCGGGCAATACGACGAGGCCGTGAAGGCGGCGTCCGACTATCGCGACATCTTCGGGCGCGACAACTACTTCGCCGAGATCATGGACCACGGCCTCGGCATCGAGAAGCGCATCATGGGCGACCTGCTGCGCCTCGCGAACCAACTCGACCTGCCCCTCGTCGCCACCAACGACCTGCACTACACGCACGCCCACGACGCCAAGAGCCACGCCGCACTGCTGTGCGTGCAGTCGGGATCGACGCTCGACGACCCGAACCGCTTCAAGTTCGACGCCGACGACTTCTACCTCAAGACCGCCGCCGAGATGCGGCACGTGTTCCGCGATCACCCCGATGCATGCGACAACACGCTGCTCATCGCCGAGCGTTGCGACGTCGCGTTCAACACGAACGCCAACTACATGCCGCGCTTCCCGGTGCCCGAGGGCGAGAGCGAAGAGACCTGGTTCGTCAAAGAGGTCGATCGTGGACTGGCGGCGCGCTACCCCGGCGGCATCCCCGCCGAGGTGCGCAAGCAGGCCGACTACGAAGTGGGCGTCATCCTGCAGATGGGGTTCCCCGGCTACTTCCTCGTCGTCGCCGACTTCATCAACTGGTCGAAGAACAACGGCATCCGCGTCGGGCCGGGCCGCGGTTCGGGCGCCGGCTCGATGGCTGCCTACGCGATGCGCATCACCGACCTCGACCCGCTGGCGCACGGACTCATCTTCGAGCGGTTCCTCAACCCCGACCGCGTCTCGATGCCCGACTTCGACGTCGACTTCGACGAGCGTCGTCGCGGGGAGGTCATCAAGTACGTCACCGACAAGTACGGCGACGAGCGGGTCGCCCAGATCGTCACCTACGGAACGATCAAGGCGAAGCAGGCCCTGAAGGACTCGTCGCGCGTGCTCGGGTTCCCGTTCGGCATGGGCGAGAAACTCACCAAGGCGATGCCGCCGGCGGTGATGGGCAAAGACATCCCGCTCTCGGGCATCCTCGACACGAAGCATCCGCGCTACAAAGAGGCCGGCGACATCCGTGCCCTCATCGAAACCGACGCCGAGGCCAAGACGGTCTTCGAGACGGCGCTCGGCCTCGAGAACCTGAAGCGCCAGTGGGGCGTGCACGCCGCCGGTGTCATCATGTCGAGCGACCCCCTGATCGACATCATCCCGATCATGAAGCGCGAGCAAGACGGGCAGATCGTCACGCAGTTCGACTACCCGGCGTGCGAGTCGCTCGGCCTCATCAAGATGGACTTCCTGGGGCTGCGCAACCTCACGATCATCGACGACGCCCTCGACAACATCGAGGCCAACCGCGGCTTCAGGCCCGTGCTCGAAGACCTCGCACTCGACGACCCCGAGGCCTACGCGCTGCTCTCACGCGGCGACACGCTCGGCGTGTTCCAGCTCGACGGCGGGCCGATGCGGTCGCTGCTGCGGCAGATGAAGCCCGACAACTTCGAGGACATCTCGGCCGTCATCGCGCTGTACCGACCGGGGCCGATGGGCGCGAACTCGCACATCAACTACGCCCTGCGAAAGAACGGGCTGCAGCCCATCACGCCGATCCATGCCGAGCTCGAGAAACCCCTGAAAGACATCCTCGACACGAGCTACGGCCTCATCATCTACCAAGAGCAGGTCATGGCGATCGCACAGCGCGTCGCCGGGTTCTCCCTCGGCCAGGCCGACATCCTGCGCCGTGCGATGGGCAAGAAGAAGAAGTCCGAGCTCGACAAGCAGTACGAGGGCTTCTCGGGCGGCATGAAGGCCAACGGCTTCTCCGAGGCCGCGATCAAGACCCTCTGGGACATCCTGCTGCCGTTCTCCGACTACGCGTTCAACAAGGCGCACTCGGCCGCCTACGGCGTGCTCAGCTACTGGACGGCCTACCTCAAGGCGCACTACCCGGCCGAGTACATGGCCGCGCTGCTCACGAGCGTCGGCGACGCGCGTGACAAGCTCGCGCTCTACCTCAACGAGTGCCGCCGCATGGGCATCAGGGTGCTTCCGCCCGACGTCAACGAGTCGATCGGCTACTTCGCCGCCGTCGGCGACGACATCAGGTTCGGCCTCGGCGCGGTGCGCAACGTCGGCTTCAACGTCGTCGACGCCATCCGGGCCGCCCGCGACGAGAAGGGTCGTTTCGAGTCGTTCCACGACTTCCTCAAGAAGTCGCCCCTGCAGGTCGCGAACAAGCGCACCGTCGAGTCGCTCATCAAGGCGGGCGCCTTCGACTCGCTCGGTGCAACACGGCGCGCGCTCGTCGAGATCCACGAGAGCGCGGTCGAATCGTCGGTCGGCGAGAAGCGTGTCGAGGCGACGGGCCAGGCCGGATTCGATTTCGACTCGCTGCTCGCCGAGGTCGACTCGGCGCCCGTGTCGCTCGTTCCCGACCGGCCCGAGTGGTCGAAGCGCGACAAGCTCGCATTCGAGCGCGAGATGCTCGGGCTGTACGTCTCCGATCATCCGCTCGCCGGACTCGAAGTGCCGCTCGCGAAGCACGCGTCGACGACGATCACCGAGCTCATGGGCTCAGACGCCACGCAAGACGGCGATACCGTGACGATCGCCGGGCTCGTCACGAGCGTGCAGCACCGCGTGGCACGGCAGAGCGGCAACCAGTACGGCATGATCCAGGTCGAGGACTTCTCGGGTGAGATCACGGTCATGTTCATGGGCAAGGCCTACCAGGAGTTCGCGCCGGGTCTGCAGGCCGACTCGATCGCGGTCGTACGCGGCCGGGTGAGCATGCGCGACGACGGCATGAACCTGCACGCCTACAGCGTGTTCACGCCCGACCTCGGCCAAGGAGACGAATCGGGTCCGGTGGTCATCTCGCTGCCCGACATCCGCGCCACGACCGGCACGATCACCGCCCTGAGCGACGTGCTGATCCGCCACGCGGGCGACACCGAGGTGCGGTTGCGGCTCATCCGCGGCCGAACGGCTCGGCTGTTCGAGCTGCCGTATCCGGTGCGCGTCACGGCCGACTTCTACGGCGAGTTGAAGAGCCTGCTCGGGCCGAACTGCCTCGTGTGACGCGCTCGGCACGCCGGGTCGCGCCTCTCGATAGGCTGGAGCGGTCATGCTGAGAACGATCGACCTGCGCGCAACCCGTCCGTCGCCGAGCGAGCTGCTCGCCCTCGTGCCGCGCGCCGCGACCGACGTCTCGGCCGCGCTCGAGCCGGCGCGCGGGCTCATCGACGCCGTCCGCGAGCACGGCGAGGCGGCACTCATCGAGCAGGCCGAGCGGCTCGACCGGGTGCGCCCGCCGCATCTGCGCGTGCCCGCCGGTGAGCTCGAGCGTGCGCGAGACGAACTCGCCCCCGAGATCCGCGCCGCGATCGAGCGCACCATCGATCGTGTGCGCGCCGCGAGCGCCGCGCAGGTGCCTGCCCCCGAGACGACCGAACTCGGCAACGGCGCCGTCATCGAGCAGCGCTGGCAGCCTGTCGGCCGCGTGGGCCTCTACGTGCCCGGCGGCAAGGCCGTCTACCCCTCGAGCGTCGTCATGAACGTCGTCCCGGCACAGGTCGCCGGGGTGCGATCCATCGCACTCGCCTCACCGCCGCAGGCGGCGTTCGGCGGGCGAGTGCATCCCACGGTCGCGGGCGTCGCGGCGCTCCTCGGCATCACCGAGGTGTACGCCATGGGCGGCGCGGGCGCGATCGGTGCCTTCGCCTATGGGGTGCCGAGCCTCGGGCTCGATCCCGTGCAGCGTGTCACGGGCCCCGGCAATGTGTACGTCGCGGCCGCGAAACGGCTTGTGCAGGGCGTCACGGGCATCGACGCCGAAGCCGGTCCCACCGACATCCTCGTCATCGCCGACGATTCGGCCGACGCCGACTTCGTCGCCGCCGATCTCGTGAGCCAGGCCGAGCACGACGAGCTCGCCGCAACCGTGCTCGTCACCGATTCGCCCGAGTTCGCTGCTCGCGTCGTCGAGCGACTGACGGCGAGGGTCGCCGCCACGAAGCACTCCGCTCGGGTTCGGGCATCGGTCGAGGGTGTGCAGTCGGCCGTGGTGCTCGTCGACGACCTCGAGCAGGCCGTCGCCTTCGCGAACGCGTTCGGACCCGAGCATCTCGAGATCCAGGTGCGCGACGCCGACGCGGTGCTCGCCGGCATCGAGAACGCCGGAGCCATCTTCGTCGGACCGTACTCGCCGGTGAGCCTCGGTGACTACGCCGCGGGCTCCAACCATGTGCTGCCCACCGGAGGTCAGGCCCGGTACGCGGCCGGGCTCTCGGCGGCCACCTTCCTCCGTCCGCAACAGGTCGTGCGCTACGACGCCGCCGCGTTGCGCGAGGTCGCTCCCGTGATCGAGGCGTTGTCGGCCGAAGAAGACCTGCCCGCGCACGGCGAGGCGGTCACGGCGCGCTTCGCGTGACTGCTCGCCGCTAGGCTGGGGGCACCATGTATTGCCCGTTCTGCCGTCACCCCGACTCCCGCGTGATCGACTCGCGTACGAGCGACGACGGGCTCTCGATCCGCCGTCGTCGGCAGTGCCCCGAATGCGGCCGACGGTTCTCGACGACCGAGACGGCCAGCCTCTCGGTCATCAAGCGCAGCGGCGTCATCGAGCCGTTCAGTCGTGAGAAGGTCGTGCTGGGGGTCAAGAAGGCCTGCCAGGGCAGGCCCGTCACCGACTCCGACCTCGCGGTGCTCGCACAGAAGGTCGAAGAGACCATCCGGTCGACGGGGGCGTCGCAGATCGAGGCGAACGACATCGGCCTGGCGATCCTCTCGCCGCTGCGTGAGCTCGACGAGGTGGCCTACCTGCGGTTCGCCAGCGTCTATCAGGCGTTCGACTCGCTCGACGACTTCGAGGGGGCGATCGAGCAGCTGCGGGCCGAGCACGGGCGCCTTCCGGCGCGGCCCGTCGAGTGAGCGACGCCACCACCTCGACGGCTCCGATAGCCTGAGTCCGGCATGTATCGACTCCTCTTCTCCGCGTTCCTCTCGCGAATGGACCCCGAAGCCGCCCACCACCTGGCGTTCCGCTTCATCCGCGCCCTTCCGACCTTGGGCGTCGGCCGCCTGGTCGAGCGCTTCACCGGGCCCGACCCCGCGTTGGCGGTCGAGGCGCTCGGGCTCACGTTCCCGTCGCCGTTCGGTATCGCCGCCGGATTCGACAAAGACGGCGTCGCGGTGCGCGGCCTCGGCAACCTCGGCTTCGGACACGTCGAGGTGGGCACGATCACCGCGATCGCACAGCCCGGCAACCCGGCTCCGAGACTTTTCCGACTGGTCGGCGATCGTGCCCTCGTCAATCGCATGGGCTTCAACAACGGCGGTGCGGATGCCGCTGCCGGGCGTCTCTCGCGGCTCGCGCGCCGCACCCACCGGCCGGTGCTCGGCATCAACATCGGCAAGAGCAGGGTGACCGCGGTCGACGACGCCATCGGCGACTACGAGCGCAGTGCTCGACTGCTCGCACCGTATGCCGACTACCTCGTGGTGAACGTGAGTTCCCCCAACACTCCCGGACTTCGCGGACTGCAGGAACTCGACGCGCTCGCGCCCCTGCTCGAGGCCGTGCGCGCGGCCGCAGGCACGACGCCCCTGCTCGTGAAGATCGCGCCAGACCTCGACGACGCCGACATCGTGCGCATCTGCGAACTCGTCGTACGACTCGGGCTCGACGGCATCATCGCGACGAACACGACGATCTCTCGCGAGCGGCTCCGTGTAGCGGCATCCGTAGTCGCCGACATCGGCGCCGGCGGTCTCTCTGGGGCGCCGCTCGCGCAGCGGTCGCTCGAGGTGCTGCAGGTCGTGCGCGCGAACGTGCCGGCCGACCTCTGCGTGATCTCGGTCGGCGGCGTCGAGACGGCCGCTGACGTGCAGCAGCGGCTCGATGCGGGCGCGACCCTCGTGCAGGGTTACACGGCATTCATCTATCGCGGCCCGCTCTGGGCGAGGCAGGTCAACCGCGGGCTGGCGCGCCGGCGGCGTCAGAGCACGCCGACCTCGGCGAGCTGATCGGCGATGCGCGAGCCGTCGCTCGCCGACACCCAGGGCACGTCGGCGCCGTGCTGCTCGGCCTTGGTACGACCGCCGGCGAGCACCGCCTCGCCGGCGGAGAGGCGCCGGATCGCGACCGCGGCGACCCGCCCGGGGTGCTCGGCGGCGAAGCGCGCGTAGAGGTCTTCGTCGTGCTGCCCGTCGTCACCGATGAGCAGCCAGCGCACATCGGGGAACTCGTCGGCCAGGCGCCGGAGGTTCTGTTCTTTGTGGTCGCGGCCGCTGCGGAACCACCGGTCGTGCGTCGGCCCCCAATCGGTGAGCAGCAGGGGGCCGGCGGGGTAGAGGTTTCGTGAGAGGAATCGCGTGAGCGTCGGCGCCACGTTCCACGCGCCGGTGGAGAGGTAGATGACCGGCGAGGCCGGGTGCGCGCGGGCGAGGCGTTCGAAGAGCACGGCCATGCCGGGTGTGGGGATCCGGGCGTGCTCGTCGAGCACGAAGGTGTTCCAGAACGCGAGCAGCGGCCTCGGCAGCGCGGTCACCATGACCGTGTCGTCGACGTCGGAGATGATGCCGAAGTCGACATCGGGCCCGACGATGCGGATCGGTGCCTCAGCGACCTTCGATCCCTCGGTGTGCAACCGCGCCTCGTGCCATCCGGGGGTCAGCACCACGGGGATACGGGTGTCGACGACGCCCCCGCGGTCGGCGAGCACCTCGATGCGGGCGCCGCCGATCTCGATGACGACCGGCACATCGCCGACCGGCACGCTCGTGAAGCTGCGCCAGCCGCGGATGCCCTGTTCGCCGCGTCGTCGGCGACGTTTCGAACGCTCGTCGGGCGCGACCGGGCGGCTCAGCAGCACTCGGCAGAAGACGCGCACCCACTCGGTCGACCCGTACCCGGTGTACGGAACGACGGTCGGCACGTGACCGCGCCGGCGTGCCCAGCGTTCCCTGATGTCGTGGATCCAGTCCTCGATGCGCGCGGCACGGTGGCGTACCGGGGGTTCGGGGGATCCGGTCGGGTTGGGGGAGCTCGCCGGCATCCACTCAGTCTGTCATGGGCGCCCCGTGGGGCGCGAAACCGCGGGTTGTCCGAAGCGCCCCGCGCCTCCGAGTAGTATGAAGCCGCAACTGAGGAGGTTTCGTGTCTAATGTCGACCTGATCCTTGGGGCCGATCCGAGCCGCAAGCGAGCAGTCCGCACCGAGCCGACGCAACGCCGCAGCAGTCAGCGGCTCGACGCGCTGCTCGACGCGGCCGCCGAGATCGTCGACGAGTCAGGTTTCGAGCGACTGACGACGCAGATGGTCGCTGAGCGCGCAGGTGCCTCGATCGGCACCGTCTACCGCTACTTCCCCGACCGCGTCGCGGTGCTGCACGCCCTGCGCGAACGCTCAGTGCGCCGGTTCCGCGAACGCCTCGCCGACGAGATCGCACGCACCGAACTCGAGACGTGGTGGTCGGTCATCGACCTCTCGATGACGGTCGGCGCTGGAATGTACCGTGATGAACCGGGGTTCAGCGTCGTGCACGGCGGGCAGCGCGAACTCGCCGAGAATGACGTCGAGCCTGAGATGGCTCACCGCCTGACCCGCCTCATCGAAGCGGAGTTCGGAGGCGACATCGACGCCGACGAGCTTCGCTTCCGGCTGGGAGTGGCAATGGAGGTCGGCGACGCCTTGATCAGTCGCGCGTTCGAGCGTGACGAGGAAGGCGACGAGCGATACCTCGAAGAGGCCCGCCGCCTCGTGCACGACTACCTCGCAGAGCACCTCGGCGCCGTGCGCACCGAGAGCAACGCGGCCTGACGGGGCGCCCGACGGCGCCTGATGTCGCGCCCCGGCGCCTAACGCCACGCCGCCACTCCTGCGTTGCCTCGGCGTTCGAATGGTGTTTGGCTGGTATCCGCCGATCGAGCGAACGTCGCCCGGCGGGGATGGGGCAGCATGATCGAATTCCGAAGCGTGTCCAAGCGGTTCCGCGACGGCACGCTCGCCGTGGCCGACGTCGACATCGTCATTCCACCCCATACGACGACGGTGCTGGTGGGCTCGTCGGGTTCGGGCAAGACCACGCTGCTTCGCATGATCAATCGCATGGTCGACCCGACATCCGGACAAGTGCTCATCGACGGCACCGACGTTGCGACGCGCGAGCCCGTCGCGCTCCGTCGCAGCATCGGCTACGTGATGCAGAACTCGGGGCTCCTGCCGCACCGCAAGGTCATCGACAATATCGCCACCGTGCCGCTGCTGCGGGGTGTCCGCAAGCGCGAGGCCTACGACCATGCGCGCGAACTGCTCGACACGGTGGGACTCGACCGGTCGCTGGCCGATCGGTACCCCAGCCAGCTGTCGGGTGGACAGCAGCAGCGCGTGGGCGTCGCGCGGGGCCTCGCGGTCGACCCGAACATCCTGCTCATGGACGAACCGTTCGGCGCCGTCGACCCCATCGTGCGCGCCGAATTGCAGCAGGAGTTGCTGCGACTGCAGGGCGAGCTCGGCAAGACGGTGGTGTTCGTCACGCACGACATCGACGAGGCGTTCCTGCTCGGCGACCAGGTCGTCATCATGCAGCACGGCGGCAAGATCTTGCAGGCGGCCTCACCGACCGAGATCCTCGCGAACCCCGCCGATGAGTTCGTCGCCGAGTTCGTCGGCGCCGACCGCGGCAAGCGTGCGCTGCACATCACCGATGTCGGGGGGCGGCGCGTCGTCGTCGACGGTGACGGCCGGGCGGCTGGGGTACTCGCCTCGTGACGTGGCTCTGGTCGAACCTCGACCTGGTCGGCGAACTGACACTCGTGCACCTGGCATTGTCGGTGCCCGCGATCATACTGAGCTTCGTGATCTCAGTGCCGATCGGCTGGCTCGCGCACCGCTACCGTTGGTCGCGCGGTGTGCTGCTGTCGCTGTGCGCGCTCCTCTACGCGATTCCGTCGCTGGCCTTGTTCGTCGCCCTCCCGCCGATCACCGGGCTCGCCCTGCGCTCGCCCGTGAACCTGGTCATCGCACTCACCCTCTACGGCATCGCCGTCATCGTGCGCACCGCCGCCGACGCCTTCGACGCGGTCGAACCCGATGTGCGACAGTCGGCGACCGCCATCGGCTACTCGGCGGCCGGTCGTTTCTGGGGCGTCGAACTGCCGCTCGCCGGGCCCGTGCTGCTCTCGGGCCTGCGGGTGGTCGTCGTCAGCACCGTGAGCCTGGCCACGGTCGGCGCGGTGATCGGCGTCGAGAGTCTCGGCAGCCTCTTCACCGACGGATTCCAGCGCGGCATCCAGGCCGAGATCCTCACGGGCATCGTCGCGACGATCGTGCTCGCCCTCGTGCTCGACTGGCTGTGCGTCGTGGGAGGGCGTCTGCTCATGCCGTGGTCGCGCGCCGATGCCGCAACGAGTCGAGCTCGGTTGTCGACGCCGGTGAAACAGGCGGACACCGTATGAACCTCTTCATCGACGCCATCGCATGGATCCTCGATCCCGCGAACTGGAGCGGCCCGGGCAGCATTCCGCAACGCATCTGGGAGCACGTGTGGATCACCGCGGTGGTGCTGCTCATCGCGTCGGCGATCGCGCTTCCCACGGGCGCCCTCATCGGCCACACCGGCCGAGGCCGCGAGCCGGCTGTGCGAATCTCGGGCGGGCTCCGGGCGCTGCCCACGCTCGGCGTGCTCACGCTCTTCGGCATCTGGATCGGCATCGGCCTCGCCGCACCGATCATCGCGCTCGTCATCCTCGCCATCCCGCCTTTGCTCGCGGGTGCCTACGCGGGATTCGAGTCGGTCGACCGTCGCACGATCGACGCGGCTCGTGCGGTGGGCATGCGCGAGTCGCAGATCGTCGGCAGGGTCGAGCTTCCGCTCGGCATGCCGATCGTGGTCGGCGGCATCCGTTCGGCGACGCTGCAGATCATCGCCACCGCGACCCTCGCGGCCTACATCGCCGACGACGGGCTCGGCCGATTCATCTTCGCGGGCCTGAAGACCCGTGATTACGCCGAGATGCTCGGGGGGTCGATCCTCGTCATCCTGCTCGCGCTCGTGGCCGACGGCATCCTCGCATTGACGCAGCGGCGCGTCGTTCCTGCGGGAGTGCGCGCGAGCCGTATCACCGATCTCCGCTCCCGGCCGACCCGGTCGCGAGCGGTCGTGGGGCAACCCATCCATGAAGGGAATCCAGAATGATCACAGCAGGAAGAGGCCGGCTCGTCGCCATCGCGGCGGTCGCGGTCGGGGCGACACTGGCCCTGGCAGGGTGTGCGTCCGGCGATCCGCTCGACGGCGAATCGACAGACGGCGGCGGGTCATCAGAGACGATCGTCGTCGGCTCGCAGGACTACTACTCGAACGAGATCATCGCCGAGATCTATGCTCAGGCGCTCGAGGCGAACGGCCACACGGTCGACCGCCAGTTCCGCATCGGCCAGCGCGAGGTGTACATCCCCGACATCGAGAGCGGCGCGATCGACGTGTTCCCCGAGTACACGGGCAACCTGTTGCAGTTCTACGTTCCCGACACCACGGCCACGACGAGCGACGACGTGTACGCCGAGCTCGAAACGTCGCTGCCCGAGGGTCTGCGCGTGCTCGACCAGGCGCCCGCGACCGACCAGGACTCGTACAACGTGACGCAGGCGTTCTCCGACGCGAACGGCGTCACGAGCCTCGCCGACCTCGCGAACGTCACGACGCCGCTCACCCTGGGCGGCAACTCCGAGCTCGCGACCAGACCCTACGGTCCCGACGGCCTGAAAGAGGTCTACGGCGTCGAGGTCGCGTTCACGCCGATCGAGGACAGCGGCGGACCACTCACCATCAAGGCCCTCCAAGACGACCAGGTGCAGATCGTCAACATCTTCAGCGCCAACCCGGCAATCGCCACGAGCGATCTCGTGACGCTCGATGACCCCGAGGGGCTCTTCCTCGCCTCGAACGTCGTGCCGGTCGTGAGCGAGAAGGTGACCGACGAGATCGCCGAGGTCATCGACACGGTGAGCGCCGCGCTCACCGCCGAAGACCTTGTCGCGCTCAACGCGCTCAGCGTCGACGAGCAGCAGTCGGCCGACCAGATCGCGACCGACTGGCTTGCCGAGAAATCGCTCTTCTAGCGCTCGGCGTCGAGGTTCGAAGGGTCGGATGCCACGGCATCCGGCCCTTCGTCGTCGGCGACGATTCCGACGACGTCGAGTTCGTCGACATCGTCGCCGAAGTCGTCGTCGCGTCGGCCGATCTCGTCGATCGCCGTCATATGCCTCGCTTCCGAGCGGATCAGCAGCTTCTTCGCGCCCCACACGATGAGCAGGAACACGGCGATGATGCCGACGAAGACGTATCCGGCCCAGTGCAGGCTGCGGCTCAGCTCGCGATAACTGCCCGCGGCGAGCCATCCGACCGTGACGTAGGCGAACGCCCAGATGACGCAGGCCGGCACGGTCCACGCGATGAAGCGCCGGTATCGCATGGTGCTCATGCCGACGGTGAGCGGGATGAGCGAGTGCAGCACCGGCAGGAACCGCGAGATGAAGATCGCAGGCCCGCCGCGACGGTCGAGGTAGCGCTGGGCACGGTGCCAGTGGTCTTCGCCGATCTTGCGGCCGAGCCGCGAATGCAGGATATGCGGGCCGAACCATCGTCCAATGGCGAAGCCGATGCTCTCGCCGATGAGCGCCCCCGTGATGACCGCGAACGTCAGGGCGAAGTACTCGGCGACGCCGTCGACGGCGGTCGAGGCGACGAGCACGATGGTGTCGCCGGGAACGATGAGACCGATGAGCACCGAGGTCTCGAGCATGATGCCGATCCCGGCGAGCAGCGTGCGCATCACCGGGTCGACGCTCTCGACGGTGTCGAGGATCCACGTGAGGATCTCGTTCATCCTTCGAGCGTATCGACGCCGCGGGTGCGCCGCGTCACACTGTGGGGGGATTCCGAGGGTTACGCGGCCGAGGGCGCGAGTCGGGCGAGCCGCGCCTCGAGCATCGCATGATCGGGGCTCACCGCGCCCGCGTCGGCGTAGGTGCCCGGCTCACCGGCGAGGCCCACCTGCACGATGGCGCGGCGCAGCGAATCGTCATCGCCCGTTGCGCGCCGGGCGCCGTCGTCGGCCAGCATCTCGGTCAGTTGGGCGACCGCACGCTCGGCGCGATTCGCGATCGGGAACCAGGGGAGCGCACTGTGCCAGGCACGGAAGGCGAGGAGCACGAGATGGTGCAACTGGTCGAGGTGCGTGCGCTCGTGCGCGATCACCGCGGCGAGTTCGTCGGCGCGCAGGGCTTGGATCAAGCCGTCGGTGAGCACCGTGGCCGTGCGGATTCCGGGCACGCAATAGGCGAGTGGCACGGGATGCGCGAGCACTCGGGTGCGAGGCTGGCCCGGGATCGGGTCTCCGAGGAGTGCGATGAGCTGGTGCTGGCGTCGTCGCTCGCGCTCGGCCCGAACCGCCGTGACGGCGAGGTTGAGTGCGAGATGCACCGTGAGCCCGGCGGCGAGGGTGAGTGCCGCGAGGTGCACGACGCCGAACCCCGCCGGGAGGGGTCCCGTGAAGATCACTGGTGCAAGCACCGCCCACGCGCCGAGCAGCGACCCGGCGGGCGTTGCACCGAAGAGCAGCAGGCTGCCGATCATCGACACGCCGCCGGCGACCGCAACGGCCTGCCAGAGCGCGAGTGCACCGGCGGGGAAGCGGGCGGGCCAGGCTGCGCGGGCAAGCGCGACCGGCACGGGCCACGCCAGCGCGACGGCGAGGATTCCGAGCAGGACGGCGGCGAGGAGCACGATCAGCGGCGGGCGTGTTCGTCGAGCAGCCGGCGAAGCGTCGCCGCCTCACCGGCGCTGACGGTGCCGACGAATCGCGCGAGCGCCGCGTCGCGGTCGCTCGACCGGTCGAGCACCTCGTGCATGAGCTCTGCGGTGTGCTCTTCACGCGAGAGCAGCGCGTGGTAGCGGTGCGGGCGGGTGTCGCGAGCCCGGCTGACGAATCCCTTGCGTTCGAGCCGCGAGAGCACGGTGAGTACCGTGGTCGTGGCCACCGTCTTGCCCGGCTCGCCGTCGCGCACGGGGAGCGCGTCGCGCAGTTCGTTGGCGGTGAGGGCGGCGACGCTCGACCACAGCACGTCCATCACGGAGCGCTCGAGTTCGCCGAGGTTCGCCATGCCTCAAGAATATCGTCATCGAGAGAACTGTTCTACGCCGTGTAGAAAGGTGTCCTACCCTGTGTAGAGAACGATTCTTCGACGACTGAGGTCGTGAAAGGGGCATCCGTGAACGAATTGCTCGACCCGCTCCTCCTCGCCCGCTGGCAATTCGGGCTCACCACCATCTATCACTTCCTGTTCGTCCCCCTCACGATCGGCCTCGCGTCGACGGCCGCGGTGTTCCAGACCGCCTGGTATCGCACCGGCAAGGCCGAGTACCTGCGGATCACGCGGTTCTTCGGAGGGATCTTCCTCATCAACTTCGCCATGGGCGTCGTGACCGGCATCGTGCAGGAGTTCCAGTTCGGCATGAACTGGTCGGAGTACTCGCGGTACGTCGGCGACGTGTTCGGCGCGCCGCTCGCCCTCGAGGGCCTGCTCGCGTTCTTCTTCGAGGCGACGTTCATCGGCCTCTGGATCTTCGGCTGGGACAAGCTTCCCCGCGGCCTGCATCTCGCGACCATCTGGTGCGTGGCCATCGGGTCGATCGTCTCGGCGTACTTCATCATCGCGGCGAACGCGTTCATGCAGAATCCGGTCGGGTTCCAGATCAACGCCGAGAAGGGCCGTGCCGAACTCGTCGACATCGGCGCCCTGCTCACGAACCCCGTCGCCCTCGCCGCGTTCCCGCATACCATCGCGGCGAGCTTCATGGTCGCGGCCGGCCTTGTCATCAGCGCGGCGGCGTGGCACCTGGCCCGCAACCAGCACCTCGACACGATGCGGCCCGCCCTGAAGTTCGGCCTCTGGGTGATGGTCGGTTCGGGCCTGCTCACCACGATCTTCGGCGACCAGCTGAGTCTCGCCATGGTCGCGACACAGCCGATGAAGATGGCTGCCGCCGAGGCGACGTACGACACCGTCTGCGGTGCGGATGCCTCGTTCTCGATCTTCACGCTCGGAACCCCCGACGGCTCGACCGAGCTGTTCTCGATCCGCGTGCCGTACCTGCTGTCATTCCTCTCGACGCACACCTTCGATGGGTGCGTCGAGGGCATCAACGACCTGCAGGCGCAATACCAGGAGCTCTTCGGGCCGGGCGACTACACGCCGATCATCTGGGTCACGTACTGGTCGTTCCGCTGGATGATCGGCCTCGGCCTGGCGCACGTGCTCGTCGCCGTGGTCGGCCTGTGGCTCACCCGCAGGGGACGGCTTCCGAAGCAGCGCTGGGTGTGGAAGATCGCGATCTGGAGCTTCCCGCTCTCACTCGCCGCCATGATCGTGGGCTGGGTCTTCACCGAGATGGGACGGCAGCCGTGGATCGTGTTCAGCCAGATGTTCACCGAGTCGGCGGTCTCACCGAACGTGACCGGCCTCGAGGTGCTCATCTCGCTGATCGCATTCACGCTCGTCTACGGCGCGCTCGCGGTCGTCGAGATACGCCTCGTGATCAGAGCCATCAAGAAGGGGCCACCCGAGGTCGGCGAGCCCGATCCTGAGACCGGTCGTCACGAACCCGCAGCAACGGTGTACTAGGAGGCAATCAGCATGGATCTCACGGTGCTCTGGTTCTGGATCGTCGCGTTCCTCTTCGTCGGCTACTTCGTGCTCGACGGCTTCGACTTCGGCGTCGGAATGTCGCTGCCCTTCCTCGGCAGGGACGACGTCGACCGGCGCGTGCTCATCAACACGATCGGCCCGGTCTGGGACCTCAACGAGACCTGGGTCATCGTGGCAGGGGCTGCGCTGTTCGCCGCGTTCCCCGAGTGGTACGCGACGCTCTTCTCGGGCTTCTACCTCGCGCTGCTGCTCATCCTGCTCGCGCTCATCGCGCGCGGCGTCTCGTTCGAGTACCGACACCAGCGCCCCGAGTCGCGGTGGAAGCAGTGGTTCGACCGCATGATCATCGTCGGCTCGGCCGTGCCGGCGCTGCTCTGGGGCGTGGCCTTCGCCAACATCGTGCAGGGGGTGCCGCTCGACGCCGACCACAACTACACGGGAACGTTGCTCGACCTGCTGAACCCCTATGCGCTGCTCGGCGGGCTCACCACCCTGCTGCTGTTCTTCACGCACGGCGTCGTGTTCGTCTCGCTGAAGACCGAGGGCGAACTGCGCGAGCGCGCCCGCCGCCTCGCCGCGCGTGCGGGCATCATCACGATCGTGGTGGCCGCTGCGTTCCTCGTCTGGACGGGCCTCGCCTACGGGAGCCTCTGGTTCTGGATCCTCGCGGCCGTCGCCGCGGTCGCCCTCATCGCCGGCTGGCTCGCGAACGCCCGCGGCGCCGAGGGCGTGGCGTTCACGCTCCTCGCGGTCACCGTCGCCGCCGCTGTGTTCGCACTGTTCGCCTCGCTCTTCCCCGACGTGATGCCGGCGTCGAACGACCCCGCGAACAGCCTGACGATCGCCAATGCGTCGAGCTCGACGTACACGCTGACGGTCATGAGCTGGGTGGCGCTCGTGTTCATGCCGCTCGTGCTGGCCTATCAGGGCTGGACGTACTGGGTGTTCCGCAAGCGCGTGACGAGGGCGTCGATCGAGGCGGCAGTGCACTGACGTGAAGCCACTCGATCCGAGGCTCATCCGCCGCTCACGGTCCGCCCGTGCGTTCCTCGTCACAGGCGGCGCGCTCGCCCTCGTGCAGGCTGCCGCGATCATCGCGTTCGCCTGGGCGCTCGCGGCGCTCGTCACGGGATTCATCGACGGCATGCGGATGCCCCAGGCCTTGCCCCTTCTCGCAGTGCTGGTGGTCGCGGCATCCGTTCGCGCCCTTGCAGCGTGGGCATGGGATCTCGTCGGTTCGTCGGGCGCCATGCGCGTGAAGGCCGAACTGCGCGCCGAGTTGCTCACGGCGCTCGAATCGAGGCCAACTGGCGTGCCCGGCTTCTCGACCACGCGCGTCGCAACACTGCTCGGGGCAGGACTCGATGCGCTCGACGCGTATTTCGGAACGTACCTGCCGCAACTCGTGCTCACGGTCATCGCGACGCCTCTGCTGATCGCGACGGTCTGGATCGCAGATCCGCTCTCGGGCCTCGTACTCGTGATCGTGCTGCCGCTGATCCCCGTGTTCATGGCGCTCATCGGCATGGCCACCGAGGCGGTGCAGCGGCGGCAGTGGCAGAGTCTCGCCGCGCTGTCGCACGGGTTTCTCGAAGTCGTCGGCGGGCTGTCGACGCTCGTGGCGTTCGATCGTGCCGAACGGCAGGCGGCTCGCATCCGCGCGGTCACCGACGAGTATCGCGCCCGAACGATGAAGGTGCTGCGCATCACGTTCCTCTCGGGCTTCACGCTCGAGTTCGCCGCGAGCCTCTCGGTCGCGCTCGTCGCCGTATCGATCGGCTTGCGGCTGGTCGGGGGCGACATGACGCTCGTGGCGGGGCTGTTCGTGCTCGTGCTCGCGCCTGAGGTGTTCCTGCCCCTGCGCAACGTCGGCGCGGCCTTCCACTCGTCGGCGGCCGGCGTCGCGGCATCGAGCGACGCCTTCGACCTGCTCGCCGCGGCGCGTGATGCTCGTGGCGGTCGAGCCGTCGACGTGCGCGAGTCGCCGTCTGCCGCGGCATCCGCCGAAGGCCTCGTCGTGGCGGGGCTCGTCATCGAGGGGCTGACGGTTCGCCGGGGCGACCGAATCGTGCTCGACCGGTTCGACCTCGAGGCGCGGACCGGCGAGGTCGTCGCGATCACCGGCGTGAGCGGCTCGGGCAAGTCGAGCCTGTTCGCGGCCCTGCTCGGCTTCGCCGACTCCACGGGCAGGGCGACCCTCGACGGCCGCCGCGTCGAACCCGGCGATCGGTCGAAGATCGCGTGGGCCGGGCAAGTGCCGTCGCTCCTCGCCGGCACGGTCGCCGAGAATGTGCGGCTGGGTGACGACAGCGCCGACCCCGCAGTGCTGGCGCGCGCCCTCGACCTCGCCGGCGTCGAACTCGACGCAGAGCGAGTGCTCGGGCCGGCGGGCGCCGGACTCTCGGGCGGTCAGGCGCAGCGGGTGGCCACCGCGCGGGCCATCCATCGCCTGCTCGCCCGCGACGGCCGCCTGCTGCTGCTCGACGAGCCGGCATCGGCGCAGGACCCGCGCCGAGAGGCGCGGCTCGCGCGCGGCCTGCGTGAACTCGCCGACGACGGACGCATCGTGCTCGTGATCACCCACCGCACCGGGCTCGTCGACCTCGCCGACCACAGCATCGACCTGGCGGTGACGCATGTCTGATCGAACGACCGAGACGCTGCGCCGTGCTGTGCCGCGCTTCTCACGGCTATTGCCGTCGGTGCTGTTCGGCATCGCATCCGCGGGGTCGAGCATCGCACTGCTCGCCGCCTCGGCCTGGCTCATCGCGCGGGCCGCCGAACAGCCCCCGGTGCTGTACCTCTCGCTCGGCATCGTGGGGGTGCGGGCGTTCGCCCTCGGGCGGGCGGTATTCCGCTACCTCGAGCGACTGACCGGCCACGATGCCTCATTCCGTCAGCTCGCGACGATTCGCGCCGGGGTCTTCGAACGCCTGCTGCCGATCGCGCCTGACGGACTCGCCGCGAGCCGCCGAGGCGACCTGCTGGCGCGGTTCGTCGACGACGTCGACGAGCTGCAGAACGTGCCGCTGCGCGTCGTGCAACCCGTCGTGAGCGCCGCGATCGTGCTCGTGCTCGCCGTGGTCGGAGTCGCGCTGATCGCGCCCGAGTCGGCGTGGGCGGTGCTCGTGTGCCTCGTCGTCGGCATCGGGGCGACCCTGCTCGTACAGCACCGATCGGCGAGACGCGCCGAGCGTACGCTCGCGCCGCTTCGAGGTGAGCTGCAGGCTGCGGTCGTCGAGCATGCGCAGTCGCTCGACGTGCTCGTCGCCTTCGACGCCGCAGAGGCCGGCCGACGGCGTATCGACGCCATCGGGGCGAGGCTCGCGACGGCGACGCGCGCACGGGCTGTGGCCACCGGCGCCGCCTCCGCCGCGATGGCGGCCGTCGGCGGGTTCGCCGCGGCTGCGAGCCTCGCGGCGGCGGCGCCGCTGCTCGAGGCGGGCCGCATCGACGGACCGACGTTCGCGGTGCTCTGCCTCGTGCCGCTCGCGATCGCCGAAGTCGCCGGGGCGGTGCCGCTCGCCGTGAGCGCACTTCGCCTCGCGCGGGCGAGCGCCCAGCGTGTCGCGAGTGCGGTGCCCGACGAGGTGCCCGCCGAACTGCCGGTGCCGCCCGCCGATGCGGCGACGCCTCCGTCGCGGCATCCGACGCCCGCGATCGAACTGCGCGGAATCCGCGCGCACTGGCCGGCGATCGGGGGCGAGGCCGGTGCGGCTGACTCGCGACCGGTCGCGCTCGAGGGCGTCGACCTCACGATCGAACCCGGCGAGCGGGTGCTCGTGCGCGGCTCGTCGGGTGCCGGCAAGACCACCCTCGCCCATGTGCTCGTGCGGTTCCTCGACTACGAGGGGTCGTACCGCCTGGGAGGCGTCGAGGCGTCGAGCCTCGAACCCCGCGACATCCGCCGCGTCGTCGGGCTGGTCGAGCAGCGGCCGTGGCTCTTCGATGAAGACGTGCGCCAGAACCTGCTGTTCGCCCGCGACACCGCGACCGACGCAGAACTGCGCGAGGTGCTCGACCGCGTCGGCCTGGCCGAATGGCTCGAGGAACGCGGCGGGCTCGACGCCGCAGTGGGGGAGCGCGGCAACCTCGTATCGGGTGGGCAGGCGCAACGCATCGCCCTCGCGCGAGCGCTGCTCGCCGACTTCCCCGTGCTCGTGCTCGACGAACCGACAGCGAGCGTCGACCCCGCGCGCGCAGGTGCGCTCATCCGCGACATCACCGATGCCGCGGGCAGATCGGGCCGCTCGGTCGTGCTCATCGCGCACGCGGGCGTGGATGAACACCTGGTCGACCGGATCGTCACGCTCGAGGCCGGTCGCGTCGTGCACGGCGAACCCCTATCGTTTGCACCGTTCCTGAGGTAGCCTCACCGGGAACGGCACTGATCGGGGCATCCCCAGACGGTGCCACTGCGATGTCCGACCGCGGATGTCGCGAGCACAGACCTCCAACGAAGGAGCAATTGTGAACCATCGAACCCGAACGACGACGAGGGCCGGTGCCCTGCTCGTCGCCGCCGCCGTGTGCGGAGCAGTCGCCATCGCCGTGCCCGCGCAGGCGGCCGTGGCGACCGACACCTCGGCGCTCCGCGCCGCCGTCACCGTCGAGGGCGTCACACAGCACCTCGCCGAGTTCCAGGCGATCGCCGACGCGAACAACGACAACCGCGCCGCCGGCACGGCGGGACACGACGCCTCCGTCGACTACGTCGAGGGTCTGCTCGATGCAGCCGGGTACCTCACGACGCGACAGGAGTTCTCGTACGAGCGCACCGACTTCGGCGACTCGACGCTGCAGCAGCTCAGCCCGAACGCCGCCGTCTACGTGCTGGGCGTCGACTACTTCCCGATGGACTTCTCGGGCGAGGGCGACACCACTGCGGCCGTCACCGCAGTCGACGTGAACCTCGTCGGCGACCGCGCCTCCACGAGCGGTTGCGAGGCGGCCGACTTCGCCGGCTTCCCGGCGGGTGACATCGCGCTCATCCAGCGCGGCTCGTGCGACTTCGCCGTGAAGGCCGACAACGCCGACGCCGCCGGTGCATCGGGCGTCATCGTGTTCAACCAGGGCAACGACGTTCCCGGAGACGACCGGTTCGGCCTGTTCGGCGGCACGCTCGGCGAGCCGGTGCGCGACATCCCCGTGGTGAGCGCGCCGTTCGCGCTGGGCGAGGAGTGGGCGACCACCCCCGGCCTGCAGATGCGTCTCAACCTCGAGGCCGAGGTCGTGCAGGTCACGACCGAGAACCTGCTCGCGGACACCCCGACCGGTCGCACCGACCGCACGGTCGTCGTCGGCGGACACCTCGACGGCGTCGCCGAAGGCCCCGGCATCAACGACAACGGGTCGGGCACCGCCGCGATCCTCGAGACCGCGCTCGCAATGGCAGAGCTCGAGATCGAGCCCGAGAACCGGGTGCGCTTCGCGTTCTGGAGCGGCGAGGAGGACGGCCTCATCGGCTCGAGCTTCTACGTCTCGCAGCTGACGCCTCGCGAGATCAAGGAAACCGCGCTGAACCTCAACTTCGACATGGTGGGCTCGCTCAACTCGGTGAACTTCGTCTACGACGGCGACGGCGACGCTCTGGGTGTGGCGGGCCCGAACGGATCGGGACTGATCGAGGACGTCTTCGTCGACTTCTTCGACAGCCAGGGCGAGCCGTCGGCGCCGACCGACTTCGACGGCCGCAGCGACTACTTCGGCTTCATCGAGGCGGGCATCCCGGCGGGCGGCCTCTTCACCGGTGCCGAGGGCATCAAGTCCGCGGAACAGGCGGGGATCTTCGGCGGCACCGCCGGCGAACCGTACGACCCCTGCTACCACGCGGCGTGCGACACGTTCGACAACATCAACGACGACACGCTGGGCCTGATGTCCGACGCGATCGCGCACTCCACCCTGACCTTCGCCGAGACGACCTCCGCGGTCAACGGCACGGCCAAGGGTAATGGCAAGGGCGTGCAGTTCGATCCGGCGTTCAAGGGCCACCAGGCACTGCGCTGATCGGTACACGGTGAGCGAGGGGTGGCGCGGGCGACCGCGCCGCCCCTTCGCGTCCTAGGCTGAGAGGATGCCCCGTCGTCGCGTGCGATCCCGCCCGTTGCCGGTGTGGTGCGACCCCGAACTCGTCTTCCGCGCGGCATACCTCGACGCTTCGCACGTCGTCTGGCTCGACGGCGGTGCCGATGCCTCGGCGGGGGTCAGCATCATGGCCGCCGGCCACGGCGGCAGCGAACTCGTGACGGCCGACGCGATCGCCGGCACCGTGACGCGCACGTGTCCGCCCGACGGTGCCGGCCGGACCGCCAGCCGATCAGTGTTCGGGGTGCTCGACGACGTATTGAACGATGCAAGGCTCATGTCGGTACCCCCCGCCGAGCCCGGAACGGGCGACGACCGCGGATTCCTCGGCTGGTACGGCTGGTTCGGGTACGAGCTCGGCGCACACCTCGACGGCGTCGCGACGTCGCAGGCGGAGACGCCCGACGCCGCGCTGATGTTCGTCGACCGTGCGATCGTGTTCGACCATGCGGCGCGGTCGGTGCGGCTCGTCTGGATCGACGACGAGGGCGGGCGAGCCGAGACCGACGCGTGGGCCGCGGAGCTTGCGACGACGATCGAGCGGGCGCACGGGACATCCGCATCGCCGTTCGGTGTGCCGGCGCGCGCGGCCGCCGATCCGCCGCTCGTCCGCTGGCGGCACGGTCCCGTGCAGTACGCCCGGCTCATCGCCGAGTGCCAGGCCGCCATCGTGCGCGGTGACGCCTACCAGCTGTGCCTCACCAACCGCATCGACGTCGACGTGCGGCCCGACCCGGCGTCGACCTACCTTGCCCTTCGCGCCTCGAGCCCGAGCCACCATGGAGGATTCATCCGCTTCGGCGACGTGGCACTGCTGAGTGCATCGCCCGAGCAGTTCCTGCTCGTGCAGCCTGACGGCGTCGTCTCGACGAAGCCCATGAAGGGCACTCGGCCACGCAGTGCCGACCCGGCGACCGACCAAGCGCTGCGCGCCGAACTGCTCGCGAGCGAGAAGGAGCGCGCCGAGAACCTCATGATCGTCGACCTCATGCGCAACGACCTGGGTCGCATCGCCGAACTCGGCAGCGTCAGCGTGCCGAACCTGCTCGAGGTCGAGGAGTACGCGCACGTGCACCAGCTCGTCTCGACGGTGCGCGCCCGCATCGCCCCGCCCGCGACCGCGCTCGACGTCGTGCGTGCGGCCTTCCCCGCAGGTTCGATGACGGGCGCCCCGAAGCACAGCGCGATGTCGATCCTGCACGAGCTCGAACAGGGCCCGCGCGGCATCTACTCGGGGGCGTTCGGGCGCCTGGGCCTCGACGGCAGCGCCGACCTGGCGATGGTCATCCGCTCGATCGTGCTGACACCGGCAGGGGCGAGCATCGGCACGGGTGGGGGCATCACCGCGCTCTCGCACCCCGATGAGGAGATCGAGGAGACCCGGGTGAAGGCGCGGGCGCTGCTCGCGGTGCTCGGGGCGGCATCGCCGCGCGAGGAGTGAGTAGGCTTGATGCTCGAGCGCGCCGCGATGCGGCGTGCCCTGAACCTCGGGCGACCCTCCCACCGACACACGATTGAGAGTCACGTGGCACACGATCACGACCCTGCACCCGCCGAGAACGGCGCGTACGACTTCGCCGAGATCCAGGCGAAGTGGCTTCCCGTGTGGGACGAGCTCGAGCCGTTCCGCGCCGGCCGCGCAGGCGACACCCGGCCCCGCAAGTACATCCTCGACATGTTCTCCTACCCGTCGGGCGACCTGCACATGGGCCATGCCGAGGCGTTCGGCTACGGCGACACCGTGGCGCGGTACTGGCGCCACCAGGGCTTCGACGTGCTGCATCCCGTGGGCTGGGACTCGTTCGGCCTGCCGGCCGAGAACGCGGCGATCAAGCGCGGCGTCGACCCGCGCGGGTGGACGTACGAGAACATCGACCAGCAGAAGCGCGCCTTCCGCCAGTACGCGCCGTCGTTCGACTGGTCGCGTGAACTGCACACGAGCGACCCCGAGTACTACAAGTGGAACCAGTGGCTGTTCCTGAGGCTCTACGAGAAGGGCATCGCCTACCGCAAGGCCGGCCAGGTCAACTGGTGCCCCAACGACCAGACGGTGCTCGCGAACGAACAGGTCATCGACGGCCACTGCGAGCGCTGCGGATTCGTCGTCACGAAGAAGGCCCTCACGCAGTGGTACTTCCGCGTCACCGACTACGCCGACCGCCTGCTCGACGACCTCAACCAGCTCGAGGGCGCCTGGCCGAGCAAGGTGCTGTCGATGCAGCGCAACTGGATCGGCCGCTCGGCCGGCGCCGACGTCGATTTCGAGATCGAGGGCCGTGACGAGCGGGTCAGTGTGTTCACGACTCGCCCCGACACGCTCTACGGGGCGACCTTCATGGTCGTGGCACCCGATGCCGAGCTCGCCGCCGAGCTCGTCGCCGGGGCATCCACCGAAGTTCAGCAGCGCTTCAACGACTACCTCGACTCGGTGCGGGCCGAGAGCGACATCGAGCGTCTCGCGACCGATCGTCCGAAGACCGGTGTGTTCCTCGAGCGATACGCGGTGAACCCGGTCAATGGCGAGCGCCTGCCGATCTGGGCCGCCGACTACGTGCTCGCCGAGTACGGCCACGGCGCGATCATGGCGGTGCCCGCGCACGACCAGCGCGACCTCGACTTCGCCCGGGCGTTCAACCTGCCCGTGCGCGTGGTCGTCGACACGAACGCGCCCGTCACCGGCGTCATCCCGGTGATCCAGCTCGACGAGCAGGGCGACCCGATCATGCCCGACGACGTGCCGCTGCTCGACCCCGCCTCCACGGGCATCGCGCTCGGCGGCGACGGGCGCCTCATCAACTCGGGCCCGCTCGACGGGCTCTCGAAGTCCAACGCGATCCGACGCGTCATCGAGGTGCTCGAGCAGCGTGGGCAGGGGCGCGCGGCCAAGAACTTCAGGCTGCGCGACTGGCTGATCTCGCGACAGCGCTATTGGGGCACGCCGATTCCGATCATCCACTGCGCCGAGTGCGGCGAGGTGCCCGTGCCCGAGAGCGAGCTGCCCGTGCGGCTGCCCGACGCCGCGGGACTCGACCTGAAGCCCAAGGGCTCGAGCCCGCTCGGCGCAGCAGAGGAGTGGGTGAACGTCGCCTGCCCGAACTGCGGCGGCGCGGCGCGGCGCGACTCCGACACCATGGACACGTTCGTCGACAGCTCGTGGTACTACCTGCGCTACCTGAGCCCCAACGACGAAACCCAGGCGTTCGACGTCGCCGAGGCCGAGAAATGGCTGCCCGTCGACCAGTACGTGGGCGGCGTCGAGCACGCCATTCTGCACCTGCTGTACTCGCGCTTCATCACCAAGGTGCTCTTCGACCTCGGATACGTGAGCTTCACCGAACCGTTCACCTCGCTGCTCAACCAGGGCATGGTCATCATGGACGGCGCGAAGATGTCGAAATCGAAGGGCAACCTCGTCGAGTTCGCGAGCGAACTGTCTGCGCACGGCGCCGATGCGCTGCGGGTGACCTTCGCGTTCGCGGGTCCGCCCGAAGACGACATCGATTGGGTGGATGTCTCGCCGGTGGGTGCTGCGAAGTTCCTCGCCCGCGCGTGGCGAATCTCGGGCGAGGTGACCTCGTCGCCCGAGATCGAGTGGAAGACGGGCGATGCCGCGCTGCGGCGCATCACGCACCGACTGCTGGCCGACGCGCCGGGTCTCGTCGAGGCGTTCAAGTTCAACGTCGTCGTCGCCCGCCTCATGGAACTCGTCAATGCGACGCGCAAGACGATCGATTCGGGCGCCGGCGCGGGCGATGCGGCTGTGCGCGAAGCCGCAGAGGTCACGGCCATGGTCCTCGACCTGTTCGCGCCGTACACCGCCGAAGACATGTGGCAACGACTCGGCTACGAGCCGAGCATCGCGCTCGTCACGTGGCGCAAGGCCGACCCCGCGCTCCTCGTCGAGGAGTCGGTCACGGCCATCGTGCAGGTCGACGGCAAGGTGCGCGAGCGGCTCGAGGTCTCGCCGAAGATCTCGCCCGACGAGCTCGAGTCGCTGGCCCGGGCGTCAGAAGCCGTGTCGCGGTCGGTCGGCGAACGCGAGATCGTGAACGTCATCGTTCGCGCGCCCCGTCTGGTGAACATCGCCACCCGCAGATGAGCGGGTCGTCGGGGCCACTCGTCCTCGACAGAGGCCGCACCGGGGTGAACGATCGACAGGTCGGGTGACCCGACACCTCGGTGATCGTTGCCGCGCCTAGCGTGCGGGTATGCCCGCAGCCCCCGGCCCCGATCCGCTGGGGGCACTCGACCCAGGCTCCAGACGAGCGTCGCCGCGACTCCGCGTCACGGTCGGAGCGGCGGTGGCGCTGTTCATCGGCGCCGTCGCCGTCGCCGCCGTGCTCTCGTTCACCGCGACGGGCGGCGGCGCGCAGGGCACGATCGGCGGGGCGGTCACCGGTGAGGTCGGTGGCGCAGCAGGCGCCGAGGGCGAAGCGGTCGAAGGCGCGGTCTCCGGCGCGCCGGTACTCGTCCACGTGCTCGGCGCGGTGTCTCGACCGGGGCTCGTCGAGCTCGAGGCCGGGGCGCGTGTGGTCGACGCCGTGGCCGCGGCCGGCGGGCTCACGCCCGAGGCCGACCCCGCCGGGGTGAACCTCGCACGACCGGTGGTCGACGGCGAGCAGCTGGTCGTTCCCGTGGTCGGCGCCGTTCCACCACCGGGGGCGACCGCCGCCGACGGTTCGAACACGGGCACCGTCGCCGACGGGCTCGTGCACCTCAATACGGCTGATGTCGCCGAGTTCGACACGCTGCCACGCATCGGGCCCGCACTCGCGCAGCGAATCATCGACTGGCGTGAGGCGAACGGCCCCTTCACCAGCGCCGAACAGCTGCTCGACGTCGCGGGCATCGGCGACGCGGTGTTCGCAGGGCTCGCCGACAAGGTGGCACCGTGATGCCCGACCTGCGGCTCGCCATCCCGGCGGTCGCGGCCTGGGCGGGCGCCTGGCTCGTCGTCGCGGCACCCGATGCCGGCATCGCGACATGGCCGGCGGTCATGGGCGTCTGGGCATCTGCGTTGGCGGTGCTCGTGATGCTCGTCGTGCTGCGGGTGCGTGCGGCGCACGTCGCGATGCGGTGGTGTGCGGCCGTGCTGGTCGCACTCGCGGCGACCGGGGTGGTGGCGACATCAGCCGGTGCTGCGCTCGACGCGCGCGACCGGTCACCCCTCGCCGAAGCGGCGTCGAGCGGTTCCACGGTGAGCGTGGTCGTCGAACTCACGGGTGCCCCGCAGGCGATGTCGGTGCCCTGGTTCGACGGGAGCGACGCGGGCGCGGCCGACCTGCCGCAACGGGTCGAGGGAAGAGTCATCGCAGTCGACGGGGCCCGGGTCGGCGCGGTCCCCATCACCGTGACCGTCGATCTCGCACCTTCGCGGCTGCAGCTGGGCACGACGTTGTCGTTCGAGGCGAACGCCGCAAGGCTGCCCGCGGCCGAGGCGTCGGCATTCCGGCTGCGCGTCGCAGACGACGTCCACGATGCCGCGCCGCCGTTCTGGCTCGCGTGGAGCGGGGCCCTGCGTGCGGGTTTCGGCGACGCCGCGGCATCCCTCGGCGGCGACGGAGGAGCGCTCGTGCCCGGGCTCGCGATCGGCGACACGAGCGCCGTCGGGGCCCCGCTCGACGACGCCATGAAGGCGAGCTCGCTCAGCCACCTGACCGCCGTCTCAGGCGCCAATTGTGCGATCGTCACCGCCGCAGCGTTCGCCCTCGCAGCGGCCGCCGGCCTCGGGCGCGGCACACGCGTCGGAGTGGCGCTTGTGGCACTCGTCGGGTTCATCGTGCTGGTGACGCCCGAGTCCAGCGTGGTGCGGGCGGGCGCGATGGCGGTCGTCGTGCTCATCGCGCTCGCGTCGGGTCGACCTCACGGGGGTGTCTCCGCGCTCGCGGTCGCGGTGATCGCCCTGCTCTGCGTCGACCCGTGGTACGCGCGCGACTACGGCTTCGCGCTCTCGGTCTGCGCCACCGCCGGACTGCTGCTGCTGGCCGGACCGTTGGCGAAGGCCATGGCGCGGGTGATGCCCACGCCGCTCGCGATCGTTCTGGGAGTACCGCTCGCGGCTCAGCTCGCCTGCCAGCCGGTGCTCATCCTGCTCGACCCGGCCCTCTCGCTCTACGGCGTCCCCGCGAACCTGCTCGCTGCCCCCGCCGCGCCGGTCGGCACGATCGCGGGCCTGGTCGGCTGCCTGCTGCTGCCCCTGCTGCCGTCGGTCGGCTTCGCGTTCCTCCAGATCGCATGGGTGCCCGCGAGCTGGATCGCGCTCGTCGCGCACGCCGCAGCCGCCCTGCCGTTCGGGCGGCTGCCCTGGATTCCAGATGCCGCGGGCGCGGCGCTGCTCGTCGCGTGCACCGCGCTCGCGCTCTGGCTGGTGCTCGATCGCACGCCGAGGCCGCGGATTCGTGCCGCCGCGATCGCGGTGCTGCTGATCGCCGTCGCCCTTCCGGTCGGCATCAGCCTCGGCGCCCCGACGCTCGGCAGGGCGCTGCGACCCGGGTCGTGGACGATCGCGGCATGCGACATCGGCCAGGGCGACGCGGTGCTGCTCCGCTCGGGCGGTGCCACGGCGCTCATCGACACCGGGCCGGATCCGGCGGCGCTGCGCCGGTGCCTCGACTTTCTGGCGGTCGACCACATCGACCTGCTCGTGCTCACGCACTGGGACGCCGACCACGCGGGCGGCACATCCGCGGTCGTCGGCCGCGTCGACACGGTGGTCCACGGTCCGCTCGACGACGAGCGATCGAGCCGCGCACGCGACCCTCTCGTCGCCGGCGGAGCACGCGCCGTCGAGGTGACCGCAGGAGATCGAGGGCTGCTGGGTGATGCGCGGTGGCGGGTGCTCTGGCCGAAGCCGGGCGCCCCGCCCGGCAACGACGCCAGTGTCGTGCTCGACGTCGAGACGCCCGACTACCGCGGCATCTTCCTCGGCGACCTCGGCGAAGGGGCCCAGCGGCGCCTCCTCGCGGCGGCGCCCATCGGTGCCGTGGATGTCGTCAAGGTCGCCCATCACGGGTCGGCCGACCAGAGCGAAGAGCTCTATGCGCAACTGCAGGCTCCGGTGGGCATCATCGGGGTGGGCGCAGAGAACGGGTACGGGCATCCGACCGACCGCCTGCTCGACCTGCTCGCGCGCACCGGAACCGCCGCGGTGCGAACCGATCGAACGGGCACAGCGCTGCTCACGGCCGCCGACGACGGGTTCACGCTCTGGACCGAGCGCGCCGACGATCGCGTCGGTGCCCGACCCTAGACTTGACGCAGACAGGAGGCACGGATGGCAGCACGCACAGCACAGGCTTCGGCGCGGTCGAAGACGGCGATCCCGCAGTTGGCGTGGAACGCGGTGCGGCCGGCCCCCATCGTGCTCGTCACCGGTGCCGAAGACGTGCTGGCCGAGCGTGCCATCACGATGCTGCGCGATTTCCTCCGCGCCGAAGACCCCTCGCTCGAGGTGAGCGATCTCGAGGCCGACGGCTACCGGCGCGGCGAGCTCATGACGCTCGCGAGCCCGTCGCTGTTCGGCGAGCCGCGGCTCATCCGGGTGAGCGCCGTCGAGAAGTCGAGCGATGACTTCCTGCTCGACGCGCTCGACTACCTCGAGCAGACCGCCGAGGCCACCACCCTCGTGCTGCGCCATCGTGGCGGGCAGCGGGGCAAGAAGCTGCTCGACGCGATCCGCGCGGGCACCGGTGGCGGCATTGAGATCGTCTGCGCCGAACTCAAGCGCGATTCCGACAAGCAAGACTTCGCGGTCGCCGAGTTCCGTGCCGCGGGCCGCAAGATCAGCCCGGGCGCGCTGCGTGCGCTGGTCGCGGCGTTCAGCGACGACCTGCGCGAACTCTCGGCGGCGTGCCGGCAGCTCATCGCCGACAGCCCCGGCGACATCTCCGAGGCCGTCGTTGCGAAGTACTACGGCGGGCAGGTCGAGACCAACGCGTTCGCCGTCGCCGACGCGGCGATCGCCGGCCGATACGGCGAGGCGCTCATCGCCCTGCGGCACGCCCTCGACAGCGGCGCCGACCCGGTGCCGATGGTCGCGGCATTCGCCATGAAGGTGCGCACGATGGCCAAGGTGTCGGGTGCGCGCGGCGGAGGGCCGCAGGTCGCGTCGTCGCTCGGTCTCGCACCGTGGCAGGTCGACCGCGCTCGGCGCGATCTCGCAGGCTGGACCGACGCCGGTCTCGGCGTTGCGATCGAGGCGCTCGCTGCGGCCGATGCGGCGGTCAAGGGCGCCGAGCGCGATCCGGTGTTCGCGCTCGAGCGGCTCATCGGCGTCATCGCGGCTCGCGGCCGCGCGTAGGGGCGGCTCGGCACTGCCCCGAGCCGCGGTTGCCGCTGTCGAGTGTGCGCATCGCGCCCTCTCGGGGGCGCGGAGTGCACTCTGGGCGAAGGGACGGGGGGCCGCGGAGAAGTCGGGATTCGAGCGGGCAGGTGCCCAACGCCGGGCGCCGAGTGCACTCTCGGCGCATACGGACGGGCCGCCCGCACCGACGACGACGGCCCCGCACCGAAGTGCGGGGCCGTCGAGCTGGTTCAGGCTGGCGTCAGAGCGCTGCGGCCTGCTTCGCGATGGCCGACTTGCGGTTCGCGGCCTGGTTCTGGTGGATGACACCCTTCGACACGGCCTTGTCGAGCTTGCGCGACGCGACGCGCACCGCCTCGGTCGCCTTCTGCTTGTCACCGGCGGCGATGGCCTCGCGCGCGGCGCGGACGACCGTCTTGAGCTGGCTCTTCACGGCCTTGTTGCGCTCTTCGGCCTTGCGGTTGGTGCGGATGCGCTTGATCTGCGACTTGATGTTTGCCACGTGGTTCGTCTTTCGTTTCGTGTGGGGTACCGGATGTGCCGTCGCGGGGTAGAGGGGCCCGCGCCCGGCGATCGTGCGGGGTGGGACCCACACGTAAGCCAACAGGCAACGATACCAGCTACGTCGCGGCGGTGCCAAAGCGTGCGCGGCGACGTGCCGCCCAGCGGCGGTCGAGTTCGGCGACCGCGCCGACGACGACCGCGGTGAAGTGGTCGGGGCGGGTGAGGCTGACGAGGTGCGTCGCCCCGGGGATGATGACGAGCCGGCCATCGCGGGTCGCCTTCAGGAGCCGCCGCTCTTCGGTGCGGAAGTGATCGAACTGCCCGTTGACGAACCAGACCGGAATGTCGAGCGACGCGAGCGAGGCTTCGGGTTCGAACTGCTCGACCGCTCGCAGTACCGGGCCCATCACGTCGAGCGCGACTCCGCCGGCCAGCACGTCGTCGACGGCATCGGCAGAGAGGAACAGACGCGCCACAGCGTCGTTCATGCCGCGCCCCTTGTCGGGGAGGCGCCCGATGAGTGCGGCCAGCTGCTGGTACGCCGTGAGTCCGATTCCGCGCGGCCGGGTGCCGCACGATGCCGCCACGAGGCCGTCGACGCGATTCGGATGCCTCGCCGCGAACTCGATCGCGAGGTAGCCGCCGAGGCTCAGCCCGACGAGCAGCCGCGGCACCGCAGGAGTCGACCTGCCACCGGGTGCCACCGCTCCGGGCTCGGGGTCGTCGGGATTCAGCGCCCGATCGATCTCGTGCATCGCTGCCTCGACCGTGAACGGCTCGCCCAGGTGTACGCCGTGCCCGGGCAGGTCGATCGCGACCACGTCGATGTCGTGCCGGGCGAGACCGGTCACCTGCCTGCGCCACATCGTCGCCGAGGTGCGCAGGCCGTGCACGAGGACGACGCGGGCGCGGAGCATGCGTCAACCCGCCCTGATCGCGCCCAGTTCGCGGGCCCTCGCGACCGCGGCAGTGCGCGAACCGACGCCGAGCTTGGTGAAGATGTGCACGAGATGCGACTTGACCGTCGCCTCGCTGAGGAACAGCGCACGCCCGATGTCGCGGTTGGTGCGGCCCTCGGCGACGAGCGAGAGCACTTCGGCCTCGCGGGCGGTGAGGCGTTCGTTCGAGGTGCGCGAGGCATCGAGCCGCGACGAGACGCCCGGCGCAAGCGCCGACTCACCGATGGCCGAGGCGCGCACGGCGGCGATGAGGTCGGCCGGCGGGGCATCCTTGAGCAGGTATCCGCTCGCGCCGGCTTCGATCGCGCCGAGGATGTCGGCGTCGGTGTCGTAGTTGGTGAGCACGAGCACGCGCGGCGCGCCGGGCTGTGAGCGGATGCGCCGGGTCGCCTCGGCGCCCTGTAGTGCCCCGGGGAACTGAAGGTCCATGAGCACGAGGTCGACATCGGCGGTCAGTGCGAGGCGAACGGCGTCTTCGGCGGTGGCGGCCTCGGCGACGACTTCGAGGTCGGACTCGCTCTCGAGCAGGGCTCGGATGCCGGCGCGCACGACCGGGTGGTCGTCGGTGAGGAGCAGCCGGATCACGGCGCCACCACCGGAATGCGCACCGATAGCGCCGTGCCCTCGCCCGGCGCGGTCTCGAGCTCGAGCGTGCCGCCGAGTTGCTCAGCCCGCCGCCGGATCGCCCGGAGCCCGAAGTCGCCGAACCCGGTGTCGACTGCGGCGCG
The DNA here is from genome assembly GCF_039529735.1 of Agromyces neolithicus. Classification (NCBI taxonomy): domain Bacteria; kingdom Bacillati; phylum Actinomycetota; class Actinomycetes; order Micrococcales; family Microbacteriaceae; genus Agromyces; species Agromyces neolithicus. The sequence continues at coordinate 126,037 of NZ_BAAANJ010000007.1, forward strand.
CGCCGCGGTGCCCGCGGGATCGAACCCGACCCCGTCGTCGACGACGTCGAGGGCGACCTCGTCGCCCAGATAGCTGAGTGTCAGCGACGCCACGGTCGCGTCGGCGTGCTGCAGCACGTTCGCGAGCGCCCCCTGGGCGATGCGCAGCAACGCGGCGTCGGTGGCCATCGGCAGCATGACGGCGTCGCCGCTGACCACGAAGTCGACCCGCACGGGCGACGCGGCCTGCTCAGCCTGCGTGGTCGTGGCGCGCGCGAGGCGGCTGAGGGCTGCGGGCAGCGTCTGCGCGTCGAGCGCCGGGGGAGTGAGCTCGCGGATGAACCGCCGCGTTTCGCTCAGGTTCTCGGCGGCGGTCTCGCGCGCGAGCCGGAGCTTCTCGCGCACCTGATCGTCGGTCACGTCGCGCTCGGCCGCGTGCAGCAGCATCTGGATGCTCGAGAGACCCTGGGCCACCGTGTCGTGGATCTCGCGGGCGAGGCGCTCGCGTTCGGCTCGGGTGCCGGCTTCACGGCTGGCCGTCGCCAGCTCTTCGCGTGTAGCGACGAGGTCGAGGATGAGCGACTGGCGTTCGTGGGTCTCCTGCGACATCGCACGGTAGCCGAGGCCGATGACGATCGCCACGCCCGCGCTGATCAGCGGCCCCAGAATGGCGCCGACCTCGAGCCCGAGGTGCGTCGCAGTGCCCCACACCGAGAGCCCGAACGTGACGACGACGAGCGGCACCGCGATAGGGGCGGCGAGCACCTGCAGTTCGAGGAAGAACAGGGGGAACGCGAGGAACGCGGCATCGGGGGTGAGGGCCGACAGGCCGACCCACAGCCCGAGCAGCACGACGAGCCACACCACGCGCGCCCACGTGGGAAGGTGCCGGCGGGCCGCCGCAATGCCGGCGCCGTAACAGGCGAGGAACGCGACGGCAAGCACGGTGATCGCCACCTCGGCAGGGTCGTCGGCGAGCAGCGCACGAACGACCACGAAGAGCGTGAGCCCGACGACGAGCAGGTGCAGCCCGAGCCGCAGCGCCGTGAACACGGGGCGCAGGGCAGATGCGGCGATGCGCTCGTCGAAGGGCTCGATGACGGTCATGATGCCTCCGAGCGTAGCCGGGGCGCTTCGCGCGAGGCATCCGTCGAAAGTCGGAACGCAACTCATGGGAGAATCGTCAGGATGTCCCCACGAGCCGTAAACCCGCCGGTGCCCGCCGCCACCGACCCCGCGCTGATCCGCAACTTCTGCATCATCGCGCACATCGACCACGGCAAGTCGACCCTCGCCGACCGCATGCTCGGCATCACGGGCGTGGTGAGTGACCGCGACATGCGGGCGCAGTACCTCGACCGCATGGACATCGAACGTGAGCGCGGCATCACCATCAAGAGCCAGGCCGTACGCATGCCGTGGCAGCTCGGCGACACCTCGTACGCGCTCAACATGATCGACACCCCGGGGCACGTCGACTTCAGCTACGAGGTCTCGCGGTCGCTCGCGGCGTGCGAGGGAGCGATCCTGCTCGTCGACGCGGCGCAGGGCATCGAGGCGCAGACGCTCGCGAACCTCTACCTCGCACTCGAGAACGACCTCGAGATCATTCCGGTGCTGAACAAGATCGACCTGCCTGCGGCCGAGCCCGAGAAATACGCGCGCGAGCTCGCCGACCTCATCGGCGGCTCGCCCGACGACGTGCTGAAGGTCTCGGGAAAGACCGGCGTCGGCGTCGAAGAACTGCTCGATCGGGTCGTCGAGCGCATCCCGGCACCCGTCGGCAACGCCGATGCCCCGCCGCGTGCCATGATCTTCGACTCGGTGTACGACAGTTATCGCGGCGTCGTCACCTACGTGCGAATGATCGACGGAAAGCTGAATCCTCGCGAGCGCATTCAGATGATGTCGACGAAGGCGACGCACGAGATCCTCGAGATCGGCGTCAGTGCGCCCGAGCCCCAACCCACGAAGGGGCTGGGCGTCGGCGAGGTCGGCTACCTCATCACCGGTGTGAAAGACGTGCGCCAGTCGAAGGTCGGCGACACCGTGACGACTGCGGCGAAGTCGGCGACCGAGCCGCTCGCCGGCTATACCGAGCCGCTGCCGATGGTGTTCTCGGGCCTCTACCCGATCGACGGCAGCGACTATCCCGAGCTTCGCGAGGCGCTCGACAAGCTGAAGCTCTCCGACGCCGCGCTCGTGTACGAGCCCGAGACCTCGGTCGCCCTCGGCTTCGGGTTCCGCGCCGGATTCCTCGGCCTCCTGCACCTCGAGATCGTCACCGAGCGCCTGCGCCGTGAGTTCGGGCTCGACATCATCAACACCGCACCGTCGGTGGTCTATGAGGTCACGACCGAAGACAAGAAGACCGTCACGGTCACCAACCCGAGCGAGTTCCCGACCGGGGCGAAGATCGCCGAGGTGCGCGAGCCCATGGTGCGCGCAGCGATCCTCGCGCCGAAAGACTACGTGGGCACGATCATGGAACTCTGCCAGTCGCGGCGCGGCACGCTGCTCGGCATGGAGTACCTCGGTGAAGACCGCGTCGAGATCCGCTACAACATGCCCCTCGGCGAGATCGTGTTCGATTTCTTCGACCAGCTGAAGTCGAAGACCGCCGGATACGCGAGCCTCGACTACGAGCCGACGGGCGATCAGGCCGCCGATCTCGTGAAGGTCGACATCCTGCTGCAGGGCGAGCAGGTCGACGCCTTCAGCGCGATCGTGCATCGCGAGAAGGCCTATGCGTACGGCGTGCTCATGACCGGGCGTCTTCGCGAGCTCATCCCGCGCCAGCAGTTCGAGGTGCCCATCCAGGCCGCCATCGGTGCGCGCATCATCGCTCGCGAGTCGATCCGCGCGATGCGCAAGGATGTGCTCGCCAAGTGCTACGGCGGTGACATCAGCCGAAAGCGCAAGCTGCTCGAGAAGCAGAAGGAGGGCAAGAAGCGCATGAAGATGGTGGGCCGCGTCGAGGTGCCCCAAGAGGCGTTCATCGCGGCGCTCTCGGGCGACACCGAGGGCAAGGAAGCGAAGAAGAAGTAGGTTCGGATGACCCGACGAAGCACATTCACCGACCAGTCGGTCACCTACGGGGCGATCGGCGCGACGCTCGACCCCGACTTCCTGCGGTACCCGCCCGCGGGCTATCGACCCGCCGAAGACGCGGTGCGTCTGGGCTCGGGCGCCGAGCGCTTCGAGCGCGCAGCCGAGTCGCTCATGACCTGGGGCATCCAGCGCGGCGCGGGCTTCACCGTGCACGACGTCTCTGAGGGCACCGGGGCGCAGTACCCCGGCATCGTCTACGCGCCCGACGGCACACCGCTCACCGAGCAGCCCGAGCCGCGCGCCGAGGTGCGCTACGGCACCGACGGCACACAGTTCATCACCGCGGGTATGACCGCGACCCTGCAGCGCAAGCGTCGGTTCGGCACCGTCAAGACGCCCGTGCTCGTCGTCTATGTGATCGACGAGCCCAAACGCATCGGCTTCGCCTACGGCACGACCGCCGATGGCCCCGAAAGCGGTGAGGAGTCCTTCATTCTGGAACACCGCGACGACGACACGGTCTGGCTCACCATCCGATCGATACTGAGCACTCGGGGCGGCATCGTCGCTCCCGGTCGGCGTCGCAAGCGGCGCGAGCTCACGCGCGTCGAGCTCCGCGCCCTGCACCCTGCGGGCGGCGCGTAGCAGTGGCATCCGCGCTGCCGCTCGGTGAGCCGGCGCCCGCCGACGGCCTGCTCCCCGCGTCGGCCGCCGACGGCGCGCAGCATCGCGCGTTCGGCGTGTACCTGCATGTGCCGTTCTGTCGCGTGCGCTGCGGGTACTGCGACTTCAACACGTACACGTCCGACGAGCTGCGCGGTGCACGTCAGTCCGACTACGCGGGCCAGGCGATCAGCGAGGTGCGGATGTCCCGCCGCATGCTCGAGGCATCGGGCGTGCCGTCGCGACCGGTGCAGACGGTCTTCTTCGGCGGCGGCACGCCCACACTGCTGCCGGCATCAGACCTGGTCGCGATGCTCGGTTCGGTACGTGACGAGTTCGGCCTCGCCGAGGGCGCCGAGGTCACCACCGAGGCGAACCCCGATTCGGTCGGCCCTGAAGACCTCGTTCAGCTCGCAGCGGGCGGATTCACCCGAGTCTCATTCGGCATGCAGTCGGCTGTGCCGCACGTGCTCGCGGCACTCGACCGCACGCACGACCCCGAGCGCGTGCCACTCGTCGTCGGGTGGGCGCGCGACGCCGGACTCGACGTGAGCCTCGACCTCATCTACGGCACGCCGGGCGAGTCGCTCGACGACTGGCAGCGCAGCGTCGAGCACGCCATCGCGCAGCGGCCCGATCACCTGAGCGCGTACGCGCTGATCGTCGAGGAGGGCACGAAGCTCGCGCGGCAGATCCGGCGCGGCGAGCTGGCCACGCCGTCGGACGATCTCGAGGCCGACATGTACGAGCTGGCCGACGACCTGCTGGCCGGGGCCGGGTTCGAGTGGTACGAGGTCAGCAACTGGGCGACCGACGCTTCGCATCGCTCTCGCCACAACCTCGGCTACTGGCGGGGCGATGACTGGTGGGGTGTCGGCCCGGGGGCACACAGCCATGTGGGCGGCGTGCGCTGGTGGAACGCCAAGCACCCCTCGGCGTACGCCGAGCGCGTGTCGGCGGGAATCTCACCCGCGGTCGGTCGCGAGGTGCTCGATGCGCCGACCCGCGAGATCGAGCGCGTGCTGCTGCTCACCCGCATTCGCGAGGGCATCGCCGTCGAATCGCTGCACGCGGGCGGGCGTCACGCCGTGGCGGGCCTGATCGCCGACGAGCTCGTCGACGCGAAAGCCGCCCTCTCGGGTGAGTTGGTGCTCACGCGAAAAGGGCGGCTGCTCGCCGACGCCGTGGTGCGGCGCCTACTCGACGGCTCGACCGTCAGCTGACGAACTTGATCGAGAGCGGGTAGGTGTAGGGCTGGCCCTGGTTGGCCTTGACCGCGGCGATGATGCTGAAGACGATCTTGACGACCTCGACCGCGATCACGAGCAGGATGCCGATGAAGACGGCGATCAGCGCGTAGCTCACCACGAGTGCGATGGCGATCGTGATCTGGAAGTTCAACGCGGTCGCGGTGTGCGCCCGCACGAACGGCCCCTTGTCTTTCAGGAGCAGGTAGCCGATGAGGGCCGGCACGAAGTAGAAGAAGATGCCGCCCACATTGATGAGCGTGGCCCAGAGCTTCTCATCGGCCGGGCTCAGCTGCTGCGGCTGCTGGTAGGGATTCTGCGGCTGCTGCTGGTAGGGGTTCTGCGGCGGCTGATTCGGATCCTGCGGCGGCGGGGGAGGAGGAGGTGCGTCGGACATGATGGCTCCTTGGTGTCGTCGCCCGTGGGCGAGCTGTTGACTTCATGCTGGCACAGACGGCCGCGCCCGGCGATGGAATCCCGGGGCGCGGCCGGAGCGGACTACTTGATGAGGCGGATCGCGAAGGGGTAGCGGTAGTGGTTGCCGTCTTTCGCGCGCAGGAACGCGATGATCGAGAACACGACGCTGACGATCCAGAACGCCCACCACAGCAGCGCGCCGATGGCGACGAAGAGCAGGATGAACGAGAGCACGTAGCCGAACGCGATCGTGATCTGGAAGTTGAGCGCCTCTTTCGCCTCGGTGTCGGTGAACGAACCGCGGTCCTTGAACACGAGCCAGATGATCAGCGACGGCAGAAAACCGAGCACACCGCCGAGGTGGGCGAACGAGCCCCACTGCACGTCTTGTTCATGAGAGAGGGGGGCGCCTGCGGCGGGCGGGCGACCGGCGTCGGGGTTCTGGGCATTCGGGTCGGTCATGTTCGTGCCTTTCGGGGAGGGGTTCTCGAATGAACCGCAGCTGCCGTGAACGGGGAGGGCAGCGAGACTCGCGGATCATGCATACGCTAGCGTCGCCGACTCTCGGGTGGCAACGGCCGATACCGAGAGTTGTCACGATATGATTAGCAGTCAGTCAAGTCGAGTGCTAAGCGCGGCACGGGAAGCGAGGGACATGGTCTCCGAACGCAGCCTCGCAGTGCTCCGCGCCATTGTGCAGGACTACGTCGCGTCGCGGGAGCCGGTCGGCTCGAAGACGATCGTCGAACGACACGCGTTCGGCGTCTCCGCAGCGACCATCCGCAACGACATGGCGCTGCTCGAGGAAGAAGAGCTCATCGCAGCGCCCCACACCTCGTCAGGTCGAATCCCCACCGACAAGGGCTACCGGGTGTTCGTCGACCGGCTCACCGACGTGCGCCCGCTCACCGCGGCGCAGCGGCACGCCATCGAGACGTTCCTCGGCGAATCCAGCGACCTCGACGAACTGCTCGCACGCACCGTGCGGCTGATCGCCCAGCTCACCAAGCAACTCGCCGTCGTGCAGTACCCGACCTTCTCGAGCGCCCGGGTGCGACACGTCGAACTCGTCTCGCTCGCTCCGACCCGCGTGCTGTGCATCCTCATCGCCGACTCCGGCCAGGTCGAACAGCGACTCGCCGAGCTCGACCATCCCGTCGACGACGAGACGCTCGCCGAGCTGCGCATCCGGCTGAACGACCTGGTCACCGGCTCGACCATGATCGACGCCGTGGCATTGCTCTCGGGTGAGATCGACGCGGCCGACCGCCGGCACGCCGCACTGCTGCACACCCTCGCGGCCACGCTCGCCGAGCAGGCGCAGGTGCAGCGCACCGACCGTCTGGTCGTCGCGGGTGCCGCCAACCTCGTGCGCACCGAGCAGGACTTCGCCGGATCGATCCTCGGCGTCATCGAGGCCATCGAAGAGCAGGTCGTGCTGCTGAAGCTCTTCGGCGAGATGGCGACCGACGAGCATGCGGTCGCCGTGCGCATCGGGCGCGAGAACGCCGCGTTCGGCCTCGGCGAGACCTCGATCGTGTCGAGCGCCTTCGAGATCCCGGGGCGCGACATCTCGCGACTGGGCATCGTCGGCCCCACACGCATGGACTACTCGAACAGCATGGCCGCGGTACGCGCCGTGGCCCGCTACCTCTCCCGCACCCTCGGCGAGAGCTGACTCAGCCGCCCGTCGCAACCCGACCGGCATCCGGCAACCGAAAGGACAAGCCCTCCGTGGCCGACCACTACGAGGTCCTCGGCGTCTCACGCGACGCCACCCCCGACGAGATCAAGAAGGCGTACCGTCGCCTCGCCCGCGAACTCCACCCCGACGTGAATCCGGGGGCCGAGGCATCCGAGCGCTTCAAAGAGGTCACGCACGCCTACGACGTGCTCTCCGACGCGAAGCAGCGCCAGCAGTACGACCTCGGCGGAGGCCAGGGCGGGTTCGGCGGCCAGGGGTTCGGCGGGTTCGGCGACATCTTCGAGACGTTCTTCGGAGCAGGGCAGCAGACCCGCGGCCCGAAGTCGCGTCGCGAGCGAGGCCAAGACGCGCTCATCCGGGTCGAGGTCGGCCTCGACGAGGTGATCTTCGGCACGCACCGCGACATCGAGGTCGACACCGCGGTGCGGTGCGACACCTGCCAGGGTTCGTGCTGCCAGCCCGGCACCTCACCGGTGACCTGCGACATCTGCCGCGGCACGGGCTCGATCCAGCGCTCGGTGCGATCACTGCTCGGCAACGTCATGACCTCGACCCCGTGCGGCACCTGCCGCGGCTACGGCACCATCATCGCCACCCCGTGCATCACATGCCAGGGCCAAGGCCGCGTGCGCGCACGCCGCACGGTCCCCGTCGACATCCCCGCAGGCGTCGACACGGGCGTGCGCCTGCAGATGCCGGGCTCCGGCGAGGCGGGCCCCGCAGGTGGCCCGAACGGCGACCTCTACCTCGAGATCAAGGTCAAGAACCACGAGGTGTTCAGCCGCAACGGCGACGACCTGCTCGCGACGCTCGAGGTCGCCATGACCGACGCGGTGCTCGGCACGACGGCGACGATCCCCGCGCTCGACGGCGACGTCGCGGTCGAGGTGCGCCCGGGCGTGCAGAGCGGCGAGATCCTCACGGTGCGCGAGCGGGGCGTCACGAGGCTGCGCGGCACCGGGCGCGGCGACCTGAAGATCGGCGTGCAGGTGGTCACCCCCACCAAGCTCTCGTCGAAAGAGCGTGACCTCATGCAGCAGTTCGCGTCGTCGAAGAAGTCGCCGGCGCCCGAGCTCAGCCACTTCCAGCAGGGCATCTTCGCGCGCCTGCGCGATCGGTTCCTCGGGTAGCACGGCGTCGCGATGAGCCACCTCTACCTCGACGAGTCGCTCGACCTCGCCGCGCTCGCGCCCGGTGCCGCCGTCGAGCTCACGGGCGACGAGGCGCGCCACGCGGTGACGGTCTCGCGCATCCGCCCGGGCGAGCGGGTCTCGATCGGCGACGGCCGCGGCGTGCTCGTGCGCGGCACGGTCACCGAGACGGGGCCGAAGCGGCTCGCGATCGAGGCCGACGAGGTGTTCGTCGAAGAACCGCCGTCGCCGCGCATCACGCTCGTGCAGGCGCTCGCGAAGGGCGACCGCGACGAGCTCGCGGTGCAGGCGGCCACCGAGATCGGCGTCGATGCGATCGTGCCGTGGGCCTCCGCCCGCTCGGTCTCGCGGTGGGAGGGCCCGAAGGCCGAGAAGGGCCGGCTGCGCTGGGCCGCGATCGTGCGCGAGGCGGTCAAGCAGTCGATCCGCGCATGGCTGCCGCCGGTGGGGTCGCTGGCGACGACCGCCGAGTTGCCCGATCGCCTGGCAGGCGTGCGGATGCTCCTGCTCGAGCCGACCGCGACGACCGCGCTGACCGATCTCGAGCCCGACGGGCGCGACCTCGCGCTCGTCGTCGGCCCCGAGGGCGGTATCGCGCCCGCCGAGCTCGAGCGCCTCATCGCCGCCGGTGCCGAACCGGTTCGCCTCGGGGCATCAGTGCTTCGCACCTCGACGGCGGGCCCAGCGGCGATCGCCGTGCTGAACGCGCGGCTCGGGCGGTGGTGAGACATCCCTCGCTACGATGGTGACATGACCTCATCCAGCGCCGAGCCGACCCTCTTCGAGCGCATCGCCGCTCATGAGATCCCCGCGCGCATCGTCGCCGAGACCGACCGTGTGATCGCCTTCCACGACATCGCGCCGAAGGCGCCCGTGCACGTCGTGGTCACCACCAAGACCGGCGAGTACCGCGATGTCGTCGAGCTCGCGTCGGGTGACCCGGCGCTGCTCGCCGAACTCGTCGCAGTGGCCCGGTCGGTCGCGTCAGAACTGGCCGACGGGCAGTTCCGGCTCGTGTTCAACACCGGTGAGAGCGCAGGGCAGACCATCTTCCACGTGCACGCGCACGTGTTGGCCGGCGGTCTCGAGGAGGCCACGCTTGGCCGAGCCTGAGCAGCTCGGCCCATCCTCCGAGTCGGCCGCCGTCGACGAAGAGCTACTGCGCATCGACGGCATCGCCATGGTGCGCCTGCTCGGCCCGCAAGATCGGCTGCTGACGTCGATCCAGCACGAGTATCCCGGTGTCGAGGTGCATGTGCGCAGCAACGAGATCGCGATCCGCGGCGACGCCGAGTCGCGACTGCGGGTGCGCCGGCTCATCGAAGAACTGCTCGAGCTCGTGCGCTCGGGCCAAGATCCGACCCCAACCGAAGTGAGGAGCTCGGCACGCATGCTCGAAGCCGATCCCAATGCGAAGCCGTCAGAACTGCTCGGGCAGGTCATCGTCTCGAGCCGTGGCAAGTCCATCAGGCCGAAGACCGAGGGCCAGCGCGCCTATGTCGACGCCATCGACGAGTTCACCATCGTCTTCGGCATCGGCCCTGCCGGCACCGGCAAGACCTACCTCGCCATGGCCAAGGCGGTGCAGGCGCTGCAGCGCAAAGAGGTGAGCCGCATCATCTTGACGCGCCCGGCCGTCGAGGCGGGCGAGCGACTCGGGTTCCTGCCGGGCACCCTCACCGACAAGATCGACCCGTACCTGCGGCCGCTGTACGATGCGCTCAACGAGATGATGGACCCCGAGCTCGTGCCGAAGCTGCTCGCCTCGGGCACCGTCGAGGTCGCCCCGCTGGCGTATATGCGTGGTCGCGCGCAACCGCTCGATGCACAAGTGCTCACGCCAGATGGATTCGTCGCGATCGGGTCGCTGGAGGTCGGCGATCTCGTGATCGGTGCGAATGGCGAGCCGACGCCTGTGCTCGGGGTGTTTCCACAGGGGCGCAAGCCCATATACCGCGTCACAACCCAGGACGGCGCGTCGACACGCTGCTGCGGTGAGCATCTGTGGACCGTGACGACGCGGGATGACAAGAGGCGTGGAAAGTCACGCGTCGTGCAGACGACGGATATGATCGGTCGCCTCCGTCAGAGCCACTTCCACCGGTTCGAGTTGCCGATCGTGCAACCTGTGCAGATGCCGACGCGAGCGGTTCCGCTCGATCCATACGCGCTCGGGCTGTTGCTCGGCGACGGCTCCATCACGTGCCAGACCACGCCGACATTCAGCACGGCCGATCTTGAGCTGGTGGACCGCCTGCAAGCCTGCCTTCCGGGCGTCACCGTGACCCACAAGGATCGGTACGACTATGTGCTGAAGCGCACGGATGGCGCACGCGGCGGCGTGATCGTGGCGAATCCCGTGACTGCCGCCATCCGCGAACTCGGTCTCGACGGGGCGACGTCGGCGACGAAGTTCATTCCGGCGGATTACCTCATCAACTCCGACGACGTTCGGCTCGCGGTTCTGCAGGGCCTTCTCGACACCGACGGTGGACCGGTGGTGCAGCGCGGACGCACCTGTCGCGCGCAGTACTCGACGACCTCGCCCAGGCTGCGCGATGACGTTGTGCAGCTTGTCCGTTCGTTGGGCGGAATCGTCTACTGGAGAACACGGCAGGCCGCCGGGCGGACGCCGGGGCACGCAAACGGACGCGCGGTGCCCTACCGTCATGACGCGTACGTGCTGGACATCCGTTTGCCGGCAGGGGTGGAGCCGTTCCGGTTGACTCGCAAACGAGAACTCTACGCTTCAACCGAGGCGGGCCGACCGCAGCGCTATATCGACGAGATCGTGCCACTCGGGGAGGCGGAGACCGTGTGCATTCAAGTTGCGGCCGAAGACTCGCTGTACGTCACCGACGATTACCTGGTGACCCACAACACCCTGAACGACTCGTTCGTCGTGCTCGACGAAGCCCAGAACACCACACCCGAGCAGATGAAGATGTTCCTGACCCGGCTCGGGTTCGGCTCGAAGATGGTCGTCACCGGCGACATCACCCAGATCGACCTGCCCAGTGGAGCGAGCGGCCTGCGGCTCGTGACGCGGATTCTCGACCACGTCGACGACATCGACTTCGCGTGGCTCACGAGCGATGACGTCGTGCGGCACTCGCTCGTCGGGCGCATCGTCGATGCCTACACCGAGTACGACGAGCGCGCGCAGGCGCGGCGCTTCGAACGCGAGCAGGCCCGGGAGTTCGCCAATCGCGCCGAGCGGCGCGGCCACGCCGGACCCCGAGACCACCTGCCGAGGAAGGGCAAGTCGTGAGCATCGAGATCAACAACGAGTCGGCGATCGAGGTCGACGAGGCGGCAATCCAGCGGCTTGCCGTGTACGCCCTCGACGTCATGCACGTGCACCCCGACGCCGAGCTCGCGATCGTGCTCGTCGACGAGGGCGCCATGGAGCAGCTGCACGTGCAGTGGATGGACGAGCCCGGCCCCACCGACGTGCTGAGCTTCCCCATGGACGAGCTGCGACCCGGCACCGAAGACCAGCCCACGCCGCCGGGCCTGCTCGGCGACGTCGTGCTGTGCCCGCAGGTCGCCGAGGCGCAGGCCCGCACCGCGGGACATCCGCTCATCGATGAGCTGCTGCTGCTCACGACGCACGGAATCCTGCACCTGCTCGGATTCGACCACGCCGAGCCCGACGAAGAGAAAGAGATGTTCGGCGTCCAGCGCGACATCCTCGTCGGATTCTCGATGCAGGAGCGCCGCCGCTGACCATGCTGCCCTGGCTCTTCCTCGCGGCAGCCTTCGTGCTCGTCGCATTCGGCGGCCTCATGGCGGCCGTCGACTCGGCGATCGGCGTCAGCTCGCGTGCCGACGTCACCCAGCTCGCACTCGAGTCGCGGGCGCGACGCTCACTGATCGCGATCGCCGAAGACACCGGCGCACACGTCAACGCCGTGAACTTCGTGCGCATCATCGCCGAGACCACGGCCGCGGTGCTCGTCACGCTCGCGTTCACGTTCTTCATCGACAACATCTGGCTGGTGCTGCTGTACGCCGCGCTCATCATGACCGCGGCGTCATTCGTGCTCGTCGGCGCGAGCCCGCGCAGCGTCGGCCGGGCGCATGCGGCAGCCGTGCTGCGACTCACTGCGCCGCTCGTGCACTTCCTGCGCGTGCTGCTCGGCCCACTCGCGAACGCACTCGTGTCACTGGGCAACCGGGTGACGCCCGGGCGCATTCGCTTCGCCGGGGTCTCGAGCGAAGAGCAGCTGCTCAGCATGGTCGACGAGGCCACCGAACTCGACGTGCTCGAAGAGGGCGACCGCGAGCTCATCCACTCGATCTTCGAGTTCAACGACACGGTCGCCCGCGAGGTCATGGTGCCGCGCACCGACATGGTCACCATCGATTCCGCAGCACACCTGCCGCAGGCGATGGCGTTGTTCCTCAAGGCCGGCTACTCGCGCATTCCCGTGATCGCCCGAGACGCCGACGACGTGATCGGCATCCTCTACCTGCGAGACATTGCGAGGCTCAGCTTCGAGCGGCCGATCGACGCCGAGGCGCTCACGGTCGGCGAGCTCGTGCGGCCGGCCGTTTTCGTGCCCGACTCGATGAAGGCCGACGCCCTGCTGCGCCAGATGCAGCTCGAGTCGAACCACCTCGCCATGGTCGTCGACGAATACGGCGGCATCGCGGGGCTCGTCACCCTCGAAGACCTCATCGAAGAGCTCGTCGGCGACATCTCCGACGAGTACGACCGCGAGGCCGCCCGGGTCGAGCCGCTCGGCGACGGGCGCTACCGGGTGAACGCGCGTCTGCCGATCGACGAGCTCGGGGAGCTCTTCGGACTCGACCTCGAAGACGAAGACGTCGACTCGGCCGGCGGCCTGCTCGCCAAAGAGCTCGGACGTCTGCCGCAACCCGGCGAGCAGGCGACGGTCTCGGGCCTGCACCTGTCGGCCGAACGCACCGAGGGCCGGCGCAAGCGCATCTCGACAATCCTCGTCGAGGCCGACCAGGCGCTCATCGACGCCCACTCGGCGTTCGATGTCGACGCAGTGGAAAGGAACAGCCGTGGCTGAGTACCGTGCCGGATTCGTCTCGATCGTGGGCCGGCCGAACGTGGGCAAGTCGACCCTGACCAACGCGCTCGTCGGCGAGAAGGTGGCGATCACGAGTTCGAAGCCGCAGACGACGCGGCGTGCCATCCGCGGCATCGTGCATCGTGGGCACGGCCAGCTCATCCTCGTCGACACCCCGGGGCTGCATCGGCCCCGAACACTGCTCGGCGAGCGCCTGAACTCCCTCGTGCAGTCGACCCTCGGCGACGTCGACGTCATCGCGTTCTGCGTTCCGGCCAATGAGCCGATCGGCCCGGGCGATCGCTTCATCAACGAGCAGCTCGACCAGTACCCGCGTGCCAAGAAGGTCGCGATCGTCACGAAGACCGACGCCACGTCGAAGGCGAAGGTCGCCGAGCAGCTGCTCGCGGTGTCGCAGCTGCGCGAGTGGGCGACGATCGTGCCGGTCTCGGCGCCGCGCGGCGAACAGCTCGAGGTGCTCGTCGACGAACTGCTCGAGCTGATGCCCGAATCCGACCAGCCGCTGTACCCGGCCGAGACGCTGACCGATGAAGACGTCACCGAGCGCATCGCCGAGTTCGTGCGTGAGGCGGCGCTCGAGGGCGTCTCCGACGAACTGCCGCACTCGATCGCGGTCACGGTCGACGACATGATCGAACGCGACGACAAAGACCTCGTCGAGGTGTACGCGAACCTCTTCGTCGAGCGCGACAGCCAGAAGGGCATCATCATCGGCAAGGGCGGCGCCCGCCTGCGCGAAGTGGGCGCCACGGCGCGGGCGCAGATCGAGCAGTTGCTCGGCCGCAAGGTCTACCTCGCCCTGCATGTGAAGGTCGCGAAGGACTGGCAGCGCGACCCGAAGCAGCTGGGCCGGCTCGGGTTCTGACGCGAGGTCGCCGCGGCTCCGCGGCAACGTCGGCCGGCGACGCGACGTGACCGTACGACCAGCGGATGATTCTGCCGCGCCCGATCGGCCCGCACCGGCGAGAGCGCGTACGGTGGATCGGTGCCCACGACCATCACCCGCGCCCAGCTCACGACCGACATCGTGCTCGCCGGCGTGTTCGCGGTCGTCTGCCTGCCGTTCGCGATCCTCGGCGGTTGGCCCGACCTGATCGTGCTGGCGGTCTTCGCGGCGGCGCTCGCGGTGCGTCGGTGGTCGCCGGCCTGGTCGCTCGGCATGGCGTGGGCGGCCGCGCTCGCGCAGATGCTGATGCTGCGCGACCTGCAGCTCTACGATGCCGCCGTGCTCGGTGTGCTGTACTCGACCGCCGCGCATGGCCGGCCACTCGTCAAGTGGCTCGGCCTCGCGTCGGCCGGCGTCGGTGCGCTCGTCGCGACCGGCTACCTCGCGATCGTGAAGCCGCTCGCCGGGGCCGCGTTCGTGGGCCCGACCGACGCAATCGGCATGCTCACGATGTCGGGAATACTCTTCGTCGCGTCGATCGCGGTCCTCGTGCTGGCGTGGACGACCGGCCTGCTGGTGCGCTCGGTGCGCGACACCCGCGAGATCCGGCGCCGCGAAGAGATCGCGACCCGTGAGCGCGAGCTCGTCGAATATCGCTACGTCGTCGAGCAGGAGCGCAACCGCATCGCCCGTGACATGCACGACGTCGTGGCGCATTCGCTCGCCGTCGTCATCGCGCAGGCCGACGGCGCCCGGTTCGCCGCTCGCACCGACCCCGAGGCGGCGACCGCGGGGCTCGGCACGATCGCCGGTGTCGCGCGTGGGGCGCTGGGCGACGTGCGCCTGTTGCTCGCCGAACTGCGGCACGCCGAATCCGACTCGCCGCAGCCGGCGCTCGACGACCTCGACGTGCTGCTCGAGCAAGTGCGCACCGCCGGTCTCGATGTGCGGTTCACCGAGGCCGGTGCGCCGCTGCAGCTCGGCACCGGCAACCAGATCGCGGTCTACCGCATCGTGCAGGAGGGGCTCACGAACGCCCTGCGGCACGGCGACACGACCAAGCCGGTCGAGCTCGGGTTCGCCTGGGACGAGAGGGGCGTCGACGTGACGCTTGCGAACGCGATGCGAGCCGATGCACCGCCGCCCGAGTCGCACGCGTTCCGCCACGGCATCCCGGGCATGCGCGAGCGCGCCCAGCTCGCCGGCGGTTCGTTGTTCGCCGAGGCCGGCGACGACGCCGTGTTCCGCGTACGCGCGCGCATCCCGGCCCAGCAAGGCTGTGCCGCGTGAAACCGATCAGGGTGGCGCTCGTCGACGACCAGGCGTTGTTCCGCGCCGGCGTCCGCATGCTGGTCGAATCCCAGCCCGACCTCGAGGTCGTCGGCGAGGCCGGCGACGGCGTCGCTGCGGTGTCGCTGGTCGCCGATTCGCGGCCCGACGTCGTGCTGATGGACGTTCGGATGCCGCTGCAGGACGGCATCCACGCGACCGAGCGCATCCTCGTCGATGCCGACCGCGACGGCCGCCTCGCGCCGCGCGTGATCGTGCTCACCACGTTCGACCTCGACGAGAACGCCGCCCGCGCGATCCGGGCGGGAGCCAGCGGGTTCGTGCTGAAGGACGCCGACCCCGAGTTCCTCCTCGCCGCGATCCGCACGGTGCACCAGGGCAACCAGGTGATCGCCGCCAGCGCGACACGCGAGCTGTTCGCCCACGTCGGCCGCGGCAGTGGACGTCGGCCCGCTCCGGCAGCCTGGGCCGAGCTGACCCCCCGCGAGCGCGAGATCTTCGGGCTCGCGGCACGCGGGCTCTCGAACGCCGAGATCGCGGCATCCGAATTCTTGAGCGAGGCGACCGTGAAGACGCACGTCAGCCGCATTCTCGCGAAGCTGGGCCTGCGCGACCGCGTGCAGCTCGTCGTGTTCGCCTATGAGCACGACCTGTCGCCGGTCGAGTAGCGCCCGACGAAGGAGGGCGCGTATCGAGACCCCGAGGTCTCGATACGGCGCTGGCGCGCCTATTCGACAGGCGGGTCATCCCAGAGGATGACGGCGAACCATCCGGCCGTCGGATGACCCGGGCCATGGGGCATCCGTAGCGTCGTAGGCATGCAGATCCAACCCTCAGACCTCGGCCTCATCGCCCGCGTCGCCGAACTCGGCAAGCGCTACGGAAGCGGCTCAGGCGCCGTCACCGCACTCGACGACGTGTCGCTCGGCCTGCGCCGCGGCGAGTTCACGGCCATCATGGGCCCGTCGGGCTCGGGCAAGTCGACCCTGATGCACATCATGGCGGGGCTCGACTCGCCGACGTCGGGTCGAGCGTGGCTCGGCGACACCGACATCACCGAGCTCTCCGACAGCGCGCTCACGGTGCTTCGCCGGCGGCGCATCGGGTTCGTCTTCCAATCGTTCAACCTCGTGCCCACCCTCGACGTGCGCGGCAACATCATGCTGCCGTTCGAGCTCGACGGACGCCGCCCGAGCCGCGACGAGCAGGAGTGGATCGACGAACTCGTCGACGTGCTCGGACTGGCCGGCCGCATCGGCCACCGACCGCACGAGCTCTCGGGCGGCCAGCAGCAGCGCGTCGCGATCGCACGTGCGCTCGCGACCCGGCCCGACCTGGTGTTCGCCGACGAGCCCACCGGCAACCTCGACTCGCGCACCGGCCGTGAGGTTCTGGGCCTGCTCGCGGCGGCGAGTGCACGCTACGGCCAGTCGATCGCGATGGTCACGCACGACCCGATCGCCGCGAGCCGCGCCGATCGCATCCTGTTCCTCGCCGACGGGCGCATCCTGCGCGACGCCGGCAGTTCGACCGCCGAGGAGATCTCGGCATTCATGCTGGGAATGGAGCGTGCGGCCTGATGCGCGCCACGTTCACCGGCCAATGGCCGACGCTGCTCGTCGCCGCCCTCGCGGGCACGTTCGGCAGCGCCCTGCTGCACGTGACGGGCCTGCTCGCCGCCGCGATCGCGGCCGACTCGGTCACGGGCGAGAGCGCCACGGTCGCGCTGATGCTCGGCCTCGTCGCCACCGTGTTCATCGTCATCGCCGTGTACGTGAGCTCGGTCGTCACCGCCAACACGGTCTCGACCGTGGTGGCGGGGCGCACGCGGCTCATCGCCCTGCTGCGACTCATCGGCTCGAGCGCTCGCTCGCAGCGTGCGCAGATCGCCCGCGAGGGGCTCGTGATCGGTGTCGCCGGCGCTGCGATCGGCGTCGTGGCAGGCACCGGCGTCGCGTTCGCACTCGAGCGCGTCGCGGTCGCAACCGATCTGATGCCCGAGACCGCCTACGGCTACGCGAACCCGTGGATCGCGCTGCCCGCCGTGGCGGTCGTGCTCACGACGTGGCTCGCCTCGTGGGTGGGTTCGCGCCGCGTGCTGAAAGTGCGGCCGATCCAGGCGATCGGCAACGCGAACGAGCACGACCGCGACGAGCTCGGCAGTCGACGCGGCCGCAACATCACCGCGCTCGTGTTCTTCGTGCTGGGCACGCTGCTGCTCGTCCTCGGCGTCGTTCTCGGTCTGGTTTCGCCGTTCGGCGTGCTGGTCGGCCTCGTCGGCGGCATCGTCTCGTTCACCGGCATCGTGCTCGGCGCCGACGTCGTCATGCCGCCCGTGCTGCGGCTCGTCGGCCGAGTCTTCGGGGCGACCCCGGCGGCGCGGCTCGCGGCCGAGAACGCTGTGCGACACCCCGAGCGCAGCTCACGCATGACGATCGGCCTCGTCATCGGCGTGACGCTCGTGACGACGTTCTCGGTGACGATGGCCTCGTACCGCGACATCCTCCTCGAGGCACAGCGCGCGCAGCCCGAGGCCTACGCCGGCATCGACGAGATGCTGAACGTCACGGTCGGCGTGTTCACCGTGCTGATCGGCTTCAGTGCGCTCATCGCCGCGGTCGGCATGGTGAACACGCTGTCGCTGAGCGTCATGCAGCGCACCCGCGAGCTCGGCCTGCTGCGTGCGCTCGGATTCGACCGCCGGCAGCTGCGCGGCATGATCGTCGCCGAGAGCGCCGCGCTCACCCTCGCCGCCACGCTCACAGGCGTCGTGCTCGGGTTCGGGTACGGCTGGGCGGGTGCGCAGTCGCTGCTCGGCAGCGCGCAGGGCACGCCGGCGATCGTGGTGCCTGGCATCCCGTGGGCGCTCTTCGGCGGACTGCTCGTCGCGGCCGCCGTGCTCACGATCGTCGCGTCGATCGCCCCGGCGCGCCGCGCGATGCGGGTCTCACCGGTGGTCGCCCTCGCCGTCGAGTAGCCGACGAGTGCGCACACCGTGATCGACCGGCGAGCGAGCGGATGCCCGGGGGAGGCATCCGCTCGCTCGTCATGTTTGCGCGCACGTGACAGCTCGGTGTTAGCCTTGTCACGTGCTTCACGGCCTGCTTCTCCTTAGCTGCCGCAGCGAGTCCTAACCCAGGCCTCCCTCGCTGCGGAGTTCGTCGTCGGCTGAAAGACATCCGAACAAGCGAGAAGAGCACCCCATGCAGAACACCCAGAAGCCCTCGGCGATGCCCATTCACCGGTACCGCCCGTTCCACGAGCAGATCCGCGTCGACCTGCCCGATCGCACCTGGCCGTCCAAGCGCATCGAGCAGGCACCGCGGTGGTGCGCCGTCGACCTGCGCGACGGCAACCAGGCGCTGATCGACCCCATGAGCCCCGAGCGCAAGCGCATCATGTTCGACCTGCTCGTGCGCATGGGCTACAAAGAGATCGAGGTCGGGTTCCCGTCGGCGAGCCAGACCGACTTCGACTTCGTGCGCAGCCTCATCGACGAGGGCGCGATCCCCGACGACGTCACCATCCAGGTGCTGACCCAGGCGCGCGACCACCTCATCGAGCGCACCTACGAGTCCATCCGCGGCGCCAAACAGGCCATCGTGCACCTCTACAACTCGACGAGCATCCTGCAGCGCGAGGTGGTGTTCCGCAGCGACAAGCAGGGCATCATCGACATCGCACTGCACGGTGCGCGCAAATGTCGCGAGCAGGAGGCGACGATCCCCGGCACGACCGTCTACTACGAGTACTCGCCAGAGAGCTACACCGGCACCGAGCTCGAGTACGCGCTCGACGTGTGCAACCAGGTCATCGAGGTCTTCGAGCCGACGCCTGAGCGCAAGGTCATTATCAACCTGCCGGCGACGGTCGAGATGGCGACGCCCAACGTCTACG
The DNA here is from genome assembly GCF_039529735.1 of Agromyces neolithicus. Lineage (NCBI taxonomy): Bacteria > Bacillati > Actinomycetota > Actinomycetes > Micrococcales > Microbacteriaceae > Agromyces > Agromyces neolithicus. The sequence goes on from NZ_BAAANJ010000007.1 coordinate 145,389, forward strand.
CCGATTCGATCGAGTGGATGAGTCGCCACCTGGCGCACCGCGAGAACATCATCCTCTCGCTGCACCCCCACAACGACCGGGGCACCGCGATCGCGGCCGCCGAGCTCGGCTACATGGCAGGCGCCGACCGCATCGAGGGATGCCTGTTCGGAAACGGCGAGCGCACCGGCAACGTCGACCTCGTCGCGCTGGGCGTCAACATGTTCACCCAGGGCATCGACCCGCAGATCGACTTCGGAGACATCGACGAGATCAAGCGCACCGTCGAGTACTGCAACCAGCTGCCCGTGCCCGAGCGGCAGCCGTGGGCCGGCGACCTCGTCTACACCGCATTCTCGGGCTCGCACCAAGACGCGATCAAGAAGGGCTTCGAGGCCATGGAGGCCGAGTCCGAGCGCAGCGGCGTCGCCGTCGACGACCTCGAGTGGGCGGTGCCCTACCTGCCGGTCGACCCGAAAGACCTGGGCCGCAGCTACGAGGCCGTCATCCGCGTGAACTCGCAATCGGGCAAGGGCGGCGTGGCCTACCTGCTGAAGACCGACCACGCACTCGACCTGCCGCGTCGCCTGCAGATCGAGTTCTCGGGCGTCGTGCAGGCCAAGACCGACGCCGAGGGCGGCGAGGTCTCGAGCGACGAGATCTGGCGCGTCTTCAACGACGAGTACCTGCCGGCCGCGGCCGACCGCCCGAACGAGAAGTGGGGCCGCTTCGAGCTCATGTCGCTGCGCACCGAGAGCGCGCTCGACGGCGTCGTCAACGTGCGGGTCGGCCTGCGTGACGGCGACGAGCGCGTCGAGGCCGATGCGAGCGGCAACGGTCCGATCTCGGCGTTCCTCGCGGTCCTGGGCGCTGAAGGTGTCGACGTCAAGCTGCGCGACTACGTCGAGCACACGCTCTCGGCGAGCGGCGACTCGCAGGCGGCCGCCTACGTCGAGCTCGAGGTCGAGGGTCGGGTGCTGTGGGGTGTCGGCATCGACGCCGACATCTCGACCGCGTCGCTGAAGGCCGTGGTCTCGGCGGTCAACCGGGCACTGCGCCACGCCCCGGTCGAGGCCGCGCTCGCGAGCGTCTGACGACCTCACCCGTCGGTCGAGTAGCCGCGCAGCGGCGTATCGAGACTGCTCGCCGGTCGAGTAGCCGCGCAGCGGCGTATCGAGACCAAGGTGCGGGGTCTCGATACGCGTCGCGCTGCGCGCGTCGCGACTCGACCGACGGCGCGCTCAGGCGCGGCGCCAGACCCTCCAGCTGCCCAGCGCGCGCTGCTCGGGCAGGCTCCAGCCGAAGCGCACCGACCCGAGGCGGGTGAGCGTCGTCACCACGACGCAGGCGCTCGCGGCCACGACGATGTTCACGCCGAACGCGACCAGCACGACGAGCAGCACCGTGCCCGCCGTCGCCGCGACGGCGTAGAGCGAGCCGACGTGCATGAGCGCGATCGGCAGGTTCAGGGCCACGTCACGCAGGATCGAACCGCCGACGGCGGCGAGGACGCCGATGAAGACGGCAGGCACGACCGGCACCCCGTAGGCGAGCGCCTTCGACGTGCCGATCGCGCCGAAGAGCCCGATCGTCACGGCGTCGAGCGCGATGATGAGCCCGTTGAGCCGCGTGAACACGCGCAGCAGCAGCATGCCGACGAGCGCGGCCGCCGTGGCGACCGGAATGTACCAGTTGTCGCTGATCGCGGCGGGCAGCTGGTTGAGCAGCAGGTCGCGCATGAGGCCTCCGCCGAGGCCGACGATGACGCCGATGAGGGCGACCCCGAGCAGGTCGATGCGCCGCCCGGTGAGGCGCGCGGCGAACATCGCACCCTGGATGGCCCCGATGGCGACCGCGGTGAGGTCGAGCCAGAGCGGGATGACGAAGAGCGCGGTGGTCACCGCATCAGTGAACCATGCGCGGATGCCCCGGGGCGAGACGCTCGCCGTCGGGCCGACGAGTCTCGAGGCGGGCATGCGAGAAGCGCCCCGCCGGGACATCCGCTGCCGCCGTTCGCACCTGAGGTGGTGGGAGAATCGAAGGGTGCCCGTGTACCGAGATGAAGCCGTCGTGCTGCGCACCCACAAGCTGGGCGAGGCCGACCGCATCGTCACCCTGCTCACGCGGCAGCACGGCAAGGTGCGCGCCGTCGCCAAGGGCGTGCGGCGCACGGGCTCGAAGTTCGGCGCGCGGCTCGAGCCGTTCATGGTGGCCGATCTGCAGCTCTACGAGGGCCGCAGCCTCGACATCGTCACGCAGGCCGAGTCGCTCGGCTCGTACGGCGCCGAGATCTCGCAGGACTACGCGTCGTACACGGCGGCGAACGCCATGGTCGAGGCCGCCGACAAGCTCACCGAGGCCGAGGGCTCGCTGCAGCAGTACCTGCTGCTCGTCGGCGCGTTGCGCTCGCTCGCCCGCGGCGAGCACGGCGCCGGGCTCACACTCGACTCCTACCTGCTGCGTGCGCTCGCCCTGGCCGGCTGGGCTCCGAGCTTCCAGGACTGCGCGCGCTGCGGCCGCGTCGGCGAGCACACGGCGGTCGTCGTGCAACTCGGCGGCGTCGTCTGCGACGACTGCGCCCCGCCCGGAACCCCGCGCATCGCGGCCTCGACGGTCGTGCTGCTCGGTGCGTTGCTCGCCGGTGACTGGGCCTTCGCCGATGCGGCGAGCACGACCGACCGCAACCAGGCGAGCGGCATCATCGCCGCCTACACGCAGTGGCACCTCGAACGGGGATTGCGCTCACTGCCGCACGTCTCGAGAGAAACGACCACCACGTGAGCCCCAAGCCCTACACGCACCGCGACGCGGTGCCCTACAAGCCCGTCGACTGGACCGGGCTCTATCCGCCTGATTACCCGAAAGGCGCGGTGCCCGAGCACGTCGCGATCGTCATGGACGGCAACGGCCGCTGGGCGAACCGCCGCGGGCTCACGCGCATCGAGGGGCACAAGGCCGGTGAGGCGGCGCTGCTCGACGTGGTCGCCGGAGCGATCCAGGCGGGCGTGAAGCACCTCTCGGTGTACGCGTTCTCGACCGAGAACTGGAAGCGGTCGCCCGACGAGGTGCGCTTTCTCATGGGCTACAACCGCGACGTGCTGCACCGCCGCCGCGACCAGCTCAACGAGTGGGGCGTGCGCATCCGGTGGGCCGGGCGGCGGCCGCGACTCTGGGCGTCGGTCATCAACGAGCTGCAGTTCGCCGAGAAGCTCACCGCGGGCAACGACACCCTGACCCTCACGATGTGCGTGAACTACGGAGGCCGTAACGAGCTCACCGACGCGGTTCGCTCGATCGCCGAAGACGTGGCGGCGGGCCGCCTGAAGCCGTCGGCGGTCAGCGAGAAGCTGATCGGCCGCCGGCTGTACGTGCCCGAACTGCCCGACGTCGACCTGTTCGTGCGCAGCTCGGGCGAGCAGCGCACCTCGAACTTCCTGCTGTGGCAGTCTGCGTACGCCGAGATGGTGTTCCTCGACACGCTCTGGCCCGACTTCTCGCGCACCGACCTGTGGCAGGCGATCGACCTCTACGCGGGTCGCAATCGTCGCTTCGGCGGCGCGGTCGACGCGCCGACGTCGTCATGAGAACAGGAGCCCAAGCCCCGACGGCCCCAGAAACAGGAGCCGCAGACCGATTCCCGACGCGAGTTCCTGTTCTCGTGCGCTGCGCGCGGGGGAATGGGTTTGGGAATACCCGAGCCGATGCATCCGTTTGCATTGATCGTGAGTGAACCCATCAAGATCGACATCTGGTCCGACATCGCGTGCCCGTGGTGCTACATCGGCAAGCGCCACCTCGAAGAAGGGATCACGTCGCTCGGCGACGACGCGCCCGACGTCGAGATCACGTACCACTCGTTCGAGCTCGCGCCCGACACGCCGATCGACTTCGAGGGTTCCGAGGTCGACTTCCTCGCGAAGCACAAGGGGCTGCCCGCCGAGCGCGTGCACGAGATGCTCGACCACGTCACCGGCGTCGCCGCGAACGCCGGGCTCGACTACCACTTCGACACGCTGCAGCACACCAAGACGCTGAAGGCGCACGAGTTGCTGCACTTCGCGAAGCAGCTGGGCCGCCAGCTCGAGCTCTCTGAGCGGCTCTTCCGCGCGTACTTCACCGAAGGACGTCACGTAGGTCGTGTCGACGAGCTGGTCGAGCTCGCGACCGAGGTCGGACTCGACGCTGACGAAGCCCGTGAGGCGCTCGAGTCGAGCCGCTTCGCCGGGGCCGTGCAGGCAGACATCGCCCAGGCCCAGGCCTACGGCATCAACGGCGTGCCGTTCTTCGTCATCGACGGCAAGTACGGCGTCTCGGGCGCGCAGCCGAGCGAGGTGTTCGCGCAGGCGATCACCCAGGTCGCAGGCGAGAAGGCCGCGTGAGCGAGCTCACTGAGACCACGGCGACGGATGCCCCGGCACCGGCTCCGTTCGCGATGATCGCGGGCGACGCCTCGGCGATGGTGTGCGAAGGCGACGTCTGCTACATCCCGGCGCCGTCGGTCGAGTAGCGAGCGCAGCGAGAGTATCCCTACGCCGTCGGTCGAGTCGCGAGCGCGGCGAGAGTATCCCTACGCCGTCGGTCGAGTCGCGAGCGCGGCGAGAGTATCCCTACGCCGTCGGTCGAGTAGCGAGCGCAGCGAGCGTATCGAGACCCGGTGACACGACCTCGATACGCGCCCTCCTCCGTCGGGCCCTACTCGATCGACGTGCGCTACTCGGGATCGCTGATGTCGGCCACCGTCGCCTCGAATGCGGCGATCAGCGCGTCAGCGTCGACGAAGAGGCTGCGGCCGTGCTCGCCGGCCCCCATCGACACGCGCCGGCCGACGACGCTCTCGTCGACGACCACGGGCCATGCCGTCGTCGACCCGAGCGGCGTGATGGTGCCGCGCTCGTAGCCGGTCGCGGCGAGCGCGTGCGAGGCGTCGGGCAGCTGCAGCTTGTTGACGCTGAGCAGCGCCCGCAGCTTGGGCCACGAGATCTTGCGCCCGCCGGGCACGAGTGCGAACACGTAGGTGTCGTCGCTGCGCTTCACGACGAGCGACTTCACGATGTCGGCAGGCGTGATGCCCATGAGCTCGGCCGCCTCTTCAAGGCTGCGGGCGGCGGGTCGCTCGATGACCTCGATTGCGAGGCCGCGCGCCTCGGCGTCGGCCAGCACTCGTTCGGCACCCGTGAGCTCTGCCATCTCGTCCTCCACAGCCTCGGTCCTGCGAGAATCCTAGGCGCGTGACCGGCTGGCGGGCGAGGCAGGCCCGAACTCTGGGAGAATCGACGGTGATGTCCTCCACCACCCTGTCACCCGGCCAGCTCACGATCGGCCCCCTCGAGCTCGACACCCCGGTCGTGCTCGCACCCATGGCCGGCATCACCAACACGGCGTTCCGCCTGCTGTGCCGCGAGTTCGGCGCGGGCCTCTACGTCAGCGAGATGATCACGTCGCGGGCGCTCGTCGAGCGCACGCCCGAGTCGATGCGGCTCATCACACACCACGAGTCCGAGACGCTGCGTTCCATCCAGCTCTACGGCGTCGACCCGAAGACGGTCGCCGAGGCCGTCACCATGCTTGTCGCCGAAGACCGTGCCGACCACATCGACCTGAATTTCGGATGCCCCGTGCCGAAGGTCACCCGCAAAGGCGGGGGAGCCGCGCTGCCGTGGAAGACCGGGTTGTTCCGCGGCATCGTCGAGGATGCGGTGAAGGCCGCAGGCGACGTTCCGCTCACGATCAAGATGCGCAAAGGCATCGATGCCGACCACCTCACCTACCTCGAGGCGGGGCGCATCGCCGAGGGCGCCGGTGTTGCCGCAGTGGCGCTGCACGCCCGCACCGCCGCCGAGTTCTACTCGGGGCAGGCCGACTGGTCGGCCATCACCAAGCTCAAAGAGACCGTCACGAGTGTGCCCGTGCTCGGCAACGGCGACATCTGGTCGGCCGACGATGCGCTGCGCATGGTCGCCGAGACCGGGTGCGACGGCGTCGTCGTCGGGCGCGGCTGCCTCGGTCGCCCGTGGCTCTTCGGCGATCTCGCGGCGGCGTTCCGCGGCGACGACGCGACCGCGCACCCGACCCTCGGCGAGGTCGCGCAGACGTTCCGCCGGCACGCCGAACTGCTCACCGAGTTCTTCGACAGCGAAGAGCGCGGGTGCCGCGACATCCGCAAGCACGTCGCCTGGTATTTCAAGGGGTACCCGGTCGGCGGCGACCTGCGGGCACGCCTCGCGACCGTCGAGTCACTTGCACAGCTCGATGAGCTGCTCGGAACGCTCGACTGGTCGATGCCGTACCCGGGCGAGGGCGCCGAAGGGCCGCGCGGCCGGGCCGGCACGCCGAAGAACCCCGCGTTGCCCGACGGCTGGCTCACCTCGCAGGAGCTCGCCGGCGACGATCGCGAGACGCTCGTCGGCGCCGAACTCGACACGAGCGGCGGCTGAGATGCGTGAGCGACTCTTCGGCGGCTACGAGGCCGCCGACGCCGAGCGCTGGCTGCCCGAAGAGCATTCGTCGCGCCGAAGCGACTTCGCGCGCGATCGCGCCCGGCTGCTGCACTCGAGCGCACTGCGCCGCCTCGCCGCGAAGACGCAGGTGCTGAGCCCCACGGCAGGCCTCGACTTCGCTCGCAACAGGCTGACGCACTCGCTCGAGGTCGCCCAGATCGGCCGCGAACTCGCCACGAACCTCGCCCTCGATCCCGACGTCGTCGACACCGCGTGCCTCGCGCACGACCTCGGCCACCCGCCGTTCGGGCACAACGGCGAGAAGGCGCTGAACGCCTGGGCGGCCGACATCGGCGGCTTCGAGGGCAACGCGCAGACGTTGCGCCTGCTCACGCGCCTCGAGCCCAAGGTGTTCGGCCCCGACGGCCGCGGTTACGGGCTCAACCTCACCCGGGCGAGCCTCGACGCGAGTTGCAAGTACCCATGGGCCGAAGAATCGGGCGTCGCCGACCCGTCTGGCCGGCAGAAGTTCGGGTTCTACCACGACGATATCGCGGTGTTCCGCTGGTTGCGCGCGGGCGCGCCCGAGCGCCGCCTCTGCATCGAGGCGCAGGTCATGGACCTCTCCGACGACATCGCCTATTCGGTGCACGACTTCGAAGACGCCGTCGTCAACGGCTACATCGACGTCGAGGCGCTCGGCGCCCGCGTCGACCACGACGACCTCGTCTCGTCGATGTACGAGTGGATCGGTGGTGCGATCGGGCACGACGAGCTCATCGCCGCGTTCGACCGACTCGACTCGCTCGACGTCTGGATGGACTCCTGGGATGGCAGCCGTCGCGACCAGGCGCGCCTGAAGAACCTCACGAGCCAGCTCATCGGCAGGTTCTCGCACGAGGCGACCGTGGCCACGCGCGCGGCGTTCCCGCTCGCGAGCCTCATCCGCTTCGATGCCGACGTGATCGTGCCGCGCGGGATCCAGGCCGAGATCGCGGTGCTCAAGGGCATCGTGGCGGCGTTCGTGATGTCGAAGAACACCCGCCAGCCCATCTACCACCAGCAGCGGCAGGTGCTCACCTCGCTCGCCGAGGTGCTGCTGAAGACGGGCGACCAGCACCTCGACCAGGGGTTCGCCGAAGACTGGGCTGCCGCACCCGATGATGCCTCGCGCAAGCGCGTCGTCGTCGACCAGGTCGCGAGCCTCACCGACCAGTCGGCGCTCGCGTGGTCCGAGCGGCTCGTGCAGCACTGAGCCGCGTCGCCCCAGACCGTCCGACGAGCAGATGACCACGAATAGGATGTGACCATGGCGGGCCGAATTCGACAGAGCGATGTCGACGAGGTGAAGGCCCGCACGAACATCGCCGACATCATCGGCGACCACGTCAGCCTGAAATCCGCGGGCGTCGGTTCGCTCAAGGGACTCTGCCCGTTCCACGACGAGCGCAGCCCGAGCTTCAACGTGCGGCCGGGCGTCGGCTACTACCACTGCTTCGGCTGCGGCGAGTCAGGCGACGTCTACACGTTCCTGCAGCGCATGGACCACGTCTCGTTCACCGAGGCCGTCGAGCGCCTCGCCGCGCGCATCGGCTACGAACTGCACTACGAAGACGGCGGCCAGGCCTCCGACCACGGCAACCGGGCGCGCCTGCTCGCCGCAAACCAGGCCGCCGCCGAGTTCTTCGTCGAGCGGCTCGGCACGACCGAGGCCGAGGTGGGCCGGCGATTCCTCGGCGAGCGCGGCTTCGATGCCGCGGCGGCCAAGAGCTTCGGCGTCGGATTCGCCCCGAAGAGCTGGGACGCGCTGACCGGCCATCTCAAGGGTCGCGGCTTCACGACCGACGAGCTCGTTGCATCGGGTCTGGTCTCGCAGGGCGATCGCGGCATCTACGACCGATTCCGCGGCCGGCTCGTGTGGCCGATCCGCGACGTCACCGGTCAGACCGTCGGGTTCGGCGCGCGGCGCCTGCTCGACGACGACAAGGGCCCAAAGTACCTGAACACTCCCGAGACCGCCGTGTATCACAAGTCGCAGGTGCTCTACGGGCTCGACGTCGCCAAGCGCGACATCGCCAAAGGCCGTCGCGTCGTCGTGGTCGAGGGGTACACCGATGTCATGGCGTGCCACCTCGCGGGCGTGACGACCGCGATCGCGACCTGCGGAACCGCGTTCGGCGTCGACCACATCAAGGTGCTGCGGCGCGTACTGGGCGACGACTCGGGGGTCGGCGAGGTCGTCTTCACGTTCGACGGCGACGCCGCCGGACAGCAGGCGGCGATGCGCGCCTTCGCCGAAGAGCAGCGGTTCGCCGCGCAGACCTTCGTGGCGGTCGCGCCCGACGGGCTCGACCCGTGTGACCTGCGACTCGCGCGCGGCGATGCCGCGGTGCGCGCCCTCGTCGAGTCGCGCACGCCCATGTTCGAGTTCGTCATCCGGCAGATCGTGGGCCGCTACGACCTCGAGACCGTCGAGGGACGCGTCGCCGCATTGCGTGCGGCAGCGCCGGTCGTCGCCGAGATCCGCGATCCGGCCCTGCGACCCGGCTACACGCGCGAGCTCGCCCGAATGCTCGGCGTCGAACTCGGCGAGGTCACTCGCGCAGTGCGCGGCGCCTCGCCGCGAGGCAGGCCTTCGGGCGCGCAGAAGCCGCAGCCCGGGTCATCCGCTGGCCCGGCGCCGAACGCACCGGCGACCGATGTCCCGGAGCGGCCGTTCTCGATCACGGCGCTGCCGAACGACCCGTCGACGCGACTCGAACGCGACGCGCTGCAGGTGATGCTGCAGTATCCCGACCGCGTCGGCGATGAGTTGCTGCGGCACGCGATCGACAGCCGATTCGGCGATCCCACCCTCACGGTCGTGCGTGACGGCATCGCGTCGGTGCTCGGCTCGCCCGACCCGGTCGTGCGCGTCGACCGCGTCATGGCCGAGGTGCCGCAGCCCTTCGTCGGCGTTGTGCAGCAACTCGCGGTCGCGCCGGTGCCGCAACGCAGCGAGGCCGAACTCGAGGTGTACGCGCGTGGCGTCGTGAGCTCGCTCGTCGATCGAGAACTGCTGCGGCAGAAGTCCGAACTGCTCGGGAGGCTGCAGCGGCTCGACCGCGCCGACCGGTCCACGTTCGCCACGCTGCAGCGCGCCCTCGTCGAACTCGAGAACGAGCGACGGGCGTTGCGCGACGACTGACGCAGAATCCTCGCCGAACCGGCTCCGACGCGGATCGGTTGCGTCGAAGGTTGCAGATCGGTAAACATTGCGCCGCCGAGCGGGCATCTCATGCAGCCTTTCGAGGCTGTGTGCTAGTCCTTGGGGATACGAGAAACGCGCCCGTGATTCGTGGCGCGCTTCAGTCCTGATCAGGAAGAGGTAGACGGATATGACATCCGCATCCAAGAACCGGCGTCGCGGCCTCATCGCGGCGGCCGGGGTTTCGGTCGCAGCCCTCGCACTCGCGGGTTGCTCCGCCGGAACCGACACCGGCAGCAGCACCGCCGACTCGATCACCGTCGGCACGACCGACAAGGTGACGACGCTCGACCCGGCCGGTTCGTACGACAACGGCTCGCTCGCCGTGCAGACGCAGGTCTTCCCCTACCTGCTCAACACCGACTACCAGAGCACCGAGGTGGTTCCCGACCTCGCTGAGAGCGCCGAGTTCACGTCTCCCACCGAGTACACGGTGACCCTGCCCGAAGGCCTCAAGTGGGCCAACGGCAACGACCTCACCTCGTCCGACGTGAAGTTCTCATTCGACCGCAACCTCGCGATCGCCGACCCGAACGGCGCGTCGAGCCTGCTCTACAACCTCGACAGCGTCGAGACGCCCGACGAGACGACTGTCGTGTTCCACCTCAAGGCCGAGAACGACCAGGTGTTCCCGCTCATCCTCACGAGCTTCCCGGGCGCCATCGTCGACGACGAGGTCTTCGCCGCCGACGCGCTGACCTCCGATGAAGACATCGTCGAGGCGAACGCCTTCGCCGGCCCGTACGTCATCGCGAGCTACGACTTCAACAACCTCATCTCGTTCAAGAAGAACCCCGACTACAAGGGTCTGCTCGCTGAGGCGAAGACCGAGACGGTCAACCTGAAGTACTACGCCGAGTCGTCGAACATGAAGCTCGACGTGCAGGAGGGCGGCATCGACGTCGCCACCCGCAGCCTCTCGTCGACCGACATCGACGACCTGAAGGGCAATGACGCGGTCAACGTCATCGAAGGCCCCGGTGGCGAGATCCGCTACATCGTCTTCAACTTCAACACGCAGCCCTACGGTGCGACGACCGCTGAGGCCGACCCGGCCAAGGCACTCGCCGTTCGCCAGGCCGTCGCAGACCTCATCGACCGCGACGAGCTCTCGACGCAGGTCTACAAGGGCACCTACACGCCGCTGTATTCCTACGTGCCCGCGGGTCTCGCAGGTGCGGTCGAGCCGCTGCTCGGCCTCTACGGCGACGGCGAGGGCGGCCCCGACGCCGACAAGGCCGCAGAGCGTCTCGAGGCGGCCGGTGTCGCCATGCCGGTCGAGCTCAACCTGCAGTACTCGAACGACCACTACGGCCCCTCGTCGGCCGATGAGTACGCGCTCATCAAGGACCAGCTCGAGGCGACCGGCCTGTTCACGGTGAACCTGCAGACCACCGAGTGGGTGCAGTATTCCGAGGACCGCACGGCCGACGTGTACCCGGCGTACCAGCTCGGCTGGTTCCCCGACTACTCCGACGCCGACAACTACCTGACGCCGTTCTTCCTCACGAACAACTTCCTCGGCAACCACTACGAGAACCAGGAGATCAACGACCTCATTCTCGAGCAGGCGGTCACGCCCGACGTGGCGGCCCGCACGGCGCTCATCGAGGAGATCCAGGAGAAGGAGGCGGCCGACCTTTCGACCGTTCCCTACCTCCAGGGCGCGCAGGTCGCGGTGGCGGGAACCGATGTCGAGGGTGTCGACACGACGCTCGACGCCTCGTTCAAGTTCCGCTTCGCGGCGCTCTCGAAGGGCTGAGCCGGCTGAACGGCCACTAGAGTCACTTCTACACG
>NZ_BAAANJ010000007.1:156867-271012 GCF_039529735.1 Agromyces neolithicus
CGCATTCGAGCCCACCCCCGATTGGCTTCTCTTGACCTCAATGACGACGGCCCCCGCCACGAGCGAAACACCCCGACGACCATCACGATCGTCGTCGGGCAGCACCCTCGGCCGCTACATCCTCATCCGCGCACTGCTCATCATCCCGACGGTGTTCATCCTCGTCACCCTGGTGTTCGTGCTCATGCGAACGACCGGTGACCCGATCACCGCGGCACTCGGCGGCCGTCTCAGCGCCGAACAGCTCCAAGAGCGCATCCACGAGGCCGGTTTCGACCGCCCCGTGATCGTGCAGTACATCGAGTACATCGGGCAGATCTTCACCGGCAACTTCGGTACGACGATCAGCGACAACCGCCCGGTCACTGAAGTGCTCCTCACGTACGGCACCGCCACCTTCGAACTCGTCTTCTATTCGCTCATCGTCGCGTTCGTCATCGGCATCCCGTTCGGGTTGCTCGCGGCCTATCACCGCGACAAGGGCCAAGACGCGAGCCTTCGCGTGTTCGCGATCCTCTGTTACGCCACGCCGGTCTTCTTCTCGGGCCTGCTGCTGAAGCTCATCTTCGCGGTCTGGCTCAAAGTGCTGCCGGTCTCGGGCCGCGCCTCGACCGGCGCGACGATCGAGATGGAGACCCTGCCGAACAACACCGGCTTCTACACGATCGACGCGATCATGACCGGCAATCCCGCCGTGCTCGGTGACGTGCTCGCCCACGCCGTGCTGCCGTCAATCGCGCTCGGCCTGCTGACGGCCGGCGTGTTCCTGCGTCTCGTGCGCACCAATGTCATCGGCACTCTGTCGACCGACTACGTCGATGCCGCCCGTTCGCGCGGCGTCAGCGAATACCGGCTCGTGCGCAAGCACGCCTACCGACCGGCGCTCATCCCGATCATCACGGTCATGGGCCTGCAGATCGCCCTGCTGCTCGGCGGCGCCGTGCTCACTGAGACGACGTTCGAATGGAAGGGTCTCGGCTTCCAGCTCACCGAGTACCTGCAGGCACGCGACTTCGTCGCCGTGCAGGGCATCGTCGTGCTGCTCGCCGTGATCGTGGCGATCACGAACTTCATCGTCGACATCATCGCGGCGCTCATCGACCCGAGGGTGAGGTACTGATATGTCGACCGACACCGTCGAGCGCGCACCCAAGCGCCTCCTCCGCGACCGACTCCCGGTCGTGCACCAGCTGCGGCAGAGCGTCGGACTGCAGCGCGGCATGCTCGTCGCCGGCCTCGTGATCACGGCGATCTTCGTGCTGGTGGCGATTTTGGCGCCGGTCATCGCACCGTACGGATTCGCCCAGCTGCGCGACGACCAGGGCTTGTTCGGCAGTTCGCAGCCACCGTCACCCGAGCACATATGGGGAACAACGGTCGGCGGCTACGACGTGCTGTCGCGGGTCTTGTGGGGCGCGCAGACCGCGTTGCTCGTCATCGTCGTCGCAGTCATACTCTCGCTCTTCGCGGGGGTGCTGCTCGGTCTCTTCTCGGGCTACCTCGGCGGGTGGCTCGACCGGGTGCTCGTCGTCATCTGCGATGCGATCTACGCATTCCCTGCGCTGCTGCTCGCGATCGTCGTGGCGATCGTCATCTCCGGCGGGCAGTCGAGCCTTCTGGGCGGAGTGGTGGCAGCCGCGATCTCGATCACGGTCGTCTTCATCCCGCAGTACTTCAGGGTGATCCGGGCCGAGACGGTGCGCATCAAGGCAGAGGCCTATGTCGAGTCGGCGAAGGTGCTCGGCGCGTCGAGTAGTCGCATCATGTTCCGCCACGTGCTGCGCAACGCCACGCGCACGCTGCCGCTCATCTTCACGCTCAACTCGTCCGAGGCGATCCTCACGCTCGCGGGCCTCGGCTTCCTCGGTTTCGGCATCGAGCCGACGTCGGGTGCTGAGTGGGGGTACGACCTGAACAAGTCGCTCGCAGACGTGTCGAGCGGCATCTGGTGGACCGCGCTGTACCCGGGCCTCGCGATCGTGTTCGCCGTGCTCGGCATCACGCTGGTCGGTGAGAGCCTCAACGATCTCGCCGATCCGCGTCTGCGTGGCCGACGCAGGGTCGCGCAGTCGGCGGGCGAGGTCGCCGAGACGTCGGTGGTTCCCGGGGGCACCCTCGACGCAGGGCCGGGCGGGCTCGCGGGCCTCGAAGACGGGGAATCGTTCGAAGAGCATGGAATCGAGGTCAAGCCGTGAGCACGGTGGTCGACATCAAGGGCCTCGGCGTCTCGTTCGCCACCGACGCCGGTGCCGTGAAAGCGGTCGAAGACGTCTCGCTGTCGGTCGAACGGGGCGAGGTGCTCGCGATCGTCGGTGAGTCGGGCAGCGGCAAGACCGTCACGGCGAAGACGATCCTCGGCCTGCTGCCCGAGACGGCGACGACGCGCGGTGCGGTCATCCTGTCGAACAAGGCGGGCACCGCCGAGCACGACGTCATCTCGCTTTCGAAGAAGACGCTGCGATCCGTGCGCGGAACCGACGTCGCGATGATCTTCCAAGAACCCTCGACCGCGTTGAACCCCGTGTACACCGTCGGTTGGCAGATCGTCGAGGGTCTTCAAGCGCACACCGACATCTCGAAGAAAGATGCCCGGGCGAAGGCCATCGACGTGCTGCGCCGTGTCGGCATTCCCGACCCCGACGTGCGCATCGACCACTACCCGCATCAATTCTCGGGCGGGCAGAAGCAGCGCATCGTGATCGCGATGGCACTCGTCCTCGATCCCGGGCTCATCGTCGCCGACGAGCCCACGACCGCGCTCGACGTCACGGTGCAGGCCGAGATCCTCGATCTGCTGCGCAGGTGCCGCGACGAGTTCGGCATGGGCATCGTGCTGATCACCCACAACATGGGCGTCGTCGCCGACCTCGCCGATCGCGTGGCGGTCATGTACCAGGGCAAGGTCGTCGAAGAGGCCGATTCGCAGACGCTCTTCGCGTCGCCGAAAGACGACTACACGAAGGCGCTGCTCGCGGCAGTGCCGTATGTCGGCACGGGCACCGCCAAGACGATGGCCAGGGCGCAGTCGCGCCCCGAGGGATGGGCCGAGCAGACGCCGGTCGTCGAGGCGTCGGGCCTCGAGATCGTCTACCCGGGTCGCTTCGGACGCCCGGGGTTCCGTGCCGTCAACGGTGTCGACTTCGTGATCCGACCCGGCGAGGTGCTCGGGCTCGTCGGCGAGTCGGGTTCGGGCAAGACCACGATCGGCCGTGCGATCGCCGGGCTCACCAAGGTGACGGGCGGCTCGCTCAAGGTGCTCGGGCACGAGATGAACGGCATTCGCGAGCGCGATTTCCGGCCGACACGCAGTCGCATCGGGTTCGTCTTCCAAGACCCCGCGTCGAGCTTCAACCCGCTGCTCACGATCGCCGACTGCGTCGCCGAACCGCTGGTCATCCACGGTCGGGCGAGCGATTCCAACGATGCCCGTCGACGCGTCGACGAACTGCTCGAGGCGGTGCAGCTGCCCCGTGCCTACGGCGATCGCTACCCGCACGAGTTGAGCGGCGGCCAGCGGCAGCGCGCGAGCCTCGCGCGCTCGCTTGCGCTCGAGCCCGAACTGCTCATCGCCGACGAGCCGACCTCGGCGCTCGACGTCTCGGTACAGGCTCGGGTGCTCGAGTTGTTCGCGGAACTCCAGCACGAGTTCGGCTTCGCATCGCTGTTCATCAGCCATGATCTGGCCGTCGTCGACCTGCTCGCCGATCGCATCGCGGTGATGTATCGCGGCTCTCTCGTCGAAGAGGGCACCGGCGTCGAAGTGCTCGGCGCGCCCGAAGACCCGTATACGCAGCGACTGCTGGCATCGCTGCCGGTGCCCGACCCGGTCGCGCAGGCCGAACGGCGCGAGCAGCTGCGGCGGTTGCGAGAGGCCGACTGATGGCACGTGCTGCGCACGGCTACCCGATCGTCTTGAGCGACCTGTCGCTCGAGTACCCGCCGCACGGCCCGAGCCCGGCCCATGTCGCACTGCACGGGTTGACGCTGACGATCGCGCCGGGTGAGGTGCTGGGCGTGCTCGGCAGCGCAGGAAGCGGCAAGAGCACGCTCGCGAAAGTGCTCTCGGGCGATGCGTTCGAGCCGCGCGGAGGCGACGTGCGCCCGGTGATCACCGGCGGCGACGTCAGCGTGCTCGGCCAGGGCTTGCGGCGCATGCCGAAGCGCAAGCTCGCCGAGTACCGGTTCCACGTGGGGTACATGCCGCAGGGAGCCTCGTCGATGCTGCCGGCAGACCTCAGCGTCGCCGAGATCATCGCCGAGCCCATCCTCGAACGCGACCATCGCTACAACCGGCGTGCGCTGGCCACCCGGGTCGCGACCATGCTCGACGGGGTTCGGCTGCCGCTCAGCATGCTCGAGCGCTACCCCTACGAACTGAGCGGCGGCCAGCGGCAGCGAGTCGCGCTCGCGCGCGCGCTCGTGCTCGGGCCGTCGGTGCTCATCGCCGATGAGCCGACCGCAGGCATCGACCTCAGTGTGCGCGACGTCGTGGCGCAGCTCATCGGCGAACTGCGCGAGCAGCACGCGTTCTCGGCGATGCTCATCAGCCACGACCTGCCGGTGCTGCGCAGCATCGCCGACCGCATCGCGGTGCTCGATCGCGGCGAACTCGCGGCGATCGGCACGATCGACGACGTGTTCCACGACCCGCACCATCCCTACGTCAAGGCCCTCGCCGGGGCACTCGACGACGGCCACGCGATCATCGACGACCTCGCTTCCGACGCCCCGTCATGACGCAAGACTCGTGATGACGCACGACCCGAACAGTGAACCGAACGTGCGGCATCGTGCTGTCGCCGGGGCGCCGGGCGGCGCGACGCCGCCCAGCACGGCGGTCGAACCGGGGCCGATCGCCATCCTGCCGACCCCCGACGCCGTCGTGGCCGACGCCGTGCGCCGCGGCGGCGGCACCCTCGCCCCGCTTTCGCCCGAGACGCGCGGGATCGTGTGGGTCGCGGCATCCGGTGCCGACGAACTCGCGGCAGTGCTCGACGCACACCCGGCCGTGAGCTGGGTGCAGTTGCCGTGGGCCGGCGTCGACGCGTTCTCGGGGGTTCTGCAGACCGTCCGCGACGACGGCAGGGTGTGGACGAGCGCGAAGGGCGCCTACGCCCAGCCGGTGGCCGAACACGCGCTCACCCTCGCGCTCGCGTTGATGCGGGTGCTGCCGCGTCGCATCCGCGCGACGAGTTGGCAGGCCGACGAGGTCGGCCGCAGCCTGTACGGCGCACGCGTCGTCATCGTCGGAGCGGGCGGCATCGCCCTCGAGCTGCTGCGCCTGCTCCGCCCGTTCGACGTCGACGCGACGATCGTACGGCGCCAGCACACGGCTGTGCCCGGCGCGGCGAGGACCCTGCCCAGCACCCGGCTGGGCGAAGCGCTCGACGGTGCCGCGGTGGTCTTCGTCGCCGCGGCGCTCACGCACGCATCGCACCGACTCATCGGCCGCGCTGAGCTCGCGAGGCTCGCTCCGGGGGCGATCCTCGTGAACGTCGCCCGCGGAGCGCTCGTCGACACCGAGGCGCTGCTCGAGGCGCTCGAGTCGGGCAGACTCGGTGGCGCCGGCCTCGACGTGACCGACCCCGAGCCGCTTCCCGATGGGCATGCGCTGTGGTCGGCACCCGACTGCATCATCACGCCCCACGTCGCCGACACCGACGAGATGACCGCCCCGCTGTTCGCCGAACGCGTGGCCGTCAACGTGCGGGCGTTCCTCGCCGACGGCGACTTCGTCGGCCGCATCGACCCGTCGGTCGGATACTGATCGCGGCATACGTCGGGCGCCGCGTACCGGGGCGCCCGCCGAATTGGGATCAGCGCAACCCTTTGCTAGAGTATCGATGCTGCAAAGCGATCCTCCATAGCTCAATTGGCAGAGCAATCGGCTGTTAACCGATAGGTTCTTGGTTCGAGTCCAAGTGGGGGAGCGAACAGGGCCGTCCGGGCGATCGGGCGGCCTTCGTCGATTCAGGAGGCGCGGTGAACGGGTTGTCCGATGCTCCGGAGCCGGGCGTCGCACTGCGCGACACTGCCGTGCGCGACGGTCTCGCCGTCGGGCTCGCGACCGCCGTGTACGGCATCTCGTTCGGTGCCCTCGCAGTCGCGGCGGGCCTCGACATCTGGCAGACCTGCTTTCTCAGTCTGGTGATGTTCACGGGCGGGTCGCAGTTCGCCCTCGTCGGGGTGCTCGCGAGCGGTGGCGTCGCCGCCGGCGGCTCGGCGATCGCGACCGCGGCGATGCTGGGCATCAGGAATGTCGTCTACGGCATGCGCATGAAGCCGATCCTCGAGGGGCCGCCGGCCACCGGCCAGACGTCGCCGATGTGGCGTCGCGTCGCCGCCGCATGGGTCACGATCGACGAGTCGACCGCGGTGGCACTCGCACAGTCGAACGATCGCTCGGCCCGCATCGGGTTCTGGGTGACCGGCATCGTCGTCTTCGTCGGCTGGAACATCACCACCTTCGTGGGCGCGCTCATCGGCGACGCGATGGGCGACACGCGGGCCTGGGGGCTCGACGCGGCCGCCGCCGCGGCGTTCCTGGGGCTGCTCTGGCCCCGTCTCAAGCGCGTTCAGGCCGGGGCGGTCGCCGTCGGCGCAGCCGTGGTCGCCACACTGATGACCCCCGTGCTCATGCCCGGGTTGCCGGTGCTCGTCGCCGCGGTCGTCGCCGTCGTGGTCGGCTGGTTCGACCTGTTCCGCCGCAGGAGCGAGTCATGACGACCTGGCACATCATCCTCATCGCATCGGCTGCGACGCTCGCCCTGAAGCTCGCCGGCCATCTCGTGCCCGCCGGGTTCCTCGAACGCGAGCGGCCCGCGCGCATCGCCGACCTGCTCACCGTCGCCCTGCTGGCCGCACTCATCGCGGTGCAGACACTCGGCGAGGGCTCGTCGATCGTGATCGACGCGCGCGTTCCCGCGGTCATCGTCGCAGCGGCGCTCTACGCGCTGCGCGTGCCGTTCGTGGTCGTGGTCTTCGTCGCCGCCGCGGTCGCCGCGGGCATCAGGGCGTTCACCTGAGCGGATGTCCCGGCTCGGCCGCATACCCGGCGCACGGGTCATCCGATCACTGCCACCGGTGCGGTGCGCGGCCCATCAGCCCTCGAGGTCGTCGACGCCGGGCAGCCATTGCACGCCCGGCTTGCCCCAGCCGAGCTTGCGGCTGAGCTTCTGCACGAGCTTCTGATCGCGTTCGCCGAGGCGGTCGACGTAGAGCGTGCCGTCGAGGTGGTCGTACTCGTGTTGGAAGATGCGGGCGAGCCAGCCCTCGGCCTCGATCTCGAACGGCGAGCCCTCAAGATCGGTTGCGCGCAGAATCGCGCGCTCGGCCCGTCGCAGGCCGAACCGTTCGCCCGGGAATGACAGGCAGCCCTCGGACTCCTCAACATCGTCGGCCTCGCCGGCAGGCGGCGGGGTGATCCACAGTTCGGGATTGATCGCGACGCCCCGCCAGCGCGTTCCGTCGTCGTCGACCCAGCCGTACGTGAACAGGCGAAGCCCCACGCCGACCTGCGGTGCCGCGAGACCGACTCCCGGAGCGGCATCCATCGTCTCGAACATATCGGCGACGAGCGTGCGCAGTTCGTCGTCGATGGTGTCGATGGGCAGAGCGGGGGAGTGCAGCACCGGATCGCCGGTGATTCGAATGGGGAGCACGGCCATTCGGCAAGGATATCGGCCGGTCAGCGGGTAGGGTCGTTGCGTGGAACCGCTGAATGATCTCGTCGAGCAGATTCCGCTCGACCCGTCGACCTTCATCGGCATCCCGCTCGCGTTGATCGGTGCGGTCTTCCTCTCGCTCGGCGCGCAGTTCCAGCACCGCGGCGTCGTCAAGGTCGAGGCGCACACCGCCGACACGCTCGGCAAGGGCCTGAACGGCAGGCAGCTCGCGCTGCTGCTCGCACGGCCGTCGTGGGTGCTCGGCACGCTCATGCTGGGGCTCGCGATCGTCTTCCAGCTGTCGAGCCTGTACTTCGCGCCGATCATCGTGGTGCAGCCACTCGGCGCGATCGCGCTCGTGATCACCTCGATCGTGAACTCGCGGGTGAACCACGTCGAACTGAAGCGCAAGTCGATCACGGCGATCATCATGTGCGTCGGCGGCGTGTTCCTCTTCGTCGGCGTCGCGGCCTTCACCGCGGTCGACAAACCCGTCACCGACCGTCAGCTGATCGTGATCCTGATCATCCTCGCGGTCGTGCTGGCCGTCGCAGGCATCACCTTCGTGCTCTTCCGAACGAGCATTCGGGCCATCTACTACGTGATCATGGCGGGCGTGCTGTACGGCTTCGTCGCGACCCTCGCCAAGGTCGTGCTCGGGCGCATCGAGCAGGGCGAATTCGAGTGGCTCACGTTCACCTGCCTGCTCGGCCTGCTGCTCGCGACGGCGCTCGGCGCGTACTTCGTGCAGAACGCGTACGCGTCGGGCCCGCCCGACCTCGTGATCGCCGGCCTCACCGTGGTCGACCCACTCGTGGCGGTGGTCATCGGCATCGTGGTGCTGGGCGAGGCCTCGCAAGCGCCGCCGTGGGCGATCGCTGTCTACGTGGTCTCTGGCGCGATCGCGGTCTGGGGCGTGTTCCAGCTCGCGAAGAACCACCCGCAGACTCGACTCTGAGCGAAGATCGGCCGCCCTTCGCCGCTGGTCCGGCGACATGCATGGTGAGCACGCACGGCGCCGCGCTGCGTAGACTATCTTCGGATGAAGCCCCGTGAGCGCCTCTCTGCGCGCCGCCGTGCTCGACGGGACCGATCGTCCCGCCCCCAAGAACTGTGAGGAACAACACCACGTGTCTGACACCCCCGGTGCGAGTACCCCCGCCGGCGCCGGCGACTCCGAGACCGAGCGCCCGCTGCGCATCCTGATCGGCGCCGACACCTTCGCCCCCAACGTGAACGGCGCGGCCCGCTTCGCCGAGCGCCTCGCCGCAGGGCTCGTCGAGCGCGGGCACGAGGTGCACGTCGTGGCGCCTGCGGCGAACCGCAAGCACGGCACGTGGAAAGAGATCCACGAGGGCCAGGAGATCATCGCGCACCGGCTCTACAGCTGGCGCTGGTACCCGCACGACTGGCTGCGGTTCGCTCTGCCCTGGCGCATCAAGCAGAACAGCGCCCGCGTGCTCGACGAGGTGAAGCCCGATGTGGTGCACTTCCAGTCGCACATCATCACCGG
The DNA here is from genome assembly GCF_039529735.1 of Agromyces neolithicus. NCBI lineage: Bacteria > Bacillati > Actinomycetota > Actinomycetes > Micrococcales > Microbacteriaceae > Agromyces > Agromyces neolithicus. Next base: position 166,045 of record NZ_BAAANJ010000007.1, read on the forward strand.
GCGTGGCCTCTCGATCGAAGCCGAGAAACGGGGCATCCGCATCGTCGGCACCAACCACTTCATGCCCGAGAACATGCTCGAGTTCACCCTGTTGCCCAAGGCGTGGCAGGACTGGGCGGTCGGGCTGGCCTGGAAGGCCGCGCGACGCACGTTCGGTCGTGCCGAGTCGGTGACGACCCCGACGCGCAAGGCCGCACAGTTTCTCGAGAAGCACACCGGGCTGTCGGGCGTACACGCGATCTCGTGCGGCATCGACGCGCACAAGTACTCGCCCAACTGGGAGCAGCGAACCGAGAACCGCATCCTCTTCGTCGGCCGGGTCACTGGCGAGAAGCAGATCGACGTGCTGCTGCGCGCGCTCACCCTGCTGCCCGCAGAGCTCGATGCCAAGGTCGAGATCGTCGGCGGTGGCGATCAGAAGCGCAACCTCGAGCACTTCGCAGCCGAGCTGGGCATCGCCGACCGCGTGACGTTCACCGGCTACGTCACCGACGACGAGCTTCGCGACGCCTACCACCGAGCCTCGGTGCTCGCGATGCCCTCGATCGCCGAGCTGCAGAGCATCGTGACCATGGAGGCGATGGCGTCGGCACTGCCGGTCGTCGCCGCGAACGCCATGGCGCTGCCACACCTGGTGCATGACGGCGAGAACGGGTACCTCTTCGAGCCCTCGAGCCCCGAAGACCTCGCCGCCAAGCTGCGCCACGTGCTCGAGGCATCTCCTGACGAGTACCGCGCGCTCAAAGACGGGTCGATCAGGCTGATCGCCGCCCACGACATCCAGCGCACGCTCTCGACGTTCGAGAGCCTGTATCGTGGAAAGCCGGTGACCGACCCGGTCACCTATGTCGCGCCGGCGGCGCTTCCCGAGTGACGCGGCGCGCGGGGCGGTAGCTCAGCTGGTCAGAGCAGTGGACTCATAATCCATCGGTCACGGGTTCAAGTCCCGTCCGCCCTACCGTAATTCGACTTGATCAGGGTTTCTTGCCTCTAGTAGAGGGCAGGGACTTGATGTCGTCAACGTTGATCCAACGTTTATTCGTTCGCGCGCGCCGAAATGGGCGTGCTCCGGTCAGCGTGGTCGACCGTACTCGACCGAGTTGGGTTCGCCTCGAACACCTTCGTCGTATGAACAGCGAACGCCTCTCCGGGCTCGGCCTCGAGCCCATGTTGACCACGAGCGAGCTCGCCGAATACCTCGGCGTGCACGTGCAGGCCATCTACGACCTGCGCACCGACGGACGCGGACCTGCCGGCATGCGGGTCGGCCGGGAGATCCGCTACCGCGTCTCCGACGTCATCCACTGGCTGGACGGGATTCACGAGCCGCAAGCCGTGCCTGCTGTCGGAGGCGAGGGTTGATGGCCGGCCGTCCCCGGTTGGCGATCGGCACCTACGGCAGCATCCAGACGACCGAGTCAGCGCGCGGACGGTTCCGCGCGCTGACCCGGTTCCGCGACTGGGACGGGCAGACGCGCCAGGTCGGCGACAGGGGATAGCCGCAACGCGGCGGTCACCGCGCTGAAGCTCGATCTGCAGGAGCGAATGCGGCACGCCGGCACGCAGGGCTCGCTCACCCCCGACTCGAAGTTCACGGACCTCGCCGACGCATGGCTGGACGATCTACGGTTGGACGTCGACCGTGCTGAGAGCACGAAAGAGACCTACGAGCGCCAGCCCCGGGGCAGCGTGCTGCCGTTCTTCGCTGACTTCGCGGTGCGCGAAATCACCGTCGGCCGAATCGAGCGGTACCTGAAGCAACAGCGGCAGCGGTCATTCTCGATGGCCAAGCATTCGAAGACGACGCTGAGCATGGTCCTGGCGTTCGGCGTGCGGCAAGGGCTCCTCGATCGGAATCCCGTGAAAGAGACGTCGCAACTGAAGAAGCCCAAGCGAGTTCCGAAGGCCCTCACTCCCCAAGAGCTGGCGGCGATCCGGACGGCGGCGCGGGAGTTCGGCACTGATACGCATTGGCTCGGGCCTCGACCGGATGGGCAGGTGCGCGATCTCATCGAGGTCATGCTCGGTACGGCGACTCGTATTGGTGAGGCACTCGCGCTGCGGAAATGCGACGTCGATGTGACGGCGGACCCGCCGCGGGTCGAGATCTGCGGAACGATCATCCAGCGCAGCGGGATGCCGGTGTACCGGCGGGAGCAGCCAAAGACGAAGGAATCGAATCGGCTCGTGCCGATCCCGTTGTTCGCAGCCGAGGTGCTTCGGCGGCGGCTCGCCTTGCTTCCGGCCGATGCTGAGCCTGAGCATCTGCTCTTCTTCTCGAAGAACAACACACCCCTCACCCTGTCCGACGGAACGCATGCGGCGAGATCCCCGCATCGGCGAGGCCGGCCAGCTCGAGGATCTTCCGGAACTGGCGCCGTACGTTTGCGGGGAGGTCTTCGACGAACGCGGCGACGAGCGCGGCGGAGTTGTTCGCCCCGGCGCCGGTAGCGTGCAGGTAGAGGGTGCCGTTGCTGCGGAGGAATCCTTCGGGGTCGAATGCTTCGCCGTCGCCGGGGGAGACGGCGTCGAGCAAGCGGGGGTCGGCGAGGGCGCCAAGTGAGAGAGACACGCCTTGCCAGATCGAGTCGCGGGTGCGGGGGTCGGCTTCGAGCATGGCCTGGAGTGAGTCGCCCCACCCGGTCGCGGCGGCGGAGTTGCCGAGCAGGATTGCGACGGCGTCGTGGGCTGCGGCTGGGTCGAGGGTCCACCGGTAGAGCTCGGCGGCTGGGCGGTGGTCGAGCGCTGCGGCGTGGAGGAGCGCTTGGAGGGCGGTGCGGGTCTTGACTTCCCAGAATCCGCCGCCGTCGATGACGCGTGAACCTAATGTCGCGCATCGTGGGCAACGGCATCAGATCGGCGGGCGCTCCTGATCATCAGGTAGGCGATACGGGGCTGATGGCGCTCCCGCCGGTGGCACTGCAGCCATTGAGTCGGCCGCCTGCTGCGTCAGTAGTTGTCGGGCAAGTTCGTCGCGTTGCCGTTGCTCTGCGCGGATGACATGCCTGCTGAGCGCAGCGATGCCGGCGCTGACCAGGCCGGCGAAGAGTCCATAGACGATGATCGCGAAGATCGCGGACACGTCGAGGTAGCTCGTCTCGCTGACCGGGCGGGGCGGGAAGATGTCGCGGAACGGTTGCAGGTAGGAGTCCGACACGCGCAATACCAGGGCCGAGAAGTCCGCTGTTGGGTTGGCGCCGAACAGGAGGAGGAACACCCGCAGGGTCAGTGAGACCACACCGACGACGACCCACGTGTACAGCAGCCACGCACTTGCTCGCAACACGGTGAGATACCACGGCGCCTTCACGGCGGGTGGCGGCGCCGCTGCAGCGGCGGTCATGAGCCGTGGCCTTCGCGCTGGCCCCGTCCGCTGCGACGATCAATCCGATGGGACTGCTCCGTGTTCATGGTTCCCCCGAGTTCATGGTTCGCCGACCGAGATGATGTGAGCGAATGCGCCACCCGCCCGTCCGGCCTGAACGGAGGGTGCTCGGGTGAGCTCGGCTCGTTGATGATGTTCATGGAAACCCCTAGTCGATACGGTCGATCTCGCCGATCTGCCAGCTCTTGTCGAAGAACCCTTGCAACGGGCTGTACAGCCGAATGCACGCGAAGAAGCCTCGCTCCGGATCGGTCTGAATCCAGTTCCCGTCCCGGACGCCATCCGGCTTGGTCGGCGCGAAGTGCAACGTCGTTGAGCCGTCCGGCTCGGCCTCGGCCGCGGGCGTCGGATAGTTCTGGCTTCCTGCGCGCGGATACAGTTGGGGAGTCTGCAACATCGACCGCGTCTGGGTGTCGTAGAGGGTCATGGACCAGAACCGCTCCTGCGGGATACCGGGCGGGAGAGTGACCGTGTAGTGGGCGCCGCCTTCGAAGTAGGCCCCCTGAGAATCCCTGTACGCGATGAGGTACTGCGAGCCGACCCCGGTCAGCCGCATGCACATCGCGGGCGTGATGCCCGTGTACCCGTAGAAGAACGTCGTGCGCGAGTGCAGTTTGCGCGAACCGGTCGCCGGTAACGGGACGATGCCCTCGGTGGTGACCATCGGCGGTGGTGTCTCGAAGTTGTACCCGCCCACGAACAGCAGGGCGATCCACGCTGATCCGGGGTAGTACTGCATCCCACTGCGTTCGCTGTTGAACATCACGGTCCGGGACATCGCTGTGCCGATCGCGGCGGCCTCGTCGAGGATCGCCCGCATCCGAGCGTCGGGGTCGAACTTCTCGCCCTTGACGATCCCGATCGCTTCGAACTGACCCATGATCTCGGGGTCGAGGAACCCGAGCGGCTGATCCTGGACGAATTCGTTCACCTGATCGAAGAACCGTGCGTCGGTGAATGGGATCGTGTTGAACGCCTTGCCGGTCCCATGCACGAAGGTCGTGTCCGGGATCTCCGCGGCCGTCCCAGGGCGAACCTTCCCCTCGAGCAGGGTCGCGACGGCGGTCCCCGCCCCTCCGGGCGCGTACGGGTAGATCTTCAAGCTCTGCTTGATCAGATCGACGATCGGTCCAGGGTCGCTGTTCGTCATGAAGGCGCGACCGAGCATGAGGGCGTGGTCCGTGCGTGATTCCCGCCCGACATAGAACCCGTCGTCGGGGAGGTCGCCCGCGTACCCGGGAGGCAGGAGGAGGAACCGGCCGCCCGCCCCGCGATCGGGACCGGGGAACCCGAAATCGATCATCCAGTTGAACGCCATGTCGTCGAAGATCCCGATCGATTCGGGTGCTGTCTCGACCACCATCGGCCCCGAGCTCAGATCGATGAACGAGAGGTAGTAGACCGTATCGGCGTTCGCGGTGAGGAAGAGCGACTCGGAGCTCATCACGTCGAACATCAGGACCTCGTTGTCGGCGACCCCCGCACTCTGGAAGCCTTTTCGCAAGGCGGTCATCGAGGCGACCTGATATCCGTTCGTGAACGCGTTGACGGCATGCAACAGGTCGAGCTGGTCGAAGACGTTCTCGACTGTCTCAGACGATGGAGCCCCGTCGGTGAACTCCATCGTTCCGAGGCGCGTCTCGAGCCGATCCGCAACGGCGAGATCGTTTCGCCAGTCATGCTCCCTGTTGTTCATGAGCTTCCCCCTTCGGTCTGTGCGGCAGCAGGCCCGAGCGCGCCTGCGCGGCATCTTTCGTTGGGAGAGTCCCACCAACCTCGCAGCGACGTTTCATTCCATCTGTACGAAGCGACGAATCCGTGCGGGGGATGGGAGTCGCGTCGAACACCGTGCGTGCAGAGGATCACACAATTCAAATGAAGGGACGCGTCCGTGCCTGGGAAACTCTGAGCAGTAGGCCGCTTCTCTCACGAGTTGAGCGGGGGCGGCGGTGTGACGTTCCGCATATCGAGCAAACGGTCACGTACCCAGTGATCAGCTCGACGCACGAGTTTCGAGGAAACGATGGCTCAGTTGCCGGTGAACCGACTGGCGCGGGCGGGCGTGCGCTCGGTCGCCGGGCGCTTCGTGATGCGCGCGCTCCGAGACATCCGTGAACTCGAACTGTTCGATCGAGCGATGACGCTCGCAGCGCAGGCGTTCACCTCCATCCTTCCGGTTCTGATCGTCGCCGGCTCGTTGCGAGGAAGCCTGAATCCAGAGGCGAACTCATTGGTCGCCAACAATCTCGGCCTCGATGATCGCACCGCAGACCTGGTGCAGCAGTCCATGCCTCAGCAGGTCGAGGGCGTGACGCTCACGCAAGTCATCGCCGCACTGCTGCTCATCGTTGCCGCGACATCCTTCGCCCGCGCGCTCGAGCGTTGCTTCCTGAGGATCTGGAAGACGCCGAAGGCCGGCATCCGCTTCGCGTGGCGCTGGGTCGCCGGGATCGTCGCGATCGTCATCGGGTTGCTCGTCGTAGTCGCGACTCGCAACATCGTGCGGGGCACAGATGCCATCTCGGTGCTCGAGTTCATCCTCGAGGCAGCGATCTGGAGCGCACTGTGGTGGATCGCGTCATGGGTCGTGGTCAACCGCAGCATCAGCCTGCGGGCGCTTCTGCCGGGATCGGTGCTCGCCGGGCTCGGATTCGCCGTGGCCACAGTTGTGGGGCGCGGGTATCTGCCGGGGGCACTCGCTGCGTCCGCCGAGCAATTCGGCGTACTCGGACTCGCCTTCTCGTATATCGGCTGGCTGTTCGTGCTGATGTCGGTGCTCCTGATCGCGGTGACCATCGGCCGGGTCATTCACCTGGCCTTGATCGGGCAGTTGTGGAGCCGCTCAGGTGAGGCGGCCGAAGCTCGTACATCGACACACAGGGGCCTGCCATGAGCCCAGCCCGCGACGGGGTCCACGCATTCGGGCGAGCACCTGCGCAGCGATACGGCGCCGGACTCAGCCTTCAGGCTGCTGATTGGCGCACGCTGCGCTGATCTTCGCAACCGCCTCCTGGATCTCCGTCTGTTGCTCTGCGATCGCGTCGACGTCGAGTTCACCTTCTGCGTCGGTCGGAAGCGTGCCGACCGCCACCGCCGCATCGCTGAGCTTCATGTCAAGCGTTTCAAGGGTGTCGGCTACGTCGGGGTTGTCGGCCTTCTCGGCCAACGTTCCTGCGCGCTGGCTGTACCCCTCGAGGGTCGCCTGGATCTCGGCGGGATCGTCGGCCGACGCAAGTGCGTTCTGCGCGCCGTTCGACAGGTCGCGCAGCGCATCCTGAATCGTCGCGCACGCATCGGCGACCGAAGTGGGAGCGGTGCCATCGGCGGCGCAGCCCGATAGGGCGCAGCCCGAGAGCACGAGTGCAGCTGCGAAGGCGAGTGCGGCGGTTGTTCTGGTTCCATGCATGGTGACTTCTCCGATCCGGGTGCGTCCGGTTGGAGCACCCCCGATTTTGGTGCGCCAGGTGGTGGGCACCGAATGTCGCCCACGCACGGAGTGCGTGATCCGATCAAACCGCGTGACCCGCAGGGGCGCTCCGGTCGCCGTTGCGGAGTCATGCTTCGTCTCCTTCGCCGGCATCAATGTCCTTGGCCGCGCGCCCCCGTTGGACCGCGGCGGTGAGCAGTCGGACGCCGGCGCCCAGCACGACCAGGTTCAAGATCATCTGGATCATGGCGAGGACACGCGCGGGCTCGCTGGCCGGGCTGATGTCGCCGAAGCCGACCGTGGAGAACACGGTGACGGTGAAGTACAGGGTATCGACGCGAGTGAGTGGATCGGTGCTGAAGCTCGCGGGGTCGTCGCGTGCCATCAGGAAGTATGTGGCCGCGAACAGCAGGAGGTACAGGGGGACGATGACGGCGAGTGCCACGATCCCGCGACGTCCCGGCTGCGGCGAGCGGAGGATCGCACGGATCTGCCACCATGACACGGCGACCAGCACCAGCGGGGCCAGCACGAGAACGACGGACATGGGTACTCCGTCGATCCAGGTGAGTGGCGCCAGAAAGTACAGGGTCACGAGGATGACGGCCATGATGAGGGCCTGGAACAACCCGCGCACGATGAACCGACGGCGCTCGGCACGCGACATGTCGGATGTGGTCGTCCCGGTCATCTCGCCCTCCGCTCCCAGCTGTGCGTCGTCTGTGCGTCCTCGGCGAGCCTGCTCACGCCGGCTCGGCTGCCTCGAGGCGGCCTGATGCCACCGCATCGGCGAAGGCCGCGTAGTCACGATCGTTCTGGTCGGCGTAGTCGCGAGCGAACGCGGCGATCGCATGGTCGAAGCGGTCGCTCCGTCCCAGATATGCGGCGATGGCGACACGGTCGCCTGCACGCGAATGGGCTCGCGCGAGGGTCTCACCGCAGATGTGCGCGTAGGCTTTGGCCGTCGCGGCATTCATCGTGTCGACGTCGGCGGAGCCCTTCCAGTCGTGCAGTTGCCGAATGTAGAAGTCGCGTTCGATCCCATCCACGCCGGGCTCGCGGCGCCAGCCCAGGAAGAGGTCGCTGGCTGCCTGCATCAGACGTTGCCCCCTGACCACGCGTTCGCCGTGGTTCTCGTATCTGCTCGGCGGCAGGAATCGCTCAAGCACTGACGCCTCGGCTTGCTTGGCCTGCAGGAGGAGCGGGTCTGCATCGTCGCGACCGCGCAGCAGGACGATCCACGCGCGCGTGCCGACGCTGCCCACGCCCACGACTTTGCGTGCCATGTGCACGTACGAGTATTCACGCATCGGATGATTCTGCGGCTGCAGCGTCGACTGGTAGGTGGCGAGCACCTCCCGCATCCATTCCTCTTCCTGGTCCCTCGTTCGGCCCTGAGGGAGGAGCTGCTCGATCGGAACGATGAGCGGGGAGTCAGCGGCGATCCGGAGCTCGCCATCGATCACTTCCACGAGCTTGGCGACTGCGCGAGTGCTGTCCTTCGTGCGTGCCTTCGCGAGTGCGGCGTCGGTGCGCTTCGCCAGTTTGTCCACGGTGCGTTTGGACTGCCCGGCTGTGATCACATCGAGGATCCGGTCTGCGTCGAGCCGGTCGTACCAGGCGTCGAGTACTCGGGCCTCGGCCAGTTGCAGCATCCGCTCGCGATAGCCGCGCACGACGGTGAGGTTGATCTCTCGGCGCTGTTCGTCGGTGAAGTCACGACTCCGGCCGGCAACCTCGAAGCTCGTCGCGAGCCTCTTGACATCCCACTCCCACGGCCCTGGCAGCGTCTCGTCGAAATCGTTCATATCGAAGATGAGGGTCCGTTCGGGCGTGCCGAAGACGCCGAAGTTCGACAGGTGCGCGTCCCCGCAGATCTGGGTCGTGATCCCGGACACCGGTGTTCCTGCCAGATCGGCCGCCATCAGCAGCGCCGCACCGCGGTAGAAGGTGAATGGCGACACAAGCATGCGCGCATGCCGGATCGGCACCAGTTCGGGCACCCGGGTCGTCGCCTGCTCCTCGAGCAGGGCGACCGGATCGGGCCGCGTGGGCGGGGCCATCCAGCCCTCGTGGGCAGAGCGAGGCGTGCGCCTGCGAGGGTCTCGGCCGTCCGCTGCACGAGCGGCGAAGTCGCCGGCTCTCGGCGGAACCACGTCGGATGCACTCCGAACGCTCGCTGGAGTCTGAATGGTCATTCCGAGAGCTCCGATCCGTCAGCGACTCCGATGCAACGGGCCCAGCTGTCCTGTGATTCCGGTCGATCCTGGTCCCGCCCCTCGTGGGTCCGGACCGGTTCGATCTCACCGGGTTGTCAGCTGTCGGAGTGCGGTCTTGCCTGGCTGTAGGCCGCGATCAGTACATCCGGCGGGTCCACCAGCGGCATCACACTCTTTAAGTGATTCGGACATTCGGAGCGGTGGCTACCGTCGTCGGCGAGCGCGATGGGGCTTTGGTCAGGGACCGGCTGCATCGTGAGCGGCGAACCCATGAACCGAGATCGGAGACATCATGCGGTGGAGCAGGAAGCGTTCGAAGGAAGCGCCGAGTGGGGGAGACCGGACGTACGTTCCGGCGCTTGCAGAGCCGCCGAATGCGCATCGCAACGCGTTCATCATGATGGGACTCGGAGGGGCGACCATCGCGGCCTTCGGTCTTGCGGCGATCGCCGGCGTTTTCGCCCCGTTCTTCCTCGGCGTCGTGCTGACGATCTGTGTGCACCCGTTGCGCGTCTTGCTCGAGAAGCACGGCGTCTCCCGCGGCATCGCGACGGGGGCGGTGATCGTCACGGTCATCGGTCTGCTCCTCGCGCTCGGGTACGCGATGCTGGTCGCGTTCGGGCAGTTCGGTGCACTGCTGGCGGAGTTCAGCGACCAGATCGCCGCGTTCGGGCAGGATGTCGCGGCCTGGCTTGCATCGATCGGCGTCGCCTCCGGCGAGGTCGCCGACCTCTCCGCGAATTTCGACCCGTCGACGGTGGTCGGGTTCGTCGGGGGTCTGATCGGCGGCATCACGGGATTGACCTCGCTCCTCGTCATCGTGTTCACCATGCTGCTGCTCATGGGCATGGACGCCGCCTTCGTTCCGACGCTGCTCAAGCAGCTGTATCCGGCACGCCCGCTCGTCGTCGCCTCCCTCGTGACGTACGGCGCGAACGTGCGTCGATACATGGTGGCGACCACAGTGCTCGGGCTCGCCCAGGGCGTGGTCGACTGGATCGCGTTGGTCATCATCGGCGTGCCAGGCGCTTTCATCTGGGGTCTGCTCGCGTTCGTCTGCTCGTTCATCCCGAACGTCGGGTACTTCCTCGCGCTCATTCCGCCGATCATCTTCGCCGCACTGGTCGGCGGGTGGCCGATGGTCGTGATCGTCATCGTCGTGTACGCCGTCATCAACGGCGTCATCCAATCGGTGATCCAGCCGCGCGTCATCGGCAAGGCTGTGAACCTGAGCCAGACGATCACGTTCTTCTCGGTGTTGTTCTGGGCCGTCGTGATCGGCCCGATCGGCGCGATCCTCGCAATTCCGCTGACGCTCCTCGTGCGCCTCATCCTCGTCGACTCGAACCCGCAGATGAGCTGGATCCGCCCGCTGCTCGGCGAACTCGACGAGACGAAGGAGGCAATGGCGAGATTCGACGCCGACGCCAAGGCCGAGCGCATGTCTCGAAATATCGTGAAGCCGAATGGAGTTCCGGCGGACACGCCGCCCGGCCCGACCCCACGTGAGGCTCGCGCGATCTCGCCTGAAGCGTCTCGCTCTGCCCACCAGTAGGCGGGGAGGCAGATCGTGGACTACACCGAACGGTTGCGTCGCTTGGCGATCAACGCGGAGAGACTGGGAGAGACCAGCGCCGAAGGCGTCGGCACAGGTGGCGCATCTGTGCTCGATGCCAAAGCACTGGCTCTCGCCAGGATCGCGGCTCTCGTCGCGATGGGCGGCGCCGAGCCATCGTTCGGTTCACTGGCTGATGCCGCGGTGAGTGCTGGAGCCACGGCCGTTGAGATGGTGGATGTGCTCACCGGCATCATCGACATCGTGGGTGTTCCTCGAGCGGTCGTCGCCGCGCCCCAGCTGGCGATGGCGCTCGGTTACAACCTTGATGAGGGGAGCGACAGGGGAGCGGTTGACGGCGGATGGAGGACCTAAGCGCCGAGTAGGCCGGCCTCAGTGGCGCGTTGTACCGCTTCAGCTCGCCTTGATACGTCGAACTTGCGGTAGATGCTGGCCAGTTCCGAGCTCACCGTGTTCCGCGAGACGTAGAGTCGCTCCGCTATCTCGCGCAGCGAGAGGTGGGTTTGGAGATACGGGAGGAGCCGGAGCTCCGCCGGTGTCAATGGCGGACCGCCCTTCCAGCCGGACTGTTCACTCGACGCGACCTGTCGTCGGAAGTCCTCGACCTGATCGACGAGCGCGCCGAGTTGTGGTCGTCGAACCAAGATGTCCTCGACCTCTCGGAGCAGGTGATGCGCGGCCGTGTGGTCGTTGAGGGCCCAGTGCAGTTTCGCGAGTTGCAAGCGCGCGCGCACTGCGACGTACGGTATCGCGAACGTGCACGCCGGGCGAGCCCGCATGGCGCGAGTGAGCTGTCGGTGAACCGCCGGCATGTCGCCTCGGTGGAGCGCGAATCGTGCTGCCATGGCGAATGCCATCACCGAGACGGAATAGTCGTCCAACCCGTGTTCGTCGATGGATTCCAGCGCGGTGTCGACGTGCCCTGCTGCCTCGACCCATCGGCCGTCGTCCATCGTGAGGAGCGCCATCTCCGACTCGCTCAGTACGACACCGTCGGTATTGCCATGAGCCAACGCCACCGCCGTGCCCTCTCTGAAGGCGGCCTCCGCCTGGTCACGGTCCCCGGCGAGCAGATGAGCCTCACCAAGAAGGATGAGCGCCTGATCGCGCCATGGGCTCAGATTCGATTCGGATGCGACGGCGAATCGGGCATCCTCCATCGCTTGCGCTGGTCCTGCCGCGCACATGAATGACCTGAGCATCGCCCGGTCGGAATCGAAGGATGCGGAGCCGTCGTCGGGCGGAAGGTCGTATGCGGCGTCGGCCAGCACGGCTGCCCATCGATCCGCGTCGTCCGCTTGGCCCGCCAGCGCCGTGATCCACCCTGCGAATACCGCGAGCGGAGGGTATTCCTCGATCGCGCGATCTCCGATCGTCTGATACCAACGCTGAACAGTCGTGAGCTGCCCGAGCTGGTAGACCTCGAGCGTGGTGGCGGCAACCAGGTGATTCGTTCGCTTCCGTTCGCTCGGAACCTCGAGCAGGTACTCGACTGCAACGGCGGGCGCCTGGTGCTCCTCGAACCACTCTGCGGCGCGAACTTTCAGCTCGGCTGCCATGTCGGGCTCCACGCGGTTCAGTTCGCCGAGCAGGAACTCCCGATAGAGATCGTGATACCGATACCACTCTCGCCGACGGTCGAGTTGAACGAGGAACACATTGGATGCTGCCAGTTCGTGCAGGACGACCTGCGCGTCATCGCTGCCGAGGATCGCGTCGCACAGCGGGGCGGACAGGCGATGCAGCACCGCGGTTCGGCGAATGAACCGCTGCTGATGCTCAGGGAGGTTCATGAGCGATTCCTGGTACAGGTAGTCGGCGATGAAGCGATCGTCTCCTGAGATATCCAGAGTTCCGCCATCGCGGGTGATCTCGGCGGCGAGGAAGACCCCGACCGGCCACCCCTCGGTGCGCTCGACGAGCTCTCTGGCCGCCTCGGGACTGAGTGTCAGGTCCGCATCGGCGAAGACTGCAGCTGCGCCGGCCGCATCGAGTGCGAGATCGGCGGCGGTGATCTCCAACGAATCGCCAGACGCCCGCGCGTGGGCCAGGTGCGGCTGCTCAGCTCTGCTCGCCGTCACCAGCTGGCTCCCGGGCGCGATCCCCGCGATCACGACGCTCAGGACGTCGTGGCACGCGGGATCCTGCAGCTCCTGGAGGTCGTCGAGCATCAGTACGAACGGCGCGGGACTCGTTCGAAAGGCCGTGGCCACCAAGGGTGCAGCACGGCCGAGGGCTGAACCGCGGTGTCTGCGCACGATATCTGCGAGGTGCTCCGTGTCGGGCGTGCTCCGGTCGTACGCCGACGCGAGTATTACGAGGAGCGCGATCGGGTCGTCGTCGAAGCGGTCGAGCGACACCCATGCGACCGGACGGGTTTCGGTGTGCGCCCATTGCGCCAGGAGTGTCGACTTTCCGTATCCGGCCGGCGCTGTGACGGCGACAACGCGCCGGTCTCCGGATCGCGCGGCGTCAATGATGGCGGCGCGACTGACCGAACTCCGACGACCGGGTCGGGGAGCGGTGAGTTTCGCGTCGAGCATTTGACGTTCAAGCTCGACCTCCGACATGTGCAGCGCCGGGGCATCTTCAAGCACGATCGCAGCCTATTTGTTCGGAAGGTCGCGCTCAATAGCCCTGAACAGGGGCCGCCATCCGTTTCCGGCGGTCGTTACTCGCCACGGCCAGGGGATTCCTGCCCGACTCCGCCAAGACCTTGGCGATCCGCTCCACACGCGCGATCGAGGTCGACCGAAGTGCGCCAGACGCTCATGACGGTCGCGTCGAGGCGACGGAGTTCCTCCTCGATCGCCGCCCGGTGCTCTGGCCTCACCGTTGCAAGGAGCTCCTCGAGCACCGCGCGGAGTCGTCGCACGACCTGCACCGACGTTGCCCCGAACTCGCGGATCTCCGTGAGACCGAGCATCACGAGGTCCTCCCAACGCCGTGTCACGATGACGACTGCGGCCGGTACACCGGGTCCGGTGGTCTTCGTTCGCAACTCGAGGTCCGTCCGGCCGACCAATCCGAGAACGTCCCCGATGTGGTCGAGCACCTGCACGGCGGTCGTCGGATCGTTCACGGCCGGCGAGAGCGCCTTGTTGGCGATGTCGACCATCATCCGCAGGGCGAACGTCGGATCCTGATCGAATGTGCGCTCGTCGCCCAGGGCGATCATCCCTTCGAGCTCGGCGGCTGCGCTGCTTCCGAACTCGCCTCCGAACACGAGCACGACCGGTTCGCCGGTGTGCACGAAATCACCGACCGGATGGGGCAGCACGAGTTCGGAGCCATGCGTACGGGCCCATACGACCAGCCCGTCGGGGTCGATGGCCTGGATGGCGCCGCCACGGTTCGCCCGCACGATGAGCGACGGATCCGCGCGCATCGAGGCGTAGTCCCATCGGATGTCCGGTCGGTCGGCGAGGCGCAACGTCTGCCTGAATGTCGCGCGAGCCGTGCGTGCGACATCCGCAGCGACCGCTGCCGGCCTGAGTCGGCGGATGCAGCGATCGAAGAAGACGATGAAGACGAGGAGACACAGTGCGACCAGGGCGCCAGACGACGTGACACCGAGGTTCGGCACGAAGTCGTCGCCGATCCGCGAGAGCACCGCGAATGAGAACGTCAGAGTGCCGACGAGAATCGCGAGCGTCGCCTTCAACAGGGGATCGCGATACCAGAGACGCATGATGCGCGCCGAGAACGTCCCGGTCGCCATCTGCACCACGAGCACCGTGACGGTGACGACGAAGCCGGTGAGCGCTGCCGTGGCACCCACAATCGAGGTCAACACGGCGCTTGCCGTCGACGGTGAGTACTGCCAGAGGAACGGAGTGATCAGAAGGCCATCAACGATCGACACGGCCGAGCCGAGGATCACACCCGCCAGCGCCCCGAGAATTGGGATGGCCCAAAGCCCCTCGAGGATGTTCTCCTTTCGGCGGAAACGAGTTCGCCAGGTCATGGCCCTCCTTCTATTGCAGCGCGGAGGTGAGCCGGGCGACCCCATCGAGGAACGTGGCCGACGCGGGCTCCTTCTCCCACTCCTCGAGCGTGAGTCTGCGGCCGGCGTCGCGGTAGCCCTGCTCGACGGCGCGCATCTGCTCGACGAACGATCGACCGCGGACGAGAAGCGTCACCTCGGCATTGAGCGCGAACGAGCGGATATCCATATTGCTCGAGCCGATGACGGCGACCTCCTCATCGATCGACAGATGCTTCGAATGAAGGATGAACGGCGCCGGATAGAGCCAGATCTGCACCCCCGCGCGAAGCAATGGCTCGTAGTACGACCGCTGCGCGTGCCACACGGAACCCTGGTCGCCGATCTCCGAGACGAACAGTTGTACGTCGAGGCCTCGCTTGCACGCCGAGGTGATCGCATACATCATCGCCTCGTCGGGCACGAAGTACGGACTCGTGATGATCACCTTCCGCTGGGCGGAGGTGACCAGTGTCAGGAAATGGCGCAGGTTGTTCTCGTCGTCGTAACCGGGACCGCTCGGCACGACCTGGCACACAAGCGCCCGATCGGATGTCTCGGCCGGCACATCGACGGCGCGCAGGTGTGCTTCGTCGCCGAGGAGTTCGCCGGTCTCGGTGTACCAATCGGAGAGGAACACCCCGTTGATCGCCGGCACGATCGGGCCCGTGACACGGGTCACCAACTCCTGCCACTTCAGCCCGCGCTTGAGGTTCTTCGGAGCGTTGTACGTGCGGTCGATGAGGTTCTGCGAACCCATGAAACCGACGTGCCCGTCGACGACGAGCAGCTTGCGGTGATTGCGGAGATCCGGCCGTTGGTACTGACGCTTGAACGGTCGGACCGGCAGCATGTAGCTCCACGGCACTCCGATCCGATCGAGTTCCGCCACGGTCTCTTCATGCCCGGCCACGTTCCTCGATGCGATGAAGTCCATGAGGAGGCGGACCTGCACGCCGCGCTGGACCGCGCGTTCCATTGCCCCGAAGAAGCCCTTCGTCGTCGCGTCGAACGAGGCGATGTAGAACTCGACGTTCACGAATCGTGCCGCGGTGTCGATCTCGTCGGCCATCGCATCGATCGACGCCTCGTAGTCGCCGATCAGCGAGGCGGTGTTGCCGCCGACGGCGGGCAATGCGCCCAGGTCCTGGTTCTGTCGCACGAGCGCGGCGAACCAATCGGGCCATGTGGAGCGGTCGGTGACGAGGTCGACACCCTCGGCCTTCTCCTTGATGATCCGGTTCAACTCGTCCTGACGCTCCCTCCGCTTCTTCGGGAGCTTCGAGTTGCCGATGAGGAGGAAGAGGATGATGCCCACGAAGGGGATCAGGAAGATCGCGAGCAGCCAGGCCATCGCCGCGGTCGGTTTGCGGCCTCGGGGCACGATGAAGAGCGCGGCGATGCGGATTGCGAAATCGAGCACCACCACGATGCCGGCGATGATGGGGAACTGCTCGCTCATGAGCGCGCGCTTCGTGCCGAGGACCTTGTGTCGGTTGGATTCACGGCTCGCGTCCGCCTCATGCCAGATCCACGTCGGGCAGGGCCCGAGTCGGGCACCCCACGTCGTAGTGCATCGGTCCGATTCGAGACTCCACCGTGTCTGGGAAGGCCAGTGTCGTGTGGTCCGAGAGGTTCATGACCGGTCTTCTTGGGCGTCATCGTCGAACTCGGCGACTTCGAGGTCCTCGAGCGCGATCTCGGCCGCAAGCGCCTTGACGATGTTGCCCGTCGCCGCCGCGACTCGGGCCGTTCCGACGATTGGTGCGATCGCCGTGAGGACGCCGCGCAGGCGCTCGGCATCGAGCCCGACCTCGCCCGCCGCTTCGAGGTTGAGTGCATACGAAACCGGTGGGGCGCCGACGGCGACCAGCGCGGCAACGCGCACCAGAACCAGTGTCTGGACGTCGAGGCTGGAGGCTTCCAACGAGTCTTCGG
Source organism: Agromyces neolithicus (assembly GCF_039529735.1). Classification (NCBI taxonomy): domain Bacteria; kingdom Bacillati; phylum Actinomycetota; class Actinomycetes; order Micrococcales; family Microbacteriaceae; genus Agromyces; species Agromyces neolithicus. The sequence continues at coordinate 182,575 of NZ_BAAANJ010000007.1, forward strand.
TCATTCGTGCGAGTAGCTCGAGCACGGGAGCATCGTCGTCGATTGCGTCAGTCATGATGGGTCCTTCCCCTGTTGGTTGTGCACATGGAGCATTGCAAGACTCCACGCGTCATTGGACGCTGCGGGGTTCTGAGTCACATCACACACTTCGAGTGAAACCCCGTGACGTCCAGCGAGATGCGGTTCGAACCCTCGCGGGCCCGGTGGTGATGGTGTCCCGACGGGGCACATCGCGGATCGTTCACATTGAGTGATCCGGCCCTCGGCCGGCGCGGCGAGACTTCGACCCTCATGCGCGATCAGCGGGGAGATGTCTCTCCGGCGACGAGGCACCTTGCATCGCCAGGTTGCGTACACAAGAAGGGAAAGCCCATGGAAGGCACGAGGCCCTTGGGGGGCATGGAGGATCTGACACCGTTCTCGACTCCTGACACGGTCGACAGCAGAGTGGGCACGTTGGAGTTCCGCGACGGCGCCCCGGCCGACGCGACAGCGGCGCTGCTCTACGATCACCTCGACTTCCTGCACGGTGTGGAAGCATTCCTGGGATCGTTGCGCGTCGCCTCTCTCGCCGCGGTGCGCCGTGGTTTCCTGGCTGCCGGCGTCGAAGATGGCGAGTTCATGCTCTTTCCCGAGCTGATGGATTCGTCATCGCTGTTCCTGACGGCGAACTGCGACACGATCTACTTCTGGGGCTTCATCGACCTCGGACGTGGACCCGTGGTCGTCGAGGTCCCGGCGCTTCGCGCTCCGAGCGGAATCCTCGGCACGATCGACGACATGTGGTTCCGGTGGGTCACCGATGTCGGCCTGCCCGGCCCCGACCGCGGCGAGGGCGGACGATACCTGCTCGTCGGCCCCGACTACGAAGGTCCACTTCCTGACAGCGGCTATCACGTGTTCCATTGCCGGACCAGGCGCGCCACCCTCATCGGACGCGCATTCATGATCGACAACGACCCCGCGATCCCAGTTCAGGTGATCAGGGAAGGGATCAAAGTCCATCCGTACGTGCCCGGGGCGTACGGGACAGCAGTCGCCAGCTTCCTTTCCGGTAACGCCCCGCTCGGGGCCGCTCAGCCCGCACCCGAGACAGTGTTTGTCGAGGCGTCGGGCATGCCGGTCAATACGCTCTTCCCGAACGACTTCGGCTACTGGGAGCTGGTGCACGAAGCGCTGCAGCAGGACCCACCCGACGCGGGGGACCCCGAACTCCTCGGACTGCTCGCTTCTGTCGGCATCGCCAACGGCGAACCCTTCGCGCCCGACGCCAGGATGCGGAAGATCTTGGAAGATGCCGTGGAGGTAGGCAACGCCACCGCACGAACGATCACGTTCGCCGCGCGACCCGAGGAGGGCTTCGCGTACTACCCCGATTCGCAGTGGCAGAGTGCGCTCTTCGTCGGCGGATACGAGTTCCTCGACCCGCCCCCCGCCATCACAGCCCAGGGGCCCGTACCCAGCGTGAGCAATGGAGCGCGCAAGCTCGACTCCGCCACTAACTTCTTCTACATGGCCACCGGTATCACTCCGGCCATGTGCATGCGGCTCACCGGCATCGGCTCCCAGTACATCTTCGCAATGCGAGACAGCCAAGGTGAATTCATGGACGGCAGCCGGAGTTATCGACTCACACTGCCGCCGGACATCCCGGAGTCCCGCTTCTGGTCACTGCTGCTGTACGACAACCAGACCCGGTCGATGCTGCGAACGGACCAGCAATTCCCGCGCGTCGGAAGCCAATCCGGCACGATCCAATCGAACGCGGACGGCTCCACCGATATCTACTTCGGACCGACCGCGCCCGCCGGGATGGAGAGCAACTGGCTCCAGACCGTTCCCGGGAAGGGATGGTGGACGATCCTCCGCCTGTACAACCCGCTCGAGCCGTTCTTCGAAAAGACCTGGCAGCCCAGCGAGATTCAGCCGATTTGAGCGACCGGCTGGCTCGCGAGCGAGCGAGCGAAGCCAATCACACACATCGAGTGAAGCACGAGCGTCGGGCGGTCGAAATGCTGAGCGGAGACCGCGGCAGAGCCTTGCCGATCTGTTGAGAATGGAGGTGCCATGATGGCGAGCCAGCCGAATGTGGTGTTCATCTTGTGCGACAACGTCGGATGGGGGGACTTCGGGGTGTACGGAGGAGCTACTCCGACACCTCGTATCGACCAACTCGCCAGCGATGGCATCCGCTTCAATAACTACACCGTCGAAGCACAGTGCACACCCACCAGGTCTGCACTCATGACGGGTCGCCAGTCGGTGCGATCGGGAACCTTCCGAGTGCCGTTCTCCGGCGAAGGGAAGGCGGGGTTGGCGCCATGGGAATACACGATCGCCGACCTGCTCTCCGACGCCGGCTACGCGACGTCGCTGTTCGGCAAGTGGCACTGCGGTGACACGGAAGGCCGGCTTCCCACCGATCAGGGCTTCGACGAATGGTGGGGATACCGCAACAGTGTCGACGAGGCCGGATGGACGTCGTACGCGACCTTCGAAGCGATCGCCAAAACCAAGGGCATCCAGCCGCCGCAGCTCTGGGAGGGCGAAAAGGGCGGCCCGCAAACAGCAGTGCGTGAACTGAACCTGGAGGTGCGCCCCTTCCTGGACGAGATGATCGTCGAGAAGGCAATCGACTTCATCACCCGACAGGCCACAGCAGACAAGCCGTTCTTCACGTATGTGGGGCTGTCTCACATGCATCCGCCGGAGAGGGTGCACCCCGACTTCGATCAGACATCTCCAGAGCGGCTGGGGCAGTATGCAGACCTCATCGCCGAGATGGACTACCGCGTCGGGCAAATCGTGGATTGCATCGAGCAAGCGGGAATCAGCCGCGACACGCTGATCGTGTTCTCCAGCGACAACGCTGCCGGCGACATTCCGGCGTTCCAGGGTGGATCGAACGGGCCGTTCCGCGGCTCCTTCATGACGCCGCCGTGGGAGGGCTCCATGCGGGTGCCCGCCATTGTTCGCTGGCCGGGTGCCGTGCCCGCCGGTGTCATCACCGACGAGATGCTGTCTGCGCACGACTGGTACACGACCTTCGCGTCGCTCGCTGGCGCCTCGGACAAGGTGCCCACTGACCGGCCGATCGACGGCATCGATGCCTCGGCATTCCTGATCGGTGAGAGCGATACAACCGGCCGGGACAGCATCATCTTCTTCGGCCCGGACGGTTCGTTGATGTCGGTCAAATGGCACAACGTAAAAGTGGTGCTGCGATACAGCGAGGGCATCGACCAGCCGATCGTGAAGCCGCAGTGGCCGATGCTGTTCGACCTTGCCAGTGATCCCGGCGAGCTCTACAACCTCATGGCAACCAAGATGGACATGGGCTGGATGATGGGCGTCGCCCTGAAGTTCGTTGCCGACTACCAGACGAGCATCGCCCAATATCCGAACATCCAGACGGGTGCCGAGTTCAGCGGATACGGGAGTCGATAGTCGGCTTCGGCTGGCAGTGCCCTTCCCCACAAGGAGAATGCTGATGCGACGGCGGTCTCATCCTGTCGACTACCGTGACGGGAAGCGAGATGCACGATAACGGAGACCGCGCTCTCGACGGTCTGACGTCGTGGAGTGAGGACACCTACGCCACGCGCCTGAGTCGCCTCAAGCGGCGCAGGCGCGACGTACTGGCGGTTGGTGCGGCGCTCACTGCCTTCGTGGTCGCCGTGTCGGCAGGTGGCGCCGCCGCCAGCATCTACAACGACGTGCCGGGCTGGCTACGGGCCATGATCTTCACGCTCATCATCGTCGCGGGCAGCGGCCTCGCGTTCGCTTGGATGCGGTTCCAGGAGGAGTCGGAGCGCATCGAACAGGCCATCGAGCAACGCGGGGATCTGGCGACCACACTGATCGGCAACCGCCGCCTGCCGCGACATGCAGACGCCTTCTGGATCGTCGGGCTGGTCTGCACCGGTCTCGCTCCAATGGCGTTCCTGACCGCTGCCTGGTGTGCCGCGTTCTGAAGTCTATTCGGCGTGCTTCGATTCCGTCTTCTCAGCGGGGTCTGGCTTGCCGGAGATCAAGGGAAGGGCCCACCAGGTACGGGGGTCCGCTTCCACGAGCAGTGCCCTCGTCAGCAGGGTGAGCGGAACAGCCAAGAGCGCGCCCAGCGGCCCGATGACCCAAGTCCAGAACACAAGTGAGAGAAACGTGATGGTCGTTGACAGGCCCACGGTGTCGCCGACCACTCGGGGCTTGATCATGCTGTCGCTCAGGAAGTTGACCGCGGTGTAGACGACGATGACCGCGATCATGAGTCCAGGGCCGCCGTGCAGCAGGGCGATGAGGGCGGGCGGGATGACCCCGATGATGAAGCCAACGTTGGGGATAAAGCTGGTGACGAATGCGAGGACGGCCCACACGAACGCGCCGGGGACACCCAAGATCATCAACGCGATGCCGTCGACGACCGCGACGCCGAGTCCGAACACCGTGTTGACGCCCATGTAGTTCCGCGTGCTGGCCGCGAAGCTGTTGAGCGCGGCGACCGGGTTCGGAAATCGATTCGCCAAGGAGCGCAGGACCTGTCGGGTGGCATCCGTATCGAACACCAGGAAGAACAGCACGGTGATGAGGAACACGAGATTCGTCAACACGCCGAGCGTGCCGCTCAACAACGACGTCGCGAGCGCCGCGATCTGCCCGGGGTCGATGGCGTCGACCACGGCATGGATCTGATCGGGCTCGACTCCGAGCTGGCGTAGTGCGTTCCCCGCGCTTACGACTGCATCGTCGAGTTGGTCCGTGTACTGGGGAAGCAATGCGGCGACCTGCGCGACAGCGACGATCAGCGCGAGGGTCAGGAGGATGATCAGGAGGTACGCGACCACCAGCATCACCAGTGAGGTGGCCCAGTTCGGGAGGCGCGTTCGCTCGAGCCAGAGTCGAATCGGGTGCAGGCTGATAGTGATGACCAAAGCAAGGAAGACCGGCCCGATTATTTCGGCGATGGTCTTCGTCCCGCTCACGGTGATGGTGAAGGCGGCGGCACCGAACAGGAGCGTCAGGGCGAAGGGCCGTGCCCGTTCGAAGGCGTCGCGTGCCGAGCCTGGTGCATTCGTCATGGCATTCTCCCGTCTCGATGCTGGTCGGGCGCTGGGGCGACGGAAACGCTGTCCGACCCGAATTGCCGCGGCGACCGGTCTGCACCGTATTGCGACCGCGAGGGCCCGACATCACACTCTTCATACGAAGCGTCTTTCGCGTATTGAGCCGGATACCTGTGTCAGGTCTGAGCGTGAAACGGCCCGTCCAGTCGAGGATCTGATCCCATGAATGAGGCAGTCAGGTGGCGGGGTCCCCAAGTCTGGTATCTCTGTCTCCGCATTGCCCCATGGAAAGGTTGATCGTTAATGTTCACACCCGTCCGCTTCTCTCGCGAGGGCCGATACTCGCTGGGAATGGAGCAGGACACCGGCAAGCGGTACCTCGCGATCCCCGTCACCAACGGGATCGCCGACGATGAGGAATACTACGAACTCATCGCCGACGAGTATGAACATTTCCTCGCGAATGGTGACGTGGTTACAAGCGTTCGCAGACGAGTGCCGCGAACGGAGAAACGATGAGCGCTTCATCCGAAAGCCTGGGTGGAACCGCGGCATCCCCATGTGATTCTCGAGTGGGTTGGACGCACAGCAGTGGCCTCGTCCGTTTATTCACCACTTATTGCCTCGATCTGCTCCTAGCAGTACCTAAGCGTTCCGAGGTAACTTGGAAAGCGCACAGACTGATCCGCGAGAAATACCGGGTCAGAGCGAATTCACTCGAACTACTACGAGACACCGATCAGCCCGCGAGAGGGCTCGGCGGTATCCATCGGTCACGGGTTCAAGTCCCGTCCGCCCTACTCGTCAGATTTATCGTCTGATCGGGGAATGTTTCGTTCCTTCCGAGATGGGCATATGCGCGGGGGGAATGGATCTAGGTAGCCGCATATCGCTCTGATCAGGGGTTGCGCTTCGGACTTGAACCCGAGTCCAGATGATTCACGCATCAAGTCCCTGTCGTTCGTATTCACCTCTTGATCTGAGATTTCGAAGCGTCGTTGTGACTGGTTCGGGCGAGTTCACTTTTGTCCAACGTCTATTCAGCGAACGCTACCGACCAGGATTGCTCGGAGGTTCACCATCCGCTGCGGACGCTGGTCTATCGGCGGGTCCAGTATCCGCAGGCGCCCTCAGTCGTGAACACCACGGCCCCAGCGCCCACCTCTGCGACGACGCGCGGCGCCGCGATCACGAAGTTGTTGTCGAGGATGTCGCCGTTTCCGTCGCGTGTCTCCCAGTAGCAGTTCTCGACGTTCTCGGCCACGAACGTCCCAGTCGCCACCTGTGAGGGGATCGGATAAGTTCCTCCCGGAGCGACCCGAGTTCCGTTCGCTTCGGCCTCGAGCGCCTGCTTGCCGGCGCCGATCGCGGCTCGCCACTTCGGTGCGTCGGGGTGGTCGGGGCAGAGCGTCAGGTACGCGGCCACTTCCTTGGCTTGGGCGTCGCTCATCGCTGCCGTGTCGCCGTAATAGCTGCCTGCACCGGCCGCGCCGCATCCTTCGTACACGGCGTAGAGGATCTCGGCGTCGACCTTGTGGTTCTCGCCGTAGCCGGCGGCCATCGCGGCGGCGACGGCGGCTTTCTGGAGCGGCGACTGCACGGCCGCCGTCTCGGGGACGGGGTCGCCGGTCATTCCCGTGTCGCACCGAAGCTGGGAGGCCCAGAGGTCGGCGTACTCGCCCGAACCGTCGGGTCGAAGCGGGACCGTGCGTACAGCGAAGTCGACACCTGCCTCGAGGTTGCCGCAGACAAGCTTTACCGGCGAGGGCGGCTGGCCCACGGCTGCTATCGCCTTCGCGACGGCCCCGGTCGCAGCCTCGAGATCGTCGGCAGTGGCTGCGCCTCCGCCACGGGGGTTGACCAGCACAGCGAGTACATCGAGGGCGTTACGAAGGCTGAGGCGATCTTCCTCATTGGCGTATGCCTGGCTGACGGTGTGGAGCGCCTCGCCCTCCCGCTGCTTGTCGGAGGCTTCATCCTGCGCTTGAGCGAGACGCTCTGCCGCGGCTTCCTCTTCCTGCTCAGCCTTCTTGGCGGCAGCGGCTTCTTCTGCTCGTTCAGCGGCGGCGTTGTTCGCCGACACCGTCACCGCGATCGCGGTTGCTCCACCAGCGACGACGAGCATCGCCACGACGGCAGCGATGACCCAAACCCGGCGGCGCGGAACTGAGCGCCAGGACTTGGCGGAATTCATCTGCTCATTCTCTCGCCAGCATGGCTCTTTGTCGCGTGTGAGGCCCGAACGGGGGGCAACGGGCGAAGCCTTTGACGACGGAGCGCGGATTGGCTGCCCCGATGATTGCCGGCGCGCTCATTCCAATGACGCAGGAATCGATCGACCGGCCTTACGACTGATATCAGGCCGTCACGGCCAATCCGCAGACAGCCGACGCTAACGACAGGTTGAACAGTGCTCCTCGCACCTTAGATGTCGTACTCCTTGCTATGTGATTCGCCGTTCTCGATCCACTTCAGACGTACGCGAGGGGCTCCGCCGCCCATGTGGAGCCAGTACCCGGCGCTTTGCTTCTGACCGGCGTGCACCGTTCTTGGCTGGTCCCATCCCGGTAGCAGCATTCCATCGCTGGCTGCTTCGAGCACAACGTCGTACACGTCGTCGTGTCCTCGGTTTGTGACCTCGACCCGACGCCGAGTCTCGTGGCGGACGCGGCCCTTGCCGTCTACCTTGGGCTCGCGTTCGCTTTGGCCTTGGACGAGGAATCGCTCGACAGAAGGCACCGGCCCTGATGGGGTCGTGTGCAGTGGCCGGACGATGTCCCGAAGATCCATCTCGATCGCGCTCCATACCTTGGTGAGAAGCTCGTCCTCGTTCTCAAAACCTCCGTACAGTCCTCGCTTTTGTAGCTCGGCGCGGAAGTCCCTCAGCGCCTGGAGCTGGACGAGGTCGACATCGGCAGGATGCGGCGCTTCGGAAAAGTAGAGATGTACTGGTTTCCCGCTCTCGACAGCGCCTTCGATTTCTTCGACGGTGCCGGAGATGCTGTTCGGGGTCTCGCTCCCGACGCGACTTCCGAATAGGGCGATGACGATGTCGGCCTTCGCGAGGAGCTGTTCGTTGAGGATCGCTTGCGGATGGTGGCCGAGCATGGGTACGGAGTCCGTCTCCCAGCGGAGCGGGTGTAGAACGAATCCTCGGCCGGGGGTGTTGGTGCTGTTCCAGCTCCGCAGCGCGCGTTCGACGGCATCTCGTGAGCTTGGAATATCCGACGGAGAGGCGATCATCACATTGACGACGGTTGCGAGTTGGGTCACGCAACCACTGTACGAAGCGGCTCCGACATTGAACGTGTGGTCGCCAGGTGCGAGATGCTCACGCCGCGCAGCGTTGTATCGGGGCGAACTCGCGACCGCGGTGGCGTGGTTGACCCGCGCGGGAGCCGGGCATCGGTCCGCACCGATGGCACGATGTCCCGGTGATCGAAAACCTTGGGATCTGGCTCGCGAACGACATGATCGGACGGATCAATCTGAGCGGTCTGCGAGTGGAACCTTCCCCCATCGCCGAGGGACCGTATTTCAGATACGACGACGGACCTGAGCTGTTTCTCGGGCGCTCGGGATTCGGTCCGCTTCACATCGCGTGGGACACCAACCTGCTGATCGACTACTTCGAGCACGGCAGTGCCCTGTGGGATGGCGAGTCCCTCCCGAGCGTGGTGCCTGTAGAGCACGGCGAGGAGCTCGAGGGATTGCAGCTGATCATCTCGCTCTGGATTCTGCGCGATATCCGGTTCCACATCCTCCCGAGGGTCATCGACGACTCCAAGCGCAAACCGCTCTCGCCGGAACGACGGCAGAAGCGGATGCGCGCCTGGGAGGAGTTCTGCGCAGCGCTCGTCCTGGTCGATGACGACGACGAGTACCCCGACGCGAACCTGGCGAGCTGGAGTTCGCCGGAGCCGGTCTCCGGGCTTGCCTCGGGTGACGTTCCTACCGCACTCTCGTTGGTGCCAGAAGGCAATGACCGGGCGCTGGTCGCCGATGCGCATGCCGCCGGCATGCATGTGTTCCTAACGTGCGACAAGGGAGTACTGCGGGCGCGCGCGCCGATGGCCGATGTCGGCCTGCTGATCGTGAGCCCGCTGGATCTGGTTGAGGAGCTCGGCGCGGCGGGTGCGCTGCACTGTTTGTTCGAGAAGCAGTATCTCTACTGGCCGATGCCCGATCTGCAGCGGGTGCCGCACCTGATCAACGCGCTGGGGTCTAGCCGATAGTGCCACGCTCGGACCGCGAACTCACGTCGGCATCTGGCAGTCTTTCGGAAAGCGTTCGCGAGCGCGCCGATAGCGGAGCCGAGGTGGAGGTCGTCAGCACGTGATCGAGTACCCGAAGGGGCACGAGCCCGACTTCTGGAGCCCCACTCTTGAGGTCCAGTCCCATCGTTTCGCGCTCGGCAATACGGCGCGCGCCTCGGCCGGCGATCCGCCGCTGATCGCCATATGCATGAACCCCTCGTATGCGATGAGCTCAGAGGCCGACAAGACGGTGAACCGGCTCATTCAGGCCAGCATCGACAACGGGCATCCGGGCTGGGTGATGCTGAATCTCTATCCCGAGCGGGCGACCAATTCGGCGCATCTCACTGCTTACGACGCTGCGCTGTCGGCGGCGAATTGCGCAGCGATTGAGCGTGTCCTCACGCAGTACCGAGTGAGCGAGGTGCTCGGCGCCTGGGGGCAGCTAAGGCACAAGACGCTGCGTCGAGCAAAGAAGGACGTGTTGGACCTGCTCGAACGCCTCGGCGTCGGACTGTTCACGTTCGACGGGCTCACGGCCAGCAGCGATCCGCGGCACCCGATGCCCCGAGGGAAGCCGCTGCTCATGACTGGCGACCGGTGCTTCCTCAACTGGACTGACCATCGGCTTGCTGAAGTGGTCCCGTAGCAGACTGCAGGCCGGCAGCAATCAGGCAGCCAGACCGACACTTGGGTTGGTCCTCGTGCCGATCAGGTTTTCGCTGATGCCTCCGTTGGTGTGCAAACACCGCAAGGGTGTGGCCCCTTGGCCGAAGGCCAGCATTCCCTCGTACAATGGGGAAATGTTCTTGGGAGGTGTGACATGGCTGCTATTCGGAAAGTTTCGCCGGTTGCACTGCGGCGTGCGGTAGTTCGTTCGACTGCGGCGTCGGCGAAGCTGGAGAACCGGGTAGTGCCGAGTGGGTACGTGGCGTCGGCAGAGGCTCGTCGCTTCGTCGAGGCTGCGAAGGCGCGCGCGATTCGCGCGGGCAAGTGACGTTCGATCCTGGATACGGCGATACGCCGCTCGATCCGGACGAAGCGGACGCGCTCACGGCGGAGGCTCGAGCGGTGGTCGGAGATCCACCCCTGAAGGCCGCGATCTTCGAGCTTGAGCAAGAGATCGAGCAGGCTGTCGCCCTCGACCTCATCAACGCGGTACTGCGCGGCGAGCTGGGCGTCGATGATCTGTTGACGCCGGGATTCGTGTTCGACCTGCATGCTCGGTTGTACGGTGCGGTCTGGACGTGGGCGGGTCGAGCTCGTGTTCGATTGCTCAGCATCGGCGTCGATCCGGCACAGGTGCAGGTGCAGGTCGATTTGCGTTCGACGTTGGATAATCTCGCGTACCGGTGGGCGAGCACGAAGGATTGGGATGCTCGTCAGTTCGGCATTGCCGTGCACGCCGAGCTCGTTCGGATTCATCCGTTCGTCGATGGCAATGGGCGCGCGACGCGCTTGATCGGCGACCTCGTGTATGTCGCAGCACAGGGTGTGGATTCGCCGCCGGCTGTCTACGACTGGAGTTTCGACAAACGCACGTACATCGACTTGCTCCGCGTGTTCGATCAGAACCGGGACCCGATCCCGCTCGCGGCGTTCATCCCGATCACGCTCATCGAGTAAATCGAAGCGCGTCGCGAACAGAACCATACCCATGACCTCGAGCGACGCTCGGGTTCAAGTCCTGAGCGCCTGCCTCGGGACTTGATGCGTCAACGTTTATCCAACGTCTATTCGATTCGCGCCCGGTCGAGTCTCGCCGAGGGAACCCGAGTATTCTGGAAGGCACAGTTTTCAGGATCGGCGAGAAATCCCCGATCATGTCGAGATCGGTCGAGCAGTTCGGGGACTCGAAGTCCGGGGGAGTAGTCCCCGGAGAGTCCATCGGTCACGGGTTCAAGTCCCGTCCGCCCTACCTCGATGTCTTGACTGATGCGGCCTGCCAGCTGCGAGCTGCGAGCTGGCTGAACTCGGCACCGAGCGGCCGAGTGCGGCGCGGCCTCGTTGATGTCAGTGGCGAGCATCGAAGCGGCGACGGTAGCTGGATGGTGTGCTGCCGAAGGCTGAGGCGAAGTTCTGGCGAAGGGTGACTGGGTTTCCGAAGCCGCACGAGGCAGCGATCTGGTCGATCGAGAGGTCGGTCGTCTCGAGCATGCGGCGGGCCTCGTCGAGGCGCCGGGATCGTACCCATGCCGCAGGTGTTGACCCGGTTGAAGCTCGGAAGGCCCGAACGAATGAGCGGCGGCTCATGTGTGCCACGTCGGCGAGTCGTTCGACGCTGAGTTCCTCGTCGAGGTGCGACAGCGCCCAGGTGGACGTCGCAGCGATCGGGTCGCTGCCGGCACCGACCGGGATCGGCCGTTCGATGTACTGAGCTTGCCCGCCCTCGCGGTGCGGTGCAACGACGAGACTGCGAGCGACCCGGTTGGCGGCGTTGGCCCCGAGGCGCGTGCGGACGATGTGCAGGCACGCGTCGATGCCCGAAGCTGTGCCGGCGGAGGTGAGCACGTCTCCGTGGTCGAGGTAGAGCACGGATGCATCAACCGTGATGTCGGGGTGGCGGGCGGCGAGATTGTCGGCGGAGTGCCAATGCGTCACGGCACTGCGCCCCGTGAGTAGGCCCGCGTCGGCGACTGCGATGGCGCCGAGACACAAGCCGGCGACTGTGGCCCCGCGCTCGTGGGCGTTGATGAGCGCCTGGCGGAATGCCGGTCGAGGGTCGCGGCCGTCGTCGACCCACGACGGCACTACCACGAGGTCCGCATCTTCGGCAGCGCTCAGCCCCCGGATGCCGCCGATGCTGTAGCCCTCAGCGCTCTGAATCGACCGGGCACGGTCTGAGAACAGCACCGTCTGCCAGTCGCCGAGGCCCTGACGGGCGACCTCGTCGAACACCATCTGCGGCACCGACAGGTGGAACATGGTCACGCCATCGAAGGCATAGATCGCGATCTTCATGGCTCCCTCATTTGGCCTGTTTTCATCATAACGCGGCATTTGTGCCAATGGTGTTCGGGGGTGTGGCGCGTCAGAATCGTGAGGTTGCAGCAAAAAGCGCGACGCCCCCGAATCACCAGGAGTAGATGACAATGAGCCCCCACCGTCGCGCACTGATCCTCGTCGACGTGCAGCAGGAGTACTTCGAAGGACCACTCGAGATCCAGTACCCGCCACACGCCGACTCGCTGCCCAATATCGTCGCGGCGATCGACGCGGCGACATCTGCGGGAATTCCGGTGGCCGTGATCCAGCACACCGCCGGAAACGACGCGCCCGTGTTCAACCCGACCATGAAGGGGTTCCAGCTGCACTCGGAGATCGCACAACGCCAGACCCACAAGTGGAAGGCGATCACGAAGCAGTTCGGCACTGTCTTCGCCGGCACCGACCTGCTCGAATGGTTGCGCGAGCACGACATCGACACGATCACGCTCGTCGGGTACATGACGAACAACTGCATTCTCGCCTCGGCTGCCGAGTCGGAGACGCATGGGCTGGCCGCGGAGGTGCTCTCCGACGCCACCGGTGCCATCAACATCGCCAATGACGCCGGCTTCGCCGACGCCAAGACGGTGCACAACACACTCATGGCCCTGCTCAACTCGAATTTCGCCGCCGTCGCCACCACCGACGACTGGACTCGCGCCCTCGGCGAAGGCAGGGCGCTCCCGAAGGACAACCTGCCTGGTTCCGCACTCCTCGGCGCGCAGCGGTGACTTGACCGACCCGAACGCCCGGCTTGACTCAGTCGCCGTGGGCGCGCACGGGTGCTTTGGGTCGATCTCGAGTGGACTGACCCGAGCGAACTCCGTGGCATAGACTCCCATCTATGGATGCCACCGCGGAGGCCGCACGCGAGCTTCGGCTCGTTGCCGACCCGACGCGTGCACAGATCCTCCGCAGCATCCTCGACTCGCCCGATGGGCGGGTGCTGGTGGGCCGGCTCGCGGAGGGGCTCGGATTGCGACAGCCGACTGTGAGCCATCACATGAGGGCGCTCCTCGACGAGGGCCTGGTCACGCGCGAACCCGATGGCCGCCGCACCTGGTACTCCCTCGCACCGGCACACGCCGACCGGATCGCGGAGATGCTCGGCAGCACGGATGCCGCGGTGCCGGTCGAACCGATTCTCGACCGGGTCGTCCGTGACCTCGGCGACCGCTACCGCGGCATCTTCAGCACCGAGACGATCGAACGCTACGTGCGGGAGAGTTACGCATTGCTTGCTTCGCGTCCGGCCGCCGGACGTCATCTGCCGTCGCTCGCCGCCCAGTTCGCTGCTGACCGCCTCGACGCCCTCGCGCACGAGGCCGACGAGGCGCGGCCGAACGGCGTCCCCGAGGTGCTGTTCGTCTGCGTGCAGAATGCCGGCCGCTCCCAGATGGCGTCGGCGATCCTCCGCCATCTCGCAGGCGACCGAGTTCACGTGCGCACCGCCGGTTCCGATCCCGCGGGCGAAGTCCGGGGGTCGATCCTGACTGCCCTGGACGAGATCGGCGTGCCGATCGCCGGCGAGTACCCGAAGCCGCTCACCGACGAGGTCGTCCGCGCGGCCGACGTCGTCATCACCATGGGTTGCGGCGACGCCTGCCCGATCTACCCTGGCCGACGCTACCTGGACTGGGACCTCGACGACCCCGTCGGTCGACCGATCACCGACGTCCGCGACATCCGCGACGACATCGAACGTCGGGTGCGAGACCTTCTCACCACCCTCTGAACCCTCCAACCCGAGATGGTCGGCACCCATGACTGGCTAAATCATAGATAGCTATCTATGATTAGCTCATGAGCATCGAGAAGCCTTCCGTCCTGTTCGTCTGCGTCCACAACGCCGGCCGTTCGCAGATGGCCGCCGGCTATCTCCGCGAACTCGGCGCTGGCCGCATCGAGGTGCGCTCGGCCGGCTCGGAGCCGAAGGACCAGATCAACCCCGTAGCCGTCGACGCCATGGCCGAGGACGGCATCGACATCACCGGGAACACGCCGAAGATCCTCACCGTCGACGTGGTCAAGGAGTCCGACGTCGTCATCACGATGGGTTGCGGCGACGCCTGCCCGATCTTCCCGGGCAAGCGGTATGAGGACTGGGAGCTCGACGATCCGGCCGGTCAAGGCATCGAATCCGTCCGACCGATCCGCGACGAGATCAAGCGCCGCGTCGAAGTGCTCGTCGGCGAGCTCCTTCCCGCGGCCGCCTGAGACTCCGGCACGAGACTCAACCGAAATGGAGTGAATCAAGCGCTATCGGCAGGCGAGCACCGCAGCAGGCGCACCTGGCCTCGGGCAATCATCGATGTGCAGGCGATCGATCTTCGTGGTTCCCTTCCCTCTCGGATTCGTCGTTCTCGAGGATCATCCCGACGGATGTCGCGCAGGCGTCACCCTTCCAGGCCTCGATGCCTTCGCGAACCGCGAAGACGACGATGACCAGCCCGGCGATCGGGTCGGCCCACCACCAGCCGAACAGACTGTTGAGCAGCAGTCCGAGGAGGACGGCGGCGGAGAGGAACGCGCAGATCAACGTCTGCTTGGAGTCCGCCACGGCCGTTGCCGAACCGAGCTCGCGTCCTGCGCGGCGCTCGGCGAAGGACAGCAGCGGCATCACGGCAACGCTCACGGCGGTGAGGATCAGGCCGACGGTGCTGTGCGATGGCTCGACGGCGCGGGCGAGTGCAAGCGACGACGACACGGTCACGTAGGCCGCGAGGGCGAAGAACGCGATCGCGATGACCCGGAGCGTGCCGCGCTCCCACCGTTCGGGATCGCGACGTGTGAACTGCCAGGCGACCGCGGCGGCGGAGAGCACCTCGATGGTCGAGTCGAGCCCGAACCCGATCAGGGCAACGGATGACGCGATCGTGCCTGCTGAGATGGCGACGATGGCCTCGATCACGTTGTAGGCGATCGTCGCCGCCACGATCAGGCGGATGCGTCGATGCAGTACGGCACGGCGGATGTCGGCGACGTCGGTTGTGGTCGTCAGCACGTGCATCCTTCGGCCGAGCAGCAGTCGGGGTCGACGACGAGCACCAAGCGAAGAAGATCGTCAAGCGCGGAGGCCAGGTGCGGGTCGGCGAGGCGGTACCAGGTGCGACGTCCGTCAGGAATGGACTCCACAAGTCCGCATCCTCGCAGGCACGCCAATTGGTTCGACATGACCTGCCTCGACACCCCGAGCGCGTCGGCGAGATCCGACGGATATGCCGGCGCCTCGCGAAGTGCCAGAAGAATGCTCGTCCGGGTCGGGTCTGAGAGGGCGTGCCCGAGTCGAGCGAGTGCGGCGGTGTGCGTGATGGTCGCGGTCGCGGTCGTCATGAGCAACACAGTACAGCAGTGCGTGAATTAACGGCAGCGTGTATCGATACGCTGAATTCGTCGCGATCGGTCCGTGCTCACCCGACCGCACCGATGACGCCTCGTCACGATCGCAGCCGCGAATCGGCTGCCTCATCAAGCGGTAGTGAGATCGCATCGACCGCGGCGTCGCCCCTGATGCGCCGCATCACCTCGACGACCTGGTCGACCACGGCCGGGGTCAACTGACCGCAGACGACGCTGTGCGGCCCGAGCGGGTCGAGACCCGCCGCACGGATGCGGATGACGTGCCAGCCGACCTCGCGCAGCGCGTCGTCTTTGTCGAGGTCGGATGCCTCTTTGAGGCCCAGGTGTGCGCGCCGTGACCGGCCGGGGTCGTCGTACTCGATCGCGATGCGAAGTTGCGGCACGATGACGTCGGGCCAGACCTCGTTGCGCCCGAAGAAGGTGCGCGCGATGTGGATCGCGTTGACCCGATGGTTCAGCCGGATGCGTTCGCCGAGCAGCCCCTTCAACCGCTGTTCGGTCTGCGACGTGCGCGTGCGCAGGGCGGGATTCATGAAGGGAACACCGGCCTCGCGAGCAGCGGTGGGCCCAGCGGCGTTCGCGCGGCATTTCGCGCATGCCGTACCCGTGAGCACCTCGCGCACCGTGGCGCGGTAGCGATCGTGACCGCGCGAGCAGCGCCATTCGTACTCGGCGCCGATGCGGGTCTCGCGAGCGAGCGCAGCCCGCTGCGGGGGCGCGACCTTGCCGAGGAGTTCACTTCGCGAGCGATGGGTCTCGTGGATCAGCATGCACAGCGGGCACACGCGTGCAAGCGCAACCGTGCCCGGCGCACCGCGTTCGCCGCCGTGGCCGCAACCGAAGCTCACCGCGACCAACGTCGACCTGCCGAATACGAACACTCCATGACGTCATCCTGACGCCGACCACCGACACCGGGTCGACCGCGGTCAGCCGCCGGTGTCGCCGGTCTTCGCCAGAATAGGCAGGTGCAGCTGATCATCGCGAAGACCGGGCGGGGCCGGTTCGCGATCGTCGATCCCGCGCGCAGCGGGCAGCCCGTCGCGCTGGTCAGCGCCGATGGGTTGCCTCCAGCAGTGCGCGACCTCGAGGCGGCGTCGCATCCGCGGTGGGTCTGGGCCGAGACGCAGCAGATCTATCCAGCCCTGCTCAACGCGGGCGTGCGCGTCGAACGCTGCCACGACCTGCGTCTGTGCGCGGCGATCCTCGACCACTCGACACTCACCGAGCCGTTCAGGGTCGCGGGCCGACATCCGCGTCCGAGCTGGCTGGCGCCCGGGCCGTCCGATATGGCCGTTCCCCCACTTCCCGCGGCGCCCGCGCGTTCGGGTCAGACCCTGTTCGATCTCGACGATTTCACCGACTCCGATGACGAGTCGACCCTCGCCGACGAGTCCGACCGCAGCAGCTTCGCCAACACCCCTCCTGACCGCGAGAATCCCGCCGTCCCCGAACGCGCGACCGGCGAGTCCATGACCCGCGAACTCGAACGCCAGCAGGCGATGGTCGCCGAGAGTGCCGACCCGAGGTCGTTGCGACTGCTGCTCGCGGCCGAATCGGCGGGCGCGCTCATCGGCGCCGAGATGCATGCCGCCGGCCTCCCGTGGGATCGCGCGGTGCACGAACGCGTGCTCGAGCAAGCCCTCGGTGCGCGACCGAAACCCGGGTTCAAGCCCGCGCGAGTCGAGCAACTGGCCGCCGAAGTGCGCGCGGCCCTCGACGGGCCGTCCGTCAACCTCGACTCGCAGGTCGACCTGCTGCGGGCGTTGCGCCGAGCCGGCATCCAGGTCTCCTCGACCTCGCGCTGGGAGCTCAGCGAGCACGACCATCCGGCCATCGAGCCGCTCATCGCCTACAAGAAGCTCACCCGCCTGCAGAGCGCCAACGGCTGGGCCTGGCTCGACGAATGGGTGCACGACGGCCGGTTCCGACCCGACTACGTTCCCGGCGGCACGGCGACGGGTCGGTGGGCGACATCCGGCGGCGGTGCGCTCCAACTTCCGAAGATCGTGCGCAGCGCGGTGGTCGCCGATCCCGGCTGGACTCTCGTCGTCGCCGACGCCGCACAGCTCGAGCCCCGGGTGCTCGCCGCGATGGCGCGCGACGAAGCCATGGCTGCCGCCGGCCGTGGCCGCGACATCTACCGCGGAATCGTCGACGCGGGCGTGGTCGAAGACCGCGACCAGGCGAAGGTCGCGATCCTCGGTGCGATGTACGGTGCGACCACGGGCGACAGCGGGAGGCTCGTGCCCCGGCTGGCGAGGGCCTATCCACGCGCGATGGCGCTCGTCGACCGGGCTGCGGCGACGGGCGAGCGCGGGGGAGTGGTCACCACGAACCTGGGGCGGTCATCGCCTGCGCCGGGCGACGGCTGGAGAGCGGTGCAGGCACAGGCGAGCCAGCCCGAAGCCACTGCTGCCGACGAGCGGCGCGCACGGTCGGTCGCCCGCGATTGGGGGCGCTTCACGCGCAACTTCGTCGTGCAGGGCAGCGCTGCAGAGTGGGCGCTCTGCTGGATGGCGGCGCTGCGCCCACGCCTCGCGCAGTTCGAGTCGGCGGCCGACGCGACTGCCGAGCGCTCGGGTGCCGTGTTCGCACGCATGCCCCACCTCGTGTACTTCCTGCACGACGAGATCATCGTGCACACGCCGCGTGAGCACGCCCACGACGTCGCAGCTGCGGTCCGCGAAACGGCCCACGCGGCCGGTCGCCTGCTGTTCGGCGACTTCCCGGTCGACTTCCCGCTCGACCTGGCGATCGTCGACAGTTACGCGATGGCAGATTCCTGAGCGGCGGGCGCGCGGGCGGGGCGACGTCCGCGTCGCGGTCGATCATCGGTGGGTGCGAATGCGAGCGACCGATCGGATGCCGCGGCTCGCGCCACGACGTCGAGCCAATCGAGCGCCGCCATTGCACGGGCGGCCTCTGCCGCGATCGCGAGGTGCTGGAGCTCGGTCTGCGCAGGGGCCGGCTGGTTGGCGGTCGAGCGCGCGCTCATCGCAGCCTCGGCCGCGTCGCGTCGTGCCGTCCATCGTGCGCGCTCGTCGGTGATCACCGACGAAGGGTCGCGCCCGGGTAACGACGCCACCACGAGCACGCGATCGATCGTCTCGTCCCACGGGTCGGTGCCCGGGGCATCCGCACCGCCCAGCCAGGCGTCGACGGCACGGCGACCCGCCTTCGTCAGCCGATGCAGCGGCAGGCCGTCGGCGGTGGCGCCGGCCGACTCGATCAGTCCGGCCTTCGTCGCGCGTTCGATCGTGGCGTAGGTCTGGCCGACGTTCACGCGGCGGCGGCCGCCGGTGCGCGCTTCGAGCGCACCGTGCAGCTGGAACCCGTAGGCGGGGCCGGTGGTCAGCAGGCTGAGCAGTGCATCGCGCACGGCCATTCGGTGCTCCGTTCGATGAGAGGGAATGCTTCACTGAGCATACAGTTCGAACCATTCCCGGCGGCGCGGCGCGCCCCGCGGGCGGATTGCTTGTCAGGCCGCCTGATCCGGGGCATAATCGGCGATGACGGCTCTGCCCGTCGACAATCGAACACCGGTCATCTGCACGTTCCGAGGTCGTAGGGGAAGACGCACCTCACAGAACGGAGATCGAGATGGCAGAGACGGTCGTGCGGGCCGCACGCGCCGCGCAGGGCGTGCTTTTCGTGCACTCCTCGCCGCGGGCGCTCTGTCCGCATGTCGAATGGGCGGCAGGAACGGCCCTCGGTACCGCGGTGAACTTCGAATGGCAGCAACAGCCGGTGCTGCGCGGCAGCATGCGCGCCGAGTTCACGTGGCAGGGCGAGGCAGGCAGCGGGGCGAAGCTCGCTTCGGCCTTGCGCGGGTGGGAGCAGCTTCGGTTCGAGGTGAGCGAAGACCCCTCGCCTGGTTCCGATGGCGCCCGCTGGATGCACACTCCCGATCTCGGCGTGTTCTTCGCGCAGACCGACGCGGCGGGCAACACCGTCATCCCCGAGGATCGCGTTCGCTATGCGATGGAGATCGGCGGCCACGATGCGCGCGAACTCCATCGCGAGTTGCGGCTCGCGCTCGGGCAGGCGTGGGACGACGAGCTCGAGCCGTTCCGGCACGCCAGTGATTTCGCCCCCGTCGTCTGGTTGCACCAGGTGGGGTGAGCGAGACACGGCTCGCCCTGCGGCGTGACGCGATCGTCGGTCGAAGCATCCCGGCGGCGCACGAGCGAAGCACGCGAGACGTGACGAGAAGACCCCGGCGCATTCGTGCGGCCGGGGTCTTCTCGTCGCAGTGCGCTCGCCGCGCAGCAGTGATCGTCGGCTACGCCGTGCGGAACGCGGCGACGGCGTTGTGGCCGCCGAAGCCGAACGAGTTGCTGATGGCCACGCCCTCACCGTCGAACGGGCGCGGCGAGGTGACCACGTCGAGCGAGATCTCGGGGTCTTGCTCGGTGAGGTTGATCGTCGGCGGCAGCGTGCGCTCGTGCAGGGCGAGCACCGTGAACAGCGCCTCGATCGCGCCGGCGCCACCGAGCAGGTGCCCGGTCGCGGCCTTCGTCGCCGAGACCGCGATGCCGTCGAGCGCGTCGCCGAAGACCCGCCGCAGCGCGTTGTACTCGGCGATGTCGCCGACCGGCGTGCTCGTCGCGTGCGCGTTGATGTGGTGCACATCGGCGAGGCTCGCGCCGGCACCCTCGATGGCGGCCTTCATCGCGCGGGCGGCCGCCGAGCCCTCGGGGTCGGGAGCGGTGATGTGGTATGCGTCGCTCGTGACCGCTCCGCCCAGCAGCTCGGCGTAGATGCGGGCGCCACGTGCCTTGGCGTGCTCTTCGGTCTCGACGACGAGGGCCGCGGCGCCCTCGCCGAGCACGAAGCCGTCACGCGAGACGTCGTAGGGTCGTGAGGCGGTCGCGGGGTCGTCGTTGCGCCGTGAAAGCGCCTGCATCGACGCGAACGCAGCGATCGGCAGCGGGTGGATGGCCGCTTCGGAACCGCCCGTGATGACGACGTCGGCGAGCCCCTGCTGCAGGTGATCGTAGGCATTGACGAGCGCCTCGGTGCTCGACGCGCAGGCCGACACGACGGTGCGAATGCCCGCGCGGGCGTGCAGGTCCATGCCGATGGCAGCACCAGGACCGTTGGGCATGAGCATCGGCACGGTCATGGGCAGCACGCGACGAGGGCCGCGCTCGCGCAGGGTGTCCCAGGCGTCGAGCAGGGTCCACACGCCGCCGATGCCGGTCGACCAGTCGACGGCGAGGCGCTCGGGAGCGACCTCGGGTGCGCCAGCGTCGGCCCAGGCCTCACGCCCGGCGATCAGCGCGAACTGGCTCGACGGGTCGAGCCGCTTGATTTCGTGACGCTCGAGCACGTCGGTTGTCGCGACCTTCGCGTTCGCGGCGAACGTGACCGGCAGGGCGAGCTCTTCGACCCACTCGTGCTCGAGCGTTCGCGCACCGGACTCGCCGGCGAGCAGCGCATTCCAGCTGTCACGGGCGGTGCCGCCGAGCGGTGAGGTCGCACCGATACCGGTGATGACAATCTTCTTGGTCATTCGAGAAACACTCCGTTGGGAGAAAACAGTCGAAACTGAATCGAGCGGACCCCGGCCACGCCGAGGCCCGCCCCACGCAGCGGCTAGGCCTGGGCCTTGACGATGAAGCTCACGGCGTCGCCGACGGTCTTGAGGTTCTTGACCTCTTCATCGGGGATCTTCACGTCGAACTTCTCTTCGGCGTTGACGACGATCGTCATCATCGAGATCGAGTCGATGTCGAGGTCGTCGGTGAACGACTTGTCCAGCTCAACCGTGTCGGTCGCAATGCCGGTCTCGTCGTTGATGAGCTCGGCCAGGCCGGCAAGCACTTCTTCGGTGGACAATGCCATTGTTCTTCTCCTTGAGGGTGTCTCGTTTGACCGAGAAACAGTCTAGATGTAGGTGGACAGGCGGTTCAGGGCAGAACCACCACTTGGGCGCCGAACACGAGCCCGGCGCCGAAGCCGATCTGCAGGGCGAGGCCCCCAGAGAGTTCAGGATGCTCCTCGAGCAGGCGGTGGGTCGCGAGGGGGATCGACGCCGCCGAGGTGTTGCCGGTCGTCGCGATGTCGCGCGCGATCACCACCGACTCGGGAAGCTTCAGCTGCTTCGCGAACTCGTCGATGATGCGCATGTTCGCCTGATGGGGGATGAAGGCGGCGAGGTCGGCGGGGGTCACGCCCGCGGCATCCAGCGCCTGCTTCGCGACCTTCGCCATGTCCCACACGGCCCACCGGAAGACCGTCTGGCCCTCTTGACGCAGCGTCGGCCACTCGGCCGAGCCGTTGCGGAACTCGGTCAGTGTGGCATTCATGCTGACGGCGTCGGCCTTGGAGCCGTCGGAGCCCCAGACGGTGGGGGCGATGCCGGGTGTCTCGCTCGGCCCGATCACGACGGCACCCGCGCCATCACCGAGCAGGAACGAGATGCTGCGGTCGGTCGGGTCGACGACGTCCGAGAGCTTCTCGGCGCCGATGACGAGCGCGTACGTGGCTGCACCCGCGCGGATGAGCGCATCGGCCTGCGCGACCGCGTAGGCGTAGCCGGCGCAGGCGGCGTTGGTGTCGTACGCGGCCGCCGGGTTGGCACCGACGCGGTCGGCGACGACCGCGGCCATCGACGGGGTCTGACGCACGTTCGAGATCGTCGCGATGATGACCAGATCGATCGCCTCGGGGTCGACGCCGGAACGTTCGATCGCCTCGCGTGCGGCATCGGTCGCGAGGTCGACCGCCGGTACGTCGGCTCCGGCACGTGCGCGGGTGATGATGCCGGTGCGCTGCTGGATCCACTCGTCCGAGGAATTGATGGGCCCGATGAGGTCGCTGTTCGGGACGGCGTTCTCGCCGCGGGCCGCGCCGAGCGAGTAGATGCGCGTGAACTCGGGCCCGCGCGACTGCTTCAGGATGGGTGTCGTCATACTCGGCTTTCTCATGGGGTGACCGCGGTCGCTCACGCGCTCTGCTCGATGAGCTCGATGGCTGCGGGGAGGTCGTCGGGGGTCTTCACGGCCACGGTGGGCACGCCCTTCAGCCCGCGCTTCGCGAGGCCGACGAGCGCGCCTGCCGGAGCGAGCTCGATGATGCCCGAAACCCCGGCCTCCTGGAAGGACGCCATGCAGAGATCCCACCGCACGGGCGACGAGACCTGGCCGACGAGCAGCTCGAGGAAGGCGCCCCCGGAGGTCACGGTGCTGCCGTCGCGGTTGGTCCAGAGCGGCAGCTGCGGGTCTGCGGGGGTGAGCGTGGCGGCCACGGCGGCGAGGCGCTCGACGGCGGGGCGCATGTAGCGCGTGTGGAATGCGCCGGCGACCTGCAGTGGGATGACCCGAGAGCCGGCCGGCGGCTCGGCCTTGAGCTGCTCGAGCACGTCGAGGGCGCCCGCGACGACGACCTGGCCGCCGCCGTTGAAGTTCGCGGGCTCGAGATCGAGCTCGGCCAGGCGTGCGAGCAGCAGTTGCTCATCGCCGCCGACGACCGCGCTCATTCCGGTGGCGACGATCGACGCGGCATCGGCCATCGCCCTGCCGCGCTCGGCGACGAACCGCATCGCGTCGGCCTCGGTGAGCACTCCGGCGCCCGATGCCGCGGTGATCTCGCCGACCGAGTGACCCGCGATGCCGCCGATGCTGGTCGCACGATCGCCGTCGAGCAGAGCGTTCAGCGTCAGCAGGCCCGCCGCCACGATCAGCGGTTGGGCGACCGAGGTGTCGCGAATCGTGTCGGCATCGCTCTCGGTGCCGTGGCGCACGAGGTCGAGGCCCGCCGCGTCGGACAGTGTGCCGAGGTGGTCGGCGAATGCGGGTTCGGTGAGCCAGGGGGAGAGGAAACCGGGGGTCTGCGAACCCTGCCCTGGGGCGACGACGACAATCACCAGACCAGTCTGCCAATCTCGGGCCCTCGACGAGTGTGCACACGCTACAAGCTCTTCGCGGAACCCTTGTGTCGACAATACAGAGCGTCGGCTGCCACAGGACTCAGCCGCCCCCGCGGCGCGGGGCGTGCTCGTGGTCGCTCATCGATCCGATGATGAGGGCGGACTGCAGGATGAGCGCCTCGCGCGCACCGGTCGCGTCCCACCCGATGACGTCGGAGACGCGTTTCAGGCGGTAGCGCACCGTGTTGGGGTGCACGAACAGCTCGCGGGCGGTCGCCTCGAGCGAGCGCCCGTTGTCGAGGTAGCTCCAGAGGGTGGTGAGCAGTTCGGTCGAGTGCGCCTGCAGGGGCCGGTAGATGCGGTGCACGAGCGTGGCACGTGCGAGGGGATCGCCCGCGAGCGCGCGCTCGGGCAGCAGGTCGTCGGCGTGCACCGGGCGCGGTGCGTGCCGCCACGAGCGGGCCACGGCGAAGCCCGCGAGTGCAGCCTTCGCGCTCTTCGACGCGTCGACGAGGTTCGGCACCGCATGGCCGAGCACGAGGTGCCCCGACCCGAAGTGTGGTTCGAGCTGCGTGGCGATCTCGAGGAAGGTGAGTGCCGGTGCGGTGCCGATGGCTTCGTCGCCCTCGCGCTCGTCGGGGTCTGCGCGGCCGATGACGAGCACCAGCCGGTTGCCCTGCACCCCGATCAGAACATCGGCGTGCATGTGACGTGCGGCGCGCCTGAGGTGGTCGACATCGAGTTGCTTCGGAGCCGTGCCGACCAGCACCGAGACCTCGCCGTGGCCGTGCCACCCGAGGGCGGCGATGCGACTGGGCAGCTCGTCGTCGGCCTCGCCCGAGAGGATCGAGTCGACCACGAGGGCCTCGAGTCGCGCGTCCCAGAGACCTCGGGCCTCGGCGGCGCGCGCATAGACGTCGGCAGCCGCGAACGCGATCTCGCGCGAGTAGAGCAGAATCGCCTCGCGCAGCGGCTCGCCGCCGTCTTTGACCCGGTCTTCGACGACCTCGACCGTCACCCTGATGAGCTGCAGCGTCTGCTGCAGGCTGACCGAGCGCAGCAGCTCGCGCGGAGCCGCGCCGAACACGTCGGCGGCGATCCACGGGGTCGATCGAGGGTCGTCGAACCACGAGATGAACGACGAGATGCCGGCCTGGGCGACGAGACCCACCGCCGAGCGACGGCTCGGGGGCATGTCGCCGTACCACGGCAGCGTGTCTTCGAGACGCTTGAGCGTGGCCGTCGACAGTTCACCCGCGATGGTGCGCAACCATGCGAGCGTCTGCGCCTTCGTTCTGGGCTTCGTCGCCACCTCGCCGCCCGCTAGCTCTCGCCGCCGGCCGATCCGGTGGTTCCGGCGTTCACATCGTGCAGGCGGTACTTCTCGATGGCCTGCCCAGGCAGCGACCGGTCGACCTCACCGCGCTCGGCGAGCAGCTCGAGCGTGCGAACCACGACCGAGGGCCCGTCGATCTTGAAGAAACGACGTGCCGCCGGACGCGTGTCGGAGAACCCGAAGTCGTCGGCGCCGAGCGTGGCGAACGGCGCGGGCACGTACGCGCGGATCTGGTCGGGCACGGCGTGCATGAAGTCGGAGACGGCGACGACCGGGCCCGCAGCGCCCGCCAGCTTCTGCGTCAGGTAGGGAACCTGGCGCTCGGCGTCGGGGTTCAGGAAGTTGTGCTCATCGGCAGCGAGGCCGTCGCGGCGCAGCTCGGACCAGCTCGTGACACTCCAGACATCGGCCGAGACGCCCCAGTCGTTCGCGAGCAGCTGCTGCGCCTCGATGATCCACGGCACTGCGACACCCGACGCGAGCAACTGGGCCTTCGGGCCGCCGCTCGTCGACTCACTGAGCCGGTGCAGGCCGCGAACGATGCCATCGACGTCGACCCCGTCGGGCTCGGCCGGGTGGATGATCGGCTCGTTGTACACCGTGAGGTAGTACATGACGTTCGGGTCGGCGTGCTGGCCGCCGTACATGCGCTCGAGGCCCGACCGCACGATGTGGCCGATCTCATACCCGTAGGCAGGGTCGTACGACACGACGGCCGGGTTGGTCGCCGCGAGCAGCAGTGAGTGGCCGTCGGCGTGCTGCAGCCCCTCGCCCGTCAGCGTCGTGCGACCGGCCGTTGCGCCGATGAGGAATCCGCGCGCCATCTGGTCGCCGGCCGCCCAGAGCGCGTCGCCCGTGCGCTGGAACCCGAACATCGAGTAGAAGACGTAGACGGGGATGAGTGGCTCGCCCTGCGTCGAATACGAGGTGCCGACGTTGGTGAAGGCCGCGAGCCCGCCGGCTTCGTTGATGCCGACGTGCAGGATCTGGCCCTGAGGGCTCTCCTTGTAGGCGAGCAGCAGCTCACGGTCGACCGAGGTGTAGTGCTGGCCGTTGGGGTTGTAGATCTTGGCCGTCGGGAAGAACGCGTCGATGCCGAACGTGCGCGCCTCGTCGGGAATGATCGGCACGATCCGATTTCCGAAGTCCTTCGAGCGCATCAGGTCTTTCAGCAGCCGCACGAACGCCATGGTCGTGGCGATCTCTTGCGTGCCCGACCCCTTCTTGGCGATCGCGTACGCGGAGTCGTCGGGCAGCGACACGGCGGTGTGCGTCGTGCGACGCTCGGGCAGGTAGCCGCCGAGCTCGCGACGACGTTCGTGCAGGTACTGGATCGCCTCGTCGTGATCGCCCGGGTGGTAGTAGGGAGGCAGGTAGGGGTTCTCTTCGAGCTGCGCGTCGGTGATGGGGATGCGCATCGTGTCGCGGAACGTCTTGAGGTTGTCGAGCGTCATCTTCTTCATCTGGTGGGTCGCGTTGCGACCCTCGAAGCTCGGACCGAGGCCGTAGCCCTTGATGGTCTTCGCGAGGATGACGGTGGGCTGGCCCTTGTGCTCGACGGCGGCCTTGAACGCCGCGTACACCTTGCGATAGTCGTGCCCACCGCGCTTGAGGCCCCACACCTCGTCGTCGGAGAGATGTGAGACGAGCTCGAGAGCGCGCGGGTCGCGACCGAAGAAGTTCTCGCGCACGTAGGCGCCGGACTCGGCCTTGTAGGTCTGGTAGTCGCCGTCGGGGGTGACGTTCATGAGGTTGCGCAGCGCGCCGTCGTTGTCGCGGGCCAGCAGGTCGTCCCACTCGCGACCCCAGACGACCTTGATGACGTTCCAGCCGGCACCGCGGAAGAAGCTCTCGAGCTCTTGGATGATCTTGCCGTTGCCGCGAACCGGGCCATCGAGTCGCTGCAGGTTGCAGTTGATGACGAACGTGAGGTTGTCGAGGCCCTCGTTGGCTGCGACCTGCAGTTGCCCGCGGCTCTCGACCTCGTCCATCTCGCCGTCGCCGAGGAACGCCCACACGTGCTGGTCGCTCGCGTCTTTGATGCCGCGATTGGTGAGGTACATGTTGGCCTGCGCCTGGTAGATCGCGTTGATCGGCCCGAGGCCCATCGAGACCGTCGGGAATTGCCAGAACTCGGGCATGAGTCGAGGGTGCGGGTACGACGAGAGCCCGTTGGGCGCGTGCGACTTCTCTTGGCGGAACCCGTCGAGCTGGTCGGTCGAGAGCCGGCCCTCGAGGAACGCTCGCGCGTAGGTGCCGGGCGACGCGTGGCCCTGGATGAAGATCTGGTCGCCGCCGCCGGGGTGGTCTTGACCGCGGAAGAAGTGGTTGAAGCCGACCTCGTAGAGTGCGGCGGATGACGCGTACGTCGAGATGTGGCCGCCGACGGCGATGCCCGGGCGCTGCGCCCGATGCACGAGCACCGCGGCGTTCCACCGGATCCACGCGCGGTAGCGCCGCTCGATCTCTTCATCGCCGGGGAACTCGGGCTCGTTCTCGGGAGCGATCGTGTTGAGGTAGTCGGTCGTCGGAACCATCGGCACACCGAGGTGCAGCTCTTTCGATCGCTTGAGCAGGCTCAGCATGATCTCGCGGGCGCGCTGGTGGCCCTTCTCGGCGACGAGCGCGTCGAGCGACTCGGACCACTCCGAGGTCTCTTCGGGATCAGCGTCAAGCGCCTCGACGGAGTAGGGATCCTGGTCGTTGACAGTCACACTCGACCTCTCTCTTGTGCAGGTCGTGCCTGCGTCGTGTGGGCGTGCGCGTACCGACGCGGACTGGGATGGCAGTCGCATGGCACCTCTCGACATCCTAGTGAGTCTCGTCGGGTGCCGTCGGCTAGGGTGAAGGTCGCCATCACGGAAGCGAGTCCTCTGCACATGATCCTCGAACCCGGAGCCGTCGCGCCCGACTTCGATCTCGTCAACCAGTTCGGCCAGCGGGTGCGACTCGCCGACTTCCGTGGAGTGAAGCCGGTCACCCTCGTGTTCTTCCCCCTGGCCTTCTCGGGGATCTGCCAGGGCGAGCTCTGCGAGCTTCGCGACAACTTCGCGATATTCGACGACGCGACCGTCGAACTGCTCGGCGTCTCAGTCGACTCCAAGCACACCCTGAGGGCATGGGCCGAGGCGCAGTCGTACGAGTTCCAGCTGCTCGCCGACTTCTGGCCGCACGGCGACCTCGCCTCCGCCTACGGCGCCTTCGACGAAGTTGCGGGCACTGCGCACCGCGCCACGTTCGTGATCGCAGCCGACGGCCTCATCGTCTCGAGCTTCGCGACGCCGAGAGGTGAAGCGCGCCCCCTCGAGCGATACCGCGACGCGCTCGCGATGCTCTGAGACCGGTTGGGCGCCCCGGCACCGCACCCGCGCTCGGATAGCATGGGCGTACACCGCATGTTCGCGGGCCTTTAGCTCAGTTGGTAGAGCGCCACGTTTACACCGTGGATGTCGTCGGTTCGAGCCCGGCAGGGCCCACCACCACCCCACGACGAGTCGATTCCCGGCGATAGGCTGGTCGGGTGTCGGCCACCCTCGCAGAGATCCTCACGACGATCGATCGGCTGTGGCCGTTCGCGGGCGCAGAATCGTGGGATGCCTCGGGGCTGGTCAGCGGAGATCCGGCCGCGCCCGTCCGGCGGGTGCGTTTCGCCGTCGATGCGGTCGCCGCGACGGTCGATGAGGCGATCGACGCCGGCACCGACCTGCTGATCACGCATCATCCATTGCTGCTGCGCGGGGTCACGAGCGTTGCCGAGGATCGCTATAAGGGTGCGCTGCTCGCCCGGCTGATCCGTGCCGACTGCGCCCTGATCAGCGCCCACACGAGCGCCGACGTCGTCGAGCACGGAACCTCTGCCGTGCTCGCGCGTGCGCTCGGCCTCACCGGCGTCACTCCGATCGTCCCCGCCGCGAATCCCGACCTCGGGCTGGGGCGGGTGGGCCGCCTGCCCGAGCCGACCACTCTCGGCCGCCTCGCGCGACGACTTGCCGAGATCCTGCCCGCCACGGCGACGGGCGTGCGCGTGTCGGGCGGATTCGACGACCCCGTCGCGACGATCGCCGTGTGCGGAGGAGCGGGCGACTCGCTGCTCGCCGACCCCGCCGTGCGCGGCGCCGACCTCTACATCACCGCCGACCTGCGGCACCACCCGGCCTCAGAGGCACGCGAGCAGGCGATACTCGGCAACGGCCCGGCCCTCATCGACGTGTCGCACTGGGCCAGCGAATGGCTCTGGCTCGCCGCCGGCGCCGACGAACTGCGCACCGCGCACCCCGACCTCGAGATCGAGGTGAGCGACCTGCGCACCGACCCGTGGGACTTCCAGGTCGTGCAATGATGTCGAGTCAACACCCGATCCCCGCGAGGAGCACCACGTGAAGGCCAGCCCAGCCGACCAAGAGCAACTGCTGCGACTCCAGTCGCTCGACACCCGGCTGGCACAGCTCGCTCACCGGCTCGGCTCGCTGCCCCAGGCTGCCCCGCTCGCCGACCTCGCCGCCCGAGACACGTCGGTGCGCGGCACGCGCGCCGAGGCGTTCGGTCGACTCGAAGACGCAAAGGCTGAGCTCGCACGCCTCGAGTCCGATGTCGCGGTCGTCGAGGCGCGCATCGCGCGCGACACCGATCGCCTGCAGCACACGTCGTCGGTGAAAGACGTGGCCGCGCTCGAATCAGAACTCGCCTCGCTCGCGAAGCGCCGATCCGACCTCGAAGACCAGGAGCTGGTCGTCATGGAACGGGTCGAAGAGACCGAGGTCGCGGTCGACAGCATCGACCTGCAGCGCGCGGCCATCGTCGCCGAGGTCGCGAGCCTCGAGGCCGAGCGTGATGAGGCCGCGGGCGGCCTCACTGTCGAGCGCGACCAGACCGAACGCGACCGCGCGGTCGTCGCCGGAGGCGTGCCGGCCGAGCTCCTCGCGTTCTACGAGCAGCGCCGCACGCGCGGCGGTGGCGTCGGGGCGGCCCTGCTGCGCCAGCGCACCTGCGGGGGCTGCACGATCACGCTCACCGGATCCGATCTCGAGGCCGTGCGCCGCTCGGCGCCCGACGATGTCGTGCAGTGCCCCGAGTGCGACCGCATCTTGGTGCGCACCGACGAATCGGGCCTCTGATTCGACGCTGAGGGCACAGCCCGGGTCAGTCCGGACTCTGGAACTGCGCCTCGTATCGGGCGCGGACTCCGCGATCGACCGCGCGCACCTGGTCGGGCACGAGCCTACGCAGGAGCGCGTCGCGCAGCCGCGCAGGCAGAATGTCGATCCACCGGCTGAGCCTGCCGATATAGCCCGGAACGGTCACCTCGAACCGTGGGTGCGCGATCGTGCGAAGCACGGCTCGGGCGACGTCGTCGGGCTGCAGCAGCCGGGCAGCGCCGGTGGACGTACCCGCCGCGAGGGCGGTCTCGACGACTGATGGCATGATGACCGAGAGTTCGACACCGGAGCCTCGCACCTCGGCTCGAATCGCCTTGAGGTAGCCGAGAACGCCGTGCTTGCTGGCCGCGTAGGTGGCCTCACCCGGCGTCGGCAAGAGCGATGCAGCGGAGGCGATCGTGATGATGTGCCCAGATCCGCGGGACGCCATCGACGGCAGGGCGGCCTTCACCGTGTGGATGACGCCCAACAGGTTGACCTCGATCTGCTGCCGGGCGGCTGCCTCGGGTTCGGCTTCGAATGACCCCACCCACATCACGCCGGCGCTGTTGACGAGCACATCGAGGTGACCCCAGGCGTGCTCGATCGCCGCCTGGAACGCATTGAACGCGGCCGGGTCGGTGACGTCGAGGTCCAGACCGATCAGGGTGCCGTCGAGTTCTTCTGCAGTGCGCCGAGCGGCAGCGCCGTCGCGGTCGCCGATCGCCACGTGCGCCCCGGCCAACGCGAGGTGACGCGCGGTCTCTCTGCCGATGCCGTTCGCACCGCCGATGACGGCGACGATTCGGCCGCGCAGCGTCGTGATGCCGTTCATGAGTTCGTCGACGCGGTCAGGGGTGCGCCCTGGTCGGTGCGAGGCGCGTGCCGCACGGCGCGTGCGCGACCGCGTTTGCGTTCCCGCGTGAGATCCCACAGGAAGCGATCGAAGTCGACCTCCATCGTATGCCTTGGCGATGAGTAGAACCTCCGCTTCGCGCGTTCGTGCTCGCGCGTCATCATCGCACGGACCTCCGCGTCAGAGGGAGCCGCGTACGTTCCGGTCAGCAGTTCGGCGACCCATGCGCTCTGGGCCTCGGCGAGCGGCATGACAGCGCCGATCGGCTGCAGCAGGCCGATGAAGTACAGACCGGGCAGATCGGGGTGCATCGTGCGTTTCCACAGCGGCAACTCGTTTCCGGAGGCCTCGACGAGTGCAGGGTCGAGGAACGGGAATGTCACGCGGTAACCCGTCGCCCACACGATGAGGTCTGCCGCGACCCGCGTGCCGTCGGTGAACACCACGTTGTCGCCGTCGACACGGTCGATGCCGGGTCGGACGGTCACGCGCCCGGCGGCGATGCGTTCACGGATCCGATCGGACTGCACGGGGTGCGACTGGCCCGGCGTGTGCGGTGGCTTCGGCAGCCCGTACCGGGCGAGCCCGCCGGAGGTGAGTGCGCCGACGCGCAGCCGCAGCGCGGTCGCCCACCACGGCACCCACCCCGGGAGCGCGATCTGGTCTGCCGGCCGGCCGAGGAGCCACTTGCGCATCACCCATTGTCCGCGGCGGATCGAGAGGTTCACGTCGCCGGCGCACCGCGACGCTTCCACGGCGATGTCCATGGCGGAGTTGCCGGCCCCGACGACCACCACGTTGCGTCCCTCGAGTTGCTCTGCGGAGCGGTAGTCGTGTGCGTGGATCTGTTCGCCGTCGAAGAGGCCGGGATAGGCCGGCTCGGGCCAGCGGGGGTTCCAGTGGTGGCCGTTGGCGACGAGCACGGCGTCGTACTCGCGCACGCGGTCGCCGCCCGGCCCCTGGGTGCGCACGATCCAACCGCCCCGGGCTTCGCGCGTGACCTCGGTCACTTTCGTGTCGAAGGTGATCTTGGGGCGGAAACCGAAATGGTCGACGTACCGCTCGAAGTACGCGTGGACCTGGTCGTGCCGGGCGTACGCAGGGTAGTCGTCGGGCATCGGGAAGTCCGAGAAGGCCATCCGGGGGCACGACGTGTTGATCTCGAGCGTTTCGTAGCATGCGGATTGGCCGTTGGGATTGTCGAGGAGCCAGTTGCCGCCGATCGCGCTTCCCTGCTCGAAGCAGTCGAAAGGCACGCCGGCCATGTGAAGTGCCTTGGCCGCGGCGATGCCGCTCGACCCCGCTCCGATGATGCACGCACGGGGATGCGAGTGGTCGACGGGAATCGGAGCCGACGCCGCCGCGGCGCGGTGCTTCGCCTTCACCAGGTAGGGCATGCTGCGATTATCGCAGTGAAAACGGCCGTTTTCAATGCCATCATGGAGATCATGACGGATGTCGATGCGGGGAGCGGGCTGTGGCATGGCACGGCGCTCAGCACGCGTGACGAAGCTCGTCGTCGCAGACTGCTCGACGCCGCGCTCGAGCTGTACGGAACGATCGGGTACCGATCGACCACGGTGCAGGCGGTCTGCAAGCGGGCCACGGTCTCGACACGATCCTTCTACGAGCTGTACTCCGAGCAGGAGGAACTCCTGGCCGAGCTCTACGGTGAGCTGAACGCCGAGGTGCTGGCGGGCTTCTCCGACGTCCGCGTGGATCCGACGACCGGCCTGATCGACTCCGTGCGGCACATCGTCGCGGCATCCCTTGGGCCGATGTTGCGCGACGAGCGCAAGGCGCGCGTTCTCGAGGTCGAATCGGTGGGGATCTCCGAGTCGTTCGAGCTGCGACGCCGCGGCGCCTACCGCACGTTCGCGTCCGCCATCGATGCCGCCTTCGGCGCGTTCGCCGGTCCCGGGCTGATTCGTGCGGCGCCCGACGACCTGTCGAGCCTGATCCTCGTGGGAGGCATCACCGAGGTGTTGATGCAGCGAGTGCAGACCGAGCCGTCGCGCCGGGAGGCGAGCGAGGCGTTCATCGACGCGATCACCAGTGTGATCCTGCGCGTGATGGGCGAGACGGACTGACGCCGCGGCCGGTTAGGCTGTTGGTGCGAGCGGGTCGGCAAGACGGTCGCGTCGCACGGTTTCGGTCGTGCGCCGAGGAACGTCCGGGCTCCGCAGGGCAGGGCGGTGGGTAACACCCACCCGGGGCAACCCGCGAGACAGTGCCACAGAAAACAGACCGCCTCCGGCGCAAGCCGGCGGTAAGGGTGAAACGGTGGGGTAAGAGCCCACCAGCGGCCGCGGTGACGCGGTCGGCTCGGTAAACCTCGTCCGGAGCAAGGCCAGACAGGGAACGATGGGGCTGCCCGTCCCGTTCCCGGGTAGGCCGCTGGAGGGTCACGGCAACGTGACCCCGAGAGAGATGGCCGTCGAACCGGGGCCGCGCAAGCGCCCGGGGAACAGAACCCGGCGTATCAGCCGGCCCGCTCGCATCACCTCCCGAGAGAGGGACGCGCCCGCTCAACCGGTGGCGAGCGACGCCGCACCCAGGATCCCGGCGTTGTTGCGATGCACCGCCGGCACGATCGGGGTCTTCAGATCGAGCAGCGGCAAGAAGTGCTCGTGGTGCTTCGAGACGCCGCCCCCGACCACGAAGAGGTCGGGCGAGAAGAGGAACTCCACCGTCGCGTAGTAGCGCTGCAACCGCTTCGCCCACTCGCCCCAATCGAGGTCGTCGCGTTCCATCGCCGAGTACGCCGCGCGACTCTCGGCGTCGTGACCGTCGACCTGCAGGTGCCCGAGCTCGGTGTTCGGCACCAGCACCCCGTCGTAGAGGAACGCCGACCCGATGCCGGTGCCGAGCGTCGTGAGGATCACGAGTCCCTGGGCATCGACGGCGGCGCCGTAGCGTGACTCGGCGTAGCCCGCGGCATCGGCATCGTTGATGAAGTGGATCTCGCGGCCGAGCTCCTGTTCGAACAGCTCTTCGGCGGGCAGGCCGATCCACTCCTCCGAGATGTTCGCGGCCGAGAGCGTGCGACCGTGTTTGACGACGGCCGGGAAGCAGAGCCCGAGCGGAATCTTCGTGCCGCCACGTTCGTCGAGCTGGTCGAGCAGGTCGCGGGTGGCGTCGAGGATGTCGGCGGGCCGGCCGCCCTTGGGCGTGCGCACCTTGATGCGGTCGGAGGCGAGTGCACCGGTCGCGAGATCGACGATCGCCCCCTTGATTCCGGTGCCGCCGATATCGATGCCGATCGCGTGCTGAGTCGCCATGGCGCCAGACTATCGCGCGACCCTCGCGGGCCGTCGCTCGTGGGCCCGGCGGGCGGCGCAGGTCAGGGCAGCGTCAGGATCTCGGCACCCCTATCGGTGACGACGAGCGTGTGCTCGAACTGCGCCGTGAGCGACCGGTCGCGAGTGACGACCGTCCAGTCGTCGGTCCAGACGTCCCATTCGATCGAGCCGATGGTCAGCATCGGCTCGATCGTGAACACCATGCCGGGCTCCATGACCGTGTCGAACTCGGGTGAGTCGTAGTGGGGGATGATGAGCCCCGAATGGAAGGCGCGACCGACGCCGTGCCCCGTGTAGTCGCGCACGACGCCGTAGCCGAACCGCTTGGCGTAGGCCTCGATGGCGCGTCCGATGACGTTGACCTGTCGGCCGGGTGCGACGGCGCGGATGCCTCGCGCAAGCGCCTCGCGTGTGCGCTCGACCAGCAGGGTCGCCTCGTCGCTCGCCTCGCCGACGAGGAATGTGTGGTTGAGGTCGCCGTGGAATCCGTCGAGGAACGCGGTGACGTCGATGTTCACGAGGTCGCCGTCGGTGAGCACGGTGTCGTCGGGGATGCCGTGGCAGATGACCTCGTTGACCGAGGTGCAGCTCGACTTCGGATACCCGCGGTAGCCGAGCGTCGACGGGTAGGCGCCATGCGCCACGACGTACTCGTGGGCGATGCGGTCGAGCTCGTCGGTGGTGACGCCGGGGCGGATCGCGGCGGCGGCGGCCGCGATCGCGCCGGCGGCGACGCGCCCGGCGGCGCGGATGCGCTCGACCTCGTCGGGCGTGTACCAGTCGCCGCCCGTGTGCGGCGACGGCCCCAGCTTGCCGACGTACTCGGGTCGGTCGATCGCGATGGGAACCGAACGGGTCGGCGAGAGTCGTCCGGGGACCAGGTGGCCGGCGGAATCCTTGGGCATAGGATCAGCCTATGGCCGAGGACATCGAGCACATGTACTGGTACAACATGAAGACCGGTGAGGTCGAGCAGGGCTTCGCCTCGCCGTCGGTCGACCGGGTCGGTCCATTCGAGACCCGGGTCGAGGCCGAGCACGCCCTCGAGAAGCTCCGGGCGAACAGCGCGAAGTGGGCCGAAGAGGACGCCGCCGAGAACTGAGCTCTACTCGTAGCTGTGCTCGGAGTTCGGGTAGCTGCCCGCCTCGACGTCGGCGCGCCATTCCTTGGCGGCGTCGCTGAGGATTCCGGCCAGGTTCGCGTACTGCTTGACGAACTTGGGTACGCGGCCGGTCGTGAGCCCTGCCCAGTCGGTCCACACGAGCAGTTGCCCATCGGTGTGGGGGCCGGCGCCGACGCTGATCGTCGGGATGTCGAGCAACTCGGTGACCTGTCGGGCCGCATCGGCGGGCACCATCTCGAGCACGACGGCGAACGCGCCGGCGTCTTGCACAGCCTTGGCATCGGCGAGCAACTGCTGCACGCCTTCACCACGGCCCTGGATCACGTGACCACCGAGCCCGTGCTCGCTCTGCGGGGTGTAGCCGATGTGCGCCATCACCGGGATGCCGGCGCCCACGATGCGGCGGATCTGCTTGAACGAGCGTTCGCCGCCCTCGAGCTTGACGGCGTGCGCACCGGTCTCTTTCATGAACCGCACGGCGGTGTGCAGCGCGTCTTCGGGCCCGTTCTCGTAGGAACCGAACGGCATGTCGGCGATGACGAATGCCCGGGTGACCGCGCCTGCCACGGCGCGGGTGAGCGGGATGAGCTCGTCGACGGTCACGGCGAGCGTCGTCTCGTAGCCGAGCACGTTGTTGCCCGCCGAATCGCCGACGAGCAGGAAGTCGATGCCCGCGTCGTCGAAGATGCGCGCCGTCAGCTGGTCGTAGCTCGTGAGTCCGGTGATCTTGATGCCGTCGCGCTTCGCGTTCTGGAAGTGCCGGGTGCGCACGCGCTTCGGGCCGCTCGGCACGGAAGCACCGCCGTAGGGGTTCTGCTCGACTGCGGAAGAGCTGTCTGATGCTGAGGTCTGGGGCTCGCCTGACATGGGGCAATCCTTGCATACGGGGCATCCGCGCTCGGCACTGCAGACCTGCCCGAGCCAGTACGCTGAGAACTGCGAGAGAGGGTGTGGATGGATAAGCAGCGTGACTTCGTTCTTCGCACGATCGAAGAGCGGAGCGTCAAGTTCGTCAGGCTCTGGTTCACCGACGTCGTCGGCACCCTGAAATCGGTGGCGATCGCGCCTGCCGAAGTCGAGGGCGCCTTCACCGAGGGCATCGGCTTCGACGGCTCGGCGATCGAGGGCCTCAGCCGCACGTTCGAGTCCGACCTGCTCGCGTATCCCGACCCGTCGACGTTCCAGACGCTGCCGTGGCGCGGTGACATCGACCCCACCGGGCGCATGTTCTGCGACATCACGACGCCCGACGGCCTGCCGGCGGTGGCCGACCCCCGCAACGTGCTCAAGCGCACGCTCGAGCGCGCGGCAGATCGCGGATTCACGTTCTACACGCACCCCGAGATCGAGTTCTACCTGCTGCGCTCGTCGAAGTACGGCGAAGACGGCCCGCAACCGGTCGACTCGGCCGGCTACTTCGACAACGTGCCCGGCGGCACGGCGCACGACTTCCGACGCCGTTCGGTGCGCATGCTCGAAGACCTCGGCATCTCGGTGGAGTTCAGCCATCACGAGGCGGGTCCCGGTCAGAATGAGATCGACCTGCGGTACGCCGACGCGCTCACCACCGCCGACAACATCATGACCTTCCGCACCGTCGTGAAAGAGGTCGCGATCGAGCAGGGCGTCTATGCCACGTTCATGCCCAAGCCCTTCTCGCAGTACCCGGGCAGCGGCATGCACACCCACCTCTCGCTGTTCGAGGGCGACGCGAACGCCTTCTACGAGCCCGGTGGCCAGTACCAGCTGTCGAAGATCGGGCGGCAGTTCATCGCCGGCCTGCTGCGGCACGCGAACGAGATCTCGGCGGTGACCAACCAGTTCGTGAACTCCTACAAACGGCTGTGGGGCGGCGACGAGGCGCCGAGCTTCATCTGCTGGGGTCACAACAACCGTTCCGCACTGGTGCGCGTGCCGCTCTACAAGCCGAACAAGGGCCAGAGCGCGCGCGTCGAGTATCGCGCGATCGACTCGGCCGCGAACCCCTATCTCGCGTTCTCGCTGCTGCTCGCCGCGGGCATGAAGGGCATCGAAGAAGGCTACGAGCTGCCGCCCGAGGCAGAAGACGACGTGTGGGCGCTCACCGACAGCGAGCGCCGAGCGCTGGGCTACAGCCCGCTGCCGGCGAGCCTCGACCATGCGATCGAGTACATGGAGAGTTCCGAACTGGTCGCCGAGACCCTCGGCGAGCAGGTGTTCAATTACGTGCTCGCGAACAAGCGCGCCGAGTGGCGTGAGTACCGGTCGCAGGTGACGCCGTTCGAGCTGGCGCGCAACCTCGAGATCCTCTGACCTCGCCCCGATGACCCGACAGGTCCCGACTCTCGCTCGTCTCGCACGAGCGGGCTTCGACGAACTCGATCGGGCCGCAGCAGGCATCGAGGCGCTCACCGCTGCGACCTCGGTCTCCGCCGAGCACCTGCTCGAGGCATTCAGCCTCGCGGCCGACCCCGACGAAGCCCTCATCGCGGTGCAGCGGCTGCACGACAGGGCTCCGGCCGAGGTCGCCGCGGTGCTCCTACACCACGCGTCGGCCGGGCGCATGGCCCGACTGCTGGGTGCCTCCCGCGGACTGGGTGACTTTCTGCTGCGGCATCCGTCGGAGATGGCGTTGTTCCACGAGGTCCCCGCGCCGCCGCCGGGTGTCGACGAGTCACGATCCGCCCTCCTGGCGTCGCTCGACGAGCCGCGCGACGCCGGTCGCGCGGCCGACGCCGAAGCGGCCGCGACCCGCATTCGGGTGCGGTACCGGCGGCTGCTCGCCGGCATCGCGCTCTACGACCTCACGCGTGCCGACGCGGTCGACGTCGTCGACGCGATCGGAACGGGCCTCGCCGACCTCGCGGGTGCCACCCTCGACGCGGCGATCGAGGCCGCCAGGCGGTTGGTGAGCCGTTCCGACGGTGACTCGGCGAGCCACGGCACTTTCCCCGCCGCCGAGGTCGCGGCGACCCGTCTCGCCGTCATCGGCATGGGCAAGGCCGGCGCACGCGAGCTCAACTACGTGAGCGACGTCGACGTGATCTTCGTGGCCGAGTCCGGCGACGAAGCGATCGTCAGCACCCCGCGGGCACTCGACATCGCCACCCGGCTCGCGATGACCGCCATGCGGCTCATCTCCGAAGCGGGCATCGAGCCTCCGCTCTGGGAGGTCGACCCGAACCTGCGGCCCGAGGGCAAAGACGGTGCCCTCGTACGCACGCTCGAATCGCACCTGCAGTACTACGAGCGGTGGGCGAAGAGCTGGGAGTTCCAGGCGCTGCTCAAGGCGCGGCCGCTCGCCGGAGATGCCGCCCTCGGCGCACGATACGCGGCCGGTGTGGCACCCAAGGTCTGGTCGAGTTCGAGTCGCGAGGGTTTCGTCGAGTCGGTGCAGCGCATGCGCGAGCGGGTCACCGCGCACATCCCCGCCGACGAGATCGACGTGCAGATCAAGCTCGGACCCGGAGGGCTGCGCGACATCGAGTTCACCGTCCAGCTGCTGCAGCTGGTGCACGGTGCGACCGACGACGCGATCCGACAGCCCGGTACGTTGGCCGCCCTCTCGGCACTCGCCGAACGCGGCTACGTCGGTCGCGAAGAGGCCGCCGAGTTCTCGCGCGACTACCGCATCCTGCGAGTTCTCGAGCATCGCATGCAACTCGATCGGCTGCGACGCACGCACCTGATGCCGCGCGACGAGCGCAGCCTGCGCGTGCTCGCCCGGGCATCGGGGCTCGGCCGCAACGCTGCCGAACTCCAGACCGTGTGGCAGAACACCCGGCAGCGCGTGCGCGGATTGCACGAACGGCTGTTCTACCGGCCCCTGTTGTCGGCGGTCGCCGCACTTCCCGCATCGGGCCTCGAACTCACGAGCGAGCAGGCCGAGGCGCGGCTGGCGGCGATCGGCTTCCACGACCCACGCGGCGCACTCGCCCACATCGCCGCACTCACCGCCGGAGTGAGTCGGCGTGCCGCAATCCAGCGCCACCTCATGCCGGTGCTCATCTCGTGGTTCGCCGACGGCACCGATCCCGATTTCGGGCTGCTGTCGTTCCGCCGGCTGAGCGACACGCTCGGCACGACCCACTGGTACCTGCGGCTCCTGCGCGATTCATCCGACGCCGCACTGCGGCTCACGCGGGTTCTGTCGGGTTCGCGCTTCGCCGCGGCGTTGCTCGAGCGCTCGCCTGAGGCGGTGGCCTGGCTCGAAGACGTCAGCGAGCTTCGGCCTCGATCGCTGTCGTCGCTCGAAGAGGAGTCGCGCGCGGTCCTTCGGCGACACGAGCAGCCCGACGCCGCGGCGAAGATCTTCCGCGCCATGCGCCGACGCGAGGTACTGCGGCTGGCATTGGCCGCGATCCTCGACATGTGCACGGTCGAAGAGCTCGGGCACGGTCTCAGCGACGTCACCGCGAACCACATCGCGTCGCTCGTCGAGGCGATCCGCGGCGACGATCCCGACGGCATCGAGTTCGCTGTCATCGGCATGGGTCGTTTCGGCGGTCGAGAGCTCGGTCTCGGGTCCGACGCCGACATCATCTACGTCTACCGGGCGATCGGCGCCGATGCCGATGCCGACTCGGCGCATCGACGCGCACTGAAGATCGTTGCCGATCTCGTGCGGTTGAGCGAAGACGCGCGGCTCCCGTTCGAACTCGACGCCGACCTGCGCCCCGAAGGTCGCAACGGCGTCGTCGCCCGCTCGCTCGACGCCTACCGCGCATATTACGCCCGGTGGTCGCTCACCTGGGAGGCGCAGGCACTGCTGCGTGCGCGCGGCGTCGCGGGTGATGCAGCGCTCATCGCCGACTTCACCGAGCTCGCCGATTCGGTGCGCTACCCCGCACACATCTCCGATCAAGACGTGCGCGAGGTCAAGCGCATCAAGGCCAGGGTCGAGAACGAGCGGCTGCCGCAGGCCGCCGATCCGACCCGCCACCTCAAGCTCGGGCGTGGTTCCCTCTCCGACGTCGAGTGGTTCGTGCAACTCGAGCAACTGAAGCACGGGGCATCCGTCGCCGACCTGCGCACCCCGTCGACGCTCGGCGCACTGCAGGCCGCAGCCGAGCACGGGTACATCGATGCATCCGACGCCGAGGTGCTGCGTGCGGCGTGGGTGTTCGCGTCGCGTTCACGCTCGGCGCTCACCCTCTGGCTCGACCGCACCACCGACGTGCTGCCGGTCGAGCGCTCACAACTCGAGGGCGTCGCCCGCATCATGGGCTATCCGCCTGGCTCGGGGGCGCAACTCGAGCACGACTACCTGCAGGTCACTCGGCGGGCACGAGCAGTGTTCGAACGCGGGTTCTACGGCGTCGAGCCGCGTCGCGAACCCACAACGGGCTGAGCCTCGATCGGCGCCTCGCGCTCGGCCTCGTGGCCATGCCGAGGGCGGGGATCGACCACCCTCGCTCTTCGCGCGTCATGCCGTGGCGTCGGGCACTTCAGATTGGTTTCTGCGCCAGACGAGGGCGATGCTCACCGCGAACAGCCAGGCGAGTAGCACGATCACGGGGAACAGGAGGATGGCGGCGAGCAGTAACAGGGCCACGGCGAAGCCCAGCCACGACAGCCACTTGGGGATGACTCCCGCTCGGATCCCGAGCACTGACGTGGCCAGTACGAGAAGCGACATCGTCGTGCCGCCGCTGTAAAAGGCGATGTAGCCGGCGCCGTTCAGTAGGCGAAACCCATCGAGATCGAGTTCGTACGCACCGTCGCCGGCTTTCGGCAGGAACGGGAGAACGTAGAGCGTGGCCGCCACGATCCAGAGTGCTGTCGACACAAGCCCGGCCCCGAAGGCAGCCATCGTCCAGACCCCAGCACCGCCTTCGCCCGATTCGAGTCGGCTGCGGAGCACGGCGATGAAGACGATGAGGGGCAGGGATGCCGCAAGCAGGAGGAACTGGGTGATGACCCCCCTGGCTCGCTGGCCTTCGTCGCCGAAGTAGGCCGAGATCTCCGCGTCGGAGTCGCTGCCCTCGACCGTGCCACCCAGGATCACGAATGCAGTCACCCAGAGAATGACGAACAGGGCACCGCTCAGCGCAGCCCAGCGGGCGAACCCTGAGGTCCGCATGATGCCTCCCTCTGCCTGGCACAAGTCTCCGCCCGGCCTACGGGCCCGTCAAGACCCCCGACCGTCGCCGACACGACACAAGGGCCCGCGTCGCAGAACGCGACGCGGGCCCTCGGTTTCGTAACCTGTGGGGTGGATCAGACCCCGTAATACAGCTCGAACTCGAACGGGTGCGGGCGCAGCGCGAGGGGCTTCAGTTCCTTCTCGCGCTTGTAGTCGATCCAGGTCTCGATGAGCTCCTTGGTGAACACGCCGCCCTCGAGGAGGAAGTCGTGGTCGGCCTCGAGCGCGTCGAGGGCCTCGCCCAGCGAACCGGGCACCTGGGGGATCGACTTGGCCTCTTCGGGCGGAAGCTCGTAGAGGTCCTTGTCGACCGGCTCGTGCGGCTCGATGCGGTTGCGGATGCCGTCGACTCCCGCCATGAGCTGTGCCGCGAACGCGAGGTACGGGTTGCCCGACGCGTCGGGAGCCCGGAACTCGATGCGCTTGGCCTTGGGGTTCGTTCCCGTGATCGGGATGCGGATCGACGCAGAACGGTTGCCCGCCGAATAGACCAGGTTCACCGGGGCCTCGAAGCCGGGCACGAGGCGGTGGTACGAGTTGACCGTCGGGTTCGTGAAGGCCAGCACGGCGGGGGCGTGCTTGAGCAGGCCGCCGATGTACCAGCGGGCGAGGTCGGAGAGGCCGCCGTAGCCGGCCTCGTCGTAGAACAGGGGCTTGCCCTCGTTCCACAGCGACTGGTGGGTGTGCATGCCCGAACCGTTGTCGCCGAAGAGCGGCTTCGGCATGAACGTCGCCGTCTTGCCCCACTGGTCGGCGGTGTTCTTGACGATGTACTTGAACTTCAGGATGTCGTCGGCAGCGTGCACCATCGTGTCGAAGCGGTAGTTGATCTCGGCCTGGCCGCCCGTGCCCACCTCGTGGTGCGCCCGCTCGAGGATGAGGCCGGCGTCGATGAGCTTCAGCGAGATGTCGTCGCGCAGGTCGGCCTGCTTGTCGACGGGCGAGACGGGGAAGTAGCCGCCCTTGTACGGGGTCTTGTTGCCGAGGTTGCCGCCCTCTTCGGCGCGGCCCGAGTTCCAGGCGCCCTCTTCGGAGTCGACGGTGTAGAAGCTCGAGTGCTGGTTCACCTCGTAGCGCACGTCGTCGAAGATGTAGAACTCGGCCTCGGGGGCGAAGAACGCGGTGTCGGCGATGCCGGTCGACGCGAGGTACTTCTCGGCCTTCTTCGCGACCTGGCGCGGGTCCTTCGCATAGATCTCGCCGTTGCGAGGGTTGTAGATGTCGAACACCATGATGAGCGTTCGCTCGGCCCGGAACGGGTCGACGTAGGCGGTCGACACGTCGGGGATGAGCTGCATGTCGGACTCGTGGATGTTCGCGAAACCGCGGATCGACGAGCCGTCGAAGAGCTGGCCGACCGTGAAGAACTCCTCGTCTACGGTCGACGCCGGGATGTTGAAGTGCTGCTGCACGCCCGGGAGGTCGGTGAAGCGGATGTCGAGGAACTTGACATCCGTCTCCTTGATGAACTTGAGCACTTCGGACGAATCACTGAACATGTGACGAAATCTCCAACGGGGCGGGCGGGTGGGCCGAACGAACGTTCACAGCCACGAGCGACGCTATCCGCACGCCGTTTCCCCACAGTGACCGGAATGTTTCGGCAATGTTACGCCCAGACCGAGTCGATAGACTCATCGGATGCCGCAATCCACGCCCCAGACGTTCGGCGGTCTCGAGCCGAGTCGCTTCCCGGGCGAGCGACTCGGGCTGCCAGATCACGGCACCGGCTCGGTCGCGCGTGCCGGGCGACGCATCGCCGCACTGCTCATCGACTGGGCCAGCGCGATGCTCACCGCGCTGCTCTTCACGCCCTACGAGTCTGCCGCCTACACGTGGGTGACGCCCCTCGTCTTCGCCGTGCTGCAGGTCGTGTTCATCCCGACCATCGGCGGCAGCGTCGGCCACCGAATCCTGGGCATGCACGTGGCGCCGATCTCGGGCGGGTGGGTCGGGCCGTGGCGACCGATCGTGCGCACCGTGCTGCTCGTGCTCGTCGTGCCCGCGCTCATCTGGGATTCAGACCAACGGGGTTTCCACGACAAGGTCGCCGGCACGGTGCTGTTGCGCGCATAGACGGCGACGCGACATCCGTAGATCTGAACGACGGATGCCGCGTGCGGGGTGTTTCGCGTCAGCGGGCCTTGCCGCGCTGGGGACGGACCTTCATCGGGTCGATGCCCTTCGGAATGGGAAGCTGCGTCTGCAGCGAGTTGAGGCGGTTCGACACCGCGAGCACCTCGGGCTTCGTGAGCGTCTTCTTGGTGGAGCGCAGCGCGCGGGGGAGTCGGTGCAGTTCGATCGAGCCCTCGTCGGTGCCGACCGAGATGAGCGAGATCGGCACGTTCGGCAGCACGCGCTGTACCTTGCGCATCTCGTCGTCGAGCATGCGCTGGGTGCGTGAGACCGGCCCTTCGCTGATGAGCGCGACGCCGCCGCGACCGACTGCGCGGTAGATGGCGTCTTGGGTCTTGCCGTTGACGGCGACGGGCATCTCGTTGCCGACCCAGCCGCCCCGCAGG
Organism: Agromyces neolithicus; assembly: GCF_039529735.1. Classification (NCBI taxonomy): domain Bacteria; kingdom Bacillati; phylum Actinomycetota; class Actinomycetes; order Micrococcales; family Microbacteriaceae; genus Agromyces; species Agromyces neolithicus. The sequence continues at coordinate 226,513 of NZ_BAAANJ010000007.1, forward strand.
CCACTGCGCAGCACCGCACCGACGGCCCCGGGCTGACCCTCGATCTGCGAGTAGGCAGCGCGCTCGGCGCGACGGCCGAGCACCACCAGGGCGAGCAGCAGGCCGGCGAGTACACCGGCGATCACCCAGAGCGCGATGGTGAAGCCGTTGCCCTCGCTGAACCAGAGCGCGAGACCCACGCCGATGAGCACCGGCGCGAGGAAAGCGCCGAGCATGAGCCACTGCGCCTTCGGATCGTACCGGCGGGTCATCTGGAAGACCTGCCACATCTGCTTGAAGCGGCCGGGCTCCTTCTGAGCCTTCGATGCGTCCTTCGTGCGTGCCATGGTGTCTAGGATACCGGCGCGCGAGGCCGGCTCGGAACGCACCGGGACACGCGATCCGAGCCGGCCGGCGCCGAACTCAGCCGACCGCTTGAGCGAATCCGAGCGAGGCGTCGGCGAGGTGCGAGAGCTCGTCGGGAAGCGGGCGTCCTTTGGCCTGCATCGACTGCGCCCAGAGGCGCCCCGCACGGTACGACGAGCGCACGAGGGGCCCGGCGAGCACACCCAGGAAACCGATCTCTTCGGCCTCGGCCTTGAGCTCGACGAACTCCTCGGGTCGCACCCAGCGGTCGACGGGGAGGTGTCGCGGGCTCGGCCGAAGGTACTGGGTGATCGTGATGATGTCGGTGCCGGCTTCGTGCAGGTCGCGCAGGGCCTGCGAGATCTCGGCGCGCTCCTCGCCCATGCCGAGGATGAGGTTCGACTTCGTGATCAGCCCGGCGTCGCGGCCCTGGGTGAGCACGTCGAGCGAGCGCTCGTAGCGGAACGCCGGGCGGATCCGCTTGAAGATGCGCGGCACCGTCTCGACGTTGTGGGCGAAGACCTCGGGCCGGGCGTCGAAGACCTGCTGCAGGAGTTCGGGCACCCCGTTGAAGTCGGGCACGAGGATCTCGACGCCGGTACCGGCGGATTGCCGGTGGATCTCGCGGATCGTCTCGGCGTAGAGCCATGCGCCGCCGTCGGACAGGTCGTCGCGGGCCACGCCCGTCACGGTCGAGTAGCGCAACTGCATGCGCACCACCGACTCGCCCACGCGCCGCGGCTCGTCGGCGTCGAAGTCGGCCGGCTTGCCGGTGTCGATCTGGCAGAAGTCGCAGCGACGCGTGCACTGCGAACCCCCGATGAGGAATGTCGCCTCACGGTCTTCCCAGCACTCGTAGATGTTGGGACATCCGGCCTCCTGGCAGACCGTGTGCAGATCTTCGCTCTTGACCAGCGACTGCAGGGCACGATACTCGGGGCCCATCTTCGCTTTGGTCTTGATCCACTCGGGCTTGCGCTCGATGGGCGTCTGGGCGTTACGGACTTCGAGGCGCAACATGCGGCGCCCCCCGGGTGCGGTGCTCATGCGGCGACCGCGCCCTGGGCGTCGGCCTGGAATCGCCGGGTGATCGCGTCGACCAGGTCTTCGGGGGTGACCTCACGCCCGACCTCGCGGCTGATCGTCGTGATGCCGGCATCACGGATGCCGCAGGCGACGATCTTGTCGTAGGGTTCGAGCGAGTTGCTGCAGTTGAGCGCGAAACCGTGCATCGTGACGCCGTCGGCGACGCGGATGCCGATGGCGGCGATCTTGTTCTCGAACCCGGGGCTGCCGACCCAGACGCCCGATCTGCCGTCGACCCTGCGGCCGTCGACGCCGACTTCAGCGAGCACGTCGATGAGGATGCCCTCGAGCCGCCGCACGTAGCCGACCACGTCGACGGGTTCGGGAAGGCGGAGGATCGGATACCCGACCAACTGGCCAGGACCGTGCCAGGTGATCTTGCCGCCGCGGTCGACGTCGATGACGGGAGTTCCGTCTGTCGGCCGCTCATCGGGCGCTGTGCGCTTGCCGGCGGTGTAGACGGAGAGGTGCTCCAGGAGGAGTACGGTGTCGGGGCGTTCGCCCGCGACGACCGCGCGATGGACGGCGCGCTGAAGGTCGAGACCCTCGATGTACGGCACGGAGTTGGCGCTTAGCCCCGTGACGACGATGTCGAGCATTCGGCCAGTCTAGGCGACTCGTCCTCCCCACCCGCACACGTCGACGAAGTGCTCATGCCGATGCCGTCGCAGGCCGGCGCCGCACCGCGCGGCGGCATGATGGGCGAATGCGACGAGCGACTCGAACGACGACTCCCGACCGGCTGGGGCCCGACGCGCCGATCACTATTGCGGCCGCCGCCGCCACCACCCCCGCCCCCGCGGAGCGCACTCTTGCCGGCTACCGGCTTCTGCGCCGCATCGCGAACGGCGATCGCGCCGACGTCTACCTCGCGACCGTCGATCGTGCCGAGCCCGCAGAGGGCGACGCCGCGCCCCTCGTCGCCGTACGGGTCTACGCCGCGAGCGTACCGGGCGAGTCGATCGCCACCGAGATCGAGGCGATGACCGCCGACACCTCGGGGGCGTTGCCCGCGCTCTACGATGTCGCGACACTCGACGACGGGCGCTGCTGCCTTGCTGTCGAGCGCCTCCCGGGTCCCACGCTCGCCGGCCTGCTCGTCGGCAGGACCCTCGACCCCGGCGAGGTGGTGACCATACTCGCCCCGGTTGTCGCGGCGATCGCCGAATTGGCCGAGGCGGGATTCGTGCACACGAGGCTGTCGGCCGGCGACGTGATCCTCGACGCAACCGGGCGTCCGCGCATCATCGGGCTCGGCGCGCTGCACCGGCTGCCGGTTCACGCGCAGTACGGCGAACGCACCGACCTTCTGCGCATGGGGCACGAGGTGCTCGCCGACCTGATCGACGACGTCACGCGAGCGGCGCGCCCGCCGGGGGTCTTCGACAAGACCACCGAGGTCATCCGCGCCGCGCTCGCGACGCGGCCGTTCGTGCCCTGCGAGCGCGACGTCGAACGGGCGCTCTTCGACGCCGCGACGCCGACCCCGGTCACGGGTGTGGCCGTGCGGCGACGGTCGGCGACCTTGCCGAGCCGCTTGACGGCGCCCGTGCTCGAACGCGACGCGACCGCGGTCGACGAGGCGCCACCTCGGCGGCGGCAAGGGGCGCTCACCGCGCTCGCCCAGATCGCGCAGCTACCGTTGCCGGCTCGATCTGCGCAAGAACTCGCCGACGTCGCCGACCGCGATCATGCGGCGACGGTCGTCGCCAGGGTCAGAATGCGACTGTCCGGCCGTCGTCGAGTCGTTCTGGTCGGGGGCCTGCTCGGAGGTGCGGCCCTCGTGCTCATGCTGACGCTCGTGCCCCCATCGCCCACAGGGCGCGGATCCGCCGCCGAAGCGGGTGCGGCCAACCCGCACGCCGGCGCCACGAGTGCGAACGGCGCACCCGTTGCCTCGACCGCAGCCCCTGCAGCGACCGCACTGCCCGAGGCGGGCAGTGCGGTGCCGCCGTCCGTGGGCGGCGAAGCTGCTGAACCCGATCTCGACGCCGTGGGTGCTGCGGCGCAACTCCTCGAGTTGCGGGCGAGTTGTCTCGCGACGCTCGACCAGGCGTGTCTCGCCCAGGTCGTGCAACCCGACTCGGCGATCGAGCGCTCAGATCTCGATCTGTTGGCGCAAGCGCGGTCGGGCGGGGCGGTACCGGTCGACGGGTTCGCGCTCGACGCGATCACGGTCACCGCCGAGATGGGGTCGGCGGTGCTGCTGTCGGTTCCCTACACCGAAGCGCAACGAGAGTCGGCCTCGCTCCTCGTGATGAGGGGCGAGGCCGGCTGGCGACTGCGTGAGCTCTTCGACTAGATGCCGAGGTCGCCCTCGAACGCACCCTCTTCGAGGCGCTCCTTGACCGCTGTGAGGAAGCGGGCCGCGTCGGCACCGTCGATGATGCGATGGTCGTACGACAGCGCGAGGTAGACCATCGATCGCACGGCGATCGCGTCGGCGCCGTCTTGACTGACCACGACCGCGCGCTTGACGACGGTACCGGTGCCGAGAATGGCCGACTGCGGCAGGAACACGACAGGCGTGTCGAACAGCGCTCCGCGCGAGCCGGTGTTCGTGAGGGTGAACGTGCCACCCGAGAGCTCGTCGGGCTTCAGCTGATTGTTGCGCGTGCGCTCGGCCAGGTCGGCGATCTGCGCGGCGAGGCCCGCGAGGTCGAGTTCGGCCGAGTTGCGAATGACCGGAGTGAGCAAGCCGCGTTCGGTGTCGACCGCGATGCTCATGTTCTCGCTGGCGGGGTAGACGATGTTGTCGCCGTCGACCGTCGAGTTGACGATCGGATACGCCTGGAGCGCTTCGGCGGCGGCCATCGCGAAGAACGGCAGGAACGACAGCTTGTTGCCGGTCTTGGCGAGGAAGTCGGCCTTCACCTTGTCGCGCAGACGAGCGACGCGGGTGACATCGACCTCGACGACCGTCGTGAGCTGGGCGGTCGAGGTCATCGAGACGACGGCACGCTCGGCGACGACCTTGCGAAGGCGCGTCATGGGCACCGTCGTGCCGCGCAACGGCGACGGTTCGAGCGGCTGACGCGCAGCAGGGGCGGCGGCGGGAGCGGCCTGAGCCGAGATGACGTCTTGCTTGCGGATTCGACCGCCGACACCCGTGCCGGTGACGCTCGCGAGGTCGACGCCCTGCTCGTTCGCGAGCTTGCGAACGATCGGGGTGACGTAGCCCGAGGGCCCGGCGTGCGAGCCGGAGGCGGCCGGTGCGGGTGCAGCGACCGGTGCGGGTGCAGCGACCGGTGCGGGTGCAGTGGCCGGTGCGGGTGCAGTGGCCGGTGCGGGTGCGGCCGCTGGTGCGGGTGCAGCCGCCGGAGCGGGCGGTGCCGCAGGCGCGGCAGGTGCGGGCTCGGGTGCGGCGGGCGCTGCGGCGGGCTCGGGGATGGGTGCCGGCTCAGGAGCGGGTGCCGGCTCGGCAGCAGGTGCGGCTTCAGGCGCCGGCGCTGCCTCTGCAGCGGGTGCGGCTTCAGGCGCCGGCGCTGCCTCTGCAACGGGTGCAGCCTCGGGCGCTGCGGCGGCACCAGAGCCGTCGCCGATCGTCACGAGGGCGGTGCCCACCTCGACGGTCTCGTCTTCTTGGACGAGGATCGCCTCGATGACCCCCGCAACCGGCGACGGGATCTCGGTGTCGACCTTGTCGGTCGAGACCTCGAGCAGCGGCTCGTCGACCTCGACACGGTCGCCGACATTCTTCAGCCAGCGGGTGACCGTGCCTTCAGTGACACTCTCACCGAGTGCCGGGAGGCTGACGGATTCGCTCATGCGCTTGTCTCCTTCACAGCGTGGAACGCGTTCTAGCTTATTGCAGCGTGGTTTGGGGCGGTTGGATCAGATCGCGTGCAGCGGCTTGCCGGCGAGCTTCAGCACCGCTTCGCCGAACGCCTCGCCCTGGGTCGGGTGCGCGTGGATGAACGGGGCGATGTCTTCGGGGTACGCCTCCCAGTTGACCGCGAGCTGCGCCTCGGCGATGAGCTCGCCCGCGCGGCCGGCGATGATGTGCACGCCGACGATCGGGCCGTCGTTGACCCGCACGACCTTGACTGAACCGGTCGTGCCGAGGATGCTGCTCTTACCGTTGCCGGCGAGGTTGTAGTCGAACGCGCTGACCTGGTCGGCGCCGAACTTCTCGGCCGCCTTCGCCTCGGTGTAGCCGACTGACGCGATCTCGGGCTCGCAGTAGGTGATCTTGGGGATGTTGACGTCTTCGACGATGATCGGGCTGAGTCCGGCGATCTCTTCGGCGACGAAGATGCCCTGCTGGTAGCTGCGGTGCGCGAGCTGGAGGCCGGGCACGATGTCGCCGACGGCGTAGATGCCCGGCACATTCGTCTCGAGTCGCTCGTTGGTGGGCACGAAACCGCGATCGAGCGTGACACCGACCTCTTCATAGCCGAGGTTCTCGGTGACCGGGCCACGGCCGACGGCGACGAGCAGCAACTCGGCCTCGTAGGTCTGGCCGTTCTCGAGGGTGACGACGACGCCCTGGTCGTTCTGGGTGACACTCTGGAACCGCACGCCGAGCGAGTACTCGATGCCGCGCTTGCGGAACGCGCGCTCGAGCTGCTTCGAGACGGATTCGTCTTCGTTGGGGACGAGGTGGGGGAGCGCCTCGATGATGGTCACCTCTGCGCCGAAGGAGCGCCAGACACTCGCGAACTCGACGCCGATGACGCCGCCGCCGAGCACGGCGACCTTCTTGGGCACGAAGTCGAGTTCGAGCGCGTGCTCGCTCGTGATGACGCGCCCGCCGATGTCGAGGCCGGGAAGCGACTTGGAGTATGAGCCGGTCGCGAGCACGATGTTCTTACCGACGTAGCGGTCGTCGCCCACCTGCACGGCGTTCGCGGCGACGAGGCGGCCCTCGCCTTCGATGACCGGGATGCCGCGCGCCTTCAGCAGGCCCTGCAGGCCCTTCCACTTGCTCGAGACGATGCCCTCGCGGTAGGCCGCGACGCCGCTCATGTCGATGCCGTCGAACGCGGCCTTGATGCCGTACTTCGCGGCGTCTTTCGAGACCTCGGCGACCTCGGCGGCGTGCAGCAACGCCTTGGTCGGGATGCAGCCTCGGTGCAGACACGTGCCGCCCAGCTTGTCCTTCTCGATCACCGCGGCCGTCAGGCCGAGTTCGACGGCGCGGATGGCTGCGGCATAACCCGCGCTTCCGCCGCCCAGGACGACAATGTCAAAGTTCTGCTCGGACAACCGCAATCTCCCTTGCGCACCTGATCTGCGACACGGACTGCCTGCGGCTCGTCGCCGCGGCAGGCGTATGGGCGACGTTCTCGCCCATACGACCTTACTACCCTGCGGAGAGCTGCTCGCCCAGCCGCACGAGGGTGCGGACCGCGGCGCCGGTCGCCCCCGTGCCGGTGAAACCCCAGCCGGCGCCGGAGTTGTGCGCGGGCCCGGCGATGTCGATATGCGCCCACGGAATGCGCGTGTCGGCACCCTCGCGCGTGCCCACGAACTGCTGCAGGAAGACGCCGGCGAGCAGCATGCCGGGCACGGTCATGCCGAGCTTCGTGTTCGCGAGGTCGGCCACGTCGGACTTCAGCAGCGGGAGCAGGTTGCCGGGCAACGGCATCGGCCAGCTCGCCTCGTCGACCGCGTCGGCAGCGGCGCGAACCTTGGCCACCAGTTCGTCATCGCCCATGAGTCCGGCGATACGGTGGCCGAGTGCGACGACCTGAGCGCCGGTGAGCGTCGCGACGTCGACGATCGCATCGGGCTGCTCGTCGCTCGCGGCGACGAGGGCGTCGGCGAGCACCAGACGGCCCTCAGCGTCGGTGTTCACGACCTCCACCGTCTTTCCGCCGCGGATGCGAAGCACATCGTTCGGCCGGGTGGCCGTGCCCGAGGGCATGTTCTCTGCGAGGCAGAGCCATCCCGATACGCGCACCGGCACCTCGAGCTCGGCGAGCGCGACGATCGTCGCGAGCACGGCCGCGGCGCCGGCCATGTCGGTCTTCATGCCGACCATCGACGCCATCGGCTTGAGCGAGAGTCCGCCGGAATCGAACGTGATGCCCTTGCCGACGAGCGCGAGGTGCACGGATGCCCCTTCCGGCGCCCATTCGAGGCGCACGAGCCGCGGTCCGCGGCTCGAGCCCCTGCCCACGCCGAGGATGCCGCCGAAGCCGTCGGCCTCGAGTTCGGCCTCGTTCCAGACCTTCGCGGAGACCCCCGCCTCGGTCGCAGCCTTCACCGCGATGTCGGCGAAGCTCTCGGGATACAGCTCTGCCGGCGAGGCATTCACGAGATCCTTGGTGCGCGCGACTGCGGCGACGACGGCGCGAACACGCTCGAGGCCGACGCGGTCGGCCGTGAGCGCGGTGTGCAGGTCGATGCGGGTCACCGACGGCTTCGCGTCGGTGCGGTACTCGTTGTAGGCGTATGCGCCGAGCGCGGCGCCCTCGAGCAGCGCGGCAGCGGTCTCGGTGTCGTCGGCGGGCACGGCGATCGCGACCGACGCCGTGTCGGTCAGCTTCCGAACCGCGGTTCCGGCGGCGAGACGCAGGCTCGCGACATCCGCACGCTCGCCGATGCCGGCGACGGCCACGACCCTCGGGCCGCCGTCAGCGCCCGGGAGCCGGGTGAGTTCGTCGGCGGCGCCGCTGGCGCCGAGGGTGGTGAGCAGCGGTGCGACCCAGTCGAATCCGTCGGCGGCGAGCAGTTCGGGTCCGTCGGCGCCCTTGCGCGCGGCGAGCAGCACGACGTCGGCGTCGGCGCTGGCGGCGGGGGAGTCGGTGACCGAGAGTGAGGGAACGTTCATGACAGCGATCGTACGTGTTCGCTCTCGGCATGTCGGGCCCCGCCCCCGTGCCGGCGGTCGCGGGGATGCGGCGTCACTAGGCTGGAAACATGCGCGATCCCCGTTCCCTCTACGAGCTGAACCCGGATGTCTCGGTGCCACCCGGACTCCCGCTCGTGGCCGGGCTCACCGGATTCGCCGATGCCGGCGGCGCCGTCGCCCAGACGACCGAGTACCTGCGATCGACGCTCGACACGACCGTCGTCGCCACGTTCGACGTCGACGAACTGCTCGATTATCGGGCACGTCGACCCATCATCCTGTTCGAGGGCGACCACCTCACCGAGTACACGCCGCCCCGGCTCGCGCTCGACCTCGCGCGCGATGAACTGGGCCAGCCGTTCCTGTTGCTCACCGGGTTCGAGCCCGACTTCCGGTGGGAGCAGTTCACGGCGGCCGTGCTGGCCCTCATCGATGGGTTGCAGGTCTCGTCGACGACGTGGATCAAAGCCATTCCGATGCCGGTGCCGCACACCCGGCCGATCAGCGTCACGGTGAGCGGCAATCGCCAAGAACTCATCGAGCAGATGTCGGTGTGGCGGCCGACGACCCAGGTGCCTTCGAACGTGCTGCACCTGCTCGAGCTTCGCCTGCATGAGCTCGAACGATCGACCACCGGCTTCGTGCTGCTGATTCCGCACTACCTGAACGACGCCGAGTTCCCATCGGCCGCGGTGGCCGCACTCGAGGCGATCAGTGCATCGACCGGGCGGATCTTCCCGACGGACATGCTGCGAGAACAGGGTCGTGACTTCGTGGCGCGCATCGATGAGCAGGTCGCCGAGAACGGCGAACTCGCGAAGCTCGTGCACACGCTCGAGGAGCGACATGACGCGTACATGCAGGGCACGACGCTGCGGTCGCCGCTCACCGACGAAGACGGCGAACTGCCCTCGGCCGATGAGATCGCCGCCGAGCTCGAGAAGTTCCTCGCGTTCCGGCGAACGCGCGACGACGAGGGGCCCAAGGGCTGACGCGGCGAGGGGAATGCCCGTGCTCGCCTGAGCGTTGTCACTCATCGAGACGACGCGGCGTCCGACGTGCGCTCTGAAAGGGATACGGCCTGTATAATGGTGATCAGGACCCGTTCTGGTTCGCGGGTGCGAATTTCATCGCACCGTTCTCGCGGACTTGACATGGGTCCTCATAGTGTCCGAAAACGACCGGATCGAGCATGAGCCGCCGCCTCCGACAGGGCGAGCGCCGCGCGACGGCAGGAGAGGTTCAACGAATGGCAACGACCAAGGCGAAGGCGCAGGCGGCGAGCGAGGCTGAGAAGCCGGCCGCGAAGCGTGCGACCGCCACCAAGTCGGCCGCACCGAAGTCGACGGCAGCGAAGGCCCCCGCGAAGGCGCAGGCTCCCAAGTCGACGGCGAAGACCACGCCGGCGAAGGCGACCACCGCGGCGAAGGTCGCGCGCACGAGCACGGCCAAGAGTGCGGCGAAGCCGCGCACGAAGGCGGCCGGCGCGTCCGGGTCCGACGACGAGGTCGACCCTGCTGAGGTCGAGGAGGTCGCGGTCGACCACGGCGACACGGCCGACCACGCGGCATCCGACGACGACAACACCAAGCCGATCCCGGTCGAGCCGCACCCGACCGGTGCCCTGGTGCTGCGCGCCGTCGACGACGAAGACGAGGTTCCGGTCTATTCGGCAGCCATCACCGGCGCAACCGCCGACCCCGTCAAGGACTACCTGAAGCAGATCGGAAAGGTCGCGCTGCTGAACGCGGCCGAAGAGGTCGAGCTCGCCATGCGCATCGAGGCGGGCCTGTTCGCCGAGGAGAAGCTGTCGGCGTTGTCCGACGCCGAGAAGCGCTCGCAGCTCGGTCGTGAACTGCAGTGGGTCGCCAAAGACGGGCAGCGCGCCAAGAGCCACCTGCTCGGCGCCAACCTGCGTCTCGTGGTATCGCTCGCGAAGCGCTACACGGGTCGCGGCATGCAGTTCCTCGACCTCATCCAAGAGGGCAACCTGGGCCTCATCCGCGCGGTCGAGAAGTTCGACTACACCAAGGGCTTCAAGTTCTCGACGTACGCCACCTGGTGGATCCGCCAGGCGATCACCCGCGCCATGGCCGACCAGGCGCGCACGATCCGCATTCCGGTGCACATGGTCGAGGTCATCAACAAGCTCGCCCGCGTGCAGCGCCAGATGCTGCAAGACCTCGGTCGCGAGCCCACGCCCGAAGAGCTCAGCCGCGAACTCGACATGACCCCCGAGAAGGTCATCGAGGTGCAGAAGTACGGCCGTGAGCCGATCTCGCTGCACACGCCGCTCGGCGAAGACGGCGACAGCGAGTTCGGCGACCTCATCGAAGACACCGAGGCGGTCGTGCCGGCCGACGCCGTGGGCTTCACGATGCTGCAGAAGCAGCTCGAGAGCCTGCTCGACTCGCTGAGCGAGCGTGAGGCGGGCGTCATCCGCATGCGCTTCGGCCTCGGCGACGGAATGCCGAAGACCCTCGACCAGATCGGCGACACGTTCGGCGTCACGCGTGAGCGCATCCGCCAGATCGAGTCGAAGACGATGGCGAAGCTGCGCCACCCGTCGCGGTCGCAGTCGCTGCGCGACTACCTCGAGTAGGCCGCCGGTGCGCGCTGGTTTTCTGCGCTATGGGCCGGCCATCCTCGTCGGCAGATTCGTGAGATTCGCCGCCAGGCTTCGTAAGCCCGGCGGCGGATCCGCGATTCCGGGGCTCATCGTCAATACGATCGCGCCCGGCTATCTCAAGCGCACCCTGTCGGGCTTCCCGCAGGGTCTCGTGGTGGTGTCGGGCTCGAGCGGCAAGTCGACGACGACGAAGATGCTCGTCGCGATCCTGCGCGCCCACCACGTCGACGTGTTCACCAACCCCTCGACGGCGAACATCAGCCAGGGACTCACCTCGGCGCTGCTCGAACGAGCCGACTGGCAGGGCCGCGTGCCCGGCGACATCGCAGTGCTCGAGATGGACGAAGGACACGGCGCGCTCGTGATGCAGGGAGTCGACGCCCGTGTCGTCGCGCTCACGAACGTGATGGTCGACCAGATCGACCGGTTCCACGACTCCGACATGGTCGCGGGCATGCTCGCGCGCATCGCGGTGCAAGCTCACGAGGCCGTCGTCGTGAACGCCGACGACGCCAACCTCGAACGGCTGGCCGGGCAGTTGCGAACCGATGTCGCGGTGCACCGGTTCGGTGTCTCGGCAGCGGTGCTCGACGCCTCGCCGCGGGGTCTCGGCTACACCGAGACGTCGCCCGAACGGCTCGTCGCGGGCGCCGGCGTTCGCGTCATCGCGGTGAACGGCGCCGAGGCGGTGCTCGACGATGGCGGCACATCCGTCGCGATCGGCCTGCCGGCCCGCGGTACCCACTACGCCGTCGATGCCGCCGCAGCCTACTCGACGGCGCGGGCGGTGCTGGGCGATCGCTTCGCGTCGGCGACCGCATCGCGCGCGCTCAGCGAGATTCCGGCGGTCTTCGGCCGCGGTGAGCGGGTGAGGGTCAGGGGGCACGATGTCGAGTTCGTGCTCGTGCAGAACCCGGCCAGCTACCAGCTCAACGTCGACTCGATCGCGCCGGGCACCGAGCAGATCCTCTTCGCGATCGGTTCCGACGTGCGCGACCCGTCGTACTTCTGGCCGACCGACGCGTCATCGCTCGGTCGCGTCTCGATCGTGAGCGGTTCGAAAGCGGCCGAGGCCGCGCTCATGCTCGCCTACGACGGCGTCGAGATCGACCGGGTCGAACCCGACCTCGGCCGAGCGCTCGACGACTTCCTCGCGGCGCCTGCACCCGCGTCGAGTGTGAAGACCATCGTGTTCTCGGCCGACGCGATGCGACGCACCCGCGCCCACCTCGGACTCACAGGAGCGGAATGACTCTCACCATCGTCTCGCTGCTGCCGCGACTGCAGAACACGAACGGCGACGCCGAGAACGCCGCCGTGCTCGCTGCCCGCGCCCGATGGGCGGGGCTCGAGTCCGTGGTCGTTCCGGTGGATCGCCGCGCCGACCTCCCCGCCCGGGTCGATGCGATCGTGCTCGGCTCCGGCGACGACTCGTCGCTCGAGGCGGCGCGTGACGCGCTGGGCGAGTTCCACGACGACCTGCGCACGTGGGGCACCGAGGGCGTTCCGATCCTGGCGGTCGGCACCGGCTGGGAGCTGCTCAGCTGGGGCATCGAGCTTCACGTCGGCGTCGTCGAGGGTCTCGGCATCCTGCCCGGGCGAGCGGTGCCGCGCGACGGGCGCGTGACCGGCGACATCGTGCTCTCGTCGCCCCGCTTCGGCATGCTCGTGGGGTTCGAGAACCACGCTCGCGACTACGTCGGCGCCGAGGGATCGCCGCTCGGGCGCACGCGGGCGGGCACTGGCAACGGGCGCGATTCCGGTCAGGAGGGCGTCGTCATGGGCAACGTCATCGGCACCCACCTGCACGGACCCGTGCTCGCGAAGAACCCCGCGTTCGCCGATGCCCTGCTCGCCGAGATCACGTCACGAGCCGGCCTCGAGTACGCCGTCGGCTCGCACGCCGCGGTGGTCGATGCCTACGCCGCGGCGGCGCGGGAGTCGCAGTTGGCCGGGGTTGCGAAGACTGCCGCCGAACCGGCATGAGCCGACCGGATGACGCGCGCTGCAGTGACGCGCGCCGCGAGTGACGTCAGGGGTCGCGCAGGTCGTCCAGGAAGTCGACCAGCACCGGATTGAAACGTGCCGGGTCTTCAACGCTCGGCAGATGACCGGCCCAGTCGAGTCGCTCATGCACGGCACCGTCGATGTGCTCGGCCAGGAACACGGCGACCCCCTGCATGCCGTCGAGGTCGTGGGCGCCTGAGAGCACCAGGGTCAGCGCACTGATCTCGCGCAGATCGAAGTCGTCGCGGACGGCGGCGACATCGGGTGCCGCGAGCTGCACCTCGAACGCGTGCCGCTGCATGCGCGAGACGAGCTCCCGCGTGGACTCACCGGCCGCCGGGCCGAGCCACGTGCGCACGTTCAGGGCGACTGCGCCGCCGATGTCGCCGGCTTCGAGCAGGGCATCTTCTTCGGCGCCGAACGCCCGCAGGTCGTCAGTCGGCTCGACGAGCCGACTGGCGGGGCACACCAGCAACAGCCGCGTCACTCGCGATGGCCAGCGAGCCGCGAACTCCTGTGCGACGCGGCCGCCGAATGAGGATCCGATGAGGGCGGCTCGTTCGATGCCGTAGTGGTCGAGGAGGCGCAGGATGTCGCGGGCCTCGTCGTACGCCGACGCGGGCGCCGGTGTCTCGCCGTACCCGCGGAAGTCGGGTCGCATGACCCGGAATCCCGCGTCGGTGAGCAATCGCCATTGGGGGTCCCACATGCGGCGATCGCAGACGGACGAGTGGAGCAGTACGACGGCAGGACCGTCTCCGGCGATCTCATGTGCGAGTGTCATCGTCGGGAGCGTATGGGCGAACGGTCGCACACGGCAAATCAACTGCTGCCCCTGACAGCCGGCAAACGTCGAAACGCCCCGGGCGACCGGGGCGTTTCAACGAAGGTTATGGGTGTCGGTCAGCGCCCGTCGTCGGTCAGCAGACGGCTCGACTCGTCGTGCCAGCTGTGCGCGATCTGCGAGAGCTTCTCTTGGTGCTTGCGGCCGTGGTGAGCGCAGAACAGCAGTTCGCCGCTCGCGACGACCACACGGATGTAGGCCTGCGCGCCGCAGGCATCGCACCGGTCGAGGGCAGTGAGCTCGTAAGGGGTCTCGAGTTCATCGACAGCACCGGTGGTTTCGGTGTACTGGGTCATGGCTCCTCCTTCGTGCTCAGCTCGACATTCCGTTCATCAATGTAAACACGGACCCGAGCCGAGACCTTCCTGCGGGCCGGGCATTTCGCTCAGCGCGTAGCGCCTGCGCAGCGGTGTCGGCACCGCGAACTAGGCTTGGCCGACGTGAGCTCCGACTATTCCGCCCGCCATCTCTCCGTGCTCGAGGGCCTCGAGGCCGTTCGCAAGCGACCCGGCATGTACATCGGCTCGACCGACTCGCGCGGCCTCATGCACTGCCTCTGGGAGATCATCGACAACTCGGTCGACGAGGCGCTCGCCGGGCACGGCAGCGAGATCGGAGTGACCCTGCACCCCGACGGCAGCGTCGAGGTGCGCGACCGCGCGCGCGGCATCCCCGTCGACATCGAGCCGAAGACCGGGCTTTCGGGCGTCGAGGTCGTCTTCACCAAGCTCCACGCCGGTGGCAAGTTCGGCTCGGGCTCATACGCCGCCTCAGGCGGGCTGCACGGTGTGGGGGCATCCGTCGTCAACGCGCTCTCCGAGCGTCTCGATGTCGAGGTCGACCGCAACGGCAAGACGTGGGCGATGTCGTTCCACCGCGGCGAGCCGGGCGTGTTCGCCGACGCCGGCACACCTTCACCCGACGCGCCGTTCACGCCCTTCGAAGAGCGCAGCGAGCTTCGCGTCGTCGGCAAGGTCGCCAAGGGGGTCACCGGAACCCGCATCAGATACTGGGCCGATCGGCAGATCTTCACCAAGGGCGCCGAGTTCCAGACCGACGAACTGCTCGGTCGCGCCCGCCAGACTGCGTTCCTCGTGCCCGGGCTCGCGCTCGACGTCACCGATGAGCGCGGACCTGTCGCGCACACGACCTCGTTCCAGTTCGAGGGCGGTATCTCGGAGTTCGCCGAGCACCTCGCCACCGACGCTCCGATCACCGACATCTGGCGCCTCACCGGCACGGGCACGTTCACCGAGACGGTGCCGGTGCTCAACGAGGGCGGTGCCATGGTTCCCACCGAGCTGTCGCGCGAGTGCCATGTCGACATCGCGTTGCGATGGGGCACCGGCTACGACACCATCGTGCGCTCGTTCGTGAACATCATCGCCACCCCGAAGGGCGGCACCCACCAGGCCGGTTTCGACCAGGGCCTGCTGAAGTTCCTGCGCCAGCAGGTCGAGCAGAACTCGCGTCGGCTGAAGGCCGGAAACGACAAGCTCGAGAAAGACGACGTGCTTGCAGGCCTCACCGCGGTGATCACGGTACGACTGCCCGAACCGCAGTTCGAGGGCCAGACCAAAGAGGTGCTCGGCACCCCGGCGGTGCGCAACATCGTGTCGAACGTGCTCGCCAAAGAGCTCGGCGCACGGTTCAGCTCGACTAAGCGCGACGACAAGGCGCAGTCGGCGCTGCTGCTCGACAAGGTCGTCGCCGAGATGAAGTCGCGCATCTCGGCGCGAGCCCACAAAGAGACGCAACGGCGCAAGAACGCACTCGAGAGCTCCTCGCTGCCGGCCAAGCTCGTCGACTGCCGGTCGAACGACGTCGCACACAGCGAGTTGTTCATCGTCGAGGGCGACTCCGCGCTCGGCACCGCGAAGCTCGCGCGCGACAGTGAGCACCAGGCGTTGCTGCCCATCCGCGGCAAGATCCTCAACGTGCAGAAGGCGAGCGTCGCCGACATGCTCGGCAACGCCGAGTGCGCCTCGATCATCCAGGTCATCGGCGCGGGCTCGGGTCGAAGCTTCGACATCACGCAGGCTCGCTACGGCAAGGTCATCCTCATGGCCGACGCCGATGTCGACGGCGCGCATATCCGCACCCTGCTGCTCACCCTGTTCTTCCGGTATATGCGGCCGATGATCGAAGAGGGGCGGGTGTTCGCTGCAGTGCCCCCGCTGCACCGTGTCGTGGTGATGAACCCCGGTTCGAAGCCGAACGAGACGATCTACACGTACTCAGAGGCCGAACTGCAGGGGGTGCTCGCTGGGCTCGATCGACAGAAGAAGCGCTATCAGGACCCCATCCAGCGTTACAAGGGTCTCGGGGAGATGGACGCCGACCAACTGGCGACGACGACGATGGATCGCCGGCACCGCACACTGCGTCGTGTCGGCATCGGCGATGCCGAGGGCGCCGGCCGGGTGTTCGAGCTGCTGATGGGCAATGAGGTCGCCCCGCGCAAGGAGTTCATCATCGAGAGCTCCGACACCCTCGAGCGCGACCGCATCGACGCCTGACACCGTCGGCCGGTCGTCAGCCTGCCGATGGCGTGATGTTCTGGTTGTGATGGAACACGTTGCCGGGATCGTAGTGGCGCTTGACCGTCGACAGTCGCTCGAGCTTCGCGTCGGAGTAGGCGCGGCGAACGCCTGCCACGCCCTCGTCGGCGAGAGCGTTCACATAGACGCCGTTCGCGAACCGATCCATCGTGGCGGCGTAGCGCCGCGCGGCAGACATGCGCCGCTCGTCTTCAGCCGCGTCGTGCCACTTCGACGCGGCCACGAACTCGAATGCGGTGTCGCGGCCCGAGAATGCGGTCTGCTCGTCGGGGATCTCTGCGATCGCACCGCCATACGCCTGCAGGCTCACGTTCGGTAGGTCGTCGCCGTCGCGCTCGAGCACGGCGTCGATGACCTCGTCGCCGAGTTCGCTGAAGTAGTGCCCCTTCCAGTACCTGCGCCACGCGTGCGCCTCGATGTCGTCCTCGCGTCGCTGGAGATCCACGTATGACCACCGCTCGATTGCACTCGACTGGGGCCCCGCGGCCTCGGCGAGCCCCTCGGCGAGCGCTGATACCTGCGCGTCACCGTCGCCCGGATCGCCGACCCACACGAGGCCGAGGGCGACGGTCGCGTCGGCGATGGTCGCGGAGTATGTCGCCTGCCGTGGTGCGTCATCATTCAGGTCGCGCCATCGTCGCATCGCGTCGCGAGCACCGGTGACCGGGTAGCGGAACTCTGCCGTGAGCGCGAGCCCGGGCTCGGGGTGCAACGCGAATTCGAACTCGGTGACGACGCCGAAGTTGCCACCGCCGCCGCGTAGCGCCCAGTACAGGTCGGGATGCGAATCGGCGCTCGCGCGCAGCGTCTCACCCGCCGCGGTGACGATCTCGAACGAGACGACGTTGTCGCACGAGAGGCCGTGCTGCCGGGCGAGCCAGCCCATGCCGCCGCCGAGGGTCAGGCCGCCGACGCCGGTGTGCGACACGTTGCCCGCGGTCGTTGCGAGACCGACGGCCTGCGCCGCGGCATCGAGGGCGCCGAGCAGCGCGCCACCCTGAACTCGGGCGCGTCGCGCCCGCGCGTCGATCGACACCTCGCCCATAGGGCGCAGGTCGATCATGAGCCCGTCTTCGGGCACGGCATGGCCGACGATGCCGTGGCCGCCGCATCTGATGCCCACGTCGAGGCCGTGATCGGTCGCGAATCGCACAGCGGCCACGACATCGGCGGTCTCGGAGCACTGCACGATGTATCGGGGTCGTCGGTCGACCATCGCATTCCAGACCGACCGTGACGAGTCGTAGTCGTCATTGCCGGGTTGCAGCACCCTTCCGTGGATCATCGCGTTCAGCGCTGTCGTCACGGTCACTCCCTCGGTCGGGGCCGGCCCATCGGGCGCTGCACATCGACCCGCGGCCCGGCCACCGCCGAATATGCCGGTCGATCGCATCGGCGTCAAGAGGGGGTGTCATTCGCGGCCGACCACCGGCCGGCCGCGACATTGGCCACCGGCCGAATCGATAGGCCGCACCTTGCGTGCAACGCGCCCGGCGATCAGCCGATCTGGGCGCCCACCGCCGCGACGACCGCGTCGAGCGCCTGACCCGACGCGTCGCGCTTCGCCCCGACATCGGGCAGCTGCCGCACGGAGCCGTCGGTGCCGACTGCGAGCGCGGGGGAGCGGCCGACCCAGGCAAGGTGCAGTGCGTCTTCGCCCTTCAGGAATCGCTGTGCGCGCACACCACCCGTGGCCCGGCCCTTCGCCGGGAACTCGGCGAACTCGCTCACCTTCGCACTGCCGGGGTCGGTACCCAGCAGGGTGTCGCTGCTCGCGGCGATCGTGACCACGACGGCATCGCCTGCGTCGGTGCGTGGCACGCTCGTGAAGTGGATCACGTGGGCGCCGCCGCCGAGATTGACACCGGCCATGCCACCGGCCGGGCACCCCTGCGGACGCACCGCTGCGGCCGGGAATCGCAGCAGCTGCGCATCGGAGGCGACGAACACGAGTTCGTCGGTCTCGTCGCCCTGCACGGCGCCGACGACCTCGTCGCCGGCCTTCAGACCGATGACCTCGAACTCGGGCTTGTTCGGATAGCCGCCGGTCGACACGCGCTTGACGACGCCCTGCTTGGTTCCGATGGCGATCGAACGGTCGCTCGTGAGCGAGACGAGCGCGAGCACCTTCTCGTCGCGATTGGGCAGCGCGAGATAGTCGCCCACGCGCACTCCGGCACCGAGCTGCACCGACGTGGGCGGCAGCATCGGCAGGTCGACCGGGGTGAACCTGATGAGTCGGCCGAGGCTGGTGACCGCCCCGATCTCTGCCCGGCTCGTCGTGTCGAGCACCGACAGGACGGCGTCGTGCTTGCTGCGACGGGCGGGCATCGTGATGCTCGGGGCGCCCTCGGGGCCCTCAGGAAGATCGACGCGGGCGATGCGGCCCGTGACCGAGAGGAACACGCGGCACGGCACATCCGCCACCTCGAGGGCGGCGGCAGCCGCCCGCTTGGCCGCAGCGCCGGTGATCGACGGCCGGGCATCGGTCAGCAGCGTGCGACGAGGCGTGCCGAATCGCTCGGCGACCTCGGCGAGTTCGTCGGAGACGAGGGTCTCGATGCGGTGGCGGCTGGCGAGCAGCGCCTCGAGCTCGTCGATCTCGGCGCGCAGCTTGTCGCGTTCGGCCTCGAGTTCGAGGCGCGAGAACTTCGTGAGCCGGCGCAGCTGCAGCTCGAGGATGTACTCGGCCTGCACCTGGCTGAGGTCGAACACCTCGATCAGGCGGCGGCGGGCGGCGGCCGTGTCGTCGGAGCCACGGATGAGCTGAATGACCTCATCGATGTCGAGGATCGCGATGAGCAGGCCGTCGACGAGGTGCAGCCGCTCACGACGGCGTGCGAGCCGGTATTCGGAGCGGCGGGTGACGACCGAGATGCGATGCCCGACGTAGACCTGCAACAGCTCGCGCAGCCCCAGGGTCTGCGGCCCGCCGTCGACGAGGGCGACGTTGTTGATGTTGAAGGAATCTTCGAGCGGGGTCAGTCGGTAGAGCTGCTCGAGCACGGCGTCGGGGCTGAACCCGGTCTTGATGCCGATGACCAGGCGCAGCCCGTTGGTGCGGTCGGTGAGGTCGGTGACGTCGGAGATGCCGCTGATCTTCTTGGCGTTGACGCCGTCTTTGATCTTCTCGATGACCTTCTCGGGGCCGACGAGGTAGGGCAGCTCGGTGACGACGAGCCCGGTCTTGCGGGCCGTGATGTTCTCGACGCGCACCTTGGCACGGGTCTTGAAGGCACCCCGGCCGGTTGCGTAGGCGTCTTTGATGCCCGCGAGCCCGACGATGGTGCCGCCGGTGGGCAGGTCGGGCCCGGGGACGAACTCCATGAGCTCGTCGAGCGTCGCGTTCGGGTGGGCGATGAGGTGCCGGGCCGCGCCGACCACCTCGATGAGGTTGTGCGGCGCCATGTTCGTGGCCATGCCGACGGCGATGCCGCTCGCGCCGTTCACGAGCAGGTTCGGGTAGGCGGCCGGCAGCACCTCGGGCTGGGTGAGCTGGTTGTCGTAGTTCGGCACGAAGTCGACGACATCTTCGTCGAGCCCCTCGCTCATCGCCAGCGCGGGCGCGGCCAGGCGCGCCTCTGTGTAGCGCGCGGCCGCGGGGCCGTCGTCGAGCGAACCGAAATTGCCATGCCCGTCGATGAGCGGCACGCGCAGCGTGAACGCCTGCGCCATGCGCACGAGGGCGTCGTAGATCGCGGTGTCGCCGTGGGGGTGCAGCTTGCCCATGACCTCGCCGACGACACGCGCGGACTTCACGTGGCCGCGGTCGGGCCGCAGCCCCATCTCGGTCATCTGGTAGAGGATGCGCCGCTGCACGGGCTTGAGGCCGTCGCGAGCATCGGGCAGCGCCCGCGAGTAGATGACCGAGTAGGCGTACTCGAGGAACGAGCCCTGCATCTCGGTGGCGACGTCGACGTCTTCGATGCGTTCGACGATCGGTTCGTCTGCGGGCGGGTTCTTGGCTCGGGGCATCGGTGTTCTCTGCTGCGGGCGTGCGGGGCACGCGGTGGAACCGGGGCGCGCCCGGCCTGTGCCAGACTGGGCGCGATGCCTGCAATGCTACCGGTGCCCGCCGACAGCGCCGGGCGGCTTGCCGCGGTGCTCGACAGTTCGTTGGCAAGCATGTGGGGCGAGCCCAACCCGCTCGAACTGCCCCCGGTGCGCAGCACCGTGGTGGTGCTCGCCGATGGTCTCGGCGCGGCCAACATCCAGCAGCGTGCGGGCCATGCTCGCTACCTCGCCTCTCGGCTCGCGAAGCGCGACGTCATTCGCACGGTGTTCCCGTCGACGACGGCGGCCGCCCTCGCGACCCTCACGACCGGTCGCATGCCGGGCGAGCACGGACTCGTCGGCTATCGCGTGCTCGACGCGCCCGGCGACCGCCTCGTGAACCAGCTCAACGGGTGGGACGACGGCATGCGACCCGAATCGTGGCAGCGAGCGCCGACGCTCTTCGAGCAGGCGCGCGAGCGGGGCACCGCGACCTTCGCCGTCGGTGCCCCGCGTTACGCCGACTCCGGCTTCACGCACGCGGTGCTGCGCGGCGCCGAGTTCCGCTCGGGCGCCACCATCGCCGACCGGTTCACCGAGACGCTTCGCGTGCTGGCGCAGGCAGATCCGGCCCTCGTCTACCTCTACGTCCCCGAGCTCGACCAGGCGGCCCACGCGCACGGTTGGCAGTCCGACCGATGGCTCGGCATCCTCGAACAGCTCGACGCCGAGATCGCGGCATTCGATGAGCGGATGCCCCGTGGCTCGGGCCTGCTCGTGACCGCCGACCACGGCGTCATCGACGTGCCGGCGCATCGCCACCGCTTCATCGATTCGCAGCCCGCCCTCGTCGAGGGGGTACGCCATGTCGGCGGCGAGCCGCGGTGCCTCTCGCTGTACTTCGAGCCTGGTCTCGACGAAGCGGGGCGGGCCGAGCTCGTCGAGCAGTGGCGGGAGGCCGAGGGCGAGCGTGCGTGGGTGCTCACCCGCGACGAGGCGATCGCGCAGGGGCTCTATGGTGCGGTCGACCCCGAGGTGCGTCCTCGCATCGGCGACCTGATCGTGGCAGCGCGAGCGGGCGTCGCGTACTACGACCGTCGCGAACCGAACCGCCAGGCCGAATCGATGATCGGCCAGCACGGGTCGCTGAGCGACGACGAGACCCGTGTGCCGCTCATTCGCGCGGGTGTCTACGCGCGACGGTGACACCCCTGCCACGGGGCATCCGAAACATCGATCGACGACGCGATGCGACCGATCGACGCGCGCAGCCGCGGGTCAGGAGGGGTACTGGCCGCGCTTGACCTGGGGCTTGGGCAGGCGCAGCGGACGCAGCTGCAACGCGCGCATCGCGGCGTACCAGCGCACCTTCTCGACCTTGTCGGCGCCGAACTTGGCCGCGAGCTTCTTGTTGAGGATGAAGCCGAGCACGACGACGTCGATGACGGCGATCGCGAAGAACGCCCAGAGCGCGAGGATTCCGGCGTACTGCACCTCGGGCGACGGGATGAACGTGAGCACGATGACCGCGAACATGACGGGGATCAGCACCTCGCCGACGCTGAATCGGGCGTCGATGTAGTCGCGCACGTACTTCTTCTGCGGCCCGCGGTCGCGCATCGGAAGGTACTTCTCTTCGCCCATGGCCATGCCGACGCGGGCCTTCTCGCGCGACTCGGCCGCCCTGGCACGAGCCTGCTTCGCCGCCTCTTTGCGGTCGTCGGGCACGAGCGGACGCTTGCGGGCGGCCTCTTGTGCTGCACGGCTGGGGGTGGGCGCACCCTTCGTGCCGTTCTTCAGGCGAGCCTGGGTCTCATCGAGCGTCTCGGCGCTCGGGCGGTCGGTGCTGTCGGGTTGCTTGGCCACGGGGATTCCTCGAATCGGTTCCCCTTAAGATTACCGGCATGACCGAGCCCCTCCTCACCCGATCCGCATCAGGCGACGCCGACCCTCGTATCGAGGCGTTCCGCAGCGCCGTCGAGTCCGGTTTCCCCTTGACCATCGCCGACCTCGCACACCTCGTGAAGATCCCCTCGGTCTCGTGGCCAGCGTTCGACCCGGCGAACGTGGCGCGTTCGGCCGACGCCGTCGCCGAACTGGTGCGCGGTCTGGGGGTCTTCGATCTCGTCGACGTGCGGCGGGCGCCCGTCGGCGGCGTCGAGGGGCGAACGGATGACCCGGAGCTGGGCCTTCCCGCGGTCGTCGCGCATCGCGCGGCGCGCAATGGGCGCCCCACCGTGCTGCTGTACGCCCACCACGACGTGCAGCCGCCCGGGCGCGACGAGGACTGGGACTCCACGCCGTTCGAGCCGACGCAGCGCGGCGACCGCCTCTACGGTCGCGGTGCCGCCGACGACAAGGCGGGCGTCATGGCGCACGTCGGCGCGATCCGCGCGCTGACCGAGGTGCTCGGCGCCGACTTCGACCTCGGCATCTCGCTGTTCATCGAGGGCGAAGAGGAGTACCTGTCGCAGTCGTTCGCGAACTTCCTGCACGAGAACCGCGACCTGTTGGCCGCCGACGCGATCGTCGTCGCGGACTCGTCGAACTGGGACATCGAGACACCGGCGATCACGGTGGCGCTGCGCGGAGCAGTGGCCTTCAACATGCGGGTCGACACACTCGCGCACGCCTCGCACTCCGGCATGTTCGGGGGAGCGGCGCCCGATGCGATGCTCGCGACCGTTCGGCTGCTCGACACACTCTGGGACGCCGAGGGCTCGGTCGCGGTCGAGGGCCTGACGAGTGCGAGCCTCGAGACGCCCGACTACGACGAGCAGCAGCTGCGCGCCGAGGCCGGATTGCTCGACGGCGTGACGCCCATCGGTCGCGGCACGATCCTCTCGCGCATCTGGGCGCAGCCCGCCATCACCGTCACCGGCATCGACGCGCCCGACATCGCGAACGCATCGAACACGCTCATTCCGGGCACGCGCGTGCGGATCAGTGCCCGCATCGCGCCCGGGCAGGACGCCGACGAGGCGTTCGCCGCGATCCGTGCGCACCTCGAGGAGAACGCGCCGTTCGGGGCGCGTCTGACGTTCGACGACGTCGACACGGGGCAGCCGTTCCTCGTCGATACGAGCGGCTGGGCCGTCGCCGAGACGCGGGCGGCGATGACCGACGCCTGGGGAAAGGCGCCCCTCGAGGTCGGCATCGGTGGATCGATCCCGTTCATCGCCGAGCTGGTCGACGAGTTCCCCGACGCGCAGATCCTCGTGACCGGCGTCGAGGATCCCGACTCGCGCGCGCACAGCCCCAACGAGTCGCTTCACCTCGGGGTGTTCAAGCGCGCGGTGCTCGCCGAAGCGCTGTTTCTCGCGCGACTCGACGCACGCGTTTCGGAATCCTGAGCGGGAGCCGGGCCCACACGCAGAAACGGCGGTTACCATGGAACCAGCGATTCCCGCGTTCCTGACGCACCGAGGAGAGACATGAGCGACACGATCACCGAGACCGCGCACGGCGTGAAGCTGAGCGACCCCGCCGCCGACAAGGTGCGCAACCTCCTCGAGCAAGAGGGGCGCGACGACCTGCGTCTGCGTGTCGCCGTCCAGCCCGGTGGGTGCTCTGGGCTGATCTACCAGCTCTACTTCGACGAGCGTCTGCTCGACGGCGACGCCGTCGTCGACTACTCGGGTGTCGAGGTCGTCGTCGACAAGATGAGCGTTCCCTACCTCGACGGAGCGTCGATCGATTTCGAAGACACGATCCAGAAGCAGGGCTTCACGATCGACAACCCCAACGCGCAGGGCAGCTGTGCGTGCGGTGACTCGTTCCACTGAGCCATACACCATTTCCCCGAAGGGAGGCCGCGAGTCGCGGCCTCCCTTCGGCGTTTCCGCCGTCGAACTGCGGTTCCGTCGACCGCCACGCCCGACACCGGCGCTCGGTGCACACCACACGCGCCAAGGCGGAGTAGGCTGATGATCGATCGCCGCGCTTCACTGTGAAGCGCCTTCGAGTCTCCCGAAAGGTCACTGGTGCGCCACAATCGCCGTCTCCGATGGGCTGCTGTTCCGATTGCAGCGGTTCTCAGCCTCGTGCTCGCTGGTTGCACGCAGGCACAGCTGAACGGATTCCTCCCCGGCTTCGTCGAGGGCGAGGCGCCGGTCACGAATCACACCGAGCGCGTCTCGGGTCTCTGGGTGACCTCGTGGATCGTGCTGCTCATCGTCGGCATCATCACCTGGGGCCTCACGATCTGGGCCGTCATCGCCTACCGCCGCCGCAAGGGCCAGACGGGCCTGCCGGTGCAGATGCGGTACAACATGCCGATCGAGATCTTCTACACGGTCGTGCCGCTGATTCTCGTGCTCGGCTTCTTCGCCTTCACCGCTCGCGACCAGGCCATCATCGAAGAGCGGTTCGCCGCCGACGAGGTCGACGTGCAGGTCGAGGTCATCGCCAAGCAATGGGCATGGGACTTCAACTACGTCAAGGAAGACGTCTACTCGCCGGGCATCCAGGCGCAGCTCGACGAAGAGGGTCCCGCAGGGTCGATCGTCGAGTCCGAGCTGCCCACCCTGGTTCTCCCGGTCGGCGCCAACGTCGAGATCGAACTCCAGTCCCGCGACGTGATCCACTCGTTCTGGGTCGTCGACTTCCTCTACAAGAAAGACATGTTCCCCGGCAAGACGAACTACATGTCCATCGTGCCCGAGCGCGAGGGCACCTATGCCGGCAAGTGCGCCGAGCTGTGCGGCGAGTACCACTCGCTCATGCTCTTCAACGTCGAGGTCGTCTCTCAGTCCGAGTACGAGCAGTACATCGACTCGCTGCGCGACCTCGGACAAGAGGGCCAGTTGTCGGCGGAGTACGACCGCAACCAGAACCTGCCCGGCACGGGCGAGCCCGAACTGCAAGAGGAGCAGGCTGAATGAGCACCACGTCCGCACCGGCTCGGCCGCAGTCGACCGGCCTTCCGTTCGGCACCCCCAAGGTCGAGCGCAAGGGCAACGTCCTCGTGCGGTGGATCACCTCCACCGACCACAAGGTCATCGGGTACCTCTACCTGATCACGTCCTTCATCTACTTCTGTGTCGGCGGCGTGATGGCCCTGATCATCCGCGCCCAGCTCTTCGAGCCCGGCCTCGAGATCGTGCAGACACGCGAGCAGTACAACCAGCTGTTCACCATGCACGGCACGATCATGCTGCTGATGTTCGCGACGCCGCTGTTCTTCGGGTTCGCGAACACGCTGATGCCGATTCAGATCGGCGCACCCGACGTGGCGTTCCCGCGCCTCAATGCGCTCTCGTACTGGTTCTTCAACTTCGGCTCGCTCATCGCCGTGGCCGGGTTCTTCACCCCGCAGGGGGCAGCCTCGTTCGGTTGGTTCGCCTACCAGCCACTGGCATCGACGACGTTCTCGCCCGGAGTCGGCGGCAACCTCTGGATGCTCGGGCTCGGACTCTCGGGTTTCGGAACCATCCTCGGTGGCGTGAACTTCATCACGACCATCATCACGATGCGCGCGCCCGGCATGACCATGTTCCGCATGCCGATCTTCACCTGGAACACGCTCGTCACGTCGATCCTGGTTCTGATGGCCTTCCCGGTGCTCGCGGCTGCTCTGCTCGCCGCTGCCGCCGACCGCGTGTTCGGCGCGCACATCTACGATCCGGCCAACGGTGGTGTCATCCTCTGGCAGCACCTGTTCTGGTTCTTCGGCCATCCCGAGGTCTACATCATCGCCCTGCCGTTCTTCGGCATCGTGTCCGAGATCTTCCCCGTCTTCAGCCGCAAGCCGATCTTCGGCTACAAGACCCTGATCTACGCGACGATCGCGATCGCTGCGCTCTCGGTCACCGTGTGGGCGCACCACATGTACGTGACGGGCTCGGTGTTGCTGCCGTTCTTCGCGCTCATGACGATGCTCATCGCGGTGCCGACCGGTGTGAAGATCTTCAACTGGATCGGCACGATGTGGCGTGGCTCGATCACCTTCGAGACACCGATCCTCTGGTCGCTCGGCTTCCTCGTCACGTTCGTGTTCGGTGGCCTCACGGGCGTCATCCTCGCGTCGCCGCCGCTCGACTTCCACGTCTCCGACACGTACTTCGTCGTTGCACACTTCCACTACGTCGTCTTCGGAACCGTCGTGTTCGCGATGTTCGCCGGCTTCTACTTCTGGTGGCCCAAGTGGACCGGCAAACTCCTCAACGAGCGTCTCGGCAAGTGGCACTTCTGGCTGCTCTTCATCGGCTTCCACACCACGTTCCTCGTGCAGCACTGGCTGGGCGTCGTCGCCATGCCTCGTCGGTACTACTCGTACCTGCCAGAAGACAACATCACGTGGATGAATCAGCTTTCGACCTTCGGCGCGGGTATTCTCGCGGTCTCGTTGATCCCGTTCTTCCTGAACGTCTATATCACGGCTCGTCGCTCACCGAAGGTCACGGTGAACGACCCCTGGGGCTACGGAGGTTCGCTCGAGTGGGCTACGAGCTGCCCCCCGCCGCGACACAACTTCACGTCGATTCCGCGCATCCGCTCCGAGCGCCCGGCGTTCGACCTCAACCACCCTGAAGCGGGAATCCCCGTCGGCATCGGTCCGGCCAAAGATGCCCCGCAATCGCCGACGTACGACGCTGCCAGCGAGGAGATCAAGTAATGCGCGCCAACGTCAACCTCTTCTGGATCCTGACGGGCTTCTTCGCGATCGTCGCGGTCATCTACGCCTACTGGACGTGGGTCGATCAGGGTGACCCCGGCATCGAGTGGGCGGGCACCGTCGCCGTTTCGCTGGCAGCCGTGCTCTCGGCGTTCATCGCGTTCTACCTCGGCCGGGTGCACAAAGCCCAGGGCGCCGAGCTTCCCGAAGACCGGCTCGACGCGAACATCGACGACGGTGACGCCGAGCTCGGGTTCTTCAGCCCCTGGAGCTGGTGGCCGGTGCTGCTCGCGGCCGCGATCGCGTTGACCTTCCTCGGCATCGCGATCGGATTCTGGCTCGCATTCTTCGCCGCGCCGATCGCGCTGATCTTCCTCGCCGGCTGGGTCTACGAATACTACCGGGGCAACTTCGCACGGTAGCAGCAATGCTTCACGAACGAGGGTCCGGCGCATCGCGCTGGGCCCTCGTTCGTTGGCTCGACGCGAGCGAACCCGCTCGCTCACGTGCGTGCGTGCGGTGAACCTAGACCGCCGCTGACGTGAGCACCGTGGCGTCAGCGGCCCCGGTCGACGCGACTGATGATGCGCGGGGGGCTATGCGAGCGCGAACGTCAAGACGTCGACTGAGACGGTTAGCTCGGATGCCTCGTTGGCAGCCGAACCGCTCGGTGTGAGGCTGTCGCCGTGGTGTGCCGATGGACCCATGCCCGCGAGGAGGGCGCGAATCGCAGATCCGGCCCGGAACCTGTACTCGACCGCGGTGCTCGTCTGCAATACGAGCCCCGCCTCATGGAGTTGCTCGGCCACACGATCGGACTTGCCCGTCGGAACGTCGAGGAGGGCGCCGGAGCGACGAAGTTCCTGCAGGTGTGCGTCGGTCGGTACTACGACGAGCAACAGGCCGTGCGGACTGAGGACTCGCGCGAATTCGCTCGCGTTGCGAGGCGCGAAGACGTTGAGTGCGACGTCGACGACGGCATCGCGCAGGGGGAGTGGGCGCCAGAGGTCGATTACCACGCCGGTTGCTCGCGGGAGCGCACGCAGGCTCATGCGGACCGCGTCAGGCGAGCGGTCGGCGAGCAGGAACGCAGAGTCGGGTGTCGCTCGCGAGAGCGCAGCGGCGTAGTAGCCGGTGCCGCATCCGAAGTCGGCGACGCGAAGTGAAGTCTCGCTGCCGATCGCTGGGTGCGTCACGACAGCGTCAGTGACCGCCGCTGCGATCGGCGCAAACGCGCCGCTCGCGAGCAATGCGTCACGCGCGTGCAGCATCTCGCGATCGTCGCCCACGGTGCGGGGAGCTTTCGGGGGAAGGAGGGTCAGGTATCCGTGCTTCGCTCGGTCGAATCGGTGACCTGCAGCGCAGCCGAACACGTTCGTGTCGACCGGGGCGAGGTCGAGAAAGCAGTTCGGGCACCGAAGCCAGGTCGAATCGATCGACATGGTTCGGTGCCCGACGTTGCGTGCGGTTGTCGTCAGTGGTGGCCGTCGTGGCCGGACTCGAGTTCGCCCTTCGTGACCGGCGCGATGCGGTCCTCGAAGAACCACCGCGAGAACCAAGCTCGCAC
Source organism: Agromyces neolithicus (assembly GCF_039529735.1). NCBI lineage: Bacteria > Bacillati > Actinomycetota > Actinomycetes > Micrococcales > Microbacteriaceae > Agromyces > Agromyces neolithicus. The sequence goes on from NZ_BAAANJ010000007.1 coordinate 254,960, forward strand.
GCGCTGGCCCGTCGTGATCTTGCCGCGTGCGTTCGGGCGGATCATGAGCGGTTGGTAGCTCTCGAAGCTCACGAGACGCCAGCGCTCGTACTCGTCGAGGGGCTGATGCACCTCGATGAACTCGCCGCCGGGCAGCTTGACGATGCGACCCGACTCGTAGCCGTGCAGCACGATCTCGCGGTCCTTCTTCTGCAGTGCGAGGCAGACGCGCTTCGTGACGAAGTAGGCGATGAACGGACCGATGATGACGACCGCCTGGAGTGCGTGGATCACGCCCTCCATCGTGAGCGAGAAGTGCGTCGCCAAGATGTCGGAACTCGCCGCAGCCCAGAGGCCTGCGTAGAACGTGACACCCGCGGCACCGATCGCGGTGCGGGTCGGCGCGTTGCGCGGACGGTCGGCGATGTGGTGCTCGCGCTTGTCGCCCTTGATCCACGCTTCGATGAACGGGTAGATCAGCACGAGCACGATGAAGACGCCGATGCCGATGAGTGGCACGAGGATGTTGAACGACCAGGTGCGGTCGAGCCAGACGAATTCCCAACCCGGCGGGATGAGACGCAGGGCACCGTCGGCGAAACCGATGTACCAGTCGGGCTGCGTGCCCGCCGAGACGGGCGACGGGTCGTACGGGCCGTAGTTCCAGATCGGATTGATCGTGAAGAGTGCCGCGATCAGAGCGATCACACCCCAGATGAGGAACACGAAACCGCCGGCCTTCGCCGCATAGATCGGCAGGATGGGCGGGCCGACCGAGTTCGTCGGCTCACGGCCGGGGCCGGCGAACTGGGTGTGCTTGTGGATGAACACGTAGCCGACGTGGACCGCGATCAGCGCAACGACGAGCGCCGGCAACAGCAGGATGTGCAGGGTGTAGAGACGGCCGACGATCTCTGTTCCGGGGAACTCACCGCCGAAGATGAGGAACGAAGTCCACGTGCCGATGAGCGGAATGCCCTTGACCATGCCGTCGATGATGCGAAGGCCGTTGCCCGACAGCAGGTCATCGGGAAGCGAGTAGCCGGTGAAGCCCTCGGCCATCGCGAGGATGAAGAGCGTGAAGCCGAACACCCAGTTGATCTCACGAGGCTTGCGGAACGCGCCCGTGAAGAACACTCGCAGCATGTGCAGTCCGATGGCGGCGACGAACAGCAGCGCTGCCCAGTGGTGCATCTGCCGCACGAAGAGCCCGCCACGGATGTCGAACGAGATGTCGAGTGTCGACGCCATCGCGACAGACATCTCGACACCCTTGAGCGGCACGTAGGAGCCGTCGTAGTGCACCTCGGCCATCGACGCCTGGAAGAAGAACGTCAGGAATGTGCCTGAGACGAGTACGACGATGAAGCTGAACAGGGCGACCTCGCCGAGCAGGAACGACCAGTGGTCGGGGAAGGCCTTGCGGCCCAGGCCCTTGATCGCAACCGCGATGCCGGTGCGGTCATTGAGGTACTCGGACGCGCCGGCCGTGAAGGAGCGTTTGGCAGGTGCTGTCGATCGGGTGGTTGCGGTGCTCAATGACGCTCCCAGAAGCTCGGGCCGACGGGTTCGGTGAAGTCGCTCTGCGCGATGAGGTAGCCCTCGTCATCGACGGCGATGGGCAGCTGTGGCAGCGGGCGCTTGGCCGGTCCGAAGATGACCTCGCAGTGGTTGGCCACATCGAACTGCGACTGGTGACAGGGGCAGAGCAGGTGGTGCGTGTGCTGCTCGTAGAGCGCGACGGGGCAACCGACGTGCGTGCAGATCTTCGAGTAGGCGACGATGCCGTCGTACGACCACGATTCGCGGTCGGGAGCCTGGTTGAGCTCGCTCGGGTCGAGGCGCATGAGCAGCACCGCAGCCTTGGCCTTCTCTTCGAGCCTGCCGTGCTCGAGGTCGACGAGGCCTTCGGGGATGACATGGAAGGCGCTGCCGATGGTGACGTCTGCGGCGCGGATGGGGGCACCCGACGGGTCGAGCGTGAGGCGCGTTCCCTTGGCCCACATCGTGTGGCTGAGCAGTTCGACCGGGATCTGGTCTTGCGGCGCGAGACCGCGGAAGAGCACGACGGCGGGCAGCGGAAACACGAGGAGCGCACCGATGAGGCTGTTGCGGATGACCGTGCGGCGGGAGAAACCGGACTCCTCGTCGGCCACCCGGAACACCTCGACCGCGCCTTGCTGCGTGGCCTCGCTGCCGCCGATCGGGTGGCGGATGTCGATGGCCTCGTCGGAAGTCATCAGGGACTTGGCCCAGTGCACCGCACCGAAGCCGATGCCGAGCAGGGCAAGGGTCGCGCCGAGACCGATGAACATGTTGTTCAGCCGTACGGCGCCGACGTCGTTCGACTCGATCGGGAAGAGCATGTACGCCGCGATCGCCCAGACGCTGCCGAGGATCGACAGGTAGAAGAGCGTATAGACGGTGCGCTGCGCACGCTTCTCGCGACCGGTGTCCTCGTCGGTGACCCGCGGGCGGTGCGGCTCGAAACCGGGGTTCTCGAACGCGTCGTGGGGAATGACCGCCGTGCCGGTCGAGCCGGCGAAGTCGTGCTCGGCGTGCGACGAGTCGGCAGCGGCGAGCTCAGTGCCGCTGTGGTCGTCCTGGGCCATGGTTCTCCTTCTTAGGTGCTTCGGTGCCGGGCGTGCGCTAGTTGGACTTCGCCGTGATCCACACGGTGATCGCGACGATCGAGCCGAGACCGAAGATCCAGATGAACAAGCCCTCGGCTACCGGCCCCAACGAGCCGAGTTCGAAACCGCCGGGGGAGCGGTTGTCTTGCAGGTACTTGAGGTAGGTGATGACATCGCGCTTGTCTTCGGGCGAGATGTTGAGGTCGTTGAACACGGGCATGTTCTGCGGGCCGGTGACCATGGCCTCGTAGATGTGCACGCCCGAGACGTCGGTCAGCGCAGGTGCGAACTTGCCCTCGGTGAGCGCGCCGCCGGCGCCCGCCACGTTGTGGCACATTGCGCAGTTGATGCGGAACAGTTCGGCACCGTTCGCCGCGTCGCCGCCGCCGTTGACGAGGTGGTCGGCGGGGATGTCGGGGCCGGGGCCGAGCGAAGCGACGAAGTAGGCGAGCTGCTTGACCTGGTCGTCGGTGAACTGCACGGGCTTCTCTTGAGCCTGCGGGCCCTGCATCTGCATGGGCATGCGGCCTGTTCCGACCTGGAAGTCGACCGAGGCGGCACCCACACCGATGAGACTGGGCCCGTTGGCCGTGCCCTGGGCCTCGAGGCCGTGGCAGGTCGCGCAGTTGGCCTGGAAGAGCTTCTTGCCCTCTTCGATGGTCTGCTGCGAGTTCGGGTCGACCTCGGCCTGCGCGACGGTTCCCGAGCTGAGTGCCGCGTATGCGCCCCCGGTGAAGACGAGGCCGAGCGCGAGCAGCGCGACGGTGGCGAGCGGATGCCGGCGTCCGGCGCGTCGCTTCGTGCGGGTCATATGGTTCTTCCTATTCACGGGCATGCGATGTTGACGTTCGAGACCGGCTTGCTTACTTGAGTACGTAGATGACGAGGAAGAGGCCGATCCACACGACGTCGACGAAGTGCCAGTAGTACGAGATGGCGATGGCGCTGGTCGCTTCGCGGTGGCCGAAGTTCTTGACCGCGAACACGCGGCCGATCACGAACAGGAAGGCGATGAGCCCGCCGGTGACGTGCAGGGCGTGGAAGCCCGTGGTGAGGTAGAACGCCGACCCGTAGGCGTTCGAGTCGAGCGCGATGCCCTCGGAGACGAGTGTCGCGTACTCCCAGACCTGACCCGCGACGAAGACGGCGCCCATGCCGTAGGTGAGGAAGAACCACTCGGTGACGCCCCATTGCGTCGGCTTCCAGCCGGTGGCGTACGGCTGCAGTCGCTCGGCGGCGAACACCCCGAACTGACACGTGACCGACGAGAGCACGAGGATGATCGTGTTGACCAGCGCGAACGGCACGTTGAGCCGGCCGGCTTCGAACGTCCAAAGTTCGGGGGAGGTCGACCGAAGCGTGAAGTAGATGGCGAAGAGGCCGGCGAAGAACATGACCTCGCTGCCGAGCCAGACGATCGTTCCCACCGCAACGGTATTGGGGCGGTTGATCACCGGCGCGCTCGCCTGATAAGTCATAGAGGTGCTCGTCACGCTCCCCATTATGGCTGAAAACAGGGGCGAGGTTTCGTCAACACAGGGGATCGTGTCGCCGTCGAGAGGTAAGGGAACCCTAAGCCGGCCTGCGCGATGCCCGAGAATCCGCCGTGAATTCCGAACATTAGGATCGAATCATGCATCCGCGACAGAACTGGCCCGAGATCTTGAACGCCCTGCTCGAGGGTGAAGACCTGAGCGTGTCCGACGCGGCATGGTGCATGGAACAGGTCATGACCGGTGCGGTGACCGACGCCCAGCTCGCGGCATTCCTCGTGATGCTGCGCGTCAAGGGCGAGACGGTCGACGAGATCGTCGGTTTCCGCGACGCGGTGCTCGAGCACGCGGTCGAACTGCCCGTCGATCCCATGGCGCTCGACATCGTCGGCACCGGGGGCGACCGGTTCGGCACGGTGAACGTGTCGACGATGGCCTCGATCGTGGCCGCGGCCTCGGGCGTTCCTGTCATCAAGCACGGCAACAAGGCCGCGAGCTCGGCGTCGGGGTCATCCGATGTGCTCGCGGCGCTGGGACTCGACCTTGCGCTGCCCGCAGAGCGCGTCGGCGCCGTGCTCGACGAAGCGGGCATCACGTTCGCATTCGCGGGCGCCTTCCATCCCGGCTTCCGGCACGCAGGTGCCGTGCGCGCGCAACTCGGCGTGCCCACTGTGTTCAACTACCTCGGCCCGCTCTGCAATCCGGCTCGGCCCGAGGCATCCGCCGTCGGCGTCGCGCACCTCGACCGGGTGCCCTTGATCGTCGGCGTGTTCCAGACGCGCGGCGCGACCGCGCTGGTGTTCCGCGGCGACGACGGACTCGACGAGCTCACGACCACCGGGCACAGCCACGTCTGGGAGGTGTCGGGCGGCACGGTGAAAGAACACGACCTCGATCCGCGCGAACTCGGCATCGCCCGCACCACGATCGACCAGTTGAAGGGCGGCGACGCTGCCCACAACGCTGCGGTCGTGCACGAGGTGCTCGCGGGCACCCGCGGACCGGTTCGGGACATCGTCGTGCTCAACGCCGCCGCTGGGCTCGTCTCGTTCGAGCTCGCGAAAGATCCCGGCCAGTTCCAGCGACCGATCCTCGAACGATTCCGCGAGAAGATGGCGGTCGCCGAGGCGACGATCGACAGCGGCGCCGCCGCGCAGAAGCTCGAGCAGTGGATCGCGGCAACCAGGCTCTGACGTAGCTCTTCCGAGTCCCGAAGGCGGCGCCCGTCCGGGAACGCGAACGGCCCCGCGGACGAAATCGCCGCGGGGCCGTTCGCGTCACTCAGGTCATTCGTGCGACACGTCGTCGTCGACCCAGTCGAAGGTCTTCGTGACGGCCTTCTTCCAGTTGCGGAGCTGGCGCTCGCGTTCCGCGTCGTCCATCTGCGGCTCCCAGCGGGAGTCCTCCTGCCAGTTCTTGCGCAGGTCGTCGAGGTCGCTCCAGAACCCGACGGCGAGGCCGGCCGCGTACGCGGCGCCGAGCGCGGTCGTCTCGGCGACGACCGGTCGCACGACCGGGACCCCGAGGATGTCGGCCTGGAACTGCATGAGCGTGTTGTTCGCGATCATGCCGCCGTCGACCTTCAGCTCGGTGAGGTCGACACCGGAGTCGGCGTTGACCGCATCGAGCACCTCGCGCGTCTGGAACGCGGTCGCCTCGAGGGCCGCCCGGGCGATGTGTCCTTTGTTGACGTACCGCGTGAGGCCCACGAGCGCGCCGCGTGCGTCGGGCCGCCAGTACGGGGCGAACAGACCCGAGAACGCCGGCACGAAGTATGCACCGCCATTGTCGTCGACCGTCTTGGCGAGCTCCTCGATCTCGGGAGCGCTCGAGATGATGCCGAGGTTGTCGCGAAGCCACTGCACGAGCGAACCCGTGACCGCGATCGACCCCTCGAGCGCATAGTGCGGCTTCTCGTCGCCGATCTGGTAGCCGAGCGTCGTCAGCAGCCCGTTCTTGGAGTGCACGATCTCTTCACCGGTATTGAAGATGAGGAAGTTGCCCGTGCCGTAGGTGTTCTTCGACTCGCCCGGATCGTATGCGGCCTGGCCGAACGTGGCGGCCTGCTGGTCACCGAGGTCGCCGGCGATCGGCACCTCTCGCACGAGGCTCGAGGAATGGGCGACGCCGAACACACCCGACGAGGGCTTGATCGCAGGCAGCATCGACTTGGGCACATCGAACGCGGCGAGGATGTCGTCGTCCCACGAGAGCGTCTCGAGGTCCATGAACATCGTGCGGCTGGCGTTCGTGACGTCGGTCGCGTGCACGCCGCCGTCGACGCCGCCCGTGAGGTTCCAGAGCACCCACGTGTCGGTGTTGCCGAAGATCAGGTCGCCGGCCTCGGCCTTCTCGCGTGCGCCCTCGACGTTCTCGAGGATCCAGACGATCTTCGTTCCCGAGAAATAGGTTGCGAGCGGCAGGCCGACCTGCTGCTTGAAGCGCTCGACGCCGCCGTCGGCGGCGAGTCGGTCGACGATCGGCTGGGTGCGTGTGTCCTGCCAGACGATCGCGTTGTAGATCGGCTGACCGGTGTTCTTGTCCCAGACCACGGCCGTCTCACGCTGGTTGGTGATGCCGATCGCCGCGATGTCGTGGCGGGTCAGGTGCGCCTTGCCGAGTGCCTGGCCGATCACCTCGCTCACGTTGTGCCAGATCTCGAGCGGGTCGTGCTCGACCCATCCGGGCTTCGGGAAGATCTGTTCGTGCTCGAGCTGGCCGGTCGAGATGATCGAGCCGCCCTTGTCGAAGATGATCGCGCGCGAACTCGTCGTACCTTGATCGATGGCGAGTACGTAGTCGGCCATGACTTCCTCTCAATGTTTGCGGATGTCCCGTCGGCGTGCCTGCCGGCGAGCGCACGAACTCGTGCGGAAACGAATCGGGCCGGCCCAGCCGGACCGGCCCGCCGGAAGCTCAGGTGATGATCGGAAGCAGCCAGATGGCCGACCATCCGGCGATCAGCCCGCCGAGGATCGGGCCGACGACAGGAACCCACGAATACGACCAGTCGCTGGCGCCCTTGCCCTTGATCGGGAGGAAGGCGTGCGCGATGCGAGGACCGAGGTCGCGCGCGGGGTTGATCGCATAGCCGGTCGGGCCACCGAGCGAGACGCCGATACCGATGACGAGCAGCGCCACGGGCAACGCACCGAGCGCGGCGAGCCCGCCGTCTCCCTGGCGCCCCCCGCCGAAGCCGATGACGACGAAGACCAGTACGAAGGTGCCGATGATCTCGGTCACGAGGTTCCAGCCGTAGTTGCGGATGCCGGGGCCGGTCGAGAACGTGCCCAGCTTGGGCGCCGGGTCGGGCTCGGCGTCGAAGTGCTGCTTGTAGGCGAGCCACACGATGACCGCGCCGATGATGGCACCGATGAGCTGGGCGCCGATGTAGGCCGAGACCGACAGGGGGTCGACCGGCACCGTGAGTCCGAGGCCCGCGTTGCCGAACTCGGTGGCGCCGTTCGCGACCAGGCCGAGCGTGACCGCCGGGTTGATGTGGGCACCCGACGCGTACGCGACGATGACGCCGGCGAAGACCGCGAAGCCCCAGCCGAACGTCACCATGAGGAACCCGCCGTTGAAGCCCTTCGTCTTGGCGAGCGCGACGTTCGCCACCACGCCGCAGCCGAGGAGCACCAGCATCGCCGTACCGACGAGTTCGCTGAGGAACAATACTCCGAGATTGTCCACGTTGACCTTCCATCCTTTTCGCTGAGCCCGGTGGGCCTCGCCCAGGGGCGGAACACTGATCACGATACTCACAGCGGCCCTACAGGCGAAAGGGCTCGCTGCAATTCCCGCTCTGCCCTTACGCTCGCCTGTCGCGCGGGCGTAGGTTGACTGGGAGTGCTGCGTCGGGGGTCGATGCACGGACGCACGGCATCCGGCAGCCGAAGCGAAAGGGATGCCCGTGAAGAAGATCATCAACGATCCCAAGCGAGTCGTGGACGAGTCGGTCGCCGGGTTCGGCAGGGCGCATGCCGACATCGTGCGCGTCGAGTTCGACCCCATCCACGTCGTTCGTGCCGACGCGCCGATCGCCGGAAAGGTCGGACTGGTCAGCGGCGGTGGCAGCGGGCATGAGCCGCTGCACGCGGGATTCGTGGGATTCGGAATGCTCGACGCAGCGGTGCCCGGTGCCGTGTTCACCTCGCCGACGCCCGACCCCATCCTGGCGGCGACGAAGGCCGTCGATGGCGGGGCAGGGGTGCTGCATATCGTCAAGAACTACACCGGGGACGTGCTCAACTTCGAGACCGCGGCCGACCTGGCAGCGGCCGACGGCATCGAGGTGCGCGCGGTCGTGACGAATGACGATGTCGCCGTCAAGGACTCCCTCTACACGGCAGGGCGACGTGGTGTCGCGGGTACGGTGCTCGTCGAGAAGATCGCCGGTGCCGCAGCCGAGCGCGGCGACTCGCTCGACGAGGTCGCCGCGATCGCCGAACGGGTGAACGCCAACGCGCGGTCGATGGGGCTTGCGCTCACCCCGTGCATCGTGCCGCACGCCGGCGAGCCGAGCTTCACGCTGGCCGAAGACGAGATCGAGATCGGCATCGGCATCCACGGGGAGCCGGGTCGCGAGCGTGTCAAGCTCGAACCGGCCGATCGCCTGGTCGAACGGCTGCTCGACCCGATCCTCGAAGACCTTCCGTACGCGTCCGGCGAGCGCACGCTGCTGTTCGTGAACGGCATGGGCGGCACGCCGCTCGTCGAGCTCTACCTCGCCTACGGCCACGCCGCATCGTTGCTCGCCGACCGCGGCATCGAGGTCGCCCGGTCGCTCGTCGGCAACTACATCACGTCGCTCGAGATGCAGGGCATGTCGATCACCCTGCTGAAGATCGATGACGAGATGATCGAACTCTGGGACGCCCCGGTGCAGACCGCTGCACTGCGATGGGGTCGATAGGCCTGGAACGAGGGAGGAGTCTCTGTGGGACTGGACATCACCTGGGCGGTCGACTGGGTCAGACGCAGCGCCGACGTCATCGCCGAGCACCGGGTCGAGCTCATCACGCTCGACCGTGAGATCGGCGACGGCGATCACGGCGAGAACATGGACCGCGGCTTCCAGGCTGTGCTGCCGAAGCTCGACGACCTGCCGGCAGGCTCCACGCCCGGCGATGTGCTGAAGCTCGTGGCGACGACACTCATCTCGACGGTCGGCGGTGCCGCCGGCCCGCTCTACGGCACGGCATACCTCAAGGGGGCCGTTGCGGCCGGGGGAGCGGTGTCGCTCGATGGGCCGGCCATCGCGACGATCCTCGAGGCCGCCCGCGACGGCGTCGTCACGCGTGGCAAAGCCGAGCCGGGCGACAAGACGATGATCGATGCTTGGACGCCCGCGGTCGATGCTGCGGCGCAGCAGGCGGCCGCTGGGGCCGGCGCGGCCGCGGTGCTCGACGCCGCGGCTGCGGCGGCCGAGGCCGGCGCCGTGGCGACCGAGCCGCTCGTTGCGCGTAAGGGTCGCGCCAGCTACCTCGGCGAGCGCTCTGCCGGGCATCGCGACCCGGGTGCGCAATCGAGTGCGCTGCTGCTTCGGGCCGCAGCCGACGTGGCCCAAGCGGCCGCGGGAGTGTGAGGTGGGCACCCCCGGCAAAGTCGGTCTGGTCTTCGTCTCGCACTCCGTCGACATCGCTCGCGGGCTCGTGGCGCTCGCGCGCCAGATGGCGCCGACGGCGGCACTCGTTGCGGCGGGCGGCACCGACGACGGGCGCATCGGCACGAGCTTCGATCTCGTGAGTGCCGGCATCGCCGAGGCAGACGCGGGCGACGGCGTCGTCGTGCTCTGCGACCTCGGGTCTGCGATCCTCACCGCCGAGACGGCCCTCGACTTCCTCGACGACGATGTACGGGCGCGTGTTCACATCGTCGACGCGCCGATCGTCGAGGGCGGCGTCGCCGCGGCGGTCGCCGCAGAGAGCGGCGATCCCCTCAGTGAGGTCATCGCGGCCGCGGAATCGGCGCGGGGCGGTTCCGCCCGCCCGGTCGAACCCGCTTCAGACGAAGCCGGGGGAGCGCAGCCGCTCCCCGACGGCGAACACGCGGCAGGGTCATCCGGTCATTCGCGCACTGTGACCCTCGTGAACGACGACGGCCTGCACGCCCGGCCCGCGGCGGAGCTCGTGAAGCTCGCGGCGACCTTCCCCCAACGCGTGACGGTGAACGGCGCCGACGCCAAGAGCCTGCTCGGCATCATGTCGCTCGGACTGACGAAAGGTGCACAGGTCGAGATCGCGTCCAGCGATCCCGAGGGAGCGACGGCCGTCGACGCGATCGCCGAACTCGCCGCCTCGGGGTTCGGCGAGAACTGAGCTCAGTTGCCGCCGGCGACGCGGATGTCGGCTCCCGAGGTGTAGCTCGCATCGGCAGAGAAGAGGTACGCCACCGCGCCCGCGATCTCGTGCGGCTCGCCAGGACGGCGCATCGGGATTCCGGGAGCGCGCTCGTCGGGGGCGTCGGGTCGGCCGGCGGCCGCATGGATCTCGGTGCGAGTGGTGCCGGGTGAGACGGTGTTGACCCGCACGCCGACCGGGCCGAACTCCTTCGAGGCGCCCGTCGTGAGTGCGTTCAGGGCGGCCTTGCTCATGGCATAGGGGATATAGGTGTTCGGGGCTCCACTGCGGGCGGCGCCCGACGAGATGTTCACGATCGAGCCGCCGGCCCCACCGCGGTCGGTCGCCATGTGTGCGATCGCCGCGCGAGTGAGCACGATCGGAGCGAGCACGTTGACCCTGAACAGCTCTTCGGACTCGTCGAGCGACGCGTCGAGGAAGCCCCCGATCTTGCCGGTGATGCCGGCATTGTTCACGAGCCCGGTGACCCGTCCGAACTTCGCGATCGCCGCAGGCACGACCGTCGCCGTCGCCTCGAGGTCGGCGAGGTCGACCTTCAGCACGAGCACGCGAGCGCCGGATGACGCGCACCTGCGTGCGACGGAGTCCGCGTCGTCGGCGCGGTCGCGGTAGGTGAGCACGAGATCGTGGCCGTCGGCCGCGAGGCGCTCGGCGATCGCCGCGCCGATGCCGCGGCTGGCGCCGGTGATGATGGTGACCGGCCGTGTTGGGACATCCGTCATGGTTCCACCATATGCGCGTGCGCGAGGCGGTGCCGAGAGGTCGCGTTCGGCTCGAATCGCAAGTATGGTGCGGTCATGTCGAAGTTCACGGAGAAGGTGAAGTCGATCTTCAGCAAGCGCCGCCCGATGACGCCCGAAGACGCCGCCGAGATCGCCGACTGGGTGAACGAGGGCGGCGCCATCGACCCCGAGGGCCCGCCGCGGGTGGCCGACCCGAAGAGCGACCCGAAGGGTGACGCGACGGGTGACCCGAAGGAGTGATCGGCGCGACCCTGCTCCACGCCGATCTCCGGGAACACCCTCTGGCCTCGCCCGATGATTTGGGCGTACCATCGGCTCCATGGCACGCGACGCGGCGAGCCGCCCCACAGGTAACGCGTTCACGCATTTCTTCGAGAAGGTCGACGAGGCGCTGGAGCCGATTTTCGGCGCCCCTCCGATCACGGCCGATGATGAACCGTTGCGTGGTCCGACCGGCGAGGAGGCGTGCCCGGTATGCGGTCACGCCATGTTCGAACATACGTTCGACCGATCGTCATCGAACACGGTACTGATCTGTCCGACCGACGAGCGACTGCCTGAACATGAAGTCGCCGGTCCGTACGGAGAACTCGGCATGCCGGCAAGTGGCCGACGTCTCGAGAAGTACGAAGAACGCCACGGGGCGAGCTGAGCAGGTGATCTCAGGGCCGACCGCGAGGCGCGTCGGCGGGGGAGTGGTGCGCCCGGCGGTCGGTCGCGTCAGTCGACCGCCTGCATGAACGCGCGGAGTTCGTCGGCGATGAGTCGCGGCTCCTCGAACGCGAGGAAGTGACCGCCGCGCCCCGGTACCGAATACTGACGGATGTCGCTGGCTGCGCGATGCGCGATGGAGCGCGGGAAATTCTCGATGCCGGGTTCGTGACTCTGCGTGACGGCGACAGGCACGGTGATCTGCGGGCGTGGCGTGTTGAGCGGGTAGTCGAGGTACTGGCGGAAGGATGTGCCGATCGACTCGGTCGCCCAGTACAGGGTGAGGATCGTGCACAGGGTGTCGCGGTCGAAGCGGGATTCGAGGTCGCCGCCGCAGTCGCTCCAGTCGCGGTACTTGTCGATGATCCAGGCGGCGAGGCCGGCGGGGGAGTCGGCCAGGGCAGCCGCGATCGTATCGGGACGCGTGCTCATGATCCAGCTGTAGCCCGAGTCCCACTCGTCGTATCGCTCTTCGGCGTCGAGGAAGGCCTGTTCCTCGGGTGTGATCGGAGCAGCGTCGAAGTCGGCGGGGAACGGCCCGTGGATGACATGAAGGCCGGCGACCTCATGCGGATACATCGTCGCGAGCCAACCGGATGCCGCACCCCCGATGTCGCCGCCGAACGCGAAGTAGCGTTCGTAGCCGAGGGTCTCGGTCATGAGCGTATGGAAGGTCTCGGCGATGGCCGCGCGCGTGAGCGGGCGGTCGGGGAGGGCTGAGAAGAGGAACCCCGGCAGCGACGGCACGACGACGTCGACCTCGAGCAGGTCGGTGAGCGGCAGCATCTCGATGAAGCTGCTCGGCCACCCGTGAGCCAGCAGCACGGGCGGGCGGCTCGCATCGCGGCGCACGTGCACGAAGTGCTGCCCGCGATCGGTGAACTGCGGGTAGGCGTTGAGGCGCATCTCAGCAGCCCGCCAGTCGAAACCGTTCGCCCAGTAGTCGACGAGTGATCGCAGGTAGTCGGGATCGGCGCCGGCGTCCCAGCCGGGCGCACTCGGTGCAGTGAATCGCGTGCGTACGAGGCGAGTCCGCAGATCATCGAGCACGTCCTGCGCGACAGAGATCCTGAAGGGTTCCATGACACGACGGTAGCGGCGTCACCGGGCCGGCCGCGCGCTCCACCGCGATTGCGCCGGCCAGCCGCGGCGTCACGGCGATGTCGGGTCGGATGCCGCGGCGTAGACGGCATCGAGGCGCTCGAGCGGGCTTGGTCCGCTGCGCGGCTTCGGCAGGGCGCCGAGGTGGCGGACGCGCAGTTCGTCCATGAGTTCCTCGATGAACGTCGGACCCTCATCGCGCATGAATTGCTGCCGGGCCCGGAGTTCGTCGCTGCCAGAACGCCAGTCGAGGCCCCAGTTGCCCAGGGCGTAGATGATCGGCAGAGTCTGGATGCCGGCTTCGGTCAGGCTGAAGCGAGCGCGCTGCCCGCGAACCACGGTGCCGCCTCGGCTGAGCACCCCTGCGTCGATGAGCCGCTTGAGGCGGTCGGCGAGAATGTTCGAGGCGATGCCCTCGATCGACCCGGTGAGCAGCGCCCGGAAGTAGCGGCGGTCACTGAAGATGACGTCGCGAAGCACGAGCAATGACCAACGATCTCCGAGCACCTCGATGGCGGCGTTGATCGGACACCCGGAGCGTGGTTCCACGATTCCTCCTTGACAGCGATCTTCTGCTCACTATAGTAGTTGCAAAACGCAATCACTATTGGGATGTGGGGCCGATGGGGCGCTTCGTATATGCGGTGAACGTGTCCCTCGATCTGCGGATCGAGCAAGTTCCGGGCGACGATGGCGCCGGCGAGTGGATCCGCATCGGCGAGGAACTCCACCGCGAGTTCAATGCCCGGACTCAGGCGCTCGCGCTGATCGTCCACGGACGGGTCTTCTACGAGATCATGGAGGAGTACTGGCCACGTGCGCATGAGGACGCGTCGGCACCGGACTTCATACGTGAGTACGGCGAGATCTGGACGGCCAAGCCCAAAGTGCTCGTCTCACGCACCCGCCGTAGCGCCGACCACAACACCCGGATCATCGGGGGAGACGACGCGATCGAGCAACTCGCCGCGCTCCGAGCCGAGACCGACGGCATCATCGGGGTAGGGGGCGCGGCGCTGGCGACGCAGCTGCTCCGGGCGGGGCTGCTCGACGAACTGCTACTCACCACTCATCCCGCGATCCTCGGCTTCGGAAGGCCGCTCTTCGACGACTACGAGATGCCGATCGAACTCGATCTTCTCGAGCAGCGATCATTCGAGCAGGGCGTCACGATGCACCATTACGCCATCCGCGATGCGAGAGAGGGCTGACCATGCTGAAGCAGGTTGCAGAGGGTGTGCTGGTGCACGAGAGCGAGTGCATCCAGAGCAACGCGATCGTCGTGGAGGGCAACGCTGGCGTGTTGCTCATCGATCCGGGCATCACGCGCGACGAGATGTCGACGATCTCCGACGACCTTCGCGAGTCGGGTACACCCGTCGTGGCGGGCTTCTCGACACATCCCGATTGGGACCACGTGCTCTGGCACCCCGCGTTCGGCGACGTGCCCCGTTACGGTACGGCCCGCTGCGCGGCTTCTTTGCGAGATCTGCTGTCGAACCCGGACTGGGAGGCCCGCGTCGCCGTGGGACTACCGCCGGAGTTCGCCGAGGAGATCCCGATGGATCTGCTCGGCCTCATCACGGGTCTGCCCGCCGAAACGACCCGGGTTCCGTGGGACGGCCCCGAGGTGCGCATCATCGAGCATCGAGGGCATGCCCCAGGCCATGCGGCGCTGTTGATCGAGGGAAGCGGTGTTCTCGTCGCCGGCGACATGCTTTCCGACGTCCTGATTCCGATGCTCGACCCGGGCGCAGCGAATCCGATTGACGACTACCTCGCCGCACTTCGTCTGTTCGAGCGAGTGGCGGGCGACGTCGATGTCGTCGTCCCGGGCCACGGGTCCGTCGGACGAGGTGACCAGGTGCACGCACGGATAGACCAGGATCGGGCGTATGTGCACGCCCTGCGTGACGGCACGGATCCGAGCGACCCGCGCATCGGTCCGTCGGCCAAGCCCGGCTGGGAATGGGTGAGCGATGTGCACACATGGCAACTCCAACGCCTCGCCACGGGAACGCCGGGCTAGTCAGCGGGGAGCGGGACACCGCCGCTTGGTGCCTTGTTGGTGGGAAGCAATATTCGATCTCGACGTATGGTCGCCAGTCTCCTGCCGGGTGCAATGCCTGCTCTGATGGCGAAGTCCCTTAACCGAACTTCCACAACGCTCGCTCGAACTTGAAGCGTAAGAGGGGCATGTTCACCGGTCGTCCTCGTTGTGGGCAGGTCATACGCGAATCACCACCGTCCGGCTGTCCCACAGTTGCACATGGGCCGACAGCGCCAGTTGCGACCGACGGACGAGTACCGTGACGCGACGGACGCCGGTTCCCCATCTGGGCCCGTGCGCCGAACTGGTCGACGAGCTCCGCGATCTCCCCTGGGCGCGGTCATCTGAGGGCCGGGGCGATGAGGGAGATGAACGCGTCGTTGAGGGCGGTGTCGCCGGGCGCCCAATCGCTCGTTGTGGAGGTGAAGTTCGCTTGGGTGACGACGACGAGGTCGCGGTTGGGGACCACGAGGATCCTCTGCCCGAAGCTTCCGTTGGCCGAGTAGGCCGCGTCGCCGTCGACGCGGCTGGTCCACCACAGGTAGCCGTAGCCGACCGCACCGGCTGGAGCGAAGCCCTCGACGCCGACCTCGAGGGGTAAATGTTCGGTCGTGGCCGCCTTCACCCAGTCGGCGGGGACGACCTGCTGGCCCTGCCAGGCTCCGTGGTTGAGGTAGAGCAGGCCGATCTTGGCCATGTCCTGCGCGCGCAGCGCGATGCCGAGGCCCCCGAGGTTGATGCCTTGGGGGTCGATGTACCACCCGAAGCCCGAAGGGTCGGTCAGGTCGTTCCAGTCGGTGAACGTCGGCTGGTGGGCTGGGCGGGTCGGGATGCCCAGTGGGTCGAACAGCGTGGCGCGGGCGTACTCCAGCAGCGGTGTGCCGGTGGCTGTGACGAGGATCGCCGCGATGAGGCACGGCCTTCTCAAAGTCCGGCGAGGCGCCGGGCGGTTTCGGGGTCGCGCATGGCTGACCGGGTGGC
>NZ_BAAANJ010000008.1:0-158531 GCF_039529735.1 Agromyces neolithicus
GACCCCCGCCGACCGAGCGACCCCAACCAGCATCATCGGCATAACCGCGAACACGGCATAACAGCACACGATGATCACGTCCTGCACGCCGCGGTTGCGCAACTCGGTGAGCATATTCATCCACTGCTTCGCGCCCTCCCCACCGGTCGGACCGACCCACGTCCCAAGCACGTCGCGGTGCCCGTCCAGATCGATACCCATCGCCACGTACACCGGCCGGTTCCCGACCGTCCCGGACCGGATCTTCAGCATGATCGCGTCGATCAGGACCACCGGATACACCGGCTCGAGCGGGCAGGCCCGCCATTCCGCCATCTCCTCCACGACCCGGTCGGTCACCGTGGACACCAGATCCCGGGACACCTCGTCGCCGTACATCTCCGCGAGATGGCTTGCGATATCGCCGGTGGTCATGCCCTTCGCGTACAACGAGAGCACGTTCTGATCGAACCCGTCGAGGCGGCGTTGATGCTTCGGCACGATCCGCGGCTCGAACGTGCCCGCCCGATCCCGCGGGACCTGCACGGTGACCTCGCCGATCTCGGTCCGCACCGACTTGGGTGTCGACCCGTTCCGGCTGTTCCCGCTGCCCCGCCCGCTCATCGCGTACCGGTCATACCCGAGATGATCCGACAGCGCGGCCTCCAACGCGGACTGCAGCACCTGCCGAGTCAGGCCCGTCAACAGCCCGTTCGGGCCCGTCAGCTCGATGCCCTGCGATTGCGCCGACGCGACCAGCTGCTCCGCGAGTGTCGACAGGTCGACCTCGGCCTGAACGACCTCACCGGTCTGCGGATTCACCTGCGTGAACCGCTCCAGTTCGCTACTCATGCGCGATTCTCCTCACACCACGACCCCAAATCGCGGCAATCACGCCGAGCCATTTACACAAACTTCCCGACAGACCCGCGCCCGGGCTCGTGATGCCATGCCTCCCGTAAACGGCAGCACCTCGGCCGAACGCGCCGCCCGGCGAGATCTACTTGTCGGCCTTGTCAGCCTTGTCGACACGGCAGGCGACCAGGTGCTCGGCGTCGGTCTGCGCGGCCAACCCGGTACACACCGTTGAGTGTCTCGGCGAGCAACTCCTGCGCGGCCTCCGGACGTTCGGCACCGGGCGTGAGTGCCCGCACCGCCCTCAGGTCGTCCTTCAGAACCATCGGTGACGCCGGGCGATCGAGCACCACTCCATTGACCATCGCCCGGGTCTAGGCTGGGTCACGTTGCCTGCGGCCACGAGCCGCGTCGATATTGCGAAGGAGCGCACGTGCCCGGAGAGAATCTCACCCGAATCGAAGCCGAAGAGCGGGCCGCGCTCGTGACGGTGCACGACTACGACGTCGTGCTCGATGTCACCACCGGACCCGAGGTGTTCAAGACCACCACGACGGTGCGGTTCGCCGCGGCAACGCCGGGTGCGTCGACGTTCATCGACGCGATCACGGCGGCCGTGCACTCGGTCACGTTGAACGGCGTCGAACTCGACCCGGCCGAGGTCAGCGACGGCGTGCGCATCCAGCTGCCGAACCTCGCCGCCGAGAACGAGCTCGTCGTCGTCGCCGACGGTAACTACATGAACACCGGCGAGGGACTGCACCGCTTCGTAGACCCCGTCGATGACGAGGTCTACCTGTACACCCAGTTCGAGGTGCCCGATTCGCGCCGCATGTTCGCGGTGTTCGAGCAGCCCGACCTGAAGGCGACGTTCCGCTTCACGCTCACGGCGCCGTCGCACTGGGAGGTCGTGTCGAACTCCCCCACGCCCGAGCCCGAGCTGCACGCTTCGACCCGTCGTGCCGACGACGTCTCGAAGGCGACCTGGGCGTTCTCGCCGACGCCGCGCATCTCGAGCTACATCACCGCGCTCGTCGCGGGCCCCTACCACGTGGTGCGCGACGAGCTCACGAGCGCCGACGGCCGCACGATCCCGCTCGGCGTCTTCAGCCGCAAGAGCCTCGCCGAGCACCTCGACGCCGACTACATCTTCGAGAAGACGAAGCAGGGCTTCGAGTACTTCGAGGCCAAGTTCGACGTGCCGTACCCGTTCGAGAAGTACGACCAGATGTTCGTGCCCGAGTACAACGCGGGCGCCATGGAGAACGCGGGCGCGGTGACGTTCACCGAGTTCTACGTGTTCCGCTCGAAGGTGACCGATGCCGTGCGCGAGCGCCGCGTCGTCACGATCCTGCACGAGCTCGCGCACATGTGGTTCGGCGACCTCGTCACCATGAAGTGGTGGAACGACCTGTGGCTCAACGAGTCGTTCGCCGAGTGGGCGTCGACGATCGCGACCGCCGAGGCCACCGAGTGGACCGAGGCGTGGACGACATTCAACTCGATGGAGAAGAGCTGGGCCTACCGCCAAGACCAACTGCCCTCGACGCACCCGGTCGTCGCGACCATCAACGACCTCGAAGACGTGCTTGTGAACTTCGACGGCATCACGTACGCCAAGGGCGGGTCGGTGCTCAAGCAGCTCGTCGCGTGGGTGGGCGTCGACGCGTTCTTCGCCGGCGTCTCGGCGTACTTCAAGAAGCACAGCTGGGGCAACACGACGCTCGCCGACCTGCTCGCCGAACTCGAGATCGCCAGCGGCCGCGATCTCTCGGCGTGGTCGGGCCTGTGGCTCGAGACGGCGGGCGTGAACACCCTGCGCCCTGAGATCGAGACGGATGCCTCGGGCACGGTAACCTCCTTCGCGGTGCTGCAGTCGGCCATCGACGAGCACCCCACCATCCGGCCGCATCGCCTCGCCATCGGGTTCTACAACCTCTCGGGCGGCAAGCTCGTGCGCGAGCACCGCGTCGAGCTCGACGTCGACGGCGAGCGCACCGAGGTCGCCGAGCTCGCCGGCCTCGCGCGCCCCGACCTGGTGCTGCTCAACGACGATGACCTCGCCTACGCGAAGATCCGGCTCGACGAGGCCTCGCACGGCGTCGCACTCGCCAATCTTTCGGCGATCGAAGACCCGCTCGCACGGGCGCTCGTGTGGAGCTCGGTGTGGGACGCCACCCGCGACGCCGAGACCCGCGCGACCGACTATCTCGCGCTCGTGCTCGGCAACATTGCGAGTGAGACCGAGTCGACGACGCTGCGCATCGTGCTGGCCAACGCCAACCTCGCCGCCAGCGCCTACACCGCCCCGGAGCGACGGGCCGAGGCGCGCGCCGCACTCGCCGACGGCTACTGGAAGCTGGCGCAGGAGGCGGCGCCGGGCAGTGACGCGCAGTTCCAGTTCGTGATGAACTTCGCCGCGATCGCCGAGGCCGGCTCGCACGTCGACGACCTCGCCGCGCTCTACGACGGGTCGCGCACCCTCGAGGGACTCGAGATCGACACCGACCTCGGCTGGGAGCTGCTGATCGCGCTCGTCGCGGCCGGCCGCGCCGGCGACGCCGAGGTCGACGAGCGCCTCGCGAGCGACAACACCGCGACCGGTCAGCAGTCGGCCGCGCACGCCCGTGCCGCGATCCCGACACCCGAGGGCAAGCAGCGCGCCTGGGCATCGCTCATCGACGTCGACACCGCCACGAACACCGTGGTGCGCGAGACCGCCGAGGGATTCCTGCGCGGCGACACCGCCCTGCTCGAGCCGTTCGTTGGGCCCTACTTCGAGATGCTCGAGCGCATCTGGGAGGAGCGCAGCTACGCGATCGCCGAGAAGCTCGTCGATGGCCTCTACCCGTCGCCGCTCGCGAACCGCGCGCTCGCCGACGCGAGCCGCGCGTGGCTCGACGCGCACCCCGACGTGCCCGCACTTCGCCGACTCGTGATCGAGCGGCTCGCGGGTGTCGACCGCGCGCTCGAGGTGCAGCAGCGCGACGCGCAGTAGGCAGAATCCCGCCGGTCGAGTAGCGAAGCGTCCCGTCGGTCGAGTAGCGACGAAGGAGCGTATCGAGACCCCTCGCGAGGTCTCGATACGGCGCTGGAGCGCCTACTCGACCGGCGGTGGAAGGTCTCGATACGGCGCTGGAGCGCCTACTCGACCGGCGGTGGAAGGTCTCGATACGGCGCTGGAGCGCCTAGCGACCGGCGGTGGAAGGTCTCGATACGGCGCTGGCGCGCCTAGCGACCGGCGGTGGAAGGTCTCGATACGGCGCTGGCGCGCCTAGCGACCGGCGGTTGGGCGGCGGGCGTGGTACCCCGGTACCATCGCCCGCCGCCCCGATACCCTTCCTGAGGCCGATGTGCCCGGGTCGCGGCATCCGTAATTTCGATGTCATGATCACTGCAGAAGGACTTTCCAAGCGCTTCGGCGCGAAGACCGCCGTCGATGACATCTCGTTCACCGTGCGCCCCGGTCAGGTCACCGGCTTCCTCGGACCGAACGGCGCCGGCAAGTCGACGACCATGCGCATGGTCGTCGGCCTCGACCGCCCGAGCGGCGGCAGCGTCACGGTCAACGGCAAGCGGTTCGCGCAACATCATGCACCGCTGCACGAGGTCGGCGCCCTGCTCGACGCGAAGGCGGTGCACACCGGCCGCACCGCCGAGAACCACCTCCTCGCGATGGCCGCCACACACGGCATCGGCCGGCAGCGCGTGCGCGAGGTCATCGAACTCACCGGCCTCGAGTCGGTCGCCCGCAAGCGGGTCGGCGGCTTCTCGCTCGGCATGGGCCAGCGCCTCGGCATCGCCGCGGCCATGCTCGGCGACCCGGCCACACTGCTCTTCGACGAGCCCGTCAACGGGCTCGACCCCGAGGGTGTGCTGTGGGTGCGCCAGTTCGTGCGTCACCTCGCTTCAGAGGGGCGAACCATCTTTCTCTCGTCGCACCTGATGAGCGAGATGGCGATGACGGCCGACCACCTCATCGTGCTCGGCAAGGGTCGAATCATCACGGATGCCCCGGTGTCGGACGTCATCGCGGGTGGCACGCGTTCCCGCGTGCACGTGCGGTCGCCCCACGCGTCGCAGCTGGCCGACCTGCTCGCCCGACCCGATGTCACCGTCATGCGCGCTGAAGCCGGCGTACTCGAAGTGACCGGCCTCGACGCGGCGGGCATCGGCGATCTCGCGGCACAGCATGCCCTCGCAATCCATGAACTCACCCCCAAGACCGCATCGCTCGAGGAGGCCTACATGGCCCTTACCGCCGACGCCGTCGAATACCGTTCGGAGGCAGTCCGATGACCACGATCACCCCTACCGCGACCCACCCTTCGCAGGGCGTTCCCACCATGCGACTCACCTTCGGCGGCGTGCTCCGCTCGGAGTGGATCAAGCTGCGCAGCCTGCGATCGACCGTCTGGTCATACCTCATCGTCATCGCCATCGCCCTCGGCATGGCGCTGCTCATGTCGCTCAGCATGGTGAACGGCATGAGCGGCGGCACGGATATCTCGGGGGCACCCGCCGGCCAGCAGCACGAGCTGGTGATGCAGGCCTCCACGTTCGGTGTCTACTTCGGCCAGCTCGTCGTCGGCGTGCTCGGCGTGCTCGTCATCAGCGGTGAGTACACCACCGGCATGATCCGCTCGACGCTCACGGCGGTGCCGAAGCGGCTGCCCGCCCTCGCCGCGAAGGGCGTCGTGCTGTTCGTCGCGACCTTCGTCGTCGGTGCGATCGCGAACCTCGGCGCGTACATCACCTCGTCGATCGTGTTCGGCACCGACCTCGAGCTGTTCGACCCGAATACGCTCCTCACGCTCGCGGGCGGCGCGCTCTACCTCGCGCTCGTCGCCGTGTTCGCGCTCGGCGTCGGCACGATGCTGCGTTCGAGCGCGGGCGGCATCGCCGCGGTGCTCGGACTGTTGCTGCTGCTACCGACCGTGCTGCAGCTCATTCCGGCCGACTGGGCGCACGACATCATCCCGTACCTGCTCTCGTCGGCGGGCATGACGATGTTCATGGCGATCGGCGCCGATGACGCAGCGATCGTCGGCCCGAACGCATGGCAGAGCCTGCTGGTCGTGCTGGCCTGGGTCGGGGTTGCCCTCGCCGGCGCCGCGGTGCTCCTGAAACGACGCGACGCGTAGAGTCCTGCCTATGACGGAAGCACCGTTCTCCCCCGGCCGCCCGGCTTCGGCGGTCGGGGGAGAACTCCGCCTGCCGAAGCCCCCGGGCGTGATCCGACAGTTCTGGGCGCGGCATCCGCGACTGACCGACTCGCTCATCGCGGGCATCTACGGTGTTCCGACCCTCGTGAGTACGATCGTCATCGCCGTTCAGCACGAGCCCCCGCTCTGGCTGTCGTTGCTGCAGGTGGCGGTGGTGCTTGCGGCCGCTGCGGCAATACTTCTGCTGCGCCGTACCCGCCCATGGCCAGTGCTGACTCTCGGCTGGGTCGCGTGTCTCGTCTCGGCGCCATCGGGCACGCTCGACATCCTCGTGATCCTGATCGCCCTGTACGCATTGGCCGTATACGCCACGTCGCGCGCAGCATGGATCGGCTTCGGCATCTCGGTCGGGGTCGGCGCCGCGGGCTCGAACCTGTCGACGTGGCTGCGCGACGCCCTGATCGTCGAGCCGTTCGATTTCGAACCCCTGGGCTCCTCGATCGCGTTCGCGTTGTTCATGCTCATCGCCACCCTCATCGGCGTGACGGTCGGCAACCGCCGCAGGTACCTCGATGCGCTCATCGCCCGCGCCCACGACCTGGCGAGGGAACGCGACCAGCAGGCCGAGCTCGCCGCGGTGCAGGAGCGCTCGCGCATCGCCCGCGAAATGCACGACATCGTCTCGCACGGCCTGACCGTGATGATCACCCTCGCCGAGGGTTCCGCGGCGACCGCCTCCCGCGATCCCGAACGCGCCGCCGACGCGATGCGCAACGTCGCCGATGCCGGGCGCGACGCGCTCGGCGAGATGCGCCGCATGCTTGGCGTGCTGACCGGGCCGGCTGATGCTGCCGCCGACCGTTCGCCGCAGCCGGATGTCGCAGCCATTCCCGCGCTCGTCGACGGCTTCCGCGAGGCCGGCCTGCCGGTTCGGCTGACGACTTCAGGAGCTCCGATCACCGAGCCGACGGTTCAGCTCACCGTGTACCGCCTCGTGCAGGAGGGGCTCACGAACGCCTTGCGCCACGCCACCGGCGCACATCGGGTCGACGTGCTGGTCGAGCGGCGCGATGACGAGATATCGGTGACGATCGAAGATGATGCGGCGCACGCCGCACCGCAGATGACCGGTGCGGGGCGCGGCCTCGCCGGGCTGCGTGAGCGCGTCGCGCTGTACGGGGGCGCCGTCGACGCCGGGCCACGACCCGGCGGCGGCTGGCGGCTCCACGCCACGCTCAACGGGACATCCGATCGCACCGAAGGAAGCGCATGACCGACGACCGTCCTTTCGCAATTCGCGTCGCGATCGTCGACGACCAGTCGCTCGTGCGCACCGGCTTCCGCATGGTGCTCGAGGCCGAGCCCGATCTCGAGGTCGTCGGCGAGGCCGGCGACGGCGCGGCCGCGATCGACCTGGCACGATCCACGGCGATCGACGTCATGCTCATGGACGTGCGGATGCCCGGGGTCGACGGCATCGCCGCGACCGCCGCCGTGACGGCGGCCGAACGCCCGCCTCGTGTCATCGTGCTGACGACCTTCGACCTCGACGAGTACGCCTTCGCCGCGATCCGAGCAGGTGCGAGCGGCTTTCTGCTGAAGGACGTGCGCCCACACGAGCTCGTCAGTGCGATCCGCACGGTGCACGCCGGCGAGGCGGCGCTCGCGCCGCGCGTCACCCGCCGCATGATCGAGATGTTCGCCGACGAGCTGCCGGTCGCAGGTGCTGACGCTGCGCCCGCGCCGTCGCTGCTCGACGCGCTGACGCCCCGTGAGCGCGAGATCCTCGTCGCCATCGCCGAGGGGCTCAACAACACCGACCTGGCCGCGCGCTTCCACCTGTCGGAGTCGACCGTGAAGACCCATGTCGGCCGCATCCTGCAGAAGCTCGATGCACGCGATCGCGTGCATCTCGTGATCATCGCCTACGAGCACGGGCTCATCCCTCCGGCAGCGGGGGTCTCGATACGGCGCTGAGGCGCCTACTCGACCGGCTGGGAGTCGGCGAGCGTAGGTAGGCTGGCTGGGCACATCGACGCGAAGGGGTCTCATCACATGCCGGCTGCCAATCTCACCCGCAGCGAGGCCGAAGCCCGCGCCGCCGCCATCGAGGTCCGCGATTACGCGATCACGCTCGACCTGACTCGCGGCACCGAGACCTTCTCGAGCGAGACGGTCGTGCGGTTCGGCGCGACCCCGGGCGAGTCGACATTCATCGAGGCGACGACGCGTGAGGTGCACGAGATCGTGCTGAACGGACATCCGCTCGATCTCTCGGCAAGCGACGGTGCGCGAATCCGACTCGACGACCTCGCGGCCGAGAACGAACTCATCGTGCTCGGTACGTTCGCGTACTCGAACACCGGCGAGGGACTGCACCGCTTCGTCGATCCCGTCGACGACGAGGTCTACCTGTACACCGAGTTCGCGGTCGCCGAGGCGAATCGCGTGTTCGCGGTGTTCGACCAGCCCGACCTGAAGGCGTCGTTCCGCTTCACGATCACCGCGCCCGCGCACTGGCAGTTCCTGAGCAATGCGCCAACCCCCGCGCCCGTCGTCGACGGCGAGCATGCCACCTGGGCGTTCGACGCCGGCCCGGTGATGTCGAGCTACATCGTCGCGCTCGTCGCGGGGCCCTACGCCTCGTGGCGCGACACGGCCACGAGCGTCGACGGCCGCGAGGTGCCGCTCGGGCTCTTCACGCGCGCCTCGCTCGCCCGGTACGCCGACCCCGAGGTCATGTTCGAGACGGTGAAGGCCGGCCTCGCCTTCTATGAGCAGGCGTTCGGCGTGCCCTACCCGTTCGGCAAGTATGACCAGATCTTCGTGCCCGAGTACAACTGGGGCGCCATGGAGAACGTCGGCGCGGTCACGTTCAACGAGTCGTACCTGTTCCGTGCGCGCGTCTCCGACGCCCGGCGCGAGCAGCGGGCCATCGTGGTGCTGCACGAGCTCAGCCACATGTGGTTCGGCAACTCGGTGACCATGAAGTGGTGGAACGACCTGTGGCTCAACGAGTCGTTCGCGACGTGGGCGTCAACGCTCGCGACCTCGCAGGTCACCGAGTTCACCGGCGTCTGGGCGACGTTCGCGAGCGACGAGAAGACGCATGCGGCCGAGCAGGACCAGCTGCCGTCGACGCATCCGATCGTCGCCGTCATCGATGACCTCGCCGACGTCGAGGTCAACTTCGACGCAATCACGTACGACAAGGGCGCCTCGGTGCTCAAGCAGCTCGTCGCGTTCGTCGGCCTCAGCGCGTTCCAGCGCGGCGTCGGCGCGTACCTGACCGCACACGCGAGCGGCAACGCGACACTGCGCGACCTGCTCGACGAGCTCGAACGCGCGAGTGGGCGCGAGCTGACCCGCTGGTCGCAGCTGTGGCTCGAGACCGCCGGCGTCAACACACTGCGGGCGGTCGTCGAAACGGATGCCTCGGGCACGATCACCGCCGCACGCGTCGAGCAGTCCGCGGCCGCGCAGCATCCGACCCTGCGCCCCCATCGGCTCGCGCTCGGGTCGTACACCCTCGACGGTTCGACGCTCACCCGCACGCATCGCGTCGAACTCGATATCGACGGACCGAGCACCGACGTCCCAGAACTCGTCGGCCGGCCGCGTCCCGACCTGCTGCTCGTGAACGACGACGACCTGACCTATGCGAAGGTGCGGCTCGACGATCAGTCGTTCGCGATCGCCACCGAGCACCTCGCCGGCATCGCCGACCCGGTCGCCCGTGCGGTCGTGCTCGGGTCGGCGTGGGACGCCGTGCGCGACGCCGAGCTCGCTCCACTCGCGTTCGTGCGGCTCGTGGTCGCCAACATCGGGCGTGAGACGCAGTCGGCCGCGCGCGGTCTCGCCCTCGGTCACCTCGAGACGGTGCTCGATCGCTACCTCGCCGAAGAGCACCGTGCGCAGATCGCCGCAGAAGCGGGCGACGCCGTGTGGGCGCTCGCCGAACTCGCCGACGCCGGCTCAGACACGCAACTGCAGTTCGTGAAGGCGTTCACCCGCATCGCGGCCACGGCCGCGCACGCCGACGTGCTCGGCAGCCTGCTCGACGGGTCGATCAGGCTCCCGGGGCTCGAGGTCGATCTCGACTTGCGGTGGGAGCTCGTCATCGCCCGTGCGACACTCGGCGCGGGCACTGATGAAGAGCTCGCCGACGCCCTGCAGCGCGACGACACCGCCAAGGGACGCCAGCTCGCCGAGACCGCGCGGGCCGCCCGACCCGACCAGGCGTTCAAAGATGCCGCGTGGCAGCGCGTCATGACCGACACCGCGCTTTCGAACGACCTGGCGCGTGCGATCGCCGACGGCTGGCGCCGCACGACCTCGCCCGAGCTGCTCGCCTCGACCACGGTGGAGTACTTCGATCGCCTGCAAGCGGCGTGGTCCGAGCGCGGCTTCACGATGGGGCGCATCATCGCGACGCGGCTGTTCCCGTCGCCGCTCGTCACGCCCGAGCTCGCAGACCTCACCCGCGCGTGGCTTGCCGGCAACACCGAGCCCGCGCCGTTGCACCGGCTCATCGCCGAGCAACTGGCAGAACTCGAGCGCGCGCTGGCTGCTCGGGCGCGCGATGCCAGCGAGCTCTCGGTCGCGGCTCAGTAGACTTTCGCAGCATGTTCAGTTCTGAGGTTCCACCCGAGCCCACACCGGTTCCCAGCCCGGTGAGCGGCGACTTCTGGGCGGGCATCGTCGACTACTGGGTGACCAACTGGGACGACGTGCTCGGCAACCTCATCTCGATCGTCTTCATCATCGCGATCGCCCTGCTCATCCGCTGGGTGCTGCACTTCGTCATCGAGCGCGTCGTCAAGCAGATCGTCACGGGCGTCAAGAAGAAGCAGGACGTCACCGACACGCAGGCGCTGCAGGCGTCGCCGTCGCCGCTCGCGGCGGTGCGTCTCGTGCAGCGCACGCGAACGCTCGGGTCGGTGCTCACGAACATCGTGAACGTGATCCTGTTCATCATCGTCGTGCTGCTCATCGTGAACACGATCAATCCCGACGTGCTCAGCTCGTTCGCACTGCTCACGGCGGCGGTCGGCGCAGGCCTCGGCTTCGGCGCGCAGAACATCGTGAAAGACGTGCTCAACGGCCTCTTCATGGTCGTCGAAGACCAGGTCGGCGTGGGCGACATCGTCGACCTCGGACCGGCCACCGGCATCGTCGAAGCGGTGCAGATCCGCATCACCAAGGTGCGCGACGTGAACGGCACCCTGTGGTTCGTGCGCAACGGTGAGATCCTGCGCGTCGGCAACATGTCGCAGGGTTGGGCGCGTGTCATCCTCGACCTCGCGATTCCGTACGACGTCGATGTCGAGGCCGTCGAGGCCGAGCTGCTGCGCACCGCCACCGAGATGTCGCAGACCGGCAAGTGGCGCTCACGCATCCTCGAGAAGCCCGAGGTGTGGGGTCTCGAGTCCATCACCGACGAGGCACTCGTCATCCGCGTCGTGATGAAGGTGCGCTCGTCGGCGAAAGACGACGTCGCCCGCGAACTGCGCATGCGGCTCAAGCGCGCCACCGACGCCATGGAGGTCAGGCTCCCGAACCTGTCGAGCGTCGTGCTCACCGGCTTCGACGGGGCGACCCGCGTGCGGGGTGCGAAGCCGCCGCGCACGGCGCCGAGTGCCATCGTCGAGGGCGCGCCGCCCGCCAAGGCACGCCCCGCCCGCGCGCCGCGAGCGCCCCGAACGCCGAAACCCCCGAAACCGCCGACCGGAGACCCATCATGACCGAACAACTGCAGCCCGGGGCATCCGCGGCGCAGTCCCCCACGAAGGTACCGGCGGCGAACGTGCCGCTGCGTGGCAGCGAGCACGGCGAAGCACTCGGCGCCTCGTTCTACGAGACCGTCGGCGGCCGGCCGACGTTCGAGCGGCTCGTCGCCGAGTTCTACCGCGGCGTCGCCGACGATCCGGTGCTGCGGCCGATGTACCCCGAAGAAGACCTCGGGCCGGCCGCCGAGCGGCTCACGATGTTCCTGGTGCAGTACTGGGGTGGTCCAGGAACCTACAGCGAACAGCGCGGTCACCCGCGGCTGCGGCTGCGGCACCAGCCGTTCAAGGTCAACCCAGAGGCCCGCGACCGCTGGCTCGCGCACATGCGCACGGCCGTCGACTCGATCGAGCTGCCGCCCCTCGCCGAGGCGACCCTGTGGGACTATCTGCAGCGGGCCGCCCTCGCGATGGTCAACACGTTCGACGACTGACGACCCGACTGCGTCGCGGGCGCCCCGGCCCGCGACGCACCTCACCACCCGAGACGAAGGAGTCCACGTGGCAACAACCCCCGCCCCCGCCGACCGCACCCCGGCCGCGGCGCCCGAACCCGACGCGATCATCGTCGGCGCCGGCCTCTCGGGCCTTGTTGCGGCTGCAGAACTCGTCGACGCGGGCAAGCGCATCGTCATCGTCGAGCAGGAGCCCGCGGCGAGCCTCGGCGGACAGGCGCACTGGTCGTTCGGCGGGCTGTTCCTCATCGACTCCCCCGAGCAGCGACGCATGGGCGTGAAGGACTCGCTCGATCTCGCGAAGCAGGACTGGGACGGCACCGCGGCCTTCGACCGCGATGAAGACGAGTGGGGCCGCCGCTGGGCCGAGGCCTACCTCGAGTTCGCCGCCGGCGAGAAGCGTGCGTGGCTGCACGACAAGGGCGTGCGCTTCTTCCCCGTGGTCGGCTGGGCCGAGCGTGGCGGCTACAACGCGATCGGTCACGGAAACTCCGTGCCGCGATTCCACATCACGTGGGGCACGGGCCCGGGGGTGCTCGCCCCGTTCATCGCACGTGTGAAGGCGGGCGAGGCGGCCGGGCTCGTCGAGTTCCGGCACCGGCACCGCGTCGACGAACTGGTCGTCGAATCGGGTGCCGTCGTCGGTGTGCGCGGTGCGGTGCTCGCAGCCGATGCCGCGGGGCGGGGCGAGCCCTCGAACCGTGAGGTCGTCGGCGATTTCGACCTGCGTGCCGGCGCCATCGTCGTCGCTTCTGGAGGCATCGGCGGCAACCACGAACTGGTACGCAGGTTCTGGCCCGAGCACATGGGCGCCGCACCCGCCTCGATGCTGTCGGGAGTACCCGCCCACGTCGACGGGCGCATGCTGCCCATCAGTGAGCAGGCCGGTGCGCGCCTCGTGAACGGCGACCGCATGTGGCACTACACCGAGGGCATCACCAACTGGCAGCCGGTCTGGCCGATGCACGGCATCCGCATCCTTCCGGGCCCGTCCTCGCTGTGGTTCGACGCCGAGGGCAAGCGCCTCCCCGTGCCGCTGTTTCCCGGGTTCGACACGCTCGGCACGCTCGAGCACATCGTGTCGACCGGCCACGACCATTCGTGGTTCGTGCTCACCCAGAAGATCATCGAGAAGGAGTTCGCGCTCTCGGGCAGCGAGCAGAACCCCGACCTCACCGGCAAAGACCTGAGGCTGCTCGCCCAGCGCATCGGCTCTGGGGCGCCGGCACCGGTCGAGGCGTTCAAGCAGCACGGGGTCGACTTCGTCGTCGCCGACACCCTCGATGAACTGCTCGACGGCATGCGGGCGCTCTCGCCCGACGTCGAGATCGATGCCGAGAACATCACGCGCGAGGTCGTCGCCCGTGATCGCGAGGTCGACAATGAGTTCTCGAAAGACCTGCAGCTCACGGCGGTGCGCGGTGCGCGCAAGTACCGCGGCGACAAGCTCATCCGCGTCGCGACGCCGCACAAGATCCTCGACCCCGCCGCGGGTCCGCTCATCGCCGTGAAGCTGCACATCCTCACCCGCAAGAGCCTCGGCGGCATCCAGACCGACCTCGACTCACGCGCGCTCGGCGCCGACGGCACGCCTGTGCCGGGGCTGTACGCCGTGGGCGAGGCCGCCGGCTTCGGCGGCGGTGGTGTGCACGGTTATCGCGCGCTCGAGGGCACGTTCCTCGGCGGATGCCTCTTCACGGGCCGAGCCGCCGGACGCGCCGTCGCCCGGGGCTGATCGCCGGTCGAGTAGCGACGAAGGAGCGTATCGAGACCAGTGGGAGGTCTCGATACGGGGCTGGCGCGCCTTCTCGACCGGTGCCTGCGGCTACGCCTTCAGCGTCCAGGGCTTGCGTCGCACGAGCACATGGCCGCGACGCGACGTGAGCCGCGTCCACGGGCCGGTCTCGAACAACCGCACCGGGTCGTCGCCGAGAAAGCCGAGGCTGAACGCGGCGAACGCGGCACCGGCGGGAACGTACTCGAGCCCGTCGACACCTCGACCCCACACCTCGGAGCGCACCCGCTGCACGAGTTGTTCGCCCGTGCCATCGGGAATCGCGGCGGCGACCTCGTCGATGCCCGCACGTGCAGCGGCCTCGAGCGTCGCGGCATCGGTCTCACCGAGCGCTCGCCAGCCGCCTCGCGGCGGAGAGATCCCTGCCCACGTCACGGTGCTCACCTCGGGTGGGCGCGACATGCTCACGACGCGCGATTCGTCGTCGCCCACCTCGGAACGGGCGCGCACGATTCGTTCGACGAGCGAACGCATCGGCACGACCGAGTCGAACTCGGCATCGTCGGCGAGCGCGAAGGTGCGCAGGCCGAGCACGGTCGGGCTTTCGTCGAGGATGCCGCGCGGATAGAGGATCGCCGTGTAGACGGCGAGGATGCCCGAACCGGCCACGAGACGCACCGACCCGTCTTCGACGCGGCCGGCCCGTTGCAGGTAGGTGTGAAGGTCGCCGAGCGACAGGCTGTCGGCGAGCGTGAGTTGTTGAGCCATCTGCTGTCTAAACTACCAAGGACGCGCCGACGCCCCGACCGCAATGAGAGACGACGGGCAACGGTCGCGCACCGACACGGAGGAACGATGAACGGTCCCATCGACGGCCTGCTGAGCACGTTGAACCTCACCGACACCGGCGCGCGCACACGCGAAGACATCTTCACCGGGCCCTCGCAGTGGATGCCGCTCGGACGCGTGTTCGGCGGGCAGGTGCTCGCGCAGTCGCTCGTCGCGGCGATGCACACCGTGCCGACCGACCGCGCCATCCACTCGATGCACGGCTACTTCCTTCGACCAGGCGATGTGCAGCATCCGATCACCTTCTCGGTCGACCGCCTGCACGATGGCCGCTCGTTCACCACCCGCCGCACCCAGGCCTACCAGAACGGTGAGCCGATCCTCTCGCTCATCGCGTCGTTCCAGACCCACGACGAGGGTGTCGAGCACCAGGTCGACATGCCCGGCGACCTGCCCGACCCCGAGAGCCTGCCCTCGACTGCCGACGTGCTCGGCGAGTTCGATCACGACGTCGCCAGGTACTGGTCGAGCCAACGCGCCTTCGACGTGCGGCACATCCCCTCGCCCATCTACCTCACGGTCGACGGCGAACGCGTGCCCCGGCAGGCCGTGTGGATGCGGGCCTTCGGTCGCCTGCCCGACGACCCCAACCAGCACCGCGCGGCGCTCGCCTACGCGACCGACTACTCGATCCTCGAACCGGTGCTGCGCGCCCACGGCATCGCCTGGTCGTCGCCCGGCCTGAAGGTGGCCAGTCTCGACCACGCGATGTGGTGGCACCGCGACACCCGGGTCGACGAGTGGTTGCTCTTCGCGCAGGAGTCGCCGTCGGCGGGCGGCGGGCGTGGTCTCACGCTCGGCCGCATCTACACGCAGGCCGGCGTGCTCGTCGCCAGCGTCGCTCAAGAGGGCATGGTGCGGGTTCCGCTGGGTAAGGCGATCGACTGAACCGAACACGAGCCGATCTCGTTCTAAGGAATACGGTGCCTGATCCGAATCCATTCGGCTGAATGAAATTCCGTGAGGCTACCGCGCCCCTACCGCCGGTTCACCGAGAATGGGGCCAGAACGCGCGCACGGCGCGGCTCGCGACCGAAGGAGGCCTCTCGATGACGGATCCCACCGAACTCACGCGGCGTACCATGCTCACGTTCGGCTCACTCGGCGCATTCGGCGGCGCGCTTGTGCTCGCCGGCTGCGCCGCGGATGTCTCGCCCGATGGCGACTCCGAAGCGCCGACGCCCGACGTGACCGACGATCCCCCCGCCGAGCCGAGCGGCGCACCCGATGCTCCCGCCGTCGGCGATGACATCGCAGCGCTCGCCGACGTCCCCGTGGGCGGAAGCATCGATGCCACGATCAACGGCGAAGCTGCCCTCATCTCGCAGCCCACCGCGGGACAGGTGGTCGCGTTCAGCGCGATCTGCACGCACCAGCAGTGCGTGGTTGCGGCAGCCGGCACGGAGTTCCACTGTCCCTGCCATGGCTCGATGTACGACGCCGCGACGGGCGAGGTCATCCAGGGTCCCGCGCTCGAGCCATTGAGCGAGATCGCCGTCGCCGTATCGGGCGACCGTATCGTGGCGGCCTCCTAATGGACTACGAAGTCGCCGGCCTACCCGCCCACGTGCTGCTCGTGCACGCCGTGATCGTGCTCACGCCGCTTCTCGGCCTGCTGCTCGTCGTCATCGCGGTGTGGCCCGCCGCACGGCGCGTGCTGTGGCTGCCCGCACTCATCGGTGCGGCGGTGCTGCTGCCGCTCGGGCTCCTCACCATCGAGGCGGGCAAGTGGCTCGAAGTACGCGTACCCCCGGCACCGCTCATCCAGCAGCACACTGCGATGGGCGAGGACATCGTTCCCTGGCTCATCGCACTGCTCGTGCTCGCAGCGGTGATCGCCGTCTGGGCGATCGTCGAGCGAGCTGCGAAACGTCGAGCCGCCGCGACCGACGGCCGCGGGTTGACGCGCGGCGTGCGCATCGTCGTCGGGGTCGTGCTGACGCTCGCCGCGCTGGTGATCACCGTCGGATCGACGTGGACGATCGTGCGGATCGGCGAGGCCGGTAGCAGAGCCGTCTGGGAAGGGTCGTTCAGCGACGTGCCGCTCGACCGCTGACGCTCAGCGGCGGCGGAACGTGACCGCCTCTTCGAGGTACGGCTCCCATGCGGCGCGTTCGGAGTCGCTGATGCGTCGCGGACGCTCGGTCGCGGCATCAACGACGACGATCGTCGTGACCGCGCGCGTGTACAGCACGCGCGGTGCGACGTCGGCCGGTGAGAACACCTCGTAGCAGACGTCGAGACTCGCACCACCCATGTGCCCGATCCACAGCTCGACGTCGAGCGGCTGGCGTTGGTACGGGATCGGAGCGAGGTACTCGACTTCTTGGCGGGCGATGAGCGTGATGGTGTTCGCGCCGGGGCTCGCGTCGAGCACCGCCGTTGACGCGCCCACGGCGTGCTCTGACGTGTCGTCGCTGACCCAGAACGCCTGGATGCGCGCCTCTTCGAGCAGGCTGAGCATGCGGGCGTTGTTCACATGTCCGTAGGCATCGAGGTCGCTCCAGCGAAGCGGCGTCGGCACGTGCAGGCGCATGGCTAGTCTCTCGTGAGCTTGCGGTAGGCCGAACGATGCGGCTTCGCCGCCTCGGGCCCGAGACGCTCGATCTTGTTCGCCTCGTAGGACTCGAAGTTGCCCTCGAACCAGTGCCAGTACGACGGGTTCTCGTCGGTGCCCTCGTAAGCGAGGATGTGCGTCGCGATGCGGTCGAGGAACCAGCGATCGTGCGTGATGACCACCGCGCAGCCGGGGAACTCGAGTAGCGCGTTCTCGAGGCTCGACAGCGTCTCGACATCGAGGTCGTTGGTGGGCTCGTCGAGCAGCAGCAGGTTGCCGCCCTGTTTGAGCGTGAGCGCGAGGTTCAGGCGGTTGCGCTCGCCACCCGAAAGCACTCCGGCCGGCTTCTGCTGGTCGGGGCCCTTGAACCCGAATGTCGAGACGTAGGCGCGGCTGGGCACCTCGGTCTTGCCGACCTGAATGTAGTCGAGCCCGTCGGAGACGACCTCCCAGAGGGTCTTCTTCGGGTCGATGCCGCCGCGGGACTGGTCGACGTAGGAGATCTCGACGGTCTCGCCGACCTTGACCTCGCCGCCGTCGATGGGTTCGAGGCCGACGATGGACTTGAACAGCGTGGTCTTGCCGACGCCGTTGGGGCCGATGATGCCGACGATGCCGTTGCGGGGCAGCGAGAAGCTGAGGCCCTCGATGAGGGTGCGGTCGCCGAAGCCCTTCTTCAGGCTCTTCACCTCGAGCACGATGTCGCCGAGTCGAGGGCCCGGCGGGATCTGGATCTCTTCGAAGTCGAGCTTTCTCGTGCGCTCGGCCTCGGCTGCCATCTCTTCATAGCGCGCAAGGCGCGCCTTCGACTTCGCCTGACGACCCTTGGCGTTCGAGCGCACCCAGTCGAGTTCGCTGGCGAGTCGCTTGGCGAGCTTGGCGTCTTTCTTGCCCTGCACGGTGAGTCGCTCTTGCTTCTTCTCGAGGTAGGTCGAGTAGTTGCCCTCGTAGGGGTACAGGCGCCCACGGTCGACCTCGCAGATCCACTCGGCGACGTGGTCGAGGAAGTAACGGTCGTGGGTCACGGCGAGCACAGCGCCGGGGTACTTCGCGAGGTGCTGCTCGAGCCAGAGCACGCTCTCGGCGTCGAGGTGGTTCGTGGGCTCGTCGAGCAGCAGCAGGTCGGGCTTTTGCAGGAGGAGCTTGCAGAGTGCGACACGGCGCTTCTCACCACCAGAGAGCACCGAGACCCGCTCATCGCCGGGCGGGCAGCGCAGGGCGTCCATCGCCTGGTCGAGCTGCGAGTCGAGGTCCCACGCGTCGGCGGCGTCGATGGCCTCTTGGAGGGTGCCCATCTCGGCGAGCAGCGCGTCGAAGTCGGCATCGGGCTCGGCCATCGCGTGCGAGATCTCGTTGAATCGGTCGAGCTTGGCCTTGATGGGGCCGACGCCCTCTTGCACGTTCTCGAGCACCGTCTTGGTCTCGTCGAGCACGGGCTCCTGCATCAGGATGCCGACCGAGTAGCCGGGCGTGAGCTTCGCCTCGCCGTTGGACGGTTGGTCGAGCCCGGCCATGATCTTCAGGATCGTCGACTTGCCGGCGCCGTTCGGGCCGAGGACGCCGATCTTCGCGCCGGGCAGGAACGCCATCGTCACGTCATCGAGGATGACCTTGTCACCGACCGCCTTGCGGGCGCGAACCATCGAGTAAATGTAGTCAGCCATATCGCCTACCAGTCTATGGGTCGCGTCTGACCCACGAGACAGCCGCCGATGCCGAGGGCAGGCCGCACCGCGCCGTGGTACCCGCCCGACTCGGGCCCGTACTGGCCGACGAGGCAGTCGTCGCCGAGCCGGACCGAGAACAGCACCGAGCCCGCCTGCAGGTCGACGGTCGTGCGGTCGGCGGTGACCTGCATCACCGAACGCTCGAATCCGACTGCAGTGAGGGCGTCGATGAAGTCGCGCCCGCCCGCCGACTCGTTCGCGGCGATGACCGAACGGTTCACCGAGTCGAAGAACGCGCGGTTCTCGGCTGCTGGGAGGTCGGGTTGCAGTCGGGGCACTGTGGTCGCCTCGGGGGTGTCGGATACCGCCGGGGCGGAGACGGATGGCGCCGGCGACGGCGACGGTGGTTGCGGAATCCGCGAGCAGCCTGCGAACCCGAAGATCACGACGATTGCGGTCAGTGCGACCGATGTCGCCGTTCCGATCGGTTGTGCCACCGTTCTCCTCAGCTGTCGTGCCGGCCACCCGAGCCGAGTCTATGGAGTCGTGACGACTCGGGTGGCCGGGTCGCGCCGATCAGTCGGCGGCTCCGGCGGTGGCGAACACCTCACCGGTGCGCTCATCGGCATCGTCGTAGGCCGTGAACGCGTGGTCGGGATCCGACCCTCCGAGGTCGGACACGCCCCAGCCGGCCGCGTCGTCAGGCGCACCGAAGCCGATCGACGACCCGTCTGCCGCAACCTCGGTCTCGGCGGCGTCCGCCTCGGTTCCCGCAGCGCGCGGCTTCTCGAGCCGTCCGTACGTCGTGACGCACCACGAGAGGTCGTGACCGATCGTGTCGGCCTCGATCTCGACGTTCGTTCCGGCCTTGGTGCCGTTGTTCCACTCGCGCTGACGCAGCCGACCTCGGACGACGAGGCGCTCGCCCTTGCGCACCGAGAGGCTGGTGTTGACGGCGAGCTGCCGGAACGCCGAAACGGTGTACCAGTTGGTCTCGCCGTCCTCCCAGGCGCCCTTGGTGCGGTCGAAGTACCGGTGTCGCGAGGCGAACCGGAACGAGGTGATCGCGAGCCCCTGGTTGGTGACGTGGTGTCGCGGGTCGCTGCCCACGATGCCGGTCAGTGTGATGGTGTCGGTCATAGTGCACTCCTCGGTCGGGCGCCGCCGCGGATCGACGGCTCGCGGTCCCGGGGCGACCTCGTGCCGGACGACGCCCCGGAACCGCGTGACTCGAGCCTCGGGCCCGCGGCGGGACATCCGACGACCCTTCGGCACACCGGTGGAGAACCGTGCACGCGGCGGCGCTGTCGAGGAGGAGTGGATGCCGTCGAGGACTGGCGGGAACACGGCCTCCGGTGGCCATAGAGTTGGCCGAATGAGCTTCGTCGCAGACCCTGAACGTTACGACCGCATGCTGTACAACCGGGTCGGCCGCAGCGGCCTGAAACTCCCCGCGCTGTCGCTGGGACTGTGGCACAACTTCGGTCACGACCGGGCCTACGACACGCAGCGCGCGATCGTGCGGCGTGCCTTCGACCTCGGCATCACGCACTTCGACCTCGCGAACAACTACGGCCCTCCCGTCGGCAGCGCCGAGGAGAACTTCGGTCGCATGCTCGCAACCGACTTCGCGCCCTATCGCGATGAGCTCGTCGTCTCATCGAAGGCCGGTTACGACATGTGGCCGGGCCCGTACGGCGAGTGGGGCTCGCGCAAGTACCTGCTCGCGTCGCTCGACCAGAGCCTGCGGCGTCTCGGCCTCGACTATGTCGACATCTTCTATTCGCACCGGCCCGACCCCGAGACGCCGATCGAAGAGACGATGGGCGCGCTCGCGACCGCGGTGCGCCAGGGCAAGGCGCTGTACGTGGGAATCTCGAACTACGGCCCCGATGAGACCCGTACGGCCGCCGCGGCGCTCGAAGCCGAGGGTGTTCCGCTGCTCATCCACCAGCCGCGCTACTCGATGTTCGATCGGCACATCGAAGCCGGTCTCTTCCCGGCTCTCGACGAAGTCGGCGCTGCCAGCATCGTGTTCTCCCCGCTCGCACAGGGGCTGCTGACCGATCGATACCTGTCAGGGGAGGTCCCGGCCGGGTCGCGAGCCGCGACGAGCCGGTTCCTCTCCCCCGACCGCATCAGTGCCGAGTACCTCGACCGCGCCCGCGCGCTCTCGGCGATCGCGACCGAGCGCGGGCAGTCGCTCGCGCAGCTCGCGCTCTCGTGGGTGCTCAGGCAGACGCTCGTCGCGAGCGCGCTCATCGGCGCGTCGAGTGTGGCCCAGCTCGAGCAGAACGTCGCCGCGCTCGATGCGGCACCGCTCACCCAGGCCGAGATCGATCGCATCGAACCGTTCGCCGCGCACGGCACCGCGCTCGGCTGAGTTCGCCTCGCCTCGCCGCTCGCCGCCCATCGAATCGGCGGATGTCGGTGGGTCTGCGTATCGTCGCAGACACACCGCAGGGCCGGCTGCACGATGAGAGGAGCGAAATGAGCACCGCCGTACTCGCACGAAGCCGCGAACCCTTCCCCGTCGTCGTACCCGGTATCACGATCTCGGCTGCCGCGCCCGACCTGTGGCGGGTCACGCGTTCGAACGGCGCGGTCATCGGTCACATCGAGCGCAGGGGCCACGACGACAGTGCGCGATTCCAGGCGCGACGCATGCTGCAGGGCGGCATGCGATCGATCGATCTGGGCGAGTTCTGGTCGCCACGGGCGGCGGCTGAGCTCTTCCGGTGAAGCCCGTCGCGTGCGGTCGCGAGTTCTTGGCGCGCCGCAGGCGGGTCGCGTCGGCGCCACGCCGTCGCGGTAGCCTGCGGCCATGCAGTGGTGGAATGACTTCATCTCGTGGATCACATCGAGCGACGCCCAGACGGCCGTCTTCACGGCTGCCGTGCTCTTCGTCGCCGTGCTCGCTGCCGGTTTGCTCGCCGCCGTGATCTCGACGGGCGCGATCAAGCGGGTCATCGCACAGCGCGACCGCGAGGCGAAGACCGCGGCCATCGCCGCGCTCGTCGACGCGGCGACCGAAGCGTCGGTGTGGAACTCGCTCACTCCGCAAGAGCAGGTGCTCGCCGACCGCGTCGTCGGTCAGGCCGACATCCAGGTGCGGCTGCTGCCGATCCGCGGTTCCGACATTGCGGCGAACTGGGCGGCACACCAGCTGCACGAGCTCAAGCGAGCCTCCGCGACGTTCGGGTACCAGCTCGACCCCGCGGTCGTAGAGTTCCGTGACCGACTGCTCGAATGGCAGCGCCACCCGGCGCGCACGCGCAAGCAATTCCAGAACGACCTCGATCGCTGGCGCACGCAGCGGGTCGAACAGCCCGAACTCGAGACCGTCGAGCAACAAGATGCATGGGTCGCCGCCCAGCACCACGAGCGCTACACCGAGACCGTCGCCGTCGACGACGCCACTGCAGACGCCGCGACCGGACCGACCCCGACGGTGGCCACCGACCTCCCCAGCCGCTGAGGCTCGTCAGTCGCCGACGCGGGTCAGTCGCTGACGCGGGTCACCGCCACCACTCGTCGAACATCGACACCGGCACGGTGCGCTTGTGGCGCGTCTGCAGGAACCGCGCCTCGATCTTCTCGGCGATCTCGGCGTCGATGTCCTCACCCTCGAGGAACGCATCGATATCGCGATAGCGCAGCCCGAGGTTCGCCTCGTCGGACTGACCCGGGATCCCGTCGAGCAGGTCGGCGGTCGGAACCTTCGTAGAGAGCCGCTCGGGCGCTCCGAGGTATTCGAGCAGCGCCCGCCCCTGCCGTTTGGTGAGGCCCGTCAAGGGCAGGATGTCGGCTCCCCCGTCGCCGAACTTCGTGAAGAATCCCGTGACCGCCTCGGCGGCGTGGTCGGTGCCCACCACGAGCAGTCCGCCTTCGCCCGCGAGGGCGTACTGGGCGATCATTCGCGTGCGCGCCTTCACGTTTCCCTTGCCGAAGTCACTGATCGGCAGGCCCGTCGCCTCGGCGAAGTCCGCCGACAGGCCGTCGACGCCGCCGCGGATGTTGAAGACGACGGTCTCCTGCGGGTCGATGAAGTCGAGTGCCAGCTGCGCGTCATCCTCGTCACGCTGCATGCCATACGGAAGCCGCACCGCGATGAATCTCGCAGCGCCTCCCTCGGCGACGACCTCTTCGACCGCGAGGCGGCACAGACGCCCGGCGAGTGTGGAGTCCTGTCCGCCGCTGATGCCCAGCACGAGGCCCTTGGCCCCCGTTGTGCGCAGGTACCCCTTCAGAAAGTCGATACGGGCACGCACCTGCTCGGCAGGGTCGATGGCAGGGGTGACATTGAGTTCGGCGATGATCCGGGCCTGCATGTCTCGCATGCCCCGACGATACCGTCGGCGTGTTTCGAGCAGGAAACAGGACGCGGACATCGACACCGACCCGAGCGGCTGAGATCCGCTCCCAGTAGCATCGCGACTGGGGGTTCGGCCGCGCACCGAGGGGAGGGGCCATGGAAGTCTCGGTCAGCACCATGCTGTTCGTGCCCGCGATCGCCGCGGCCGCGCCGCTGCTCGTACGCGGCATCGGGCGCTGGCTGGCGATTCCGCTCGTCGTGTTCGAGATCCTGCTCGGGCTGGCGCTCGGGCCGTCGGGTCTCGGCTTGGTGGTACCCGACGCATTCCTCGACCTCCTGTCGGAGTTCGGCCTGGCGATGCTGTTCTTCCTCGCCGGCAACGAGATCGACTTCCGCAAGATCCGCGGCCGGCCACTGACCCGCGCCGCGATGGGATGGATCATCTCCCTCGCGGCGGGCCTCGGCATCGCTGTCATCTTCGCGGTCGATCTGCCCGCTGCGGCGTTCATCGGAATCTCGCTCACGTCGACCGCGCTCGGCACGATCCTGCCCGTGCTTCGCGACTCGGGCGACCTCGGCACGCCGTTCGGTATCGCGGTGATCGCCTTGGGTGCGGTCGGAGAGTTCGGACCGCTGCTGGCGATCTCGTTGTTCCTGAGCGGCCGCTCACCGCTCGTCGCGGCACTCGTGCTGCTGCTCTTCGCGGTCATCGCCGGCGCCGCCATCTGGTTCGCGGCGAAAGGGCTCGGCGAACGCCTGCACCACGCGATCACGGCGAGTCTCCACACAAGCGGGCAGTTCGCGGTTCGCCTCGTACTGTTCGTGCTGCTCGCACTCGTCGCGCTCAGCATGGTGCTCGACCTCGACATGCTCCTGGGCGCATTCACCGCGGGCGTGATCTATCGGCTCCTGATCGCGGGTGCGCCGAAAGCCGACGCCGAAGCGGTCGAATCGAAGCTCGAGGCTGTCGGGTACGGGTTCCTCGTTCCCGTGTTCTTCATCAACACCGGCGTGGAGTTCGACCTCGCCGCCCTGTTCGCCGACGGACGCACGATGGCGATGCTGCCGTTGTTCCTGGTGCTGATGCTCGTCGTGCGCGGCATACCGTCGCTGCTCGCCGCGGTACCCGGCGCAAGCCGGCGCGATCGCATCGCGACCGCGCTCTTCGGAGCGACCGGCCTGCCGATCATCGTCGCAGTCACGGCGATCGGTGTGGATCGCAACGAACTCGACACCGGTACGGCTGCGGCGCTCGTCGGTGCGGGAATGCTCTCGGTGCTGCTGTTCCCGCTCATCGCGCTCGCCATCCGCGTCACCCGGAGACGATCGCGTCGACGCACGATGACCGATGACGTCGGCCTTCCCACCGAAGGCTGAGCGTCGACCGGCACAGCGCAGGCGATCAGCGTGCGGTGGCTATGCTGTCTGATGCACGTTCCATCGTCGCCCCCCCCCGTAGCTCAGTGGACAGAGCAGGTGGTTTCTACCCACTTGGTCGGGAGTTCGAATCTCTCCGGGGGGACGTCCGTGCTCGGCTCGGCGGTCGGTGTCGGCGCCCCCCGCTAGACTCGCCGCATGGCTTCCTCGAGTGACCGACTGGTCTGGATCGACTGTGAGATGACCGGGCTCGACCTCGAGGTCGACGAGCTCGTCGAGATCGCGGTCATCATCACCGACTACGACCTGACGCCCGTCGACGCGGGGCTCAGCATCGTCATCAAGCCCGACGCGAGCGCGCTCGAGTCAATGGGCGAGTTCGTACGAGCGATGCACACCGAGTCGGGCCTCATCGAAGAGATCCCCAACGGAGTGAGCGTTGCCGACGCCGAGTACCAGGTGCTCGAGTACGTCCTGAAGCACGTCCCCGCAGAGCAGAAGGCCCCGCTCGCGGGCAACTCCATCGGCACCGACCGCGCATTCCTCACGAAATACATGCCGCGCCTCGACGCACACCTGCACTATCGCAACGTCGACGTGTCATCGATCAAAGAGCTCGCGAAGCGCTGGTACCCGCGTGCATACTTCAACGCACCGGCGAAGAACGGCGGGCACCGCGCCCTCGCCGACATCCTCGAGTCGATCCGTGAACTGCACTACTACCGGCGCGCAGTGTTCGTCGCCGACCCCGGCCCGTCGAGCCAAGACCTGCAGACGCTCGCGGCGTCGGTCGTGCACGAGTTCTCCTCCAAGGTGTAGTAGTCTCTTGTAGTTGCCAGATCGCCTCGGCGGTCGACACATGGTGGGTATAGCTCAGTCGGTAGAGCGCCTGGTTGTGGTCCAGGAGGTCGCGGGTTCAAGCCCCGTTACTCACCCCAATGCCCCGGATCGGAGCAGGCCGTGCACCTCGACGCCGAAGCCTTTGAAGCACTGGTCGTCGATGAACTCGACCGATTGCCCGATGACATGGTCGACGGACTCGAGAACGTCGTGTTCGTGGTCGAGGATCGCCCTGAAGACGGCTCGCTCGACACGCTCGGCCTCTACGAGGGATGGGCGCTCACCGAACGCGACCGGTACGGCTTCGGCGAGATGCCCGACCGCATCATCCTGTTCCGCGAACCGCTGCTCGCCATCTGCGACGACGAAGGCCAGTTGCGCGATGAGATCCACGTGACCCTCGTGCACGAGATCGCGCACTTCTACGGCATCGACGACGACCGGCTGCACGAGCTGGGCTGGGCCTGAGCCAGACCGGGTTACCCTGAGTCCATGAATCTGCGCCCCGGCCGCATCATCGGCATCACCCTCGGGGCAGTGGCGATCCTCGCCGTCGGCGTGTACGGCCCGGCAATGCTCCTCGGCCCGCTCCCCGAACCGTCGGTGCACCTCGCGACGACCTCGGCCGAGACATCCGAAGCGGGCGCCGCGGCGCCCATCGTGCTGCCCGACGAAGGCGCGAGCGCGCTCGCCCTCGTGTCCGAAGACGGCAGCGCCGCAGCTCTCGCGGCCGCCGGTGACTCCGACGCAGTGCCGATCGGCGGTGCGGTGAAGCTGGTGACGGTGCTCGCGACGCTCGAGTCCCTACCGCTGCCCGCCGACGGTGATGGCCCCGGACTGCGGATCGGCCCCGCCGACTACACCGACTACCTGCGATATGAGGCCGAGGGGTCGCGCACCCTGCAGGTCTCGCCCGGCGATACCTGGTCAGAGCGCGACGTCGTTCGCGCCGTGCTGCTCGCCTCCAGCAACAACCACGCCGACACGCTCGTGCGTTGGGCATACGGCAGCGTCGACGCGTACGTCACGGCCGCGAACGAGTGGCTCGCCGAGCAGGGCTTCACGGCGACCCGTGTCGCCGATGCGACGGGACTGTCGGGAGACAACGTCGGCACGCCCGAAGAGCTCACCCGGCTCGCGGCGCTCGTGCTCGCAGATCCAGAACTCGCGGCGATCTATGAGGCTCCCGACTCCAACACGTTCGGCGCCCGCAACGTTCCCGATGTCGTCGACCGGCTCGGCGACGAGGGAATCCGCGCGATCGCACGCAGCTACACCGATGAGGCGGGCGTCAGCTTCATCTACACGACGACCGTGACCGCGGCCGAGGGCGACGAGCCCCATCGCGTCATCGGCGCACTGACGCTCATGCCCGATTACGAAACACTCGATGCCGCCGTCGTGCAGACCACGCAGTCGGTGTCGGCCGCGGCGCAGCCGATCAGCGTCATCACGGCGGGCACGAGTTACGGCAGCGTCGAATCGGCGTGGGGCGACACCGCCGAGCTGATTGCGACCGCCGACCGAACCGATGCCGCGTGGGGCAGCGATCCGGGCGAGGTGTCGGTCACCGTCGAGCGGTTCACCACGGCGCCGGCCGGGCGCGTGGTGGGCCGCGTCGCGGTCACGACGGCCGACGGCGACCTCACGTCGGAACTCGAACTCTCGAGTGGCATCGGCGATCCGGGACCGCTGTGGCGCCTCGTGAACCCGGCCGCGCTCATCAGCGCCTTCGTCGCAGGCCAATCGAGCTGACGACACCGACGCACCGTGCGCTCGAGTCGCCTACCTCGTGGTGAGCGCCCGGGCCTGCTCCATCAGTCGTTGTTGTCCTCGTCGAACTCGACGGGATCGGAATCACCCGCGTCGAATCGGAACCGCACGCGAAGCTGGCCGTTCACGTGATGCTGGTCGACCGCGTCGTACCAGAAGAGCGACTCGAGCCCGTCGACTGCGGCAACCATGCCCACACGCGTCTCGGGCTTGCCCGAGACGAGGGCGCGGTGCTCGAAGTCGCCCTCGAGCGGACCGTCGATGAACTCCGCGACGTACTGCACGCCTGCCGTATCTCCACTCATGTCACTACCGTAGTCCTCGCGGCCCTACGGTGGCAGGGACACGCGAGTCGAACGGCAGCTCGTCGCGGCACGTGCCGAGGCATGAGGCGGCCGCCGATCAGATGTCGACGGCGCGCACCCTGATGGCGTCGACGAGCACCGGCCTGGTACGGCGCACATGCCGACGCCATTGCCGCTCCCACATTTCCCAGTACGGGTCGAAACGCCCCTGGTCGCGGTCGAGCGCACGTTGCTTGCGAACACGATCGGATGCCTCGACCCAGACCCGCACGGCGTCGCGCGCCGCACGGCCCGCGGTGAACGCGCCGCACCCCTCGATGACGAGGGCCTGGCCGGGGCGGTTCACCTCGGGGTTGCCGGCGCGATCGGCCGCCCAGTCCCACCGTCGCCAGCGGCCGACATCGCCGCGCAGCAACGACGGCACGAGCGTGCGGGCGAGCTGCTCACCGGCCAGGTCGAGCCCCGACCATCCGGGGTACACGTCATCGAGGCGAACAAGGGTCGGCTCGACGCCGGGCCACGCCGCGACGACCGCGTCGGCGAGTGTCGACTTGCCGGCACCGCTCGGCCCGTCGATGAGCACGATCGGTGTTCGTCGTCCGCGCACGGCCGCGATGATCGCCGCGACCGCGGGGGTCGCGACACCGTCACGACCAGACAAGGTTCCAGCTTCCGGTGAGGATCGCCGCCGACACCGACACGACCGCGATGAGGCATCCGACCGCGATCACGCACCATTCGGGCGCGCCGAACGTCGCCGTGCGCGCCCAGGTGCGCTGCACCGGAGCACCGAACCCGCGCGACTCCATCGCCGTCGCGAGCGTGCCGCCCCGGCGGATGGCGAGCACGAGCAACGCGAACGCCTGGCCGAGGCTGCGCCGCACGACACCGAGATCTGCGACGCCGCGGGCCCTGCGGGCGAGCGCCAGGTTGCGCCAGTCGTCGATCGACGATCCGACGAGCCGCAGCGCCGCAAGCGCGCCGAGCACGAAGCGCGCGGGCAACCTCAGCGTCTGGGCGAGCCCGTCGGCGAAGTCGGTGGGATCGATCGTGAGGAAGAGCACGACCGCCGGCAACGCGATGGCGATCACGCGCGTCATCGTGGCGAGCCCGATCGCGATCGATCCGTCGCTCACCTCGATGAGGCCGAACTGCCAGTACGTCGTGCCCGAGGGCTCGCC
Source organism: Agromyces neolithicus (assembly GCF_039529735.1). Classification (NCBI taxonomy): domain Bacteria; kingdom Bacillati; phylum Actinomycetota; class Actinomycetes; order Micrococcales; family Microbacteriaceae; genus Agromyces; species Agromyces neolithicus. The sequence goes on from NZ_BAAANJ010000008.1 coordinate 28,840, forward strand.
GTAGAGCACCATGCTGATGCCGGTGAGCGGCGCCGCGATCCAGACGGGCAGGGTGCGGGGCGACCACAGCAGGGGCCCGAGCCCGACGGCGGTGAAGAGGATGAGTTCGCAGAGGATCGCCACGCCCGCCGACACCGGATCGAGCGTGAGTATGAGCCCGATCGAGAGCGGAATCGTCGCCGCGACCTTCGCGACGGGATTGATCGACGCGAGCGGCAGGTCGGGGCGAACGGCGGCGATGCTCATGCCGACACACCCCCGCCGTTCGAGCGACCGCGCACCGGGGCGTCGGTCAACGCGGCACCGCCGGCGAGCGCGAGCCCGAATCGCGAGTCGGCGACCGCGTCGATGAACGTGTCATCGTGCGTCACGGCGATGATGCCGACGCCCTCGTCGCGCAGGTCGGTGATGAGGCGCGCGAGCTCACGCCAGGTGTTGGCGTCCTGCCCGAACGTGGGCTCGTCGAGCACGAGCATGCGCGGTCGCGTCACGAGCACCGTGCCGACCGAGAGCCGGCGTTTCTCGCCGCCCGAGAGAGTGAACGGGTTCGCCGCGGTGAGCGCTTCGAGCCGCAGCGACGAGAGCAGCGGTTCGATGCGTTCGCGCCGCTCGGCCGGAGACATCTTGAGCGCGCGCGGCCCGACCTCGAGCTCTGCGAGCACCGATCCGGTCAGGAATTGGTGCTCGGGATGCTGGAACACGGTGCCGATGCGGGTGAGCAGGTCTCGGGAGCGCCACCGCCACGGCTCGGTTCCGCGGGCGCCCGCCATCGGCGCCCCGGGTTCGAGGCGTCCGCCTTCGGGTCGCAGCAGACCCGCCATCGTGAGCGCGAGGGTCGACTTGCCCGCTCCGTTGGGCCCGGTGATCGCGGTGATGCAGCCCGAGTCGACGCGCAGGTCGATGCCGCGCTGCACCGGCACACCGGGCACTCGGGCGACATCGAGCCGATGCGCGGTCATCAGCGGCTCGGAACCCCGGGCCGTCGAGGGATCGGCCCGCCACGGGACATCCGACGGCAGCCAGACCCCCGCCGCACGAAGGGGTGCCGCCTGCTCGACCAGCACGTCGTCGGGACGGCCGTCGGCGATGAGCCCGCCCTGCCCGAGCACGACGACCCGGTCGACGACCGGCAGCCACACCGAAACGCGGTGCTCGATGACGACGAGCGTCGCTCCGGTCTCGTCGGCGATCCGGGCCACGGCGTCGCGCACCTCGTGCACCCCATCGGGATCGAGGTTCGCCGTCGGCTCGTCGAGCAGGATGAGCCCGGGACGCATCGCGAGCACACCGGCGAGGGCCAGCCGCTGCCGCTGGCCGCCCGACAGCGCCGCCGTCGAGTGATCGAGCGGCAGCGCCAGCCCGACGGCGTCGAGTGCCGCGCCGACACGCGCCCAGATCTCGTCGGCGGGGACGCCGAGGTTCTCGAGCCCGAACGCGACGTCGTCGCCGACGCGCGCCATGACGATCTGTGAATCGGGATCTTGCAGGACGAGGCCCGAACGCCCCCGCACGGCCGAAGGCCGACGACCGTCGATGGTGAGTTCGCCCAACGACTCGCCCTCGTCGTCACCGCCCAGCACGCCGGCCAGCCCGTGCAACAGGGTCGACTTTCCCGCACCCGACGCGCCGAGCAGCAACACCCGCTCGCCCGGCTCGACGCGCAGGTCGAGGCCCGAGACGGCGGGCGCGCGCCGGCCCCCGTGCCGCCACCCCCAGCTGCGCGCCTCGATCGACGCGGGTGCAGGGGCGGCGATCGTGCCGCCCCGCACGTCAGACCGCCTGCAGCTCGCGCCCCGCAGCGAACCGGCCGAGCGCGCCGGCGCGGGCGAGTCCGCGCATCGCGAGCCACGACAATCCGCCCGCGATGAGCGCACCGCCGACGACCGCCGACAGGGTGTAGATCGTGGCGAACGCCGGTGCTGCGCCCGCGTACCAGAGAATCAGGTCGTTGATGGCCATGCCCAGGCCCGCCGCCGCTCCGGCGAGCAGTGCCACCGGGAACCGCCAGTAGCGGTAGAGGAAGAGCGCGAAGACGAGTTCGGCGCCGAGCCCCTGCACGAGGCCGGCCTCGATGGTCAGCAGACCGCCCCACTGGCTGCCGATCAGGGCCGAGACGACCGCCGCGACGACCTCGGTGTACAGTGCGGCGCCCGGCTTGCGGATGATGAGTCCGCCGAGAACGCCGGCGATGAGCCAGACGGCCGCAGGCGCTGCCTGCAGCCCGGGAAGCAGCGCCTCGATGGGCGCTGAGATCGGCGCCCAGGCGACACCCCAGGCCCAGAAGATGACGCCGACGGCGACGCCGATGACGCTCGCGACGACGATGTCGACGACGCGCCAGCGCAGGCGCGGCGCTGGGTTCGTCGTGGCGGAACCGGATGCGGAGATGGTTGCGTGCACTGTCGTGCCCTTTCTACTCGTGGAAAGAGGCACGGGAATATGAGATGTGTTCAGCCTCCCTGCGCTGGCATTACCCAGATCAGGTTCGACGGTCGAAGGTTGAGAACCTTCCTCTCAGCCCGGCTCACCGGACTCCCGTGTTCAGGCTCGAGTATACGCCGCTGCGCCGGCGGCCGCGGCACACTGCGGCCGAGCGGCCTTCGTCAGCGCTTGAGCGCTCGGATGACCCATCGCAGCGCCTTGCCCGTGACCCACACGAGTGGGGTCGCCACGAGCAGCAGCCCGATGATGTTCGGCTCGAAGCGCACATCGCCACCGCGCCCGACATATGCGCCGAGAGGAATGGACACGCCGCCACCGCCGCCACCGCTGCCGCTGCCCTGGCCATGGATCTCTTTGCTGCCCACACCATCGCCGGTGCCGCTGCCACCGCCGAACCCGTAGTAGCCGAGTGCGACGGGCACGACCTTGGTGCCGTCGATGTCGACCGGGTCTCCGTAGGAGGTCTTGACGCCGATGCCGGCGACCGTCTGGGCGAGTTCGAGAACGAGATCAGCCATGCCCGCAACGCTACCCGGCGAGGTCGCGGGTTACCACCCCCAGCCGCGCGCGGCTGCGGCGGTGTCTTCGTCGTCGGCGGCGGTACCGTCGTGGTCGGCGGCGGCGGCGGTGCCGTTGCCGCCGGGGGCGCCCGAACGCGGCCGGCCGGCGCGGCGATCGCCGACCCGACCGACGAGCGCCGCCGGCGTGACCGCACCCCGGCCGAACTTGGCGGTCACCTCGTCGATGGTGCGCTCGGCGTCGCGCCAGTCTTCATCGGGATCCCAGAGCATAGCCCCGGTCGTCGAAACCCGCAGGTGCTCGGCACGCACGCCGATGAGCCGAACCCGCTCGCCGTCGCCGATGAGTTCGCCGAGCGCGTCGGAGGCCTCGTCGTAGATGCGCCGTGCGACATCGGTGGGTTCCGAGAGCGTACGCGACCGGGTGACCGTGCGGAAATCGCCGTAGCGCAGCTTGAGGGTCACCGTGCGGGCGACGAGGCCCGCCTTTCGCAGGCGCACGGCCACGTTGTTCGAGAGCCTCAGCAGTTCACGTCGGATCTCGACGGGGTCGACGAGGTCGTGCCCGAAGGTGTTCTCGTGGCCGATGCTCTTCTCGGTGCGCGTCGTGTGCACGTGCCGCGGGTCGATGCCGTTCGCAAGACTGCCCAGCTTCGCCGCGAGAGCGGGCCCGACCGCGCGTTCGAGGGCAGATGCCGGCATCGCCGCGACGTCGCCCACCGTGCGCAGCCCGAACCTGGCAAGCGACTCTTCGGTGACACTGCCGACCCCCCAGAGCGCCGAGACAGGCAGTGGGTGCAGGAACGTGATCGTGTCGGCAGCCGGCACGACGAGCATGCCGTCGGGTTTCGCCCGACTCGAAGCGACCTTGGCGACGTATTTGGTCGCCGCCACGCCGATGGAACACGTCAGCCCGGTCTCGTCGAGGACGCGCCTGCGGATCGTCCATGCGATTTCGGCGGGGCTGCCGTGCAGGCGACGCGCCCCCGACACGTCGAGGAAGGCCTCATCGATCGAGAGCGGTTCGACGAGCGGGGTGATCTCTTGGAAGATCTCCATCACACGCTTCGAGTAGGTCGAGTAGCTGGCGTAGTCGCCGCGCAGCACCACGGCGTTCGGGCAACGCTGCAACGCGATCGACATCGGCATCGCTGAGTTCACCCCGTACTTGCGGGCCTCATAGCTCGCCGCTGCGACGACCCCGCGCCCGGCGGTGCCGCCGACGAGCACCGGCTTGCCGCGCAGGTCGGGGCGCTTCAGCAACTCGACCGAGACGAAGAAGGCGTCCATGTCGACGTGCAGGATCGGGGTCGCCGAATCGTCGACCGGGCCGGTGGTGACCTGGCGCGACGAGCCGTCCTGCTTGCTCATGCTCGAACCCTAGCCGCTGCCACCGTCACCGGCACCACGGGCACGGGTGATCAGAACCCGAAGTCGCCGCCGCCACCGAAGTCGCCGCCGCCGCCGAAGTCGCCGAACCCGCCGAAGTCGCCGCCGCCATCGGCACCCGAGGCGTCGGCAGCACCGGCATCGGCCGAACCGGCATCACCCGACCCGGCATCGCCGCTCGTGTCGCCACCGGCTTCGAACGCGGCAGGATCGGGCAGGAACGCCTGCGCGATCGCCGAGCCGATCACGACACCGGCGATGGTGCCGAGCATCGAGCTGCCGATCATCTGCCCCATCGACGGCCCACCCTGCGTGCGGCCGCCACCCTGAGCATTCGCGCCGTTGAAGGCGCGCTCCATGCTGCCCGGCGAGCGGAGCTCCGCCCGCGTCGCGGCACGCGCGAGCGCGCTGGGCTCGTCGGAGACGAGTCGCTCCCCTGCGGGCATCTGGTCGGCGAGCGAGCGGTACACGGCCTGACGCTGCTCGGGAGTGAGTTTCGCGAACGCCTCGGTGTGCACCGCCTCGATCGACTCGGGCGGTGCCGTGCGCAGCAGGTACCGGTAGCGCTCGACGGCGAGTTCGTCGTCGCTCAGCCGTCGAGCCTGGGGAACCGGCGGTGCGGTGCGCTGGTCGCGCGAGTCGCCGCCGCCGAAGAGTCGATCCAAGAAGCCCATGATGTCCTCGTCAATCGTTCAGGGGACGACCAATCTATGGCAGCCGGCATTGAGCCCGCTGTGAACGGCCACGCGTACCGCGTCGCGGCGCTCCGCGTCGCGTTGCAGCATTCTCTCGGCGTCGCCCTTCGGTGATCGTGCCAGACTTGCAGTAGGCCAGCTTGAGCCTGTCGGAGGGGTCGTGAGCGAGTCGAGCGCATCGTATTCCGCCGCCGCCATGCTCGGTGCAACCGCACGTGACCCCGTCATGGATCTGGTCCGTGTGCTCTGCGTCGCGGTGGTGGTCGTCGGCCACATGCTGATGATCGGCGCGACTGTCATTCCAGGGCGCGGACTCGTCGTCGAGAAAACGCTACTCGAGACGAACTGGATCGGCCCGGTCACGTGGATCGCGCTGATCATGCCGCTCTTCTTCGTGGTGGGTGGTTTCGCCGGGATCGTTGCGTGGCGGCGCATGGAGGCCTCAGGCAGAACGGCGGCGGACTTCATCCGGTCCCGTATCCTCAGACTCGCTCGCCCGTCGATCGCCCTGTTCGCCGCGCTTGCGCTCGGCGTGCTGGCGATGCACCTTGCGGGTATCGATCCCGCCGTGATCCGGCTCATCGCCCTCGGCGTCTCTTCGCCGCTCTGGTTCCTGGCGGCCTACGCCTTCGCGCAGGCATACCTCCCAGGGCTCGCGATCCTCCACGCGCAGGCTCGCTGGCGGACGCTCGCGACCCTGGCAGCGGGAGCGGTGATCTTCGACGTCCTTCGAGTCGCCACCGGCATCGAGCCGCTCGGCCTCCTGAACATGACGTTCGTCTGGTTGTTCGCGCAACAGCTCGGCTTCTGGATCGCAGACGGATGGTTCGGCGCCAGATCCAGCGCCACGATCGTGGCGATCGGTCTGGGCGCATACCTGTTGCTCGCCGGTCTCGTCGGAGTCGGGTACTCCGGGAACATGCTGGACAACCTCAATCCGCCGAACTTCGCACTCGTCGCGCTCGCGGTCGGGCAGACCTGCCTCCTAGTGCTTGCGCATCCCGTGCTGGAACGTGTCGGGGCCATGCGACCTGTGCGAGTGGCCGTGGCGATCGTCGGCTCCCGCCTGATGACGATCTACCTGTGGCACGTGCCCGTGCTCGTGCTGGTCATCGGCCTGCTTCTGCTCACTCCCCTGCCGACCCCGACAGCTGGTTCCACCGAGTGGTGGCTGACCAGGCCCGTGATCTTCGTTGTCATGGCCGGCGTGCTCGCGGGGATCTCGCTCCTGCTCGGGCGGCTCGAACGCCCGTCATCCGCGCGCGGCTACCGCGCGTCGGATTGGTCGACGGGGCTCGCGGCCGGGTGCATGGTGATCCCGTCGTTCGCTGTGATCGTCTTCGGACTCGACTTCACCGTTGCGGTCGCGAGCGCGCTCGTTCTCACGGCGGCCGCGCTGCTTCTCGGTCCGCTGCCTGCGGGCAGGCGTGCGGGCGACCCGAGCCCTGTGACGCCGTAGCCGACTCCGGTCCTCCGGTGCGACGGAGGCACCGACGGCGACCGAAAGCCCGCCTTCGTCAGCCTTGGGCGCGTTCGAGCACCAGTTCGCGCACGCGCGCCGCGTCGGCCTTGCCGTGCATCGCCTTCATGACCGCGCCGATGACCGCGCCGGCTGCCTGCACCTTGCCGTCGCGGATCTTCGCGAGCACATCGGGCTGCGACGCGAGCGCCTGGTCGATGGCGGCGATGAGTGCGGCGTCGTCGGAGACCACTGCGAGACCTCGTGCGTCGACGATCTGCTGCGGCGACCCCTCGCCCGCGACGACGCCCTCGAGCACCTGCCGGGCGAGCCGGTCGGTGAGCGTGCCGGCGTCGACGAGCTTCGCGAGCTCGGCGACGTGCGTCGGAGTCACGAGGCTCGACGCATCCTGACCGGCGGCGTTCGCGAGGCGCGCGATCTCGCCCGTCCACCACTTGCGCGCCGCGGTGGGCGTGGCTCCGGCCTTCACGGACTCGTCGAGCTCGACGAGCAGGCCCGAGTTCGCGACATCCTGGAATTCGAGATCGGTGAAGCCCCACTCGGCCTTCAGCCGGCGCCGATGCGCGGCCGGAGGTTCGGGAAGGGCCGCGCGCAGCTCGTCGATCAGCTCGGCCGACGGCACGACCGGCAGCAGGTCGGGCTCGGGGAAGTAGCGGTAGTCGTCGGCGTCGGACTTCGGCCGGCCGGGGCTCGTGGTGCCGGTGTCTTCGTGCCAGTGCCGCGTCTCTTGCGTGATCGAGCCGCCCTTGGCGAGAATGTGGGCCTGCCGCTGGATCTCGTAGCGCACGGCCCGCTCGATCGAACGGAAGGAGTTGACGTTCTTCGTCTCGGTGCGGATGCCGAGCTTCTCGGCGCCCCGCGGACGCAGCGACACGTTGGCGTCGCAGCGCAGGTTGCCGCGCTCCATGCGGGCCTCTGAGATGCCGAGCGAGAGCGCGATGTCACGGATGGTCGAGACGTAGGCCTTCGCGAGCTCGGGTGCATCGGCCTCGGCGCCGAGGATCGGCTTCGTGACGATCTCGACGAGCGGCACCCCGGCGCGGTTGTAGTCGACGAGCGAGTACTCGGCGCCCTGGATGCGGCCCGTCGAACCGCCGACGTGCGTGAGCTTGCCCGCGTCTTCTTCCATGTGCGCGCGCTCGATCGGAACCTGGAACACCCGGCCGTTCGCGATCTCGACCTCGACCTGACCCTCGAAGGCGATCGGCTCGTCGTACTGCGAGATCTGGTAGTTCTTCGCGAGATCGGGGTAGAAGTAGTTCTTGCGAGCGAACCTGCTCGACGCGGCGATCGAGCAGCCGAGCGCGAGGCCGAGCGAGATCGACGAACGCACCGCCTCACCGTTGACCACCGGCAGCGATCCGGGCAGGCCGAGGCACACCGGTGACACCAGCGTGTTCGGCTCGGCGCCGTGGTAGGCCGAGTTGGCCGGGTTTGGTGCCGGCGAGAACATCTTGGTCGTGGTGTTCAGCTCGACGTGCACCTCGAGGCCGATGACCGGCTCGAAGAGCTCGAGGGCCTTGTCGAAGTCCATCAGTTCAGCGCGGGCCATCAGAGTGCGCCTTCCTCGGTCGCGGTGAGCTCGTGGGTGGAGAGATCGGGCGCGTCGGCGAGCAACGGCCCGCCCCATTCGGCCTCGAGCAGCTGCTCGAGCGCGCCGCCGACGTTGTAGAGCCGTGCGTCTTCGCGCGCCGGCGCGAGGAACTGGATGCCCACGGGCAGGCCGTCTTCGGGCGCGAGGCCCGACGGCACCGAGATACCGGGAACGCCGGCGAGGTTCGCGGGGATCGTCGCGATGTCGTTGAGGTACATCGACAGCGGGTCGGCGAGCTTCTCGCCGAACTTGAACGCCGTCGTGGGCGCCGTCGGCGAGGCGAGCACGTCGACCTTCTCGAAGGCCGCGTCGAAGTCGCGCTGCACGAGCGTGCGCACCTTCTGGGCGCTGCCGTAGTAGGCGTCGTAGTAGCCGGCCGACAGTGCGTAGGTGCCGAGGATGATGCGTCGCTTGACCTCGGGTCCGAAGCCCGCCTCGCGCGTTGCCGCCATGACCTGCTCAACCGTGCCGCCGCCGTCGGGTGTCACCCTCAGGCCGAAGCGCACCGAGTCGAACTTCGCGAGGTTCGACGATGCCTCGGCCGGCAGGATCAGGTAGTACGCCGCGATCGAGTACTCGAAGTGCGGGGCCGAGACCTCGACGATCTCGGCACCGTGCTTGGCGAGCAGGTCGAGCGACTCGTGGAACCGCTGTCGCACGCCGGCCTGGAAACCCTCGCCGTCGAGCTCTTTGATGACGCCGATGCGCAGGCCTGAGACATCGGCTCGCCTGACGGCCTCGGCCATCGACGGCCACGTCTCGGGAATGGACGTCGAGTCGTGCGGGTCGTGCCCTGCGATGACGTCGTGCAGCAGTGCCGCGTCGAGCACGGTGCGGGTGACCGGGCCGACCTGGTCGAGCGACGAGGCGAGGGCGATCGAGCCGTACCGACTCACTGCACCATAGGTGGGCTTGACGCCGACGGTGCCGGTGACGTGCGCCGGCTGGCGGATGGAGCCGCCGGTGTCGCTGCCGAGCGCGAGGGGCGCCTCGAACGCGGCGACGGACGCGGCGGAGCCGCCGCCCGAGCCGCCGGGGATGCGCTCGAGGTCCCACGGGTTGTGCGTGGGGCCGTAGGCGGAGTGCTCGGTCGACGAACCCATGGCGAACTCGTCCATGTTGGTCTTGCCGAGGGGCACGAGGCCGGCTTCGCGCACCTTCGTGACCGGGGTCGCGTCGTAGGGCGGGATCCAGCCCTCGAGGATGCGCGAGCCCGAGGTCGACGGGATGCCCTTGGTGACGAGCACGTCTTTGATCGCGATCGGCACACCCGCGAGCGGGCCGAGCGGCTCGCCTGCGGCGCGCTTGGCGTCGACCGCGGCGGCGGTCTCGAGCGCGTGCTCGCCGGCGACGTGCAGGAACGCGTGCACGGCGCCGTCGACGGCCGAAATGCGGTCGAGGTGCGCGCGGGTCGCCTCGACCGACGAGACCTCGCCCGCTGCGAGCCTGATGCCGAGCTCGGCGGCGGACAGCCGGATCAGTTCGTCGCTCACTGCTCTTCTCCCAGGATCGCCGAAACCACGAACCGGTCGCCGTCGCGCTCGGGGGCGCCCGCGAGCGCCTCGTCGACGCTCAACACGCTGGCGCCGACCACGTCGTCGCGGTACACGTTCTGCATGGGGATCGGGTGACTGGTGGGCGGCACGTCGGGCGTGGCGACCTCGCTCACCTTCTCGACCGCGTGCATGATCTGGCCGAGCTCGGTCGTCAAGTGCCCGATCTCTTCGTCGGTGAGCGCGATGCGTGCGAGGTTCGCGAGGTGTGCGACCTGCTCCGCACTGATTTCGGACATGCTGCTCCGTCGTCTCGTGGTGGGGATCAACCGATTCTATCGGGGCGCGAAGCGCGGTCGGATGCCTCGTGCCGAGGCATGCGCCAACACTGGGGCCTATTCGTCGAGTGCCGACGGCCCCTCGGTGACGAGCACCGCGAACTGCGCTGCGTCGAGCACCCGGATGCCGAGCTCTTCGGCCTTGGCGAGCTTCGAGCCCGCACCGGGACCCGCCGCCACGAAGTCGGTCTTCTTCGAGACGCTCGACGCCGACTTGCCACCGGCGGCGATGATCGCCTCTTGCGCCCCCTCGCGGGTGAAGCCGTCGAGGCTGCCGGTCGCCACCACCGTGAAACCGACGAGCAGTCCCCCGGCTTCGCCGGCGGCGCCAGGACCCGGATGACCCGGAGTCGCCCATTGCACGCCCGCAGCCGTCCACCGCTCGATGATCTCGAGATGCCAGTCGACGGCGAACCATTCGATGAGCGAGTCCGCGATGATGCCGCCGACCCCTTCGACCTCGGCAAGCTGCTCGCGCGTGGCCGCGCGGATCGCGTCGAGCGACCCGAACCAGTCGGCGAGCGCTCGCGCGGCGACCGGGCCGACGTGCCGGATGTTGAGTGCGACGAGCAGCCGCGCGAGCGGCTTCGTCTTCGCCTTGCCGAGTTCGTCGATGAGCTTCACGGCGCTCGCCGACGGCTGGGGCCCCTCGACACCCGCCCTGCGCTCGGCGGCGCTCGGCGAACGGCGGAACGGTGCCCGCACCCGAGCAGCACCCTCGTCGTCGAGCTTCGGCAGGCCGGTCTCGGTATCGCGCACGACGACCTCGATCGGCAGCAGATCGTCGATGGTGAGCTCGAACAAGCCGGCCTCGGTCACGAGCGGAGGCACCTCGGGGATCTCGGGCTGGGTGAGCGCAGCAGCAGTCACCTCGCCGAGCGCCTCGATGTCGAGACCGCCGCGGGAGCCGATGTGCTCGACCCGCCCGCGCACCTGCGCCGGGCACGACCTCGCGTTGGGGCAGCGCAGGTCGATGTCGCCCGCTTTCATCGCCCGCAGCGGAGTGCCGCACTCAGGACAGAACTCGGGCATCTGCCACTCGCGCTCTGTGCCGTCGCGCGACTGCTCGACCGCGCCGAGGATCTCGGGGATGACCTCGCCGGCCTTGCGCAACACCACGGTGTCGCCGATGAGCACGCCCTTCGCCTTGACAACCTGCTGGTTGTGCAGCGTCGCCTGACGCACGGTGGAGCCGGCGACCTTCACGGGCTCCATCACCGCGTAAGGTGTCGCCCGACCCGTGCGGCCCACGCCGACCACGATGTCGAGCAGCTTCGTGTGCACCTCTTCGGGCGGGTACTTGAAGGCGATCGCCCAGCGCGGCGCACGACTCGTGGCGCCGAGCTCGTCGTGCAGGGCGAGCTCGTCGACCTTGACGACGATACCGTCGAGTTCGTGCTCGACGTCGTGCCGATGCTCACCGCGATCGGCGATGTACTCGGCGACCTCGTCTACGGTTTCGAACACGCGCGAGTGCGGCGAGACCGGCAGACCCCAGCCGGCGAGCAGCTCGTAGATCTCTGACTGCGCCTGCACTGCCGGGTGCTGCCAGGCGCCGATGCCGTGCAGGTACAGGGCAAGACGCCCGAGCCGTTCGCGCATGAGCGAGAGCTCGAGCTCGTTCTTCTTCTCACGACGCTGCCGCAGGCTGCCCGCGGCCGTGTTGCGCGCGTTCGCGAACTCGGGGTACTTCGTGGGGATCTCGTCGATGGCGCGACCCTTCGCAAGTTGCTCGGCCTGGTACGCCGCCTGCAGCTCGTGCTGACGCTCGTTCAACGCCTGGAAATCTGCCGTGCTCAGGAACACCTCACCGCGCACCTCGAAGAATGAGGGGTAGCCCTCGCCCTCGAGTCGCCGTGGGATCGCCGGGATCAGGTCGACGTTCTCGGTGATGTTCTCGCCGATACGGCCGTCGCCGCGGGTGGTCGCGGTCTCGAGCACGCCGCTGCGATAGGCGAGGCTGATCGCCAGCCCGTCGATCTTCAGTTCGGAGAGCCAGCGCACATGGCGACCGGCCGCAGCGGCGGTTTTCGTCGCCCAGTCGCGGAACTCGTCGATGGAGAAGACGTTGTCGAGGCTCAGCATGCGCTCGGCGTGTTCGTGCTCGGGGAACCCGGCCGAGACGATCGCGGCGCCGACCTGCTGCGTCGGACTGTCTTGACCCGCGAGTTCGGGGAACGCGCGCTCGAGTGCCTCGAGCCGGTGGAAGTCGGCGTCGTACTCGGCGTCGGAGACCGGCGAATCGCCGTCGGCGTAGTACGCGAGCCGATGACGCTCGATGCGTTCGGCGAGCAGGTCGGCTTCAGCCCGTGCAGCTTCGAAATCGGTGGGGATGTCGCTCACACCGCAATCCTAGGAGGCACCCCCGTCACCCGCCGTGAGCCGACCGGTCGTCGTGGCCGGTGGCGCCGCTACCCCTCGAGCCCGAACCGATCGACGCGGCGGTGGTATCGAACCCCGATGACACCGCCGAGCATGGCGCCGCCCAGGGTCGCGACGGCGACGAGCACGGCGGCGGTGATGAGCGCGATCGTCATCACGCCGTCGGCGACCGGGAGTCGCGGGAAAGCGTCGGCGTAGCCGAGGACGTCGTTCTGCATCCCGAGGAGCACGCTCATGATCGCAGCCGCGATCGCGACGACGAGCGCCCACCCCCAGACGGCGAGGCCCTGCACGATGCCGTTGAATCGGGCCATTCGCCCGGCGACGTAGCCGCCGCAGTAGAACGCTGCGAACAAGAGCAGCATCAGTGCACCGACACCGGTCCAGGTCACCGTGTCGGCATCGAGTGGGATGTCGCTCGCCATTGCCCGCGGGCTCTGCGTCACGTCGAAGCCGAGCGCGACGGCCACGATAGCGATCACCCCGGTGACGATCATGACGACGCCCACGGCGATCAGCCACCCGAAGAATGCAGAGCCGATCTTCACGCCGCCGAATCGCTGCCGCTGGCGCTCGACGACCTCGTCGGCGGTGAGCAGGTCGGCATCGACGACGTCGTTCCACGAGTCGGGCAGCCGCTCGGTGGTCGCCACCGGGAGCGTCGTCGGGGCCGTGTCGAGGTTGCGGAACGGCGTATCCGGATCTTCGTTCGGGTCGGCGGTGTATCGGTTCGGATCGATAGAGTCACGTGGGTAGGACACGGAGTCTCCTCATCATCATTCAGCGCTCGGGTAGCGCCGTGGCGAATCTACGCGAAGCCGGTCACCGAGGCGAGGCCGCGCCACGCGATCGATCGGTCAGGCCTCGACAGGAACGGCACTCACCGTGCGGTCGATCGTGAACTGGCCGAGCACGCGGGTGCCGACGTAGATGACAGCGGTCTGCCCCGGCGCGACGCCGTCGAGCGGATGACCCGGGGTGACGACGAGCTCGTCGCCGTCGAGCACCGCGACTGCGGGAACCGGGTCGGCGTGCGCGCGGATCTGCACGTCGCAGTCGAACGCCGACGTCGGGTCGGCGGGCGGCAGTCCGGCCCACGAGAAGCGCGACCCGGCGATGAGCCCGACCGCCAGCGCCTCTTTGGGGCCGACGACGACGGTGTTCTCTTTGGGCCGCACCTCGAGCACGAATCGCGGCTTGCCGTCGGCGGCCGGTGTGCCGAGGCGCATGCCGCGCCGCTGGCCGACGGTGTAGGCGTGCGCACCCTCGTGCGACCCGACGACGGCGCCGGTGCGGTCGACGATGTCACCGTTCGCGGTGCCGACCTTCTCGGCGAGCCATCCCTTGGTGTCGCCGTCGGGAATGAAGCAGATGTCGTAGGAGTCGGGCTTCTGCGCCACGCTCAGCCCTCGGCGCGCGGCCTCTTCGCGTACGAGCGCCTTCGACGGGGTGTCTCCGAGCGGAAAGTAGGCGTGCGCGAGCTGCTCGGCCGTGAGCACCCCCAGCACGTAGCTCTGGTCTTTGGCTTCGGCGCTCGCCCGGTGCAGTTCGCGGTGGCCGTCGGCGTCTTCGACGATTTTCGCGTAGTGCCCGGTGGCGACGGCGTCGAACCCGAGCGCGAGCGCCTTCTCGAGCAGGGCGGCGAACTTGATGCGCTCGTTGCAGCGCATGCAGGGGTTCGGGGTGCGGCCGGCCGAGTACTCGGCGATGAAGTCGTCGACGACGTCGGCCTTGAACCGCTCTGAGAAGTCCCACACGTAGTAGGGAATGCCGAGCACGTTCGCAGCCCGCTGCGCGTCCATCGAGTCTTCGATGGTGCAGCAGCCGCGGCTGCCCGTGCGCAGGGTGCCGGCGTTGCGGCTGAGCGCGAGATGCACCCCGACCACCTCGTGGCCGGCCTCGACGGCGCGCGCAGCCGCAACGGCGCTGTCGACGCCGCCGCTCATCGCTGCGAGAACCTTCACGTGTTCCAGTGTAGACAGCGCACCCTGAGCGGATGCCCGGGAAGGCGCAGCACGTTCCAACACCCCGCGAGCGGCATCGAGTGGGCAGAGATCGCGGTTCTCCGCACCACGAAGGACGATCTCTGCCCACTCGATCCCCCGATCGCGGTGACGACGCAACAGGGGAACGAGCCAGCCCGACGAGCGGATGCCCCGGGGCCGGGGTCAGCGGTCGAACGAGGTGGCGCGGGCGGCGAGCCCGGCACGGGCGGCCTGCGCGTGCGCGGCGGGCAGCGCGGCGAGGAACGCGTCGATGTCGGCGTCGGTCGATGTGTGCCCGATCGTGATGCGCAGGGCGCCGCGGGCGTCGGCCTCGGTGCGGCCCATGGCCATGAGCACGTGCGAGGGCTCGGGCACCCCGGCCTGGCAGGCCGAGCCGGTCGACACGGCGACACCGGCCGCGTCGAGCAGGAACAGCAGCGAGTCGCCTTCGCACCCGGGGAACGAGAAGTGCACATTGCCGGGCAGCCGACCCGCCGGCGTCGGGTCGCCCGACAATCGCGCTGACGGCACCGCCGCGAGCGCACCCGCGATGAGGCGGTCGCGCAGTGCGGCCATGCGGGGCGCGTCGTCGTCGAGACGCGCGGCGACCACACGTGCCGCCGCGGCGAACGAGGCCGCCGCCGCGACGTCTTGCGTGCCCGAGCGCACCTTGCGCTGCTGCCCGCCGCCGTGGATCAGCGGCTCGACGGCCGCCGAGCGGTCGAGCACGAGCGCACCGATGCCGGCGGGCCCGCCGATCTTGTGCGCCGAGGCGCTGAGGGCTACGAGACCGGCGCCGCGCGGGGCATCCGTCATTCGTCGCAGGCGGTGGAAATCGATCTGCAGCTGCCCGTAGGCCGAGATCGCGTCGACGTGCAGCGGCACGCCGGCTCGCGCGGCGAGCCGGGCGACCTGCTCGACCGGTTGGATGGTGCCGACCTCGTTGTTGGCCCACAGCATGGTGACGAGGGCGACGGACGACCCATCGCCGAGCGCCGACTCGAGGGCGTCGAGCCGCACGCGCCCGACCTCGTCGACCGCGATCTCGTCGACGACGGCACCCTCGTGCTGCGCGAGCCACTCGACGGTGTCGAGGGTGGCATGGTGCTCACCCGCCGGCAGGAGGATGCGTCGGCGCGAGGGCGTCTGCCGCTGCCACCAGATGCCCTTGATCGCGAGGTTGACGGCCTCGGTGCCGTTGCCGGTGAGGATCACCTCGATGCCGTCGGCGCCGAGGGTCGCCGCGATCTGCTCGCGCGACTCCTCGAGCAGGCGCTTGGCCTGCTGGCCCGCGCTGTGGATCGATGAGGGATTGCCGACGACCGAAAGGGCAGCAGTGAGCGCCTCGATGGCTTCGGGCAGCATCGGGGTCGTGGCGGCGTGGTCGAGGTAGACCATGTGTCCTACTGTAGAACGCATGTCTGCGCCCGATCCCCTGCGTGACCTCGGTGTTCGCGCCGGGGCCGACGGCGGCGAGATCCGGGTCTGGTCCGAGCATGCGACATCCGTCGATCTCGTGGTCTTCGACGCAGACGACCTCGACTGGGCTACCGAACGCACCCCGCTGACGCGTGACGAGCACGGCGTGTGGAGCGGGGCTTCGGCGTCACTCACGACGGGTGCGCACTACGGGCTCCGGGTCGACGGGCCGGCCGGATTCGACCACGCGTTCAACCCCGTGCACTCGCTGCTCGACCCCTATGCCAAGGGTCTGGCACGGGCCGACGACGGCTCGTGGCGCGGCGTCGCGCTCGCGTCGCTCACCGAGTCGGGCTTCGACTGGGGCGGCGTCGGCAAGCCGCGCACGCCGCTCGACCACTCGGTCATCTACGAGGCGCACCTGCGCGGCTTCTCGAAGCTCAACACCGCGATTCCCGAGCCACTGCGCGGCACGTATGCGGGCCTCGCGCACGACGCCTCGCTCGAGTACCTCACGGGGCTCGGCGTCACGACGGTCGAGCTGCTGCCCGTGCACGCCTTCGTCTCGGAAGAGCGGCTCGTGCGGCAGGGCAAGCTCAACTACTGGGGCTACAACACGCTCGCGTTCTTCGCAGCCCACGCGCCGTACGCCTCGGCCGCGGCGCAGGCCGAGGGCGCCTCGGCCGTGCGGCGTGAGTTCGCCGGCATGGTGAGGCGACTGCACGAGGCGGGGCTCGAGGTCATCCTCGACGTCGTCTACAACCACACCGCCGAAGAGGGCCGGCAGGGCCCGACCTACTCGTTCCGCGGCATCGACAACGCGGCCTACTACCGCCATGACGCGCACGGGCGCTACGTCGACACCACCGGATGCGGCAACTCGCTCGACTTCGGGCGCGAGCCCGCCCAGCGGCTCGTGCTCGACTCGATGCGGTACTTCGCCGAAGAACTGCAGGTCGACGGGTTCCGCCTCGATCTCGCCGCCACCCTCGGCCGCGACGACCACGAGCAGTTCACTCCCGAGCACCCGCTGCTGCAGGCGATGCTCGCCGACCCCGTGATCAGTGCTTCGAAGCTCATCGCCGAGCCGTGGGACGTCGGCCCCGGCGGCTGGCAGACCGGCAACTTTCCCGCCGGCTTCAGCGAGTGGAACGACCGCTACCGCGACCGCATGCGCGACTTCTGGCTGGGCGACCTGCGCCGCGAGCGTGCGAACGACCCGAACGTCAGCGGCATCGGCCGGTTCGCGACCCGCCTCGCGGGCTCATCGAACACGTTCGCACTCGAACGGGGGCCGCTCGCGAGCCTCAACTTCATCACCGCGCACGACGGCTTCACTCTCGCCGACCTCACCGCCTTCGACATGAAGCACAATCACGGCAACGGCGAGCAGAACCGCGACGGCACCGACAACAACAACTCCTACAACCATGGCGTCGAAGGCGAGGCGGCCGACCCGATGATCCGTGCGGCGCGGCGGCGCAGCATCCGCAACCTGCTCGGCACCCTGCTGCTGTCGGCCGGCGTGCCGATGCTGACCGCCGGCGACGAGTTCGGCCGCAGCCAGCGCGGCAACAACAACGCGTACTGCCATGACTCGTCGCTGACCTGGCTGGCGTGGGACGCCGATCAGCGGCCGCGCTTCGGCCCCGACCTGCTCGCAACGACCCGGCACCTCATCCGGTTGCGCACCGAGAACCCGGCGCTGCGGCCCGTGCACTTCGGGCGGCTCGGCGAGCCCACCAAGAACGCGTCGCAGATGGACTGGTTCAACGCCGAGGGCGGCACGATGACCATCGACGACTGGAACGAGCCCGGTGAGCAGACGCTCCAGTTCCTGGCGGCGTCGACGCCCGAGTTCGAGGGGTACAACCGCATCCTGCTCGTCGTGCACGCGAGCGAGTCGGCGGCCGAGGTCGTCCTCCCGTCGCACGAGGGCGTCACCGGGTACACGCTGCTGTGGGATTCGGCCGAGGAGTCGCCCGGCTACGGGCTCGGCGGCGATCACGCGCCCGGCGAGCAGGTCACGATCCAGGGACCATCGATGCGGCTGTTCCGCGTCGCCGGAACGCCGGCATGAGCAAGCGATCGGATGCCGCGTCCGCGGCGTCGGCGGCGACCCCCGCAACCCTCGCCCTCACGAGGGCCGGCATCGCATTCACGGCGCGCTCGTACGACCACGACCCGCGCGCCGCGGCCTACGGGCTCGAGGCCGCCGAGAAGCTCGGCGTCGAACCGGAGCGCGTCTTCAAGACCCTGCTCGCCGACATCGACGGTCGGCTCGTCGTCGGCATCATCCCGGTCGCCGAGAAGCTCGACCTCAAGGCGCTCGCGGCCGCGGTCGGCGGCAAGCGCGCCGAGATGGCCGACCCCGCCGTCGCGGAGCGCAAGACCGGATACGTCGTCGGCGGCATCAGCCCGATCGGGCAGAAGTCCGCGCTGCCGACGGTGCTCGACGAGTCGGCCATTCTCTGCGAGACGATCCTCGTGTCGGGTGGTCGGCGGGGCCTCGACCTCGAGCTCTCCCCCGACGACCTCATCGCCGCCACCGCGGGCCGCTACGCCCCGATCGCCCGGCCCCGCTGACCTCGCAGTCCCTCCTCCGCTCGCTGACCCGCGTTCCGAAAACAGGAAGACACGCCGCGGCGGCACCGAAAACAGGCACCACATGCGGGTTCCACCTGCCGGTGCCTGTTTTCGGGACGGAACGGGCCAGAGGGCGAGCCGGGTCAGCCCGCGACCGCGACGAGCCCGAGTTCGGCGGCCGACAAGAGCAGCGGATGACGCGGCACGGCCCGCACCGTGTAGCCGAACGCACCCGCGCGATCGAGCGTGACGGTGCCCGTGTAGAGGCGCGGGCCCGACGGGGCGGCCTCGGCCGGGGCATCCGTCACCTGAACCGGCTGCAGCGGCGCGCGACGCACCGCATCGAGGGTGTCGTCGGCGCGGCTGCGACCGTAGACGACCTCGACCGTCACGTCGTCGGCCGAGAGCCCGTCGAGTTCGACATAGGCGCGCAGCTGCAGTTGGTCGCCGACGTGCGGGCTGTCGACGCCACCCGATTCGACGTGTGCGACCTGCACGTTGGGCCACGACGTGCGCACGCGTGCAGTCCAGGCGGCGAGCGCACGGGCGTTGCGCGCACCGTCGGCGATCATCGCGGCCGCATGCTCGGCTGCGGGCCGGTAGAGCTCCTCGACGTACTGGCGCACCATGCGATCAGCACCGAGCTCGGGTGCGAGCGTCGCGAGGGTGTTGCGCACGCGCCGCACCCACTCGACCGGCACGCCGTCGCCGTCGCGCTCGTAGTACCGCGGGGCGACGTGGTGCTCGAGCAGCTCGTAGAGCGCGGCGGCCTCGAGCGCGTCGCGCTCACGGGCGTCGCCCGCGGCATCGGCCGACGGAATCACCCAGCCGTAGTCGTCACCGGCGAACTCGGCCCACCAGCCGTCGAGGATCGACAAGTTGAGCGCGCCGTTCATCGCGGCCTTCATGCCCGACGTGCCGCACGCCTCGAGCGGGCGCAGCGGGTTGTTGAGCCACACATCGCAGCCGGGATAGAGCACCTGCGCCATGCCGATGTCGTAGTCGGGAAGGAACACGATGCGATCGCGCAGCTCGGGCTGCTGGGCGAACTGCACGAGCTGCTGGATGAGCCGCTTTCCCTCGTCATCGGCCGGATGCGACTTGCCGGCGATCACGAACTGCACGGGCCGCTCGGGGTCGGTGAGGATCGCCTTGAGTCGCTCGGGATCCTGCAGCATGAGCGTGAGCCGCTTGTACGTCGGCACGCGGCGGGCGAAGCCCACGGTGAGGGTGTCGGGGTCGAGCACCTTCGAGATCCACTTGGGAGCCGCGGACCCCGAGTGCTGCTCGGTCCACGCCGCGGCGAGGCGGCTACGCGCGTCCTCGACGAGTTGCAGGCGCATGCGGCGCTTGACGTTCCAGAACTCGCCGTCGCTGAGCGCAGCGCTGCGCCAGTCGGCGTGCTCGGTGTCCCCCGTGCCGAGCGTCGATTCGGCGACACCGAGCAAGGCCGGGTCGGTCCAGGTGGGTGCGTGCACCCCGTTCGTGATCGACGTGACCGGCACGTCGTCGGCGTCGAAGCCGGGCCACAGGTCGCCGAACATGCGCCGGCTGACCTGGCCGTGCAGCTTCGAGACGCCGTTCGCGTGCCGCGCGAGACGCAGGCCCATGACGGCCATGTTGAACGCGCTCGTCGCGGGATCGGCCCCGGGCTCGACGCCGAGGGCGAGCGCGTCGGCGGGCTCGACGCCGGGAAGCAGTGAACTCGTGAGGTACCGCTCGACGAGACCGCGATCGAATCGGTCGATTCCCGCGGGCACGGGTGTGTGCGTCGTGAACACGGTGCCCGCCCGCACGAGCTGCAATGCCTCGGCGAACGTGAGGCCCTCGCCGATGTAGGTCGCGATGCGCTCGAGACCGAGGAACCCGGCATGCCCCTCGTTCATGTGGAACACGTCGGGCGCGGGCGTGCCGCTGAGCGCGGTGTACGCGCGCACGGCGCGGGCGCCGCCGATGCCGAGCAGCAGCTCTTGCAGCAGCCGGTGCTCGCCGCCGCCGCCGTACAGACGGTCGGTCACCGTGCGCAGCGCGTCGGTGTTCGTGGGGATGTCGGTGTCGAGCATCAGCAGAGTGATGCGCCCGACCGAGGCCTTCCAGACGCGGGCGTGCAGGCTCGCGTCATCGGGCAGGGCGAGCGTGATCTGCACCGGCGATCCGTCGGGGTTGCGCAGCACTGACAGCGGCAGACCGTCGGGGTCGAGCACGGGATAGCGCTCCTGCTGCCAGCCATCGGGCGAGATCGACTGCGAGAAATAGCCGGCCCTGTAGAAGAGGCCGACGCCGATGAGGGGAACACCCAGATCGGATGCCGCTTTCAGGTGGTCGCCCGCGAGGATGCCGAGGCCGCCCGAATACTGCGGCAGCGCCTCGGTGATGCCGAACTCGGGCGAGAAGTACGCGATCGTAGCGGGCACCTGGGCGCCGAGCGACTGGAACCAGCGCGGCTCGGTCAGGTATTCGCGCAGTCCCGCCCGTTCGCGCTCGGCCCACTCGACGTAACCGCCGTCGGCTGCGAGCTCGTCGAGCCGCGCCGGGTCGACCTCGCCGAGGAACGCCACCGGGTCGCGCTCGCAGGTGCGCCACAGCATGGGATCGATGTGCTCGAACAGGCGACGCGTCGGCTCGTGCCACGACCAGCGCAGGTTGCCGGCGAGCTCTTCGAGGGCGCTCAGGGCACCGGGGACGACGGCACGTACGGTGAACTTGCGGATCGGCTTCACGCGCTCCACCTTATGGGCGGTGCGTGTCGAACACGTGAACGTCAGGGTTCAGGGCGAACCAGGACGGCGAACGCATCGTCTGCTGGATGATCGCGCTCCCGCTTGGGCCATGACCTCGCCGGTCTTCGAGTCGAGGAGCGGAAGCTCCGGATACAGCCCAAATCCCGTCCCGCTCGCCTCCACACTAAGACTCGTGCCGTCGGCCATAGCGACCACTTGGGCACTTGGGCACTTGGGCACTTGGGCACTTGGGCACTTGGGCACTTGGGCACTTGGGCACCCTGCTGGAGATGAGAACCCTCCCCCTACTCCCGGGCAGATCGAGATCGAGGCGACGCCCATCGGATGATTCCGCGCTGCCCTGACATGAATCCGGCCCCTCATCGCCTCGAGCCGCAAATCCGCATCGTTTCGAACGGTGCAGCGGATTCGACAGGCTCAACCCGCAGCAGACGCGCTACGGTCGAACCGTGACGACCGCCCCTGTGCTCGCCGGCCGCATCCCCGTGACGCGGCTCACCCCAGCTCTGCCCGATGACCGCTGGCACCCCAAGGCCTTCGAGGGCGAGGTGGTGCCGTTCCGCGCGACCGTGTTCCGCGAGGGTCACGACCAGGTGGGCGCGATGCTCGTGATCACGAGCCCGTCGGGCGTCGAACGACGTGAGCGCATGGCGCCGATGGCGCCGGGCACCGACCGGTGGCAGGCGAAGATGCTGCTCGACGAGGTCGGCGAGTGGCGCTGGCACGTGACGGGATTCGACGACGAGATCGCCACCTGGCGTCACGATGCCGCACTCAAGATCGACGCGGGCGTCGACGTCGAGCTCATGTACGAGATCGGTGCACGGCTCATCGATCGCGCCGTCGCCGAGAAGACACGCGCCCGCGCGACGCGCACGAAGCTGACGGCCTTGGCGACGGCACTGCGCGACCCCGCGACATCCGCCCCCGAACGCCGCGCCCTCGTCGACCACCCGCTGCTCGACGAGTTCGTCGGCCACCCGCTCGCGCGCCTCACGACCGACTCCCCCGAGCACACGATCCTTGTCGAGCGCCGCCGCGCCGGCGTCGGCTCGTGGTACGAGTTCTTCCCCCGCTCCGAGGGTGCGAAGCAGCGCAAAGACGGACGGTGGAAGTCGGGCACCTTTCGCACCGCAGCCAAGCGCCTCGACGAGGTCGCCGCGATGGGCTTCGACGTCGTCTACCTGCCGCCGATCCACCCGATCGGCGTCACCAACCGCAAGGGCCCGAACAACACGCTGACTCCCGGCCCGAACGACCCGGGCTCGCCGTGGGCCATCGGCGGGCCGCTCGCCGACGGCCGGCCCGGCGGCCACGACGCCGTGCACCCCGATCTCGGCACGCTCGCCGACTTCCGCGCGTTCGTGCGCCGGGCCGCCGCACTCGGCATCGAGGTCGCTCTCGACCTCGCGCTGCAGGCCTCCCCCGACCACCCGTGGGTGACCGAGCATCCCGACTGGTTCACGCAGCTGCCCGACGGCACCATCCGCTACGCTGAGAACCCGCCCAAGAAGTATCAAGACATCTATCCGGTGAACTTCGACGACGACCCCGAGAGCATCTTCGCCGAGGTCGTGCGCGTCGTACGGCACTGGATGAAGCAGGGCGTGCGCGTCTTTCGCGTCGACAATCCGCACACGAAGCCGCTCTGGTTCTGGGAGCGGCTGATCGCGACGATCAGGGCGGATGACCCGGGCGTGGTGTTCCTCGCCGAGGCGTTCACCCGTCCTGCCATGATGCAGGCGCTCGCGATGGTCGGATTCCAGCAGTCGTACTCGTACTTCACGTGGCGCAACACGAAGGCCGAGCTCGAGGAGTTCCTGACGTCGGTGTCGCAGGATACCGCCGACTTCATGCGGCCGAACCTGTTCGTGAACACCCCCGACATCCTCACCGAGTACCTGCAGTTCGGCGGGCCCGCGGCATTCACCGTGCGCGCGACGATCGCCGCGACCGCGGCGCCCCTCTGGGGTGTGTACTCGGGATTCGAGCTGTTCGAGTCGGTCGCGCGGCCCGGCGCCGAAGAGGCGATCGACAACGAGAAGTACGAGTACAAGCCGCGCGACTTCGCCACCGCCGAGGCCGAGGGCCACTCGCTCGCGCTCTACCTCGGCATTCTCAACCGCATTCGCGCCGATCACCCCGCGCTCGGGCAACTTCGCAACATCCGCTTCCACACGAGCGAAGACGACTCGGTGCTCGTGTACTCGAAGCACCTCGAGGGCCGCTTCACGGCTGACGGCGTCGACGACACGATCATCGTCGTCGCGAACGTCGACCCGCACTCGGTGCGCGAGACCACTGTGCACCTCGACCTCGCCGACATCGGCCTCGCGCCCGGCGAGCGCTTCGAGGTCGAAGACCTCGTCACCGGTACGGTCTGGGAATGGGGTGCGTCGAACTACGTGCGGCTCGACGCCTTCACCCGCCCCGCGCACATCCTGCACGTGAGAAGGGGCATGCATGCCTGACGTAGTCGCCGCACCCGTCATCGCCGACGAGGTGCTCGCCGCGGTCGCCGAGGGCCGCCACTCCGATCCGCACTCGGTGCTCGGCCAGCACGGCTTCGACCTGGCCCACGAGCGCGGGCCGTTCACGGTGATCCGCACGCGACGCCCCCTCGCCGACGCGGTCGACGCGGTGCTCGCCGACGGCACCACCCTTGCGCTCGACCACGTCGGGCACGGAGTGTGGGCGGGCGCGGGCGCCTTCGGCCCGACCGACTACCGGGTCGTCGCTCGCTACAACGGTGACACCGAGTGGTCGGCCGACGACCCCTACCGGTTCGCCCCCACCATCGGCGAGCTCGACCTGCACCTCATCGGCGAAGGCCGGCACGAAGAGCTCTGGAAGAGCCTCGGCGCCCGGTACCGCGACCATTGGGGCGTCGCTGGCGCCGTGCATGGCGCCGCCTTCACCGTGTGGGCGCCGCGGGCCCGCGCCGTGCGCGTCGTCGGCGAGTTCAACCGCTGGGACGGCGCAGGCCACGCGATGCGCAGCATGGGCGCTTCCGGCGTGTGGGAACTGTTCGTGCCCGACCTCGAGCCGGGCGCCACCTACAAGTTCGAGATCCTCACGACGTCTGGCGAGTGGGTGATGAAGGCCGACCCCATGGCCCGGCAGGCCGAGATCGCCCCGGCGACCGCGTCGGTCGTGAGTGCGAGCACCTACGACTGGCGCGACGGCGAGTGGATGTCGCGGCGTGCCGCCACCAACCCGCACGAACAGCCGATGTCGATCTACGAGCTGCACCTCGGCTCATGGCGCCCGGGCAAGGGCTACCGCGAGATCGCCGACGAGCTCATCGAGTACCTCGACTGGCTGGGCTACACCCACGTCGAGTTCATGCCGCTGGCGGAGCATCCGTTCGGCGGATCGTGGGGCTATCAGGTCACGGGCTACTTCGCCGCGACCAGCCGTTACGGCTCCCCCGACGACCTTCGGTACCTCATCGACCGCCTGCACCAGGCCGGCGTCGGCGTGCTCATGGACTGGGTGCCCGGGCACTTCCCGAAAGACGATTGGGCCCTCGCCCGCTTCGACGGCGAACCGCTGTACGAGCACGCAGACCCGCGGCGCGGCGAGCAGCTCGACTGGGGCACCTACGTGTTCGACTACGGCAACCCCCGCGTGCGCAACTTTCTCGTGGCGAACGCGCTGTTCTGGCTCGAGGAGTTCCACGTCGACGGGCTGCGTGTCGACGCCGTCGCGTCGATGCTCTACCTCGACTATTCACGCGAAGCCGGGCAGTGGGAGCCGAACATCCACGGTGGGCGCGAGCACCTCGAGGCCATCGGCTTCCTGCAGGAGGCCAGCGCCACGGCCTACAAGCGCAACCCCGGCATCGTCATGATCGCCGAGGAGTCGACGTCATGGCCCGGCGTCACCGCGCCGACGAGCTCGGGTGGCCTCGGATTCGGCTACAAGTGGAACATGGGCTGGATGCACGACACCCTGCAGTACATCCAGAAAGACCCGATGTACCGCTCGCACCACCACAACGACCTCACGTTCTCGTTCCTCTATGCGTTCAGCGAGCACTTCGTGCTGCCGATCAGCCACGACGAGGTCGTGCACGGCAAGGGCTCGCTCATCCGCAAGATGCCCGGCGACCACTGGCAGCAGCTCGCCAACGTGCGCGCCTACCTGTCGTACATGTGGGCGCACCCCGGCAAGCAACTGTTGTTCATGGGGCAGGAGTTCGGCCAGCTCAGCGAGTGGAGTGAAGAGCGAGGCCTCGACTGGTGGATCCTCGACCAGCCCACCCACCGCCAGCTCGCCGAGTTCGTCGGTGCGCTCAACCGCGCCTATCGCGCGCTGCCGCAGCTCTGGCAGCTCGACGACGACTCGGCCGGGTTCGAGTGGGTCGAGGGCGGCGCGGCAGCCGAGAACGTCATCGCGTTCCTGCGCTACGACCGCGACCGCCGGCCGCTGCTGTGCATCGTGAACTTCGCCGGCCGCCCGCACGACGGGTTCCGCGTCGGACTACCGATCGCGGGTCGCTGGCGCGAGTTCCTGAACTCCGACGCGCTCGAGTTCGGCGGTTCGGGTGTCGGCAACCTGGGCAGTGTCGAGGTGACGGATGCCCCGTGGGCCGGCCGCCCCGCATCGGGCGTGTTCACCCTGCCCCCGCTCGGCGCGGTGTGGTTCACGCTCGAGTAGAGCCGGTCGAGTGGGCGCGCCAGCGCCGCCCGCCGGTCGAGTAGGCGCGCCAGCGCCGCCCGCCGGTCTAGTAGGCGCGCCAGCGCCGTATCGAGACCCCGCGCGCGTCACCGCCCGCCGGTCGAGTAGGCGCGCCAGCGCCGTATCGAGACCCCGCGCGCGTCAGTACAGCAGGCTCGCGAGTCGGCGGCGCGCCGCCGCGACCCGCGGGTCGTCGACGCCGACGACCTCGAACATCTCGACGATGCGCTCGCGCACGAGCCTCTTGCCATCGGCGTCGAGCGTCGGGAACAGGTTCAGCAGCCGGTCGAACGCGTCGTCGATGTGCCCACCCGACAGGTCGAGGTCGGCCACGTCGAGCTGGGCGCCGAGGTCGTCGGGTGCGGATGCCGCAGCCGAACGGATCTCGTCGAGCGTCTTGCCCTTGAGCCGGCCGAGCAGGTTCACCTGCGCGAGCCCGGCGCTCGCGAGGGAGTCGCGCGGGTCCTGCGCGATCGCGGTGCGGTAGGCCGCTGCCGCGGCGTCGTAGTCGCCGCGCTCGATGGCGTCATACGCCTCTTGGTGCAGCGGGGGCAGCGGAGCCTCGACCGGCTCGGCGCTCGCGCTCTCGGCACCCGGCTCGCCGGCCTCGCCGGCTTCGATGCGGCCGGTCACGCCGTGCTGCGCGGCGAGTTCGAGCAGCTGGTCGAACAGCTGGGCGATCACGTCGTCGGGCTGCACGCCCGCGAAGAGCGGCACCGGCTGGCCGGCGACGAGCGCGACGACGGTCGGAATGGACTGCGCCTGGAACGCCTGCACGAGTTGCGGGCTGCGATCGGCATCGGCCGCCGCGAGCACGAGTTGGCCGTCGCGGGCGCGCACCAGGCGCTCGAGCGAGCCGAGCAGCGTCTTCGACGGCTCGCTCCACGACGCCCAGAGCGCGACGACGACCGGAACCGTGCGTGAAAGCTCGAGCGTGTGGCCGAAGGCCGCGTCATCGGTCTCGAAGACGATCTGGTCGCCGGGCACCGAGGAGGAGTGCGCACCGTGCTCGGGCTGGGCGCCCTGCTGCTGACGCTGGACGAGCGCCGACAGGTCGACGGCGCCACGAAGGGCTGCGCCCGAGGGCGGGATCGCGTTCGTCATGGGATCTCCGATGCTGCGATGAGGCTCTCGGACCAGCCGAGCAGCCGGATCTGCTGGTTCTCGTCGCCGGTGCCCACGCCCGGCACGTAGAAGAGCAACTGAATGCCGATCTCGCGCTGCACGCCCTTGGCGCTGTTCTCGGTGAAGCCCGAGAGCGCGGCACCCGGTGCACCCTCCTTGAATCCGATCGTACCGCCGTCGTTCGGCACGACCTTCTCGGTCTGGTTGATCGAGACGGTCACGAGCGCGCCGGCGTCGTTCGTGGCGAGCGCGACCGTGGGGCTGTCGTCGACCACGTTCGAGAACGTCGCGTCGGCCGTGGCCGGCAGCCCGTCATTGATCACCTTCTGACCGGCGACGCCGAGTTGCTCGCGAATCAGGTCGCCCTCGGGGTCGAATGCCGTCGCGAACTCCGACTCGTCGCCCTTCAGCAGCACATCGGCGTACGCCGCGGCGACCTGGCCGGTCGGCATGACGAGGCCCTTGAACTCGGGTGAGATCGGAGCGGCGCCGATCGAGGCGGGCGCGACCTCGGGGACGTCGGCCTCGGGAGCGAGCGCCATCGAATAGAGCACGTGGTAGTTCTCGCGCGGCGTCTCTTGCACGAGCACGAGCGCGGTCGGGGCGATCGTCGGGTCGTCGGCGTTCTTCGCGATCGTGAGCACCGTGCGCGGCCACCCGGTGACCTGCTGCGGCAAGGTGAGCGTGAGCGGGGCTGCCGGGATCGCGGGCGGCGCCGGGTGATCGGGCAGGGTGCCTCGGATCTTGTAGTTGGCTACTCGGGAGTCGAGAGCCGGTCCGACGAATCGCTCGGCGACGCGAGCAGCGTCACGCGCTTCGTCGACCTCGCTCGTGAAGACGGCGAGGCGGCGCATGATGCGCTCCATCTGCGGCACGGTGACCGCGGGCTCAACCGTGGGCTCGTCGGGGGCGACGGTCTCGGTGGGCTCAGCGGAGGCCGGCTGCGTCGCAGGTGACGAGGTCGCAGGCGCCTCTCCCTGGTCGAAGCTCGGCCAGTAGTCGGCCGAACACGCGCTCAGCGCGATCGCCGGCACCAGGAACACCGGCACGAGCGCGACGCGCTTCGCGCGACCGATCGCACGCCTGCCGCCTGTCGACTGGCGCCGCGGTGGCTTCGGCGCGCTCAGCAGCTTGCCGCGGGGACCCTTCGGCAGGTTGCGGCGAGGACCACGAGAGCGGCGGTGATGCAGGAACCCCGAGATCACGAGGCCGATTCCGACCAGGAACACCAGGGCGCCGCCGACGAGGAGGGGCCCGGCCATCGGCGTGGCGTCGTCAGTCGGCCAATCGAGTTCGACCTGCGTCGGTGCGGGGCTCAGGCCGTCGGAGGCGATCAGCACCGAGATGTCGTCGGGCACGTCGATCGTGGTGGTGATGGTGCGCTCAGCAGTGAACTCGTCGAGCCAGAGGTCTGAGCCGACGGGTGAGGCTGCGGCAAGCGCCTCGGGGTCGGGCGCGGCCTCGGCCTCGGGCGTCGGTGCGGGCGTCGGGGTTGCGGGGGTGGTCTCGGCGGGCACCTCGGGCAGGGGGTCTTCGACCGGGGCGGTGGTCACGACCTCGGTCGAGAGCTCTTCGGTCTGGGCGTCGTAGGTCACTGACTGATAGGGGGTCTCGCCGAGCCACGCCTCGACGTCGCCGCTGCGACCGTATGAGACGAAGACCGTGTCGCTGCCCGACGTGCTGATCGTCTGCTTTCCCGGCTGGGCCGCGAGCGCCTCGGGCTCGACCACGATGAACGCGGTCTCGCCGCTGAACTCGGCTGACAGGGCCACCCGGTCGGGTTCGAGGAACACCGTGCGCTGGGCGATGCCGAGCCCGATCATCACTGCCGCAGCGATGAACGCCACGATTGCGAAGACGAAACGCACGAACTACCTCCAAAGGCCGCATACGCGGCACCGACAAAAGACATTCCACACTACTGGCGGTGTCTGGGAGTCTCCTAACCACCGGCTGAGCATTCTGTGTCGGCGCGCCCGCCGATGCCCCATACAATCGAGGCATCCCGCATGAGCCCCCACAAACGCGGGTCAGACCCCGGAGGAAGAATTGGCCGTCGAAGAGACCGAGTTCACACAGGTGTTCCGCGGATACGACAAGGACGAGGTCGACAAGGCCCTCAACACCCTTCGTCGCGACATCATCAGCGCGAACACGCAGGCCGCTGACAACGCGAAAGACAACAAGCGGCTGCTCGCTCGCATCGAAGAGCTCACCGCCGAGCTCGAAGAGGTCGGCAGCCCCACCTTCTCGGGCCTCGGCACCAAGCTCGAGAACACGCTGCGCGTCGCCGAAGAACAGTCGACCCGCCTCATCGCCCAGGCCGACATCGATGCCGAGAAGCTGCGTCGGGCCGCCGAAGACGAAGCGCACCTCATGCGCTCCGACGCGCACGAACTCGCCGAGCGCACCCTCACCGAGACCCGCGCCCAGGCCAATCGACTGCTCGAGAACGCACGCGCCGAGGCCGACGACATGGTCGCGCGCGCCCACGAGACGAGCGAGCAGCTGCGCCAAGACGCCGCCCGCGATGCCGCGGCGATCCGCGGTTCGGTCGCCACCGAGGCCGCAGAGCTGCGCACCAGTGCCAAACGCGAGTCGACCGCGGCGGTATCCGCCGCCGAGCGCAAGGCATCCGAGATCCTGACCGCAGCCAACACCGAGGCGAACGAGGCCCGAGCGACGGCCGCCGGTCTCACGCAAGAGACCGAGCAGACGCGCGCAGAGGTCGCCATAGAGCTCGACCGCGCCCGGGCCGACCTCGCCCGCGAGACCGAGCAGGCACGCATCGACCTCGCCGCCGAGACCGAGCAGTCCCGCCTCGACCTCGAGCGTGAATCGGCCGAGGCGCGTGCCGCCATCGATGCCGAGATCACCGAACGCCGTGCGGCGCTCGTGCACGAACTCGAGCAGGCCCGCACCGATCTCGAGCGTGAGCTCGAGGCGTCACGCGCCGAACTCGTCGAGCAGCGCGATCAGAACAAGGTCGACCTCGAGCGCGAGGCCGAGGCCGCCCGCCTCAAGCTCCAGCACGAGCTCGAGCGCATCCGCGCGAAGCATGCAGCCGATCTCGACCAGATGCGCGCAGACCTGGCGCTCGAGCAGGAGCAGGCACGCGCCGACTTCGACGCCGAGTCCGAGCAGGCCCGCATCGACCTCGACAACCAATTGACCGCATTGCGCAAGAAGACGACACACGAGGTCAATCGGCAGAAGCGCGAGATCGAGAAGGCCCGCCTCGATCTCGAGTCCGAGCTGACGGCCAAGCGCGACGAGGCCGAGCAGGAGCTGCTCGCGGCCCACCAAGACGCAGTGGCGCAGACCCAGGCGTTCCTCGCCGACGCCAACGCCGAACTCGCCGACGCGGTCGCCCGCGCGGCCGAGAGCCGCGCCGAGGCTGACCGCCTCGAGTCCGAGGGTCGCGCCGAGATCGCCAAGGTTCGCGACCGGGCCGACGAAGAGGCGCGCGAGCGCATCGCGGCAGCGCACGATCAGGCACGCAAGCTCATCGCCGACGCTGAAGAACGCACACGCGCCCTCGTGGCAGACGCCGAAGACCGGCTCTCGCAGATTAGGATCGAGCGCGACGCGGTCGCCGGGTACTTCGAGAGCCTGCGCGGTGTGCTCACGCAGGCTGAGCAGGTGGCGGCAGACACGAAGAAGTAGTCCGGCGAAGGGAGCGCGGCGGTTCCATGAAGATCCAGAACGCGTTCCGCATCGGGCTGCTCGGCACCCTCGGCGTAGGTGTCGGCCTGGTCATCCTCACCTCGATCGCGAGCCTCTCGACGATCATCACGTACATCGGAGCGGCACTGTTCCTGGCCCTCGGCCTCGACCCGGCGATCAGCTGGCTCGAGCGCCGGGGGCTTCCGCGTTGGGCCGCGATCCTCATCGTGATGACCGGAGTCGGCCTGCTTGTCGCCGCACTCGTGCTCGCCGTCGCGCCGATCATCGTCGAGCAGGTGAGCCAGCTCGTCGAAGAGATCCCCCGCATCGTCGAGCGAGTCAACTCGCAGGAGTGGATCGACACTCTCAAAGAGCAGTTCCCGCAGATCCGCGTCGACGAGGTCGTCGAACAGGTCACGACCGGACTCACCGAGTTCGTCACCAATCCCGACAAGCTGAGCGAACTCGCCGGCGGGGTGCTGCTCGTCGCGGTCGCCATCGGCAGCGGCGTGTTCGCCGTCGTCATCGTCTTCATCCTGATGCTGTACTTCACGGCATCGCTCAACGCGATGAAGCGCGCGACCTACCAGCTCGTGCCCGCATCGAAGCGCGAGCGCTTCGCCGACCTCACCGAGCAGATCACGCAGTCGGTCGGGCGATTCGTGCTCGGGCAGACGTCGCTCGCCGCCGTGAACGGTGTGCTCAGCTTCATCTTCCTGTCGATCATCAACGCGCCGTTCCCCGCCGTGCTCGCATTCCTCGCGTTCCTGTTCTCGCTCGTGCCACTGGTCGGCACGCTCACCGGCTCAGTGATCATCGTGCTCGTCTGCTGGATCCCGGGCCTCGGGTCACCGCTCACCGCCCTCGCCGCCGCGATCTACTACATCATCTACATGCAGGTCGAGGCATACGCACTGAGTCCGCGCATCATGAACCGCGCCGTCAAGATCCCCAGCGCCCTCGTCGTCATCGCCGCACTCGCGGGCGGCGCGCTCGGCGGCATCCTCGGCGCGCTCGTCGCGATTCCGGTCGCGGCGGCCGGGCTGCTCATCATCAAGCAGGTCGTGATCCCCCGCCAGAACGAGCGCTGACGCGCCCGGTCAGCCGGTCGGCGAATCGGATGTCGCGGGCCACACCGTCGACAGTGGCAGGGCCGACGGGTTCACCACGGCGACGATCTCGTCGAGCACGCGCTTCGTCTGCGATTCGCCCACCCAGAGGTGCTTGCCACCCGCGACGTCGATGCGCCGCAGCCTCGGCAGGCCGGCGAAGCGCTCGGCGGCCTCTGCGGGCCGCAGGTAGTCATCGTGCTCGGGAATGAGCGCGACGAGTGAGGGAGCGGCAGCGCCGTTCCAGCGGGCGAGTTCCTGCTCGCTCGTGCGATGCAGCGGCGGCGACAGCAGGATCGCTCCGTCGATGCCGTGATCGAGCCCGTACTTCAGTGCGAGCTCAGTGCCGAACGACCACCCGACGAGCCATGGATGCGGCAGTGCGCGGGCCTCGACGAACGACATCGCCGCCGCGACATCCGCCCGCTCATCGATGCCCTGCCCGAACGAACCGTCGCTCGTGCCCCGCGGCGAGGTCGTACCGCGCGTGTTGAACCGCAGCACCGCGAGGTCTGCGAGTGCAGGAAGCCGCGCCGCCGCCTTGCGGATGATGTGGGAGTCCATGAACCCGCCGGCGGTCGGCAGCGGGTGCAGGGTCACGAGAGTGGCCACCGGCGGGCGGTCGACGGGCGTCGCGAGCTCGCCGACGAGCGTGAGCCCGTCTGAGGTGTGCAGCTCGATCTCTTCGCGGACCGCGGGCAGTTCGACACCCGCCCTGATCTCGACCGATTCGTTCATGCCGCTCATCGTTCGCCGATCCTCCAACAGTGGATGTGCCAGTGCCGGCGCGCCGCGAGGTCGGCGGCATCGCCGAGTACGCCGTCGGCGCGCCAGGCCACGAGGTGCGCGACCCCCGGAGCGACGTCGAGTCCGCAACCCGGACAGAGGTACGCCTTGACGGCCTGCACCTCTGAGACGGGCTGCACGTTCCATTCGCGCCCGGCGCGAACCTCGGTGCGCCGCCAGCCGGAAGTCAGCCGATCGACATCGAGTTCGGGATGCTCCTCACGTGCACGAGCTGCCCGACCCCGGGATCGGTTCGCGCGCGCCATGACACCAGTCTACGGGCGCGCGAGGCACGACCAGTCACTGCGACGGCCGCCGCGGCACCGAGCGCTTCGCACACCGAGGCGCTGCACCGAGGCTCAGTACCAGCCGACGGACTCTGAGTGCCCCCACGCGCCGCAGGGCGTGCCGTAGCGGCCCGAGATGTACCCGAGGCCCCATTCGACCTGCGTCGCGGCGTTGGTCTCCCAGTCGGCGCCCGCCGTGGCCATCTTCGAACCTGGCAGAGCCTGGGGAATACCGTAGGCGCCGCTGGAGGCGTTGTACGCGTTGACGCGCCAGCCCGACTCCTTGTTCCAGAGCGCGACGAGGCAGTCGAACTCTGACGAGGCCCAGCCGCGTGCGGCGACGGCGCCGGCGGCGTAGGCCTGAGCGGAGCCGGGATCGGGGGTCACTGCCGGCGGTGCCCAGCCCGAGCCGCTCGACGCCGGCTCGATGACGACCACGGGCTTCTTCTCGACGACGTAGTTCTCGGCGCCGCCGACGGCGATCGAGTAGTCGCCGCCCGCCTCGACCGACTGCGCCTTTTCGCCGCCGAAGCGCTGGCCCTCGGCGGCGAAGTTCGACGATGCCGTCGCACCCGAGTAGGGGTCGACGATGTTCACGAGCAGGAAGCTCGCGGCGGCACAGAACGCGAAGACCACCGTGGCGGCCTGCTTGACGGCGCCGCGGGTGCTCGTGCGGGTGGGCGGAGCAGCCGAGGGCCTCACGACGTCACCGTCGCCTGCGCCTGCATGCCTACCCACAATTCGTAGAGCCTAGCCGACGTCTGTCGCTTGACGCGAACGTCGATCGGCAGGTCACCGAACGGCCAGCATGACGTCGACGACCGCGTCGAGTACGAGGTCGACCTGCGTCTCGCGGTACCCTCCGCGCTGCGTGGCGAAGACCACGGTTCGCACGTCGTCGACCGAGATGGGCCACCCGTCGCGGAAGTACCGGGTGAGCTTGTCGGCGAAGCGGTCGACCTCGCGCACGTTGTACCCGAGCACGAGCGGGTTCATGCGGTCGAATCGCTGCGTCTCGGGCCGCGCGAGTCGGTTCGATACCACTTGGGCCGTCGTGCGCGCCTCACGCAGCCAGGCCTCGTCGCCGTGCAGCCGTGAGGCGACCTGCCGCTCCTGCGCGGCGAACGCGTCTTCGAGGCGCTCGAGCGCGGCATCGACGTGCGAGGTGGAGTACCCGCCCTTCTGCATCGCAAACGCCGTGAGCCGGATCTTCTCGGACGTCAACGGGGTATCGCCGGGCCGCTGAGCCCCGTCGTAGGCGCGGCGCGCGACGGCGAGGAACTCCTCGACCTGGGCGGTGTTGTAGCCGAGGCGGGGCTTTCGCGCGTGCGGGAAGATGGAATCCACCGCACCATTATCGCCGACGCTCACCCGAACACGAGGAAGGCCACGTACGCGACCGCGGCCGACGGCAGGATCGAATCGAGCCGGTCGAGGAACCCGCCGTGGCCGGGCAGCCACGAGCTCATGTCTTTGATGCCGATGTCACGCTTGATGAGCGACTCGGCGAGGTCGCCGAGCGTGGCGCTCAGAAAGATCGCGGCGCCGAAGATGAGGCCGAACCACCAGGTGTTGCCGAGCATCAGCGTCGACAGCAGCACGCCGGCGACGAGGCTCGCACCGGCACCGCCCGCGAAGCCCTCCCACGTCTTCTTGGGGCTGATGATCGGCGCCATCTTGTGCTTGCCGAACATCAGGCCGAACGCATACGCGCCGGTGTCGGCCGCGACGACGATGACGATGAACGCGAGAGTCCACCACTGCCCGCCTTCAGCGGCGGTGAGCACGACGGCGAACGTCGCGAGAAAGGTGACGTACGCCTGCACGAACGCACTCGCCGCGAGGTCGCGTACCAGCCCGCGGGCGCTGCCTGCGCGGTAGGCCGGTGCCGCCTGCTCGGCGAGCCGCCACACGGTGACGATCGCGGTTCCCCCGAGCACGGCGAGCAGTTGGCCACCCGCCCCGCCGTAGTACGCGAGCGGCACGGCAGCCACTGCGACGACGACCGAGGGAATGCGCGGCACATGATACTCAGCCTTGCGCAGGGCCTGCGCGAGCTCATAGCTGCCGAAGCCCACCATGACGGCGGCGAGCAACATGAACAGCTCTTTGATGACCAGCAGGCTCAGCAGCAGCACACCACCGAACGCGAGCCCGATCAGGATCGCGACGATGAGGTTGCGGCCCGTGCGTGCCTCGATCTTCTGCTGCGCCTCGTCGAACTGCGCCTTGCCGACCTCGAACTGGCGCTCGATGTCGGCCCTGCGCGCATGCACCTGGGCCTTGAAATCTTCACGCGCGGTTCGTTCGTGGCCCCCGGCGTCCGACTGTTCCTCTTCTGGGACGCCCGACATGATCGTGCCTCAGACCTCGAGGAGTTCGCCCTCTTTGCGCTTGAGCGCGTCGTCGATGGCGTCGACGTTGGCCTTGGTGATGTGCTCGAGCTCTTTCTCGCCGCGCGCGACCTCGTCGTCGCCCACCTCGCCCTTGAGCGCGTCGAGGTCGTCTTTCGCCTTGCGACGGATGTTGCGCACCGAGACCTTCGCGTCTTCGGCCTTCGTGCGCACGATCTTCACGTACTCCTTGCGACGTTCTTCGGTGAGCTCGGGCAGCGTCACGCGAATGATGTTGCCGTCGTTCGACGGGTTGGCGCCGAGGTTCGGAGTGTCGCGAATGGCCTGCTCGATGTCTTTCAGGGCAGCCTTGTCGTACGGCGTCACCACGAGTGTGCGCGCCTCGGGGTTCTGCAGCGATGCGAGCTGCGCGAGCGGCGTGGGCGTGCCGTAGTAGCTCACCATGATCTTCTGGAAGAGCTGGGGGTTCGCCCGCCCCGTGCGCACGGTTGCGAAGTCGTCTTTCGCGACCTCGACCGCCTTCTGCATGCGAGTTGTGGCATCGGAAAGTACATCCGCGATCACGGGAGCTCCTTTACGGTTCGCTGTTCGTTCAGTCTATCGACTGGAGGGCTCGACGCCGTTGCTCACGACCGTGCCGAGGTCGGCCCCGAGGATCGCGGCGGTCACGTTGCCGGCCGGCTCCATGCCGAACACCTGCATCGGCATGCCGTTGTCCATGCAGAGGCTGAACGCGGTGGAGTCGACGACCTTCAGGCCCCGCTGCAGCGCCTCTTGGTAACTGATGCGGTCGATCTTGTGGGCGTCGGGGTTCGTGCGCGGGTCGTCGGAGTAGACGCCGTCGACGCCGTTCTTCGCGACGAGCACCACCTGTGCGTCGATCTCGAGGGCGCGCTGCGCGGCGACCGTGTCGGTCGAGAAGTAGGGCAGGCCGGCACCGGCACCGAAGATGACCACGCGTCCCTTCTCGAGATGCCGCTCGGCGCGACGCGGAATGTAGGGCTCGGCGACCTGGGTCATCTCGATCGCCGACTGCACGCGCGTCTCGGCACCCGCCTGCTCGAGGAAGTCTTGCAGGGCGAGCGAGTTCATGACGGTGCCGAGCATGCCCATGTAGTCGGCACGGCCGCGATCCATGCCGCGCTGCGACAGCTCGGCACCGCGGAAGAAGTTGCCGCCGCCGACGACGATCGCGATCTCGACCGTGCGCGCGGCATCGGCGATCTCACGCGCGAGTGCGCTCACCACATCGGGGTTGACCCCGAGCGCTCCCCCGCCGAATGCCTCTCCTGAGAGCTTCAGCATCACCCTGCGCTTGCGTTCCGTCATCGCCGACCCCGTTCTTCGCTTGCCCGTGTCAAAACTAGTGGTTCACCCGGTGCGGCGCAGCCGGGTTGCGGATGTCTCGTGCGCTGCCCTGCGGCCGAAGTTCGACTCGCGACATCCGTGCACAGAAAAGGGAGCCCGGATCGCGTGTGCGAACCGGACTCCCTCACGTCGACTTACGCGCCGACCTTGAAGCGAGCGAAGTCGCTCACCGTGAGGCCGGCGTCGGAGAGGACCTTGGCGACCGACAGCTTGTTGTCTTTCGCGTAGTCCTGCTCGAGCAGCGCGACCTGCTTGAAGTAGGCGCCGAGGCGACCCTCGATGATCTTCGGAAGTGCGGCCTCGGGCTTGCCCTCGTCGCGCGAGATCTGCTCGACGATCGCACGCTCCTTCTCGACCGACTCGGCCGGCACGTCTTCGCGAGTGAGGTACTCGGGGTTCGCGAACGAGATGTGCTGGGCCACCGAGCGAGCGGTGTCTGCGTCGGTGCCGGCGTACCCGAGCACAACGCCGACCTGCGGGGGCAGGTCTTTCGACGTCTTGTGCAGGTAGATCGAGAAGTGTTCGCCCGTGACGAGGCGCACGCGACGAAGCTCGACCTTCTCGCCGAGGATCGCCGCCTCTTCGCTGATCACGTCGGCGACGGTCTTGCCGGCCGCGGGGGCAGCGAGACCGGCTTCGACAGTCGCGGCGCGCGCCGCAGCGACGCCCGCGAGCACCTGGTCGGCAAGCGCGACGAACTTGTCGCCCTTGGCGACGAAGTCGGTCTCGCACGCGAGCTCGATGAGCGTGGCGGTGCCGTCGCCGTTGTCGACGGCCGCGACGAGGCCTTCGGCGGTCGAGCGGTCGGCACGCTTCGCGTTGCCCTTCGCGCCCTTCAGGCGCAGCAGCTCGACGGCCTTCTCAAGGTCGCCGTCGGCCTCGACGAGTGCGTTCTTCGTGTCGACCATGCCGGTGCCGAGGCGCTCGCGCAGGGTCTTGACGTCTTCGAGGGTGAAGTTGGCCATAGTGTGAAGTCTCCTGGACTCGTGGGCTTACTTGGACTCGGTGGCCGCGTCGTCGGCGAGAGCCTCGACCTCGGCAGCAGCCTCTTCGACGACCTCAGCGGCAGCCTCTTCGACGACCTCTGCGGCCTCGGCGGAGGCCTCGACCTCAGCGTCGGCGACCTTCTCGGTCTCGGCCGACGACTGCTCGGGGGTGGTCTCGGAACCGGCCTGGAGCAGCTCCTGCTCCCACTCGGCGAGCGGCTCGACGGCCGAGACGTTGCCGGCCTCTTCGGGCTTCTGGTGGCGCTCGATGAGGCCCTCGGCGGCGGCGTCGGCGATGATGCGGGTGAGCAGGCTCACCGAGCGGATCGCGTCGTCGTTGCCCGGGATGGGGTACTGCACCTCGTCGGGGTCGCAGTTGGTGTCGAGAATGCCGATGACGGGGATGCCGAGCTTCTTGGCCTCGTCGATCGCGAGGTGCTCTTTCTTGGTGTCGACCACCCAGAGGGCCGACGGCGTCTTCGACAGGTTGCGGATGCCGCCGAGCGACTTGTGCAGCTTGTCGAGCTCGCGCTTCTTGATGAGCAGCTCCTTCTTGGTGAAGCCACTCGTGGTGCCTTCGAAGTCGAGCTCCTCGAGCTCCTTCATGCGCGCGAGGCGCTTGGAGACCGTCTGGAAGTTGGTGAGGAGGCCGCCGAGCCAACGCTGGTTGACGTAGGGCTGGCCGACGCGGGTCGCCTGCTCGGCGATGGACTCTTGAGCCTGCTTCTTGGTGCCGACGAAGAGGATGGTGCCGCCGTGGGCGACCGTCTCTTTGACGAAGTCGTACGCCTTGTCGATGAAGGCGAGCGACTGCTGCAGGTCGATGATGTAGATGCCGGAACGCTCGGTGAAGATGAACCGCTTCATCTTCGGGTTCCAACGGCGGGTCTGGTGCCCGAAGTGCACGCCGCTGTCGAGCAGCTGGCGAATGGTGACGACGGCCATGAGCCGTACTCCTTTGTTCTCAGTTGTCGCCCCGGCCGGCGGCCTGGAGCCCTGGTGCCCGGCACGGCTCCGCCCACCGCGAGGAGTGGGACTGAGTGGAGTCGTCTGCCGAAATGGCACGCGTAGTCACCCCGGCAGGCCGAGGTGCTCCCGATACTCTACCATCGGCACCCGTCCTCCCCAACCACGGCGGGCGGGCGGGCGCCGCACAGATCTGAGCATCCGATCAGCGGATGTCCCACGCCCGGCCAGCATCTGAAGCATGACCGATTCCGACGCCGTCTCCCGTTCCGTGCATCGCGCACGCCTCGCGCGCCGCCTCGAGTTCGGCGCCGTCGCGGTGCTGATCGTCGCACTCGGCGCCGGGCTGGTCGCGGTCTCGCCATCTGCGGCGAGCGCGCTCGGGTTCGCCCTGGTCGCCGGGTCGTCAACGGCGCCGCAAGCCCGCATCGCCATCGCCGCATCCAGCGCATCCGACGACTGGACCTGGCCCGTGCCCGCGCCGATCCGCGTCATCGCGCCGTTCCGAGCCCCTCCCACCCCGTACAAGGCCGGGCACCGCGGTATCGACCTGCTCGTCGAGCCCCGCGCCGCGGTCGTGGCGGCGGCCCCCGGAACCGTGAGCTTCGCCGGCATGGTCGCCGGCCGCGGGGTCGTGGCGATCGACCACGGCGACGGGGTCGTGAGCGCGATCGAACCGGTGGCGGCATCGGTGGCGCAGGGCGACGCCGTGTCTGCGGGCAGCGCGATCGGCACCGTCACCCAAGGTGGGCACTGCACCGGCGACTGCGTGCACTTCGGGGTGCGCGTGCACGGCGAGTACGTGTCGCCGTTCCTGTTCCTCGGCGGGCTGCCACGGGCCGTGCTGCTGCCGCTGGAGTGACCGATTGCGCCGTCCGCGGGCAGCGGTTGCGAGCACCACCCCGCATCACGCGCGCGGATGCGCCGTGCGATAGCTCTCTTTGAGTCGTTCGGCCGACACATGCGTGTAGATCTGCGTCGTGCCGAGGCTTGCATGGCCGAGGAACTCCTGCACCGCGCGCAGGTCGGCACCTCCGTCGAGCAGGTGCGTGGCGGCGGTGTGCCGGAACGCGTGCGGGCCGCTCGGGCCCGAGCCGGGGATGTCCTCGAGAATCGACGCGACGAGCCGATAGACGCTGCGCGTGCCCATGCGCGCGCCGCGCGCCCCCACGAAGGCAGCCGTTGTCGGCGTGCGACCCTCGAGCATCGCCGGTCGCGCCGACTCCAGGTATCGATCGATCGCGCGGGCCGCGGGCGCGCCGTAGGGCACGACGCGCTCCTTCGAGCCCTTGCCGGTCACGCGCACGGTACGGCGCCGTCGGTCGAAGTCGCCGACGTCGAGTCCGACGAGTTCTGAGACGCGAAGGGCCGACGCATAGAGCAGCTCGGCGATCGCGACGTCGCGCACCGCGACCGGTTCGCCGCCCACAGCCCGAGTCGCCAACCGCGCGAGGGCGGCGTCGAGCGCGGGCGCCCCGACGACTCTTGGCAGCGTGCGCTGTGCACGCGGTGCCCTCAGTCGCGCGCCCGAGTCGCTCGCGAGGTCGCCGCGTCGAGACATCCAGTGGGTGAATCCCCGGGCGGATGCCGCGCGCCGGGCGATCGTCGCACGTGCGAGGCCGCGCTCGGTCGCGGCCCAGAGCCAGTCGCGCAGCATGACGAGATCGATGCCGTCGGGCGTCGTGACGCCGCGCTGCTCGGCGAACGACAGCAGGTCGGCGAGATCGGCTCGATACGCGGCCACGGTGTGGTTCGAGTACCCGCGCTCGGACTTCACGTGCGCGAGGTAGTCGTCGAGGACCGCGTCGAGGTTCACCCCCTCAGGTTGCCCCCTCACGGGCGAGACGCTGCGACGGCACGCTGAACCGGGCGTGCTTCGCGCGTCGGCGGTTCAGTCGGCTGTCGGCTTGCGCGAGAACCGCTCGAGCCGTTCGTCTGGTGAGAGCGCCTCGATCTGGGCGAGGAAGTCGTCATCGAAGTTCGAGACCTGGGGGAATGCACCGACCGGCACGACCGAGGTCACGACGCCGTCGTCGAACAGGTGCACGAGGTTGAACGACCGCCCGCCGTCGACGCCGACGAGTTCGGGCGGCGTCGCCGACACGTCGATCGTGTAGGCGGTCGCGCCGGCGACCGCCACGGGAATACCGGCGAAGCTGCCATTCGTCGGGTAGTGCAGGTGTCCGC
This sequence comes from Agromyces neolithicus, assembly GCF_039529735.1. Taxonomy (NCBI): domain Bacteria; kingdom Bacillati; phylum Actinomycetota; class Actinomycetes; order Micrococcales; family Microbacteriaceae; genus Agromyces; species Agromyces neolithicus. The sequence continues at coordinate 69,419 of NZ_BAAANJ010000008.1, forward strand.
CGAGGATGAGCCGCACGTCGCGGTCGCGCACGACCTGGGCGAGCTCGTCTTGGCCGCGCAGTTCGAGCACATCCATGAGCGCGATCGGGGTGGCGATCGGGGCATGGTGCATCGCGAGCACCGTGCCGTTCGGCGCGGGCTGAGCGAGGGCGGCGTCGAGCCAGGCGATCGCCTCGGCGTCGAGCTCGCCGTGGTGGTAGCCGGGCACGGTCGTGTCGAGCGCGATGATGCGCAGTCCGTCGACGTCGACCAGGTGGTGCACCGGTGAACCTTCGGCGGGTGCGTCGAGCAGGTCGCGCCGGAACGGCCCGCGTTCGTCGTGGTTTCCCATGACCCAGACCAAGCGCGCCTCGGCGGCGGCGGCGAGCGGCTCGATCACGGCGCGCACCCTCGCATAGGCGTCGGGTTCACCCAGGTCGGCGACGTCGCCCGTGACGACGATCGCGTCGAGCGCGGTGCCGTATCGTTCGAGCTGTCGCGCGGTCTGCGTCAGTGCGCTCACGGTGTCGGCGACGCCGCCGAGTGGGGAACCGCCATCGAGCAGGTGGGTGTCGCTCACATGCGCGATCACCTGCTTCGCAGCCGGATACCTGCCCAGTTGTGGATGCACCATCTCGCCCTCCCCCAGCCAGAGTAGGGGCGCCACCGATTCACCGGGGCGAGGCGCGCGCTGCACCGTTGCACGGCCGGCGGCAGTGGCGTGCCCGGCCGTCACGCGGTGCGTCGCCGCAGCCAGCGGCCCTCGCGCCGCACGACGACGCCGTCGGCCTCGAGTTCGCCGAGCACCGACATGACCCGCGACGAGACCACACCGCTGCGCTGCACGATCTCACCGAGCTCGCGCGGGGTGCGCGTGCTGAGCTCGTCGAGCACCCGCAGGCCGTCGGGGGTCTCGGCCACTCCGGCCCAGCCCGTTCCGAGCCCGTCGAGGGTGGGCGGCGCCGACCCCACGACCAGCTCGGCCATCTGCGCCGCATCGACGACGCAGACGGCGTCGTACTCGCGGAACAGGCGGTGGCATCCGGCCGAGGCGGGGCTGGTGACCGGCCCCGGCACCGCGCCGAGCGGCCTGCCGAGTGCCGACGCATGGCCCGCCGTGTTGATCGACCCCGAGCGCAGCCCCGCCTCGAGCACGACCGTCGCGTCGCTCGCCGCGGCGATCAGGCGATTTCGTTCGAGGAACCTCCACTTGGTGGGCGCCGTGCCGCACGGCACCTCGGAGAGCACCGCGCCGTTGCTCGATGCGATGCGGGTGAGCAGCGACTCGTGGCCCATCGGATAGAACCGGTCGATGCCGCCCGCGAGGAATGCCACCGTGGTGCCGTCGCTCGCGAGCGCCGCGCGGTGCGCCATGCCGTCGATGCCGTAGGCGCCGCCCGACACCACGACGAACCCGCGGTCGGAGAGCCCCGCCGATGCCTCGCCCGCGACGTGCTCGCCGTACCCGGTCGCCGCGCGAGCGCCGACGAGGGCGATCGACCGTGACCCGCCGGCGAGCGCGTCGAGCCGCCCGCGCACCCACAGCCCGAGCGGTGCATGCCATCCGAGTTGATCGAGGCCGGCCGGCCATTCGGCATCGCCCGGAATCAGGAATCGCGCGCCGACGCGAGCGGCCTGGCCGATCGATCGGGTGAACAGTGCTTCGTCGATGCGCGGGGTCCATCGCTTGATGCCGTCGTCTGCGTCTTTCGACTCGACCGGTTCGCCCGCATCGCCCACGCGCTCGACGAATTCTCGCGGCGAGCATCGCCCGAGCAACAGGTCGGCCGTCGCGACCGGGCCGAGCGCAGCCACCGCCCGGCCGAGCACGCCGTCGCCAGGCTCGGAGAGCACACCGAGCACCATGCGGGCGGCCGGTTCGAGTAGCTCGCGAACATCGGCCGCCGGGCGCGGGCGAAGCGTCGTGAGCAGCTCGCGATGCTCGATGACGAGCCCGAGGATCGTGTTCATGCGTCGATTCCCTTCTTGAAGAACAGCGCTCGGGTCACATGCTCGGCGCGAGGCACGGCCGAGCCGTCGAGATCGGCCAGGGTCCAGGCGACCTTGAGTACCCGGTCATAGCCGCGCATGGTGATGCCCCCACGTTCGAGCGACCGATCGAGCGCCGCGACCGCGCGGCCACCGGGGTGGAGGCCACCTGCACCCCGCAGCCACGGCCCGGGCATCTCGGCATTGGTGCGCCAAGGTGTACCACGAAGGCGCTCACCGGCGACCGCTCGTGCCTCGATGACCTTCGCCCGCGCGTCGGCACTCGAGAGACCGGGCTTCTCGCCGGCGGCACGCAGCGCGGCCAGCGTGATGCGCGGCACCCGCAGCTGTACATCGACCCGGTCGAGAAGGGGGCCCGAGATGCGCCCGAGGTACCGGCGACGTGCGACCGGCGGGCACGTGCACTCGGCGGTGCCGTCGTTGCCGCACGGACACGGGTTCGCGGCGAGCACGAGCTGGAACTTCGCGGGGAAGCTCGCCACGGCATTCGCCCGGTGGATCGCGATGGTGCCCGACTCGAGCGGTTGGCGCAGCACGTCGAGCACGGCGGACGGGAACTCGGGCGCCTCGTCGAGGAACAGCACGCCGTGCGAGGCACGGGCAGCGGCGCCGGGACGGATGAGCCGGCTTCCGCCGCCGACCATGGCTGCCGCGGTGGCCGTGTGATGCGGCGCCTCGTACGGCGGCCGGAATGAGAGCCCCGAAGCGGGCCGCAATCCGGCGAGCGATCGGATGGAGGCGACCTCGAGTGCCGCGTCGGCGTCGAGGTCGGGCAGGATGCCGGGCAACCGAGAGGCGAGCATGGTCTTGCCCGCTCCCGGTGGGCCGAGCAGGTACACATGGTGTCCGCCGGCCGCCGCGACGAGCATGCCCTCGACGGCGTCGTCGTTGCCGCTCACGTCGGCGAGATCGCCCGGCGTGTCGACCTCGGCGCCTGCTGCGGCGGCCGCCGTGCCCGTCGTCGAGGGCACGGTCTCGACCTCGCGTTCGTCGTATCGCCCACCGTGCCAGATGGCGGCCTCGAGCAGTGATGCGACCCCCACCACTCGGATTCCGGGAACGAGCGCCGCCTCGGTCGCGTTGCCGGTGGGCACCATGACGGTGTCATGACCGGCGCGCGCCGCGGCGAGCACTGCGGGGAGGATGCCGTCGATCGGGCGCAGCCGCCCGTCGAGCCCGAGCTCGCCGAGATGCACCACACGGTCGACCGAGCCCGTCGAGAGTTCACCGGATGCTGCGAGGCAGGCGATCGCGATCGCGAGGTCGAACCCCGACCCGTGCTTGGGCAACGCTGCCGGCGACAGGTTGACGGTCAGCCGGCGTGACGGCAGGGGGCAGCCGGCGTTGATCGCGGCCGAGCGCACGCGGTCACGCGCCTCGCCGAGGGCCGCGTCGGGCAGGCCGATGATGATGAAGGCGGGAAGCTGAGGCGAGAGGTCGGCCTCGACCTCGACGATCGAGCCGGTGAGCCCGAGCAGGGCGACTGAGCGGGTGCGGGCGACGGGCATCAGCTGATGCCCTCGAGGTGCTCGATGAGCGCCGGAGACTCGGCAGGCACGAGCACGGCGACCGCGTCGATGCGGATGCGCGCCGTCGTCGACTCGCTCGCCTCGCACCAGGCGATGGCCAGCCGCCGCAGCCGGGCGAGCTTGATCGGCGTGATCGCCTCGAACGGATGACCGTAGTCGCCGTTCGAGCGCGTCTTGACCTCGACGAAGACGAGGTCGCCGCCATCTCGGGCGACGATGTCGATCTCACCGAGCCGGCATCGCCAGTTGCGCTCGAGCACGGCCATGCCCCGTGCCTCGAGGTGGTCGACCGCGAGCTGTTCGCCTCGCCGACCGAGTTCTTCGTTGTGCGCCATGTGCACCTCCGCGAACAGCGTCGCGGAGGGACATCCGTCGAACGTCGCGCAGCGGCGTCACGGTGCAGAACGGGAACCCGGCCCTCGTTGTCGAGGACGAGTCGGTGGCGGGCGCTACTCGTCGAGCGCGAGCTCTTTCGGGAGCTCGAACTCGCGCGTCGCGAGCTCTTCGACATTGACGTCTTTGAAGGTGAGCACGCGCACTGCCTTGACGAACCGGTCGGCACGATAGACGTCCCAGACCCAGACGTCTTTCATGGTGAGCTCGAAGTAGAAATCGTGCTCGGTGTCGCGCCGCACGAGCTCGACCTCGTTCGCGAGGTAGAACCGTCGCTCGGTCTCGACCACATACTTGAACTGCGCGACGATGTCACGGTATTCGCGGTACAGGGCCAGCTCGACCTCGCGGTCGTAGTCTTCGAACTCGTCCTCATCCATCGGACTCATCCTACGCTGAGGTCGAAGAGCGTCGGCGCCTCGGGCGGCCGCTCGTGCAGCCAGGTCTTGCGGTGCAACTCGCTCACGCCGTGGTCGTCGATCGCCGCGAAGTGGGCGCGGCTCGAGTAGCCCTTGTTCTCGTCCCAGGAATAGAGCGGGGTGGCCTCGTGAGCGCGGCGCATGCCGCCGTCGCGGTGCACCTTGGCGATCACGGATGCCGCTGCCACGGACGCACAGTCGCGGTCGGCCTTGATGCGGGTCGTGACCCGGGCCCGATGCTCGATGGCCCCGCTCAGCCAGTCGTGATTGCCGTCGAGGATGAGCGGCAGGTCGGCGACGTCGACGGGCAGGTCGAGCATCGCGAACGCCCGCGCGCCCGCGAGACCGAGGCAGGCCATGATGCCGAGGTCGTCGATCTCGGCTGCGGTCGCCTCGCCGACGGCCCACGACCGCACCCAGCCGGCCGCCCGGGGGGCCATGGCCTCGCGGCGCGGCTCGGTCATGAGCTTCGAGTCGCGCAGGCCCGCCGGCATGCGCCGGACGCCCGGGTCGATGACCACCATGCCGACGGCGACGGGGCCGGCGAGCGCGCCGCGCCCCACCTCGTCGCACGCGAGCACGAGCGGCGCCCCCTCGTCGAACAGCACGCGTTCGACGCGCAGGTTGGGGATCACCGACGGCGACATCAGCCCGCTGCCTCGTCGACGCCCTCGAAGACCGACGGGTAGTTGTCGAGCCAGGCCCAGTGCGAGATCGGCCAGCTCACGACGAAGGCCCGACCGACCACGTTGTCGACCGGAACGTAGCCCTCGAGCGGCGTTCCGCCGTTGTAGCGCGAGTCTTTGGAGTTGTAGCGGTTGTCGCCCATGACCCAGAGCGAGTCGTCGGGCACCGTCACATCGAAGTCGAGCTCGGAGACCTTGGTCGTGCCCGGAGGGAGGGCCACGTAGGGCTCGTCGAGCGGAACCCCGTTGACGCTCATCTGCCCGAGCGCGTTGCAGCACACGACGTGGTCGCCGGGCATGCCGATGACACGTTTGACGAGGTGGTCGTTCGAGTCGGGCGCAGAGAGGCCCACGAAGGCGAGGAACCAGTCGACCGCCGCGATGAGGGGCGGCTGTGAGGGATCTTCGCGCGCCGGCAGCCACCCGCCGGGATCTTTGAAGACCACGACGTCGCCGTGCTCGATGGGTGCGAGGTCGGGCACGAGCTGGTTGACGATGATGCGGTCGTCTTGCACGAGGGTCTGTTCCATCGACGCCGACGGGATGAAGAACGACCTGATGAGGAACGTCTTGATCATGAACGAAACCAGCACCGCCACCACGAAGATGACGAGCAGGTCGCGCAGGAACAGCAGCGTGCTGCGCTTTCTGCGTGCCGATGGAGAGCCCGCGCGATCGATACGCGTGCTTGTGTCTTCTGTCATTTAACCGCCCGAGCTCCCCACCAGTCTAAAGGTGGGGAGCTCGGTTCGAGTTCGCGTCTCGACGCGATCTGCGTGTCGCGGATCAGCTGTCGCGCTTCTCCTTGATCTTGGCCTTCTTGCCGCGCAGCTTGCGCAGGTAGTACAGCTTCGCGCGGCGCACGTCACCGCGGGTGACGATCTCGATGTGGTCGATGACCGGCGAGTGAACCGGGAACTTGCGCTCGACGCCGACCTGGAAGCTGACCTTTCGCACTGTGAAGGTCTCGCGCACGCCCTCGCCCTGGCGGCCGATGACGACGCCCTGGAAGACCTGGATGCGCGAGCGCGTGCCTTCGATGATGTTGACGTGCACCTTGACGGTGTCGCCGGGGCGGAAGTCAGGAACGTCTGACCTCAGGCTCGCGGCGTCGACATGGTCGAGGATGTGCATGATGGTTCGCTCTCTGCGCCCGCAACCGGTCGAACGCGGATCTGAAAATGGAAGTGTCTGGTGCCGCCCGCGCGAACACTCGATGAACGTTCGCGCTGTGCGTGCTCCCCGGAGGCAGAGCTCTGCGGCGGCACAATCGTCTATTCTGCCATGCCGGGTGCCTGTCAGGCAAAGTGAACGAGCGGATGACCCGTGCGCGACCCTGCGGTCAGTCGCGCACCTCGTGCACGATGATGACGTCGCCGTCGTCATCGCCGCGGCCCGATGCATGCGGCTGGTCGTCCGTGCCGGTCCCGGCAGCGCCGCCCTGTCGGCCCTGCGGTTGGGCGAGTCGCTCGAACTCGTCGATCGAGGCCCTCATGCGCTTGGCGCCGTCGGAGATGAGCTGCCACAGCGAGACCCAGAAACCCGCGATCGCGAGAATGACCGCGAACACCGCGAACCAGGCGCCGCCCGGACCGTAGAAGCCCGTGCCGATGATCGCGAGGTGCCAGGCGCCGAGCACCGCGACATCGAGCCATGACGTCGCACGCTCGGCCCGAACCGTCGGGCGGGCGTTGACGAGCAGGGCGATGATGCCGAGCGCGATGAACGCCACGGGCACGACGAGGGCGAGGCCGAGGGTGCCCCAGCCGCCCGAACCGAACACCGCCCAGCCCACGAGAAGCCACACCGGCAGCGCGATGACCGCGATGAACTGCCAGCGGTAGAAGAGGCGCCGGAGGAGCATGAGCCAAGGCTAACGGCCGCAGCTTCGAGCGAGCCGGGTGTTCACTCAGGGCGGAGCCGACAGAATGTACTGCGGAGAGGATGGGCATGATCGAACTGAGGACCCCTGCCGAGATCGAGGAGATGCGGCCTGCGGGCCGTTTCGTCGCGAGCGTGCTCGAGGCCACCGCGGCCGCGGCCGACGTCGGCGTGAACCTGCTCGAACTCGATGCGCTCGCGCACGAGTTGATCCGCAAGGCCGGCGCCGAGAGCTGCTACATCGACTACCACCCCTCGTTCGGCGCGAGTCCCTTCGGCAAGGTCATCTGCACCTCGGTGAACGACGCCGTGCTGCACGGCCTGCCGCACGACTACCGGCTGCGCGACGGCGACCTGCTGAGCCTCGACTTCGCGGCATCCGTGAACGGCTGGGTGTCGGACTCGGCGCTGTCGATCGTCGTCGGCACGCCGCGCGACGGCGACCTGCGGCTCATCGACACGACGCAGCGCGCGCTCGAGGCCGGCATCGCGGCCGCCCGGGTCGGCAATCGCATCGGCGACATCTCGCGTGCCATCGGCGATATCGCCAAGGCCGGCGGCTACACGGTCAACACCGACTTCGGCGGGCACGGCGTGGGGCGCACGATGCACGGCGACCCGCACGTGCCCAACAGCGGGCGCCCGGGGCGCGGCCTGCCGCTGAAGGCCGGGCTCGTCATCGCGATCGAACCGTGGTTCCTCGAGACGACCGACCGCATCTTCACCGATCCCGACGGCTGGACCCTGCGCAGCGCCGACGGCTCGCGCGGCGCGCACTCCGAGCACACGATCGCGATCACCGACGGCGACCCGATCGTGTTCACGCAGCGCGCGTCATGACCGGCGTCGCAGACTGGCTGCGAGCGCAACCCTCGCTCAGCGGCACTGCACCCGAGCTCGAGTTCTGGCAGGGCTCTCCCGCCCGCCGGCACGCGCGGATCGTGTATGTCAACGATGATGGCGCATGGTCGGTGGTGCCACTCGGCGGCGAGCGCGCGAATGGAGCCGAGGCAGAGAGGGGTTCGCTGTGAGCGACTACCAGGTGACGCAGATCGGTGATCTCGACGAGTGGCGCGACCACTTCGGCGGATTCGACGCGGCACGGTCACGCGACGGACGGCGGATCATCGATCACGAACTGACGATGCAATACATCGGTCTTTCGGCGAACGCGCTCGAACCGGGCGAATCGGCGGGGTATTGGCACACCCACACGCGAGTGGAGGAGCTATACGTCTTCCTCGAGGGGCGCGGGCAGATGGGCCTCGGTGATGACGTGGTCGAGGTCGGCCCCGGCACGGTCGTGCGAGTCGCCCAAGACGTGTGGCGCACGTGGCGGGCGCGGCCCGACAGTCCGGGGCAACTGCGCTGGCTCTGCATTCGTGCCGGCGGCGAGCAACTGCCGCACTTGCCCGACGACAGTACCCGCGACCCCGAGCGGCCGATGCCGTGGTACGCGGCGCCGTGACGGGCCGGCCGGTTGCATTTTCTCGAGCGGGGCGCCTGATCGTGCCGGCGCTCTGAACCGCGTTCAGCCGTCGATCTCGACCTCGATCATGCCGCCCACGACGCGCGTGCGATACGTGCGCAGCGCGAGCGACGCGTCGGTGAAGCACTCGCCCGTTCCCAGGTCGTAGACCTGCTTGTGCAGCGGCGACGCGATGGTCGGTCGCTCGCCGCGCGAGCCGACGATGCCGCGGGCCATGACCGGCGCACCGGTGTGCGGATCATGGTGATCGACCGCGTACACCTCGTCGTCGGCGACGCGCACGAGCGCGACCTGCTGCGCTCCGATGAGGGCGACCTCGCCCCAGCCGTGCTCGAGGTCGTCGACCTCGCAGGTGGTCTGCCAGGTGGCTGTGCGTTCGACGGTGAGTGACATCTCGGCTCCTCTTCGTGTCGTGGCTGCGACGCTACGGCGCGCGTGTTTCCCCCGGGGCATCCGTCTGTTTCATCGGTGTGAAAGCCCCCTCACAGGCGGGTTCGGCAGGCGTGCGACTGAGGTGCGCCGCAGTTACGTGCCCGTAACAGGGCCGAAACGGCCCGGCCGTACGCTCGCAGCCAATCGAGCCACGGAGGGCCGCCATGACTCAGACCACTCACACCGCAACCGAGGTACGCGACGTCGTCGTGGTGGGCGGCGGGCCCGCCGCACACCGCCTCGCCGACAGCCTGCACGCCCGCGATGGCGGCCGCACCATGCGCGTGACGGTCGTCGGCGAAGAGGTGCACGCGCCATATGACCGGGTCGCGTTGAGCACCAGGCTCGCGGATGTCGCAACCGACCTCACCCTGCAGCCGATGTCGATGTGGCACGAGGGCGGCGTGCGGTTGCTCACCGGCGAGCGGGTCGTCGCCGTCGATGCGCACGCGCAGACCGCGACGACCTCGGGTGGCGAAGTTCTGCCGTGGGACGACCTCGTGCTCGCGACCGGATCGAGCGCGCCGGTGCCCGAGATTCCCGGCAGCGATCACGCCCGCGTCTACCGGACGATCGACGACGTCGACGCGCTCGTCGCCGAGACACATGCGCTCGCCAAGACGCTCGGGCGATCCGCACAGGTCGTCGTCGCCGGCGGCGGGCTGCTCGGACTCGAGGCGGCGGGCGGACTCGCGAAACTCGGCGCGCACGCGGCGATCGTGCACTCGGGCGGCTGGCTCATGTCGGCCCAGCTCGACGAGGGCGCCGGACGCGCCCTCGGGCGCATCATCGCGGGGCAGGGCATCGGGCTGCACCTCGGCGCCCGTCCGTCGGCCATCGTGGTCGACGACGACGCCGTGGTCGGCGTCGACCTCACGAACGGCCGGCACATCGAGGCCGACCTCGTGGTGTTCGCGATCGGCATCACCCCCCGCGACGAGCTCGCCCGCGACCTCGGGCTCGACCTCGGCCCGCGCGGCGGCGCTGCGATCGACACGTCATGCGCGACCTCGACCCCCGGCATCTGGGCGATCGGCGAGGTCGCGAGCTTCGAGGGGCGGTGCACCGGGCTCGTCGCTCCGGCGAACGCGATGGCCGAGGTCGTGGCCGACCGCCTCCTCGGCGGCTCGGCCGAGTTCACCAGCGTCGACGATGCGACGAAGCTGAAGCTCTCGGGGGTCGACGTCGCGAGCTTCGGCGACGCGCTCGCCCGCACCGACCAGGCGCTCGAGATCGTGTACGCCGATCCCGCGCGCGGCCTCTACCAGAAGCTCGTCATGACCGATGACGCGAAGACCCTGCTCGGCGGCATCTTCGTGGGCGACGCCTCGCCCTACGCCTCGCTGCGGCCGATGCTCGGCACGCAGCTCTCGAGCGAGCCCGCCGCGTACCTCTCGGCGTCGGGCATCGAGGCGCCCGCGGGCGACGAACTGCCCGCGACCGCACTGGTGTGCGCGTGCAACAACGTGACCGCCGGCACGATCCGTGACGCCGTCACCGGCGCCCACGCGGCGCACGACGACGGGTGCACCGAGCTCGGCACGCTGAAGGCGTGCACGCGAGCGGGCACGCAGTGCGGCTCGTGCGTGCCGCTCGTGAAGAAGCTGCTCGAATCCGAGCTGACGAAAGCGGGGGTCACCCCGTCGCGTGCCCTCTGCGAGCATTTCGAACTGAGCCGGCAGGAGCTGTTCGAGTCGGTGCGCGTGCTCGAGCTCACTTCGTTCGACGAGATCATCGCGCGTCTGGGCACCGGTCGCGGCTGCGACGTGTGCAAGCCCGTCGTGGGCTCGATCCTCGCGACGCAGCACGGCTCGTACATCCTCGACGGCGGCCGCGGCGGCCTGCAGGACACGAACGACCGCGCCATGGCGAACATGCAGAAGGACGGCACCTACTCGGTCGTCCCCCGCATCCCCGCGGGCGAGATCACGCCTGACAAGCTCGCCGTCATCGCCCAGGTCGCGCTGGACTACGGCCTGTACACGAAGATCACCGGCGGCCAGCGCATCGACCTGTTCGGCGCGCGGCTCGACCAGCTGCCCGAGATCTGGAAGCGGCTCGTCGACGCCGGGTTCGAGTCCGGCCAGGCGTATGGCAAGGCGCTGCGCAACGTGAAGAGCTGCGTCGGCTCGACCTGGTGCCGCTACGGAGTGCAGGACTCGGTGGCGATGGCCGTGCAGCTCGAACTGCGTTACCGGGGCCTCAGATCGCCGCACAAGCTCAAGTTCGGCGTCTCGGGCTGTGCCCGCGAGTGCGCCGAAGCCCGCGGCAAGGACGTCGGGGTCATCGCCACCGACCAGGGCTGGAACATGTACGTGGGCGGCAACGGCGGATTCCAGCCGGCGCACGCGCAACTGCTCGCGAGCGACGTCGACGACGAGACGCTGCTGCGCTACATCGACCGCTACATCATGTACTACGTGCGCACGGCCGACCGCCTGCAGCGTACGGCGCGCTGGATCGAGGACCTCGAGGGCGGCCTCGACCACGTGCGCGACGTCGTCGTGCACGACTCCCTCGGCCTCGCCGACGAGCTCGAGCAGGCGATGGCCAGACACGTCGACACCTACGAGGACGAGTGGGCGGCGACCCTCGCCGACCCCGAGCGGCTGCGCCGGTTCCGTTCATTCGTGAATGCGCCGAACGTGCCCGACCCGTCGGTCGCACGCGTTGCCGAGCGCGGTCAGATGCGCCCGGCGACTGCTGAGGAGCGCGAGCGCGGCGAGGCCGTGCTGGTCGCCGGAACCACGATCCCCGTGCGGGGGGCCGGCGCATGACCGGCCGGGTGACGCTCGTCGGCGGCGGGCCGGGCCGGGAGGACCTGCTCACGCTCGCGGCCGTCCGCGCGCTCGCGGCGGCCGATGTCGTGCTCTACGATCGGCTCGCGCCCCACGAGCACCTCGCGGAGTTCGCCCCCGATGCCGAGCTCATCGACGTGGGCAAGCGACCGGGCCATCACGCGATTCCGCAGCATGAGATCGAGGAGCTGCTCGTCGAGTATGCGGTCGCCGGCCGGCACGTCGTGCGCCTCAAGGGCGGCGACCCGTACGTGCTGGGTCGCGGGGGCGAAGAGGTGCTCGCATGCCACCGTGCCGGCATTGCGGTCGAGGTCATCCCCGGTGTGACGAGTGCCGTGGCCGTCCCGGGCGCCGCCGGAATCCCGCTCACCCACCGTGGCATCAGCCACCTGTTCACCGTGGTGTCGGGTCACGCGCCGCTCACCGACGACGAGCTGACGCATCTGGCGGGGCTCGGCGGCACGATCGTCGTGCTCATGGGCGTGAACTCGCTTCCCTCGCTCTCGGCAGGGCTCGCCCGGCAGGGCATGCGGGTCGACATGCCCGTCGCCATCGTCGAGCGCGGATTCCAGCCCGGCCAGCGCACGACGATCGGCACCCTCGCCGACATCGTATTCACGGCTGGTCGCGCCCAGGTCGCCTCACCCGCGATCATCGTCGTCGGCGAGGTCGTGCGCCTCGCCCACGACGGCGACGCCGAGGCATCCGATCTCATGCGACGAGCGGCGGCATTCGCGGCGGTGACCACGTGACCGACGTGATCGAGGCACCGCCCGCATTCAGGCCCGACCAGCTCGAGGGATTCCGTATCGGCGTCACCAGCGATCGCCGCTCGGCCGACCTCATCGACGCGCTCGCACGTCGCGGCGCCCAAGTCGTGCACGCCCCGACGCTGCGCATGGCGAACGCGATCTCCGATGATCCGGTGATCGCCGACACCCGCGCGATCATCGAGGCGCGACCCGACGTGCTGCTCGCGACCACCGCGTACGGAGTGCGCCGCTGGTTCGAGGTGGCGGATGCCGCGGGCCTCGGTGAAGACCTCGTCGACGCACTCAGCGACACGGCGATCCTGGTGCGCGGGCCGAAGGCACGCGGCGGCATCCGCGCGGCCGGCCTCAACGACGTAGGCATGAGCGCCGAGGAGACCACCGAATCGCTCATCGACGCGGTGCTCGCGAACTACCCCGAAGGGCTCACCGTCGCCGTGCAGTTGCACGGATTCCTCAATCCGGCGCAGCTCGTGCGCCTGCATGAAGCGCACTCCCGCGTGCTCACCGTCGAACCCTACCGGTGGATCGAGACCGACGAGACCGACGGCCGGGTCGACCGTCTCATCGAGGCCGCGTGCTCGGGCGGACTCGACTGCATCACCTTCACGAGCGCCCCCGCGGTGCACGCGCTGTTCATCGCGGCCGAGGCTCAGGGTCGCTACGACGACCTCATCGACGCGATGTGCGGGTCGGTCGTGGCGGCCGCGGTCGGCCCCGTCACGGCCGCACCGCTCATCGATGCGGGGGTGATGCCCATCCAGCCCGAGCGCTTCCGCATGGGCGCGCTGATCCGCCTCGTGTGCGAGCACCTCGAATCGGCGCGGGTCGTACGCCTCGACACACGGTATGGACCGCTCGCGCTTCGCGGGTCGATGGTCGACGTCGACAACCGACGCGTGACGCTCGCGCCCGTCGCCCTCGGGATCCTGCGCACGCTCGTGCGGGCGGGCGGGTCTGTCGTCGCCAGAGACCGGCTCGCCGCCGGGCTCCCGGGCTCGAGCGACGAGCACGCACTCGAGGTCGCGCTGAGCCGGCTTCGCCAGACCATCGGGGTACCTGGCCTCATCGCAACAGTCGTCAAGCGCGGATACCGCATCGATGTCTGACCACGACCTCACACGACCGGCCCCCACGGGTGAGCAGGTCGAGACGCAGGGTTTACGACCCGGCCGAGTCGCGGAAACACGGCGCGAATAGCGTCGCCAGCACAGCTCCACCCGTGACCGACACTCCCGGAGGCACCGATGACCGAGACCCTGAGCACCGCTCCCCCGCAGATCGACCCCGCCCTCGCACCCGAGCCGACGACGACACCCGCCCTCGCGACCCGGTCGGGTCGCTGGATCGACCACTGGAACCCCGAAGACGAGGGGCAGTGGCGCACCGAGGGTCGGGCCATCGCCCGCCGCAACCTGCGCTGGTCGATCTTCGCCGAGTTCCTGGGCTTCGTCGTCTGGCAGCTCTGGTCGATCGTCGCGGTGACGCTTCCGGCGGCCGGGTTCGAACTCAGCACCGGCGAGATCTTCTGGCTCATCTCGATACCGAGCCTCGTGGGCGCCACCCTGCGCATTCCGTACTCGTTCCTCGTGCCGAGGTTCGGCGGCCGCAACTGGACGATCATCTCGGCCGGCCTGCTGCTGGCCCCCACGATCGCCCTCGCCGTCTGCGTTTCGAACCCCGAGACCCCGTTCGGTGTGCTGCTCGCGGCGGCAGCGCTCGCCGGCTTCGGCGGCGGCAACTTCGCGAGCTCGATGTCGAACATCACGTACTTCTTCCCCCAGAAGGAGAAGGGGTGGGCGCTCGGCCTGAACGCCGCCGGCGGCAACCTCGGCGCGTCGATCGCGCAGTTCGTGGTGCCGGTCGTCATCACGATCGGCGCAGGCGCCACCCTGAACCTTCCATTCGCCGGATGGATCTGGATCCCCTTCATCGTGCTCGCGATGGTCGGCGCCGCGCGCTTCATGGACAACCTCTCGAACGCCAAGGCCGACTTCGCAGGCTCGGCCGCCGCGCTCAAGGAGCCGCATCTCTGGCTGCTGTCCCTGCTCTACATCGGCACGTTCGGCTCGTTCATCGGCTTCGCGAGCGTGTTCCCGAAGCTCATCGCCGACCAGTTCCCCCAGTTCTCTGCGATCGCCGTGGGCGGGGCATCCGTCTCGCTCGCCTTCCTCGGTGCCCTCGTCGGCTCGCTCGCTCGTCCGTACGGCGGCCGCCTCTCCGACCGCTTCGGCGGCGCGCGCATCACGATGCTCGCGTTCGCGGCGATGGGTGCGATCACGCTCGCCGTGGTGCTCACCCTGCCGGTGGCGGACTTCTGGCTCTTCCTCGGCCTGTTCCTGCTGCTCTTCGCCTCCGCCGGCATCGGCAACGGTTCGACCTACCGCATGGTGCCGGTCGTCTTCGCGGTGCGCGGCGGCGGTACGGGCGACGTGTCGACGCAGCGCAAGGCTGCGGCGGCGCTCGGCCTGATCTCGGCGATCGGCGCCTACGGCGGGTTCCTGATCCCGCAGGCCCTGAACCTCTCGTTCCAGGCCACCGGTGGCTACGCGGGGGCGTTCCTCGGGTTCGTCGCCGCCTACGCGGTGCTGCTCGTGCTCACCTACGTCGTCTACGTGCGTTCGGGTCGCCTGAGCTCGCACAAGATCTGAAACGAGACCGGATGACCCGCCCCGCCGACACCCACTGCCCGTACTGCGCGCTGCAGTGCGCGATGACGCTCACCCCCACGGTGCTCGCTGAGCCCGCCGAAGGTGCCCCTGGGACGCCGGTGACGGTCTCGGGCCGCGACTTTCCCACGAACCGCGGCGGGCTGTGCAAGAAGGGGTGGACCTCGGCGGAACTGCTCCGGTCCCCCGCCCGCCTCGCCGCCCCGCTCGTGCGGGGCGCCGACGGCGCATTCCACGAGGCGTCGTGGGAAGACGCCCTCGATCTCGTCGCGGGCGCGCTGCGCGACATCCGTTCGGAGTCGGGCGCCGACGCGGTCGGCGTGTTCGGCGGCGGCGGACTCACCAACGAGAAGGCCTACCTGCTCGGCAAGTTCGCCCGGCTGGCGCTCGGCACGAGCCGCATCGACTACAACGGGCGGTACTGCATGTCGTCGGCCGCGGCCGCAGGCAACCGGGCATTCGGCGTCGACCGCGGTCTGCCGTTCCCGCTCGACGACCTCGACGGGGCCTCCACGATACTGCTCCTCGGCACGAACGTCGCCGAGACGATGCCGCCCTTCATCGGGCACCTCGCGGGTGCGCAGGCCGCCGGCGGCCTCGTCGTCGTCGACCCGCGCCGCACGGCGACGGCTCGACTCACCGACGAGGGGCGGGGCCTGCACGTGCAGCCCGCGCCGGGCACCGACCTGGCGCTGCTGCTCGGACTCATCCACATCGTCATCGCCGAGCAGCTCGTCGACATCGACTACGTTGCCGCTCGCACCGTCGGGTTCGACGCGGTGCGCCGTAGCGTCGCCGCGTGGTGGCCCGAGCGCGTGCAGTCGGTCACCGGCGTGCCGGCGCTCACGCTGCGGCGGCTCGCGCGACGGCTCGCGTCGGGCGCGGGCACCTACATCCTCACGGGGCGGGGCGTCGAGCAGCACGTCGACGGCACCGACACCGCGACGGCCGCGATCAACCTCGCCCTGCTGCTCGGCCTGCCCGGCCGGCCGGGCAGCGGCTACGGCACGCTGACCGGCCAGGGCAACGGACAGGGCGGTCGTGAGCACGGCCAGAAGTGCGACCAACTCCCCGGTTACCGCAAGATCGTCGACCCCGAGGCCCGCGCGCACGTGGCCCGCGTGTGGGGCGTCGATCCCTCGGACATTCCGGGGCCCGGCGTGCCTGCGGTCGAACTGCTGCAGTCGCTCGGGCGGCCCGGCGGCGTGCGCGCGCTGCTCGTGCACGGCTCCAATCTCGTGGTGTCCTCGCCCGATGTCGCGGCCGTACGCGAGCGCATCGCCGCGCTCGACCTGCTCGTCGTGTGCGACTTCTTCCTCTCCGAGACCGCGGCCCTCGCCGACGTCGTGCTGCCGATCACGCAGTGGGCCGAAGAGGAGGGAACCATGACCTCGCTCGAGGGCCGCGTCATCCGCCGCCGCCGCGCGATCACTCCGCCGGCGGGCGTTCGCGACGAGCTCTGGATCCTCGCCGAACTCGCGCGCCGCCTCGACTGCCGTGCGACCTTCGACACCGATCCCGAGCAAGTCTTCGAGGAACTCCGCCTCGCCTCCGAGGGCGGCATCGCCGACTACTCGGGCATCGACTACGCCATGCTCGATCGCGGGGAGGCCGCCTACTGGCCGTACCCGCGCGGCAGCGCCGGCACGCCGCGGCTCTTCGCCGACCGCTTCGCCCACCCCGACGGGCTGGCACGGCTCGTCGCCGTCTCGGTGCGGGCGTCCGCCCGTCCTTCTGCAGACGACGGGGAGCTCACGCTCGTCACCGGTCGCCTGCTCGAGCACTACCAGAGCGGGGCGCAGACCCGGCGTGTCCCCGAGCTCGCGGCCGCGCAGCCCGAAGCGCTGGCGTCGCTGCATCCGGCCACCGCCGAGCGACTGGGCATCGCCGACGGCGACGACCTCGAACTCCGCAACGATCGCGGCACCGTGCGCTGTCGCGCCCGCCTGACCCCCGACATCCGGCCCGACGCCGTGTTCCTGCCGTTCCACTACGGCGACGAGCAGGCGGCCAACCTGCTCACTTCCGACGCGGTCGACGCGATCTCGGCGATGCCCGAGTTCAAGACCAACGTCGTGCGCGTGACTCCGCTCGCCGCGCGCACCCGACGCACCCGCCGCGCAGTAGCCGGAGTCCCCGCATGAGCGCGCTCAGGATCGTCCTCGTCGGGTACGGGCCCGTCGGCGCCCGATTCGTCGACGAACTGCTGCCCGCCGTTCGTCACGGTGCGGTCGAGCTCACGGTCGTCGCCGGCGAAGACGTCGAGGCGTACAACCGGGTGCTCGTCGCCGAGTACGCCGTCGGCAACACCGAGCTGGAGTCGATGACGGTCGGCGACCGCGTGGCCGCCGAACAGGCGGGCGCCCGCGTGCTGCTGGGCGTCGCGGCGACCTCGATCGACCGCGACGAGCGGATGGTGCACCTCAGCACCGGCGACGCCGTCGGCTACGACCGACTCGTGCTTGCGACGGGTTCGCGGGCCAACGTTCCCACGCTCGACGGCGTCGAGCGTCACCGCCGCGACCTCGCCTCGCTCGAGAAGTATGCGGCCTCCCTCGTTGCGCGCGACGACGAGCTCCCCGAGGGCATCACCGCACTGCGCGACCTCGCCGACGCCGAGCGCGTGCTCGAGGCCGTTCGAACCCGTCGTCGCATCATCGTGCTCGGCGCGGGCGTGCTCGGTCTCGAGCTCGCGCTCGCTGCCGCCCACGCCGGTGCCCAGGTGTGCGTCGTGCACCACGGCCCGCACCCGATGCCGCGCAACCTCGATCGCGGCGGCGGGCAGGTGCTGCGCGCCGCACTGCGCCGCACCGGCATCACCGTCATCGCGCACAGCCGTGCCGAGGCGGTGGCGTTCCGCACCGACGACGAGGGGAACCGCCGGTTCGACATGCTCGTCACTGCCGACGGCAAGCAGTTGCGCGGCGACCTGCTCGTACTCTCGTGCGGCGTGAGCCCGCGAAACGAACTCGCCACGCTCGCCGGACTGCGCACCGCCGTCGGTGTGGTCGTGCACCCTTCACTGCAGTCCTGGAGCGACCCGAACGTCTACGCGATCGGCGACTGCGCCCAGGTCGTCGAGCGCACCGAAGAGCTCGCGAGACAGCGAGCATTGCCCGGAGCCCCGTCGGGGCTCATCGGCCCAGGATGGCGGCAGGCGGACTGGCTGGCGGCAGCACTGACCTCCGAGGCCGGCTGGGTGGTCGGCACCGGCGCACACGACCGTGCCGGCACATCCGATCGCTCGACCGGCGGGGTACCGGCCGAGCGCGAGCCGATCGTCATGCTGAAGGCCGAGCACATCGACGTCGTCGCGGTCGGCGACGTCGCCGCCGACCCGTGGGACGACGACACGATGCATCCCCGGCGGCACATCGCGCAATGGGCCGACCCCGAGCACCTGCGGTACGTGAAGATGGTCGCCGAAGACGGCATCCTCACCGGCTTCGTGTCAGTCGGCATGCCGCGCACCGCGGCCGAGCTCACCCTGCTCTTCGAGCGGCGCGGCGAACTTCCGGCCGACCGCTCGCTGTTGCTTCGCTTCGACGGCCCCGACTACGACCCCGCGGAAGACGCCGATGCATTCGCGCCGACGAGCACGGTGTGCTGGTGCAACGGCGTCACGGTGGGCCGCATCGAGGAGTCGGCGAAGTGCGGCCACACGACCGTCGAGTGCGTGGGCCGCGACACCCGTGCGGGCACCGGCTGCGGCGGATGCAAGGGTCGCATCGCCGAGGTGCTCGCCCGCGCCGCCGAGACCGACGGCACGCCGACCCTCACCGCGTGACACCGATCAGCCCTTCGGCTCAGGCGCGCTCCCAGTGGCTCGCGTCGACCGCGGCGAAGCGCTCGAGCACGAGCTCGACCAGCTCATGCGGGGCGGACTCGCCCGGGAGCAGGAGCGGATCGGCGATGAGGTCGCCACCCGAGGCGCCGGCCGCATCGTAGAACGTGCCCGGCGCGAGCAGGTATGCACCGACGACCACTCGCGAGCCCGGATGCACCTCGCGAATCATCTCGATCGCGTCGGGCAGTCGCGGGATCGCCGCCGCGATGAACCCGACGGTCACCGGGCGCCCGAGCCGATGTGCCAGCCGCCGGGCGGTCTCGAAGCACTCGCGCACGGCGCGCGGATCGTTCGATCCGGCGGCGGCGAGCACGACGGAGTCGTCGTCGTCGAGCCCGAGGGTCCGCAGGCGGTGTGCGAGCACTGCGACGATGCGATCGTCGGGGCCGAGCTCGCCGGCCAGCTCAGCAGCGTCACCGAGGCGGTCGAGCCCGAGCGAGAGCCCGGTGCGAACATGGAACCCGGCCGAGAGCACGAGCGGCACGATGACCGCGTCGGGCTCGGCCGCGGCAGCCAGCGAGGCAGCGACGTCACGGTTCGCAGCGTCGACGAAGCTGATCGAGACGTCGAGCTCGGGTCGCTCGGACGCGACGCCGTCGACGAGGCGGATCACGGCCTGGCGGTTCTCGGCCGATGGTGCACCGTGGGTGACCGCGACCAGGCGGAGTGGGCGCGCGCCCGAGTCATCCGCCTGGATCCCGACATCTGTCGACCCGACCATCTCAGCGACCACGATCCTTCCGGCGGCGCCCAGTGTCGGTCGCCGGTTTCGACGGTATGCACGACGTGTTTCACGGTTCGCACCCGCGTGTTTCGGGGAGGTGAAGACTCCCTCACGCGGCGAAGCGGTCGCGGTTCAGTCGTCGAGCAGCTCGGGCCGCACCCGGCGTGTGCGGTCGACCTGCTGCTCGTGCCGCCATGCGGCGATCGCGCCGTGGTTGCCCGAGAGCAGCACGGGCGGCACGTCGAGACCCCGCCAGGCGGCCGGCTTCGTGTAGCTCGGATACTCGAGCAGTCCGTTCTCGTGCGACTCCTCGACGAGGCTCTCGGGGTTGCCGACGACTCCGGGCACGAGTCGCCCGGCAGCCTCGATCATGGCCATGACGGCGACCTCACCGCCGTTCAGCACGTAGTCGCCGAGGCTGATCAGGCGCACGCGCATGCGGGCGGAGTAATGGTCGACGACCCGCTGGTCGATGCCCTCGTAGCGGCCGCATGCGAACACGAGGTGCGCCTCGGCGGCGAGTTCGCGGGCGATGGCCTGCGTGAACGGCTCACCCGCGGGCGACGGCACGACGAGCAGGGCGTCGGATGACCCGTCGCCGACGATCGCGTCGAGGGCTTCGCCCCACGGCTCGGGTTTCATGACCATGCCTGCGCCGCCGCCGTACGGCGTGTCATCGACGGTGCGGTGGCGGTCGTGGGTGAAGTCGCGCAGGTCGTGCGCAGTGACGTCGATGAGGCCCGACTGGCGGGCCTTGCCGAGCAGCGACAGGTCGAGCACGTCGAAGAACGACGGGAAGATCGTGACGATGTCGACGCGCACGACGGGTCTACCCGTCGCGATCGTCGGCGGTGTCGGATGCCCCGGACTCGCCGTCGGCGGCGCCCTCGGCCGGGTCGGCGTCGGGTTCGGCGACGACCTCGTCGGGGAGCTCTTCGAAGAGCCCGGCCGGTGGCGTCACGGTGAGGGTGCCTGCCTCGACATCGACCTCGGGCACGATGGCGCCGACGAAGGGCACCATGACCTCACGGCCCTTCGCCCCCTCGCGGTCGACGCGCACGATAAGCAGGTCTTGGGCGGGAAGGTGGTCGACATGCGTGACCTCGCCGATGCGCACGCCGTCGCGGATGACCGAGAGGCCGATGAGCTGGTGGTCGTACCAGGCGTCGGGCTCGGCGGTCTCGTCGTCGGTGTGCGACACCCAGAGGATGGCCTTCGCGAGGCTCTCGGCGGCCGTGCGGTCGTCGACCCCCTCGAAGAACCCGACGGGGTGGCCGTTGTACCAGCGCAGCTCGCGCAAGGTGAGGTGCTTGCCGTGCCACGGCGAGCTCTCGGGCACCTGCAGCGAGAACTCGGCGCCCGGCACGAATCGCCGCTCGGGGTCGTCGGTGAAGAGCTCGAGCTTGATGGCGCCCTTCAGGCCGTGCGCCTTCGTGAGGCGGCCGACCCGCAGTTGCGTACCTGCGTCGGCCACGTCAGTCGTCGGTGTCGACGACGTCGACCCGCACGCGGCGCCCGTCGGCGAGGGCCGTGACGAGCGTGCGGAGCGCCTTCGCGGTGCGGCCGGCGCGGCCGATCACGCGACCGAGGTCCTCGGGGTTCACGTGAACCTCGAGGACCTCGCCGCGTGCGCTCGACGCGGAGACGACCTTCACGTCGTCAGGGTGATCGACGATTCCCTTGACGAGGTGTTCGAGCGCGGACTGGAGCAAGGCTTACGCCTCGTCCGTCGCGGCCTCAGCCTCGGCCGGGGCCTCTTCGGCCTTGGGGGCCGGCTTCTCGGCCTTGGGCTTGAGCACCGGCTTCTTCTTCTCGTCGGCGACGAAGGCAGCCTTGGCCTCTTTCACCTGCACCTTCGAGACGGCGTTCTCGTCACCCTTGAACTTGCCCCAGTCGCCCGTGAGCTTGAGGATCGCCGCGACCTGCTCGGTCGGCTGCGCACCGACCGAGAGCCAGTACTGGGCACGCTCGGAGTCGACCTCGATGAACGAGGGCTGCTCGGTGGGGTGGTACTTGCCGATCTCCTCGATGACACGACCATCGCGCTTGGTGCGTGAGTCGGCGACGACGATGCGGTAGTAGGGCGCACGGATCTTGCCGAGGCGCTTGAGACGAATCTTGACAGCCACAATTCTCCTGAAAAATGTTGTGAGTAAGCGAACTGACAGCCGTGAGCGTGGGGTGCACACTCGGCGGAAGCTCTATGGGGTTCTGCACGCCGGATAGAGGGTCGGGCAGTACGGAACTCGACTGACCATTCTTGCAGATTTCGCGGCGAAACGAGAATCGCGCGGAATGTCGAAGGTTCGACCCCATTCGCAGTGTGTGACATGTTACGTAGCGCGGTTAGGCTATGGGCCATGTCCGGGATCTTCGATTCGATACGCCTCATCGATCAGGCGGCGCTCGCCGAGCGCGTCAGCATGCACTCCGCGATCCGCGCCCTGCAATCCGCGATCCGAGAGGGTTTCGACCCCGACGACGACCTGCCGCGCTCGATCGTCGACGTTCGCCACGGGCAGCTGCTGCAGATGCCGGCAGACCTCGGCGGATACACCGGCCAGAAGTTCGCCACCGTCGCCCCCGGCAATCCCACGCGCGGGCTCGAGCGCATCCAGGCGATCTACGTGCTGCTCGACGCCGAGACCCTGAGCCCGCTCGCACTGCTCGACGGCACCGAACTCACTTCGATCCGCACCCCGGCCGTGTCGGCCGCTGTCGCTGACGTCGTGGCGACGCCCGACGCGTCGTCGCTCGTCGTGTTCGGCACCGGCCCGCAGGGAGTACGACACGTCGAGGCGATGAGAGCGATCCGTGACATCCGACGCGTTCGTTTCATCGGTCGCGACGCCGAGAAGACGCAGCGCGCGGTGGAACAGGCGTCGGCCGCCGGCCTCGAGGTCGCCGCGGGCACCGTTGCGGATGTCGCATCCGCCGACATCATCGTCGGTGCGACGACGGCGCAGACCCCGCTCTTCGAGCCCGACCTCGTCGCCGACCACGCGACCGTGATCGCGATCGGATCGCACGAGGCCGACCGACGCGAGCTCCCTGCGGGCCTCCTCGCCCGAAGCCAGGTGATCGTCGAGACCGAGCGCGTCGCCCGCACCGAGGCGGGCGACGTGATCATGGCCATCGAGGAGGCGGCGGTCTCCCCCGCCGCGCTCGTGCCGATGGCGCGCATCATCACTGGCGCGACCGCTGTCGCCGCCGACCGGCCGCGCGTGTTCAAGACCTGCGGCATGGGCTGGGAAGACCTCGCGGTCGCGCAGCTCGCGCTCGAGAATGCGGCGGCATGATGCGCTGGGACACCGAAGACTGGCACACCGCCGGCGAGCCGTTCCGCATCGTCGAGGGAGTCGAGACGCACGGAGCGACTGTCGCCGAGCGCCGCGTCTACGCCCAACAGCACGGGCCAGACGCAATCCGTCGATTCCTCTGCCTCGAACCGCGCGGTCACGACGACATGTACGGCGGGTTCATCACTCCGCCCGACGACGAAGGGGCCGACCTCGGCGTACTGTTCTGGCATAAGGACGGCTTCTCGACCGCCTGCGGTCACGGCACCATGGCGCTCGGTGCGTGGGCCGTGCGTCACGGCCTCGTGCCCGCGCCTGACGACGGCGAGGCGCTCGTCACGATCGACGTGCCGAGCGGTCGCGTGCAGGCCCGGGTGCTCCGCACGGCGGGGCGCACCACGGCGGTGGTGTTCCGAAACGTGGCCTCACGGGTGCTCGCGACCGCCATCCCGCTCTCCACGAGCGCCGGCGACGTCGAGGTCGACCTCGTCTTCGGCGGCGCGGTGTACGCGACGCTGTCGGCCTCGTCGGTGGGGTTCGAGGTCACGCCCGAACACACCACCGAGCTCATCCGCCTCGGCCGCGAGATCAAATGGGCGCTCGACGAGCATCCCGCCGCGCAACTCGCCGACGACCGCCTCTCGGGCGTGTACGGCACAATCCTCTTCGACGATCTCGGGCGCTCCGATTCCGGCCTGTGGCAGCGCAACGTCACCGTCTTCGCCGACGGCGAGGTCGACCGCAGCCCATGCGGATCGGGCACGGCCGCGCGCGTCGCACTGCTGGCGCACACGGGTGCGCTCGGCGACGACGAGATCCTGACGCACGACTCGATCATCGGCACCCGGTTCACCGCCCGCGTGGTCGAGCACACCTCTGACGGGGTGATCCCCGAGGTCACGGGCCAGGCGCACCGCGTGGGCTTCTGCTCGTTCGAACTCGACGAGGGCGACCCGCTCGCTGACGGCTTCAGCCTGCGTTGACCGCCTCCCGTACTGATCCACTCCATCGTTCCCAATCTGAATCCGTGATCTGGTAGGGGGCCCGCTGTCAGGCGCGACGTCGGCAACAAGCTGCGCGTCGGCAAGAAGTCGGAGAGCAGGCCGCCGCCAGCTCGCAGGCCTCACTCCTCGCGGCGGCGTGCGAGCTCGATCGGCGCGGTTCCGGGGCGAGCCTCACGGCAGACCTGCAGCGGCGCGTCCACGAGCAGTGTCATGTGGTCGCCGAGATGCGCGATCGCCCGCTCCCAACCGTCGGCGTCGTCGGGGATCTCGAAAAACTCGCCCGAGACATGGTCGAACGTGACCGTGCGCTGAACCTCGCCCATGACGTCATCGACGTCCACGGCAACAGAGACGATTTCGCCCCAGGGCACGAGCAATTCGGGTGAATCCCCGGCGGCGATGGTCAGTCCCTCGGCGGACAAGGCGATCCGGCCGTTCGACGCTGTCATGGCATCGATCGTCTCATGCGGCGGCGATCGGGTCCTTGGACATCGCACCTAGTCGAGGTTGATGTCGACGAAGAGTGCGGCGTGATCGGACGCGGCCTCGTGGTCGGCTTCGATGGTGTCGAAGTGGGGGAACAAGGTTCCGTTGACGCCGCCCCACACGCCCTTGCGGAAGATGCCCGCGCCAGTGGCGCGCGCGAACAGACTGGGTGAGAGCAGCACGTAGTCGATCTTGTTGGACTTGGTCCCATTGCCGAACGTGCCCGGCCTGTCCTCGTCGGGGTCGCCATCGTCGAACGGCCGCACGGACGCGACGTCTGTCAGGTCTGTGTCTGAGAGCAGCGGCTGCAATGCCTCGCTGTCGGGTGTGTCGTTGAGATCCCCGAGTACCACGACATGGTCGACGCCGGCGGCGCGGAGGTCATCGTAGATTTCAGCGACTCGTTTCGACTGTCGCTTTCGCCTGGCGATGCTCGCGGGGTTGTTGCCGCCGAACTTGCTCTTGAAGTGATTGACGAGCATGACCAATCGCTGCCCGGCCAGGGCGGATCCCGGTGGGAAGGTGAACCAGTACTCAGGGCAATCGCGGCTGAACACCCGATCGCCGAATGTGCCGTCATCGATGTGAGACCGCATCATGCTCAGCGGGTACGCGTTCGTCGCGAGGACGCCGACGTCGATGCCACGGGGATCGTTTCCGTCGACCACCATGACGTGCGGGTACAGCGGTTGTGCGTCGACCGGGTTCAGAAGCAAGGAGTCGGTGAATCGTGCGAGGGTGATGCGGTCCTCGGCTTCGACGACGCCGACGATGTCGGCCGCGACCTCGCGGATGACACGGGCGGTGTTGGTGATCGCCTTCTCTTCGATGCGGTCCTTGATCAGGTCGACCCATCCCGTCCAGGCACCTCGCCCGCTCGCGACCACCGTCACCTGCGACCCGTCGGGGTCGTTCCGAGGTCGCAGCAGCAGCCGCCCGCGAATGCGCCGCAGGATGGCGAACGACGATGTCCGTGTCACATCGCCGTCGTCGCGCAGCAGCTTGAGTTCCTTGAGCAACACGAGGATCTCAGCCTTCACCTCAGGTGTGTACACCCTTGTTCGAACAACTCATTCACTCGCGCATGCGCTCGCAACACCGCTGCGGCGACCGCCACAGGGCGATTCATCGCGCGTGGACGGGAGAACAGGTTCTCGACGTTGTACGCCGCGATCCTGATCGTGTGCTGCACCATGGCTACCCCCTCGTGCCAGTACACGACAAGTGTGACAACAATGCCCGCCGCCGTAAATGAACACCATGTGGCAGATCGATATGTCGCGTGGCCGATGTCGCCCGGCCACGCGACATCCGGCCGCTGTCAGTGCTCGCCCGTGAGGCTCCCCCACCCGGCCGACTTGCCCGCGCTGCTGCGCCGCTGCGGTACGCCCCACGGGTTGTCGTCGCGCAATGGCATCGGCAGCAGTTGCTGCGGGGCCGACTGGTAGGCGACGCCGCGCAGGAATCGCGCGATCGCCGCCGTGCCGACGCTCGTGGCGTCGGTCGTCGTGGCGGGGAACGGTCCGCCGTGCTGCATGGCGCTCGTCACCGAGACTCCGGTCGGCCACCCTCCGAAGAGCACCCGACCGCTCGTCTCGGCGAGCGCCTCGACGAGGGGGGCGACGGCGTCGGCGTCGGCGTCGGTCGAGTGCAGCGTGGCCGTCAGGTTGCCGGGGAACAGCTCGCGATGCAGCTCGGGCAGCGCAGCGACATCCGAATATCGAACGATCACTGACAGCGGCCCGAACGATTCCTCGAGCAATTCGTCGCGATGCTCGCGCAGGGTCTCGACATCGACCTCGACAACCGTGGGCGTCGCGAATCGCTGGTCGTCGTCACCGACTCGCACGGCGCCTGCCGCCAGCGCAGTCACACCTACAGCGCCCAGCACCGTGTCGCGGCGCTGCTCGAACGCGCGCCCGATGCCGGGATTCAGCAGGCGGTGCTCGCCGACCAACGCCGCGGAGCCTCCGACGGCGCCGAGGTCGGCGCCCTCGGGCACGAACAGGAAGCCGGGCTTCGTGCAGAGTTGCCCGGCCGAGCCCGATACCGACGCGACGAAGCCCGCCAGCAGGTCGTCTTCGGCCTCGACCGCGGCCGACGTCGCGTAGACGGGGTTCACACT
Organism: Agromyces neolithicus; assembly: GCF_039529735.1. Taxonomy (NCBI): domain Bacteria; kingdom Bacillati; phylum Actinomycetota; class Actinomycetes; order Micrococcales; family Microbacteriaceae; genus Agromyces; species Agromyces neolithicus. The sequence goes on from NZ_BAAANJ010000008.1 coordinate 95,959, forward strand.
GCCGAGTTCGCCGTAGAACGGGATCGGCCGCGGCCGCGCGGCGGCCAGATCGGCGAGCAGGCGGCCGACGTGCGTCGAGCCCGTGAACGAACCCGCGCGGATGCGGTCATCCTGCAGCAGGTCGACGCCGCGCTGCTGCCCCTCGACGAGCTGGAAGACGTTGTCGGGCATTCCCGCCGACGCCAGCGCCGCGATCACGATGTCAGCCGTGCGTCGAGAGAGCTCGGGATGGCCCGAATGCGCTTTGACGATGAGGGAGCAGCCCGCGGCGAGCGCCGCAGCGGAGTCACCGCCGGCCACCGAGAACGCGAACGGGAAGTTCGAGGCTGCGAAGTTCAGCACCGGACCGACCGGCGCGAGCATGCGTCGCACGTCGGGCCTCGGCCCGATGACGTAGTCGGCATCGGCCTCGTCGATGCGAACGTCGAGGTAGGCGCCGTCGACGATCGCCTCGGCGAACAGGCGCAGCTGGTTCGACGTGCGGCGCACCTCACCCTGCAATCGCGGCCGCGTGAGCCCGGTCTCGCGGATGGCGATGTCGATCAGTTCGTCGGCCGCCGCGTCGATGCCATCGGCGACGGCGACGAGCGCGGCGGCGCGGTCTTTCGGGGCGGTGTCGGCGAATAGGCCCGCAGCGGCCGCTGCCCGCGCAGCGATGAGGTCGATTTCGGTTTCGGTATGCATGATGCTCCGTGGTTCTCGCGTGGTGGTCAGAAAACGAACCCCTCGGGGAACGGATCGTCGTCGTCGAGGAAGTACTGTCCGATTCCGGTCACCCACGCGCGGCCCGAGATCGTCGGAACCACGGCCGGCACGTCGCCGACAGCAGCCTCGCCGACGAGCCGGCCGGTGAACTCGGTGCCGATGAACGACTCGTTGACGAACTCGGTGTGCAGCGCCAGCTCGCCGCGCGCGTGCAGCTCGGCCATGCGCGCGCTGGTTCCGGTACCGCACGGGGACCGGTCGAACCAACCCGGATGGATCGCCATCGCGTGCCGCGAATGCGCCGCATCAGAGCCCGGGGCGATGAACTCGACGTGGTGCACGTGATTCACGCCCTCGAGTTCGGGATGCACGGGCGGCGCGGTCTCGTTGATCGCGTTCATGATCGCGAGCCCTGCGCTCACGATGTCGTCCTTGCGGGAGCGGTCGAAGGGCAGCCCTACGTCATCGAGCTCGACGAGGGCATAGAAGTTGCCGCCGAACGCGATCGAGTACGGCACGAGCCCGTAGCCCGGAACCTCGATCGAGGCATCCAATCGCTCGACGAAACTCGGTACGTTCTCGATCGTGACCCGCTTGGCGCGCCCGCCCTCGACGTCGACCCGGGCGACAACGAGGCCGGCCGGCACATCGAGCCGGATCTCGGTCACCGGTTCGGTCACCTCGACCATGCCCGTCTCGACGAGCACGGTGGCGACGCCGATCGTACCGTGGCCGCACATCGGCAGGAATCCGCTCGCCTCGATGAAGACGACACCCCAGTCGGCGTCGGCGCGGGTCGGCGCCTGCAAGAGCGCCCCAGACATCGACGCATGCCCGCGCGGCTCGTTCATGAGCAGACCCCGCAGCCCGTCGAGGTGTTCGATCGCGTATTGCCGCTTCTCGTTCATGGTGGCGCCGGGGATCTGGCCGACGCCGCCGGTGACCACTCGGGTCGGCATTCCCTCGGTGTGGGAGTCGACGGCCGAGATGACCCGGCGCGCACGCATCAGCGCACCGCCTTCGCACGCATCAGCGCACCGCCAGCGCCGCGAGCGCTCGCTCGGTATCGGCGGTGACCTGGGCGCGCTGCTCGTCGCTGAGAGGTCCGCGCGGGGGGCGGGTCGGGCCGCCGTACGAATTGCCGCAGATGTCCATCGACAGCTTGATGGCCTGCACGAACTCGGTGCGGGTGTCCCAGCGGAACACCGGGACGAGCTGCTCGTACAGGCGACGCGCCTGCTGCCAGTCGCCGTTCGCGAGCAGGTTGTAGAGTTCGACGGCTTCACGTGGGAACGCGTTCGGGTAGCCCGCGAACCAGCCGACGGCGCCGTTCACCATGGACTCGAACAACACGTCATCGGCGCCGGCGATGACGTCGATGTCGCACAGTTCCCTGATCTCGTAGACCCGGCGCACGTCGCCCGAGAACTCCTTGATCGCGACGACCTCGGGAATCTCGGCGAGCTTCGCCACGAGTGACGGAACGAGGTCGACCTTCGTGTCGAACGGGTTGTTGTAGGCCATGATCGGCAGGCCGACCTTCGCGACCTCCTCGAAGTGCGCGATGACCTCGCCCTCGTTGGCGCGGTAGAGCGTCGGCGGCAGCAGCAACACACCGTCTGCGCCGTCTTCGCGCGCCAATTCGGCCCACGTGCGAGCCTGGTGGCTGCCCACGCCGTGCACGCCCGCGATCACGATGCCGCGACCGTCGACGGCCTCGACCGCGACCTGGATCACCTTGCGTCGCTCTTCATCGGTGAGTGACGAGTACTCGCCGAGCGATCCGTTGGGGCCCACGCCCCGGCATCCGTTCGACATGAGGAAGTCGACGTGCTCGCCGAACCTGTCGTAGTCGACGGCGAGGCCCGCCGGGGCCGAGGCGTCTTCCTTGAAGGCGAGAGTCGTCGCGACGACCACACCGCCGAGGTCGATGTTCTGCTGGGTCATTGTGGTTCCATTCTGTCGGTTCAGGGGTGGATCTGCGGGGATGGGTTCGGGAGCCGGCGACGTGTCAACGTCGGCCGGCGGGCACGACCGGCGCCTCGGAGGGTGCCTGGTCGCGCCTCGATCGCCGGTTCGTCTCAGGCATGCCGATCATGACGACGAGCGCGAGCGACGACTGGAGGCGCGGAGGCGTAGACCGCGAAGCCGAACCATCGACGAAGTGGCCGATGGCGGCGGCGGTCATGACCTTGCGGAAACGACGGGCTTCGCCGCCGTCAACCGGGGTTCGCGTGCGGTTGTCGGTGATTGTGCTGCTCACTGCGGCTCCTTCGACGCATCTGTAGTGTGTAACATATCACACACTACCGTTTGGGATGACTCGACGAGAAGCTGCGGCCGACAAGCGACGTTCAGCCCTCGCGTGCGGCGATCTCGCCCAACCGCACGGGCGCGAGCAGCGGACGACGCTCGAACCCGCCGTCGACCGGGCCCCCCGCGTCGGCGACGATCGCCTCGATGGCCCGGCCGCAGGTGCGCGCCTGGCACGGTCCGAGCCCTGCGCGCGTCGCCAGCCGCAACGCGCGCAGCGGCACATCGGCACGTTCGGCGATCGCCCGCTTCGTGACGGCCTCGCACCGGCACACGATCGTGTCGTCGTCGAGCCACGCCGTCCAGCCCGGGCGGATGCCATGCGCCGTCTCGAGCCGGCGCGCGAAGCCGCGCATCCGCGCGCGCGTAGCGACGGGCTCCCTCAGCCGTGGATCATGGAGCGGCACGCCGGCCGCCGAGAACCCCGCGATCGAACCCTCGGCGAGCGCGGCGTCGGCACCGCCGATGCCGGTGAGCTCGCCGGCCGCGTAGACGCCCGCCCTGGTCGTCAGCTGCCGGTCGTCGACCACGACGAACCGGCCACGCCGGCCGCCTGCGACCGCGCAGCCGAGCATGATCGCCGCCTCCAGCCGCGGCGTGAAGCCGTGGCCGAGCGCGACGGCATCACAGTCGATCTCGCGCTCGGTGCCGGCGATCGGCCGCCACTCGGCGTCGAGCGACGCCACGACCGCGCCCTCGACACGTTCGTCGCCGAGCACTCGGACGACCCCGCTGCCCATGCGGTAGGGGATGCGGTGACGCGCGAGTGCGCCGATGTACTCGGCGAGCTCGCCGGCCTTGCCGGCGAGCTGCCACGGTCTGGGCAGCCAGCCGCGCGCGAGCGATCCGGTTCGGGATGCCTCGTGCACGCCCACGACCGTGGAGCCCACGAGTGCGAGCGACTGCGCGACGGGCAGCAGGAACGGGCCGGCCCCGGCGACGAGGGTGCGACGCCCGACCGACACACCGTCGCGCTTCGCGAGGGCCTGCGCTGCGCCCGCCGTGATCACGCCCGGCAGAGTCCAGCCAGGCACCGGGAGCGCGAGGTCGTGCGCCCCTGTGGCCACGACCAGGGCGTCGGCCTCGATGTCTACGGCACGTCGATCCGGAGCATCCGCCCCGCCGACGAAGGCACGCAGGACGGCGCCGGGCGCGCCGTCAGCGCGCCGCTCAGCTGACCACACGGCGGCCCCCGAATGCACGCGCGCACGCCCGAGCGCGTCGCGCAGACGCTCGAACCGCGCGAAACCGTGCTGCATGCGTGGGTCGGTGATGCCCGGCTGATGCCGCCAGAACTGCCCGCCGAGCAGGCCGCCTTCGTCGAACAGAGTCACCTCGGCGCCCGCCGCGAGTGCGGCCTCCGCCGCCGCGAGGCCGGCCGGTCCGCCGCCCAGGATCGCGACGTGGGTCATCAGCGCACCTCCCGCTCGACCAGGTCTCCGTCGACCGCCTGGCGCTGACATGCCCGCACCCCTTCGACACCGTTCACGGTGACCAGGCAATCGTGACAGATGCCGATGCCGCAGAACACCCCGCGCTCGCCGTGCTGTGCGCCCCGCCACGCGACGCATCCGGCGCCGAGCAGCACCCCGGCGATGGTCTGGCCGTCGCGACCGATGACCTGCTCGTCGTCGACGATGATGGTGATCGGGTCGTTCATGCGACCGCCCCGAGGCCCTTGCGTCCGGGTAGGAACGGCGTCGGGTCGAGCTCCGTCGGCGCGCCGAGCACCGCGTGGGCGATGAGTTCGGCGGTCGCCGGCGCAAGGCCGATGCCCGCCCCCTCGTGCCCGGTTGCGTGGTACAGCCCGGCGAGACGGGGGTCTTCGCCGATCACCGGCAGGTGATCCGGTGCGTACGGCCGAAACCCGAAGTAGGTGCGCAGCAGCGTGATGCCGGCCAGGAACGGGAACAGCCTGATCGCCTTCGCGGCGATCGCGGTCGTCGGGCCGACACCGGGGTGGTCGTCGAAGCCGACGCGCTCGCGGCTCGAACCGATGAGCACGGTGCCCCCGGGCGTGGATTCCACGACGGTCGAGGTCTGCAACGCGGCATCCCCTGACCCGACGGCGCCCACGTAGTCGGCGTCATACACCTTGTGGAACACCCGCTGCGGCATCGGCGTCGTGACGAGGATCACACCCCGTCGTGGGCGGATGGCGAGGGGGGCGCCGAGCCGCTCGGCGACCTGGCCGGCCCACGGCCCTGCGCAGTTGACGACCGCGTCGACGTCGATCGGCCCCGCCGTGGTCTCGAGCACCGCGACGCGGCCGCGCGCCGTGCGTGCGCCCGTGACGTCTGCGACGACGAGCCGCGCGCCGCGCCGCACCGCGGTCGCCAACAGCGCCTGCGTCGTGTTGGAAGGTTGAAGCTGGGCGTCGTCGGGATAGTGGATCGCGAGCGCGACCTCTGGCGAGAGGTGCGGTTCGGCGGCAAGCAGTTGATCTGCGTCGAGCACCTCGGCCCTGATGCCGATCTCGCGCTGGGTCGCCGCGAACCGGCGAAGCGGCTCCTCACCACCCCGGAAGGCGACCACGACGCCGCCCTTCGCCTCGAACTCGGTCGCGGGCTGCCCGTCGGCTCGCCCCTCGTCGAGCCGCGCGGCGAGCGCACGCCAGCGTGCGTTGGAGTGGATCGCGAGGTCGGCCTCGGGACCGGGCTGCTTGTCGCTCACGAGGAGGTTCCCCTCACATCGGCTCGAGGTCTCAGCGGCCACGCCGACCCGATCGACGACGACCACCTCTGCGCCACGCTCGGCGAGTTCGAGGGCACACGCCGCTCCGATGATGCCGGCGCCGATCACCGCGATCCGCATCGAATTCCCATCTCCACTTCGCGCTTCATGCTCCCAGATATGCCTCGACGACGCGTGGATCCTTTGCCAGTTCGGCGGCAGTCCCCGAGAGCGTCACCTCGCCGGTCTCGACCACGTACGCCCGGTGCGCCACCTTGAGGGCGGCCCGGGCGTTCTGCTCGACGAGCAGCACGGTCGTGCCGTGGGTATTCACCGCCGAGATGATGTCCATGACCTGCTTGACGATGAGGGGCGCAAGCCCCATCGACGGTTCGTCGAGCAGCAGCAGCTTCGGGCCGCCGATGATGGCCCGGCCGATCGCGACCATCTGCTGCTCGCCCCCTGAGAGCGTGCCGCCCTGCTGTCGTCGTCGCTCGGCGAGGCGCGGCATGAGCTCGTAGACCTGGTCGAGTCGCTGGTCGATCAATCGCTTGTCGCGCACCGTGTAGCCGCCGAGCAACAGGTTCTCGTGCACGGTCATCGTCGAGAAGATGCGCCGACCCTCAGGAACGTGGATCAAGCCCGCCGACACGATGTCCCACGGCTTCGCGGTGGTGAGATCGAGGTCGTTCCAGCGAGCCGCGCCTGAGCGGGGCCGCACCAGCCCCGACAGCATGTTCATCGTCGTGGACTTGCCCGCGCCGTTGTTCCCGAGCAGGCACACGATCTCGCCCTCTTCGACGCGGAAGCTCAGGTGCCGCAGGGCATGCACCCGACCGTAGTAGACATCGGCCTGGTCGACTTCGAGCGAACTCATCGCGCCTCCTCCTCGACCCCGAGGTACGCCTCGATGACCAGTGGATCGCGGGCGATCTGCTCGGGCGTGCCGTCGGCGATCTCCTTGCCGTAGTTCAACACCACGATGCGCTCCGCCAGCTTCATCACGAGCCCCATGTCGTGTTCGATCAGCACGACCGCGACCCCGAGGTCGCGGATGCGACGGATCAGCGCCATGAGCGCCTGCTTCTCATTGAAGTTGAGGCCGGCGGCCGGCTCGTCGAGCAGCAGCAGTTGCGGACTCGTGGCCAGCGCCCTCGCGATCTCGACGCGTCGCTGCTCGCCGTACGGCAATTGTGTGACGTAGAGATGCTCGCTGCCCTGATAGCCGACGAAGTCGAGCCATCCGCGTGCTTCGCGCACACACGCCTCCTCGGCGCGACGGTACCCCGGCGTATGCAGCAGCGTCGACCAGAACCCCTCCCGAAGGCGCGCGTGCAATGCGGTCTTCACGTTGTCGAGCACTGACATCTCGCGGAACAGCCGTAGGTTCTGAAAGGTGCGGGCCATGCCCCACTTCGTCACGCGCGAGGGAAGCACCCGGAAGAACCCGAAGCTCTGCAACAACGGCACGAGGCGCAGCGCGTGCCAGAAGTCGGGAGCCGGGCGCACGATGTTGCGGCCGTCGAAACGCACCGAACCCGACGTCGGCAGGTAGAAACCCGAGATGCAGTTGAACGCGCTCGTCTTGCCCGCCCCATTGGGACCGATCACTGCGAGGATCTCTGCGGCATGCACCTCGAAGCTGAGCCCGTCGACGGCCTTCACGCCACCGAATTGCAGGCGCAGGTCGCTGACCTCGAGCAGCGCGCTCATGATCGATCCCCTTCGTGAACATCGGCGTGCGGAACGCCGTCGACCGACTCCATGACGCTCGCCTCGACGGACGAGATCGAATCAGTGAACGCAGGTGGTGTCGGGCGGTTGCGCTTCAGCCACGGCAGCACCGCCGTTGCCGGCCACAGCCCTGCCGGGCGGAACAGCATGACGACGACCAGCAGCACGCCGAAGATGAGGTAGCGCCACTCGGCGAAGTCGCGCAGCAGCTCCGGTGCGAGTGAGACGAACAGCGCACCGATGATCACGCCGGGCGTCGACCCCATGCCACCGAGCACGACCGCCATGAGGATCAACGCCGAGTAGAGGAACTGGAAGCTATTGGGACTGATCGCCGACAGGTGCGTCGCCATGAGCTGGCCGGCCATGCCCGCCCAGACCGCGCCGATGATGTATGCCGAGATCTTCGCGATGTAGGTGTTGATGCCCATCGCCTCTGCAGCGTCCTCATCGTCGCGAACGGCCTTCCAGGCGCGGCCGAGCTTGCCCTTCGCGAGCCGTCCGGCGCCGATCACGCCGACCACGATCACGACCGCGGCGACGAAGTAGTAGAACACCACGCGCTCTGGGAACTCGATGCCGAACAGGTTGAACCCGTCGTTGAAGCTCCAGCCGCCGAAGTCCCAGCTGGGAATGCCGTGGATGCCCGAAGGTCCCCCGGTGATCTCGAGGTTGTTCGCGGTGATGCGAATGATCTCGCCGAATCCGAGCGTGACGATCGCGAGGTAGTCACTGCGCAGCCGCAGGGTCGGGGCGCCGATGATGACACCCGCGATGATGCAGGCGAGCACGGTGGCGGGCAGCGCCGCCCACATCGGCCACCCGAGCACGGTCGTGAAGATGCCCGAGACATAGGCTCCGACGGCGAAGAACGCGATGTACCCGAGGTCGAGCAGCCCTGCGTAGCCCACGACCACGTTGAGACCCATGCACAGCATGATGTAGATCAGCGCGCTCGTCGCGATCGACATCGTGTACAGCGACGCGTCGAGGAACGGCAGCACGGCGATGACGAGCACCGAGACGAGTCCGAGTGCGAGCATGAAGCCGCGCTGCGAAGTGAACACCCCGCGAGGCTGGGGCTGCCGCTCGAAGAGCGGTGCGGGTGCCCGCAGCGACATGTCCTTCAGCGCGACGTCGAGTCGGAGCGCCATGTCACATCCTCTCCACGACGCGAGCGCCGAGCAGGCCGGTGGGTTTGAAAGTGAGGAACAGGATGAGGAACGCGAACGCGAAGACGTCGCGCCACTCGCCCCCGAACCACGCAGAGCCGAACGATTCGAGCAGTCCGAGCAGGAGGCCCCCGAGCATGGCGCCGTAGAGGTTGCCGATGCCGCCGATCACAGCGGCGGTGAACGCCTTCAATCCGATGATGAAGCCCATCAGGAAGTCGATCGATCCGTAGTACGCCCCGGCCATGACGCCCGCTGCGCCGGCGAGGGATGACCCGATGAAGAACACGATCGAGATGACGCGGTTCACATTGACGCCCATGAGCTGGGCACCCTGGGGGTCGAGGGCGATCGCGCGCATCGCGCGTCCCTGCCTCGTGCGTTCGACGATGTGCGCGAGCACGAGCATGAGCGCCGCCGCGATGACCACGAGCACGATCTGCGATGCCGTGACCCGCACACCCGCGACGTCGAAGCCCGACGATTCGAGGCGAATCGGGAAGGCCTCGGGATTTGGCCCGAAGATCTGGCGCACCCCGTATTCGAGCGTGAACGACACGCCGATCGCGGTGATGAGCACGGCGAGCCGTGGGCTCTTGCGGAGTGGTCGGTACGCGACGCGTTCGATGCCGACGCCGATGAGTCCGGTCGTCACCATCGACAACAGCAGGATGACCAGCAGCAGCGGGATCGACGTCTCGTTCGAGATGCCGAACGCCGAGAGCGTGAAGAACCCGACGAAGGCGCCGAGCATGTAGATGTCGCCGTGCGCGAAGTTCAGCAGCTTGATGATGCCGTAGACCATGCTGTAGCCGAGCGCGACGAGTGCGTAGAACGAGCCGACGATGAGGCCGTTCCAGATGAGCTGCATCACGAGTGATGGAGTCCTTTCGTGAGGAACAGGGCGGGGCGCATGCGCGCCCCCGCCCGCTCGCATCAGCCCTGCAGATCGTCCTTGAGCACGAAGGCGCCGCTGTCGGGGTCGATCGACACGATCACGAACCCGCCGCCCGAGAGCGTGTGGTCGTCGGTGAACGTCAGCGGACCCGCGAAGGTGTCGAAGTCCGCCAGGCCTTCGAGACCGCCGACGACCGAGTCGAATTCCGTGCTGCCGGCGTCGTCGATCGCCTGCGCCATCACGCGCACCGCGTCGTACGACTGGGTCGAGTACGGCCCCGGAGCGTCACCGGCCAGCTCCGTGTAGGCGGCGATCCATGCATCGGCGCCGTCGATCATGTCGGGTGTCTGCGTGAAGGTGCCGACGACGTTCTCGGTGTAGCCCTGGCCGGCGATCTCGGCGAACTTGGCGTCGACCGATCCGTCGGCGACCATGAGCACACCGGTGAAGCCGGCGTCGGTCGCCTGACGCGCGATGAGCCCGCCCTCCTGGTAGTAACCGGTCCAGTAGGCGAGGTCGGGCTTCACGTCTGCGAGCTGTGTCGCGACCGCCGAATAGTCGTTCTCACCCGGCGTCACCGTGGCAGTTACCTCTACGGTGAGACCTGCCTCCGTCGCCTGCGTCGTGAATGCGTCGGCGAGGTCGGCCGAGTAGCTCGTGGCGTCATCGATGACGGCGACGCGGGTCGCTCCGATCTGCTCGGCGTACTGCACGGCCGCGGCGGCCTGCTGATCGCCGGTGCCGTTGATGAGGAAGACACCGGGCAGCCCCTGATCGACGAGCTCGTTCGAGTTCGCAGCGGGGATCACCATCGGAATACCGGCTTCGTCGAAGATCGGCAGTGTGGGCAGAGTAGCGCCCGAGCAGTAGCCGCCGACCGAGGCGACGATGCCATCGGTGACGAGCTTGTTGGCCCCCGAGACCGCGGTGGTCGCGTCGCACGCGTCGTCTTCGACGACGAGCTCGAGCTGGCGTCCGAGCACACCGCCCGCTTCGTTGATCTCGTTCACGGCGAGCTGGGCGCCGTTCTCCATGTACGAGCCGAATGCGGATTCGCTGCCCGAGAACGGCGCGAGCATGCCGAACTTGATCGGCCCGTCACCGGAATCGGCACTGTCGCCGCCGGCAAGACCACTCGAACAACCCGCCGTGAGCGCGAGCACGCTCGCGGCGACGGCGACCTGGAGAAGGCGGCTGCGACGTCTGGATCCGAACTGCATGTGGGACTCTCCTCGTATGCGACACTGCATGGGCCGCCGAGTGGCGGTACGTGACATATTACACATGACGCGCCGCGACACAAGAGCTACGCAGGTTGCGAACGCAACGCGCGACGCGGTTCCAGGCGAGGTCGTTCGCCGAGGTCAGCCCACCTCGTCGCGCCCGCTCCAGACGCCCTCGACGTGCCCGATATGGCGTCGCATGAGCGCCTCCGCAGCCGCTCCGTCACCGGCGATGAGCAGTGAGAGGAGTTCCTCGTGCTCGAGCGACGACTGAGTGAGCGCGTCTGTGCCCGCAACCTTGACGAGACCGATGAGCCGCGTCTGCGCGCGAAGTTCACGCACGACCGCAACGAGATGCCGGTTGCCCGTCAGCTCGAGCAGCGACAGGTGGAACGCGGTGTCGGCCTCGAGATAGTCCTGGAATCGCTGCTCACGGGCTGCCTGCACAATCTCGTCGGCCAGCACGTGCAGCCGCTCGGCGACATCGCCGGGAACCCGGCCGGCGATCTGCTGCATGGGCGGCGCCTCGAGCAGCACACGAACCTCGCCGAGCTGATGGAGTTCATCGGGTGAGACTTCGGTCACGCGGAAGCCGCGATTGCGGATCGGGCTGAGGAACCCTCGCCTCGCGAGATTGAGCATCGCCTCGCGCACCGGCGTAGCACTGACTCCGAACTCCGCAGCGAGTGTCGGGACGGTGAGCACTGCGCCCGGGGCGAACTCCCCGGCGACGATACGTGATGCGAGGGCGCGCTCGACTTGCTCGCGAAGGCTCACGACCTCGAGAAGCTTGGTCGGCTGGATCATCGCGCACTGCCCGGGTGATGTGTCATGCGGCACAGCGTACCGCCAACGCCGCACGGCATCGAGGCGCATCGCCGCACGTCTCCCAGTGACACCAACTCTCCACGCAGCGCCGCGCTCGTGCCATGATGTCCCCACATCGGCTCGCGCAGAGGGAACGGGGGCTCGTCATGTCCATCGAGTTCGCGCAGTCGGCGCGCTCCACCGTCGGCATGGAATGGGAGATCGCCATCGTCGATCGCGCCACCGGCGAATTGGCCTCGGTGGCTGATCGGGTGCTCGAGGTGCTCGATGCGGGCAGCACGGGCGAGCATCATCCGTTCATCACCTCCGAACTCCTCACGAACACCGTCGAGCTCGTCAGCGACGTGCACACGACCGTCGCCGCGACGGTGGCCGACATCGAGGGACAGCTCGCCGAGGTGCGGGCCGTCATCGACGAGCTCGGCGACTACGAGCTGATCTGCAGCGGCTCGCACCCGTTCAGCCAGTGGTACCACCAGCAGCTCACCGACAAGGCCCGGTACCACAAGCTCATCGAGCGCACCCGGTGGTGGGGGCGCAACATGATGATCTGGGGCGTGCACGTGCACGTCGGCATCGAAGACCGCGCCAAGGCATTGCCGATCCTCGACGGAATGCTCTCGTACGTGCCGCACCTGCAGGCGCTGAGCGCCTCGAGCCCGTTCTGGGCGGGCGTCGAGACGGGCTACGCCTCCAATCGCGCCCTGATGTTCCAGCAGCTTCCCACCGCGGGGCTTCCCTACCCGCTGGCCGACTGGGCGGCATACGAGCGCTACGTCGACGACCTCATCAGAACCGGCGTCATCGAGGACCACAGCGAGGTGCGATGGGACATCCGGCCGTCGCCGAGGTGGGGCACCGTCGAGGTGCGGGTGTGCGACGGCGTGTCGACCGCCACCGAGATCGGCGCCATCGGCGCGCTCGTGCAGTGTCTCGTCGAATGGATGAGCACCAGGCTCGATGAGGGCGGCACGCTCACCGTGCTGCAGCCCTGGTACCTGCGCGAGAACAAGTGGCGTGCGGCCCGCTACGGCATGGATGCCGAGGTGATCACCGATGTGGCGGGCACTGAGCGCCCGGTCGCGGACGACCTTCGCGAGCTGCTCATCACATTGGCCCCGGTCGCCGAGCGGCTCGGCTGCGCGGCCGAGTTGCAACAGGTGCGCGCCGTGCTCGACGGCGGCGCGAGCTACCAGCGCCAGCTTCAGGTGGCGCACGATGCCGACGGCGACCTCACCGCGGTCGTGGCGCACCTTGCTCGCGAACTCCGCGAGGGTCTTCCACCGATCCGAGGCACCGCCTCGCCGGCGGGCTGACCGGGCTCTACGCAGGAATCGAACGGGTGCGGATCAGCTCGGCGTACCACTTGGCGCTGTCTTTCGGCAGCCGCTCGAGCGTGTCGTAGTCGACGTGCACGATGCCGAAGCGCTTCGAGTAGCCGTAGCCCCACTCGAAGTTGTCGAGCAGCGACCAGACCTGGTACCCGCGCAGGTCGACGCCGCGGGCCATCGCCCGGTGCGCCGCCGTGAAGTGCCGGCGCAGGTAGTCGATGCGTTCGAGGTCGTGCACGGCGGGGCCGTCGGGCGTCTCGGTGACGACGTCGTCGAAGGCGGCGCCGTTCTCGGTGACCATGAGCGGCAGCGCCGGATACGCCTCGTGGAGCGCCACGAGCAGGTCTTCGAGGCCTGACGGGTCGATGTTCCAGCCCATCGCGGTATACGGCCCGGGCTGCACGAGGAACTCGACCTGCTCGGAACCCGGCCAGGGCGTGCCGCCCATGTCTTTATGGCCGTCGGCGTGCGATCGCGGCGAGCGGCCGTCCCACATCTCGACCGTGACCGTGGAGTAGTAGTTGACGCCGAGCAGGTCGATGGACTGGCGGATCAACTCGGTGTCACCCGGTCTCACGAACGACCAGTCGGTGACATCGGCGGTGTCGGCGATGACGTCGGCCGGGTACTCGCCGTCGAGCAGCGGCCCGAGGAACACCCGGTTCGCGAGCCCGTCGATGCGCCGCGCCGCCTCGGCACCGGTCGGACCCGACGGCCGGATCACGTGCAGGTTCAGCGTGATCGAATACCCGGGGTCATTCGTGACGACCGCACGCAACGCGCCGATCGCGAGCCCGTGCGCGAGGTTCAGGTGGTGCACGGCGGCGAGCGCCTTGGCGCCGTCCATGAGCCCGGGGGCGTGCGCGCCCGACCCGTAGCCGAGATACGCGCTGCACCAGGGCTCGTTGAGCGTCGTCCACACGGCGATGCGGTCGCCGAGCCGTTCGCCCACGATGCGGGCGTACTCGGCGAACGCCTCGGCCGTCGCGCGGTTGGCCCAACCCCCCTCGTCTTCGAGCGCCTGGGGAAGGTCCCAGTGGTACAGCGTCGCGATGGGTCGGATGCCCCGGGCGATGAGCCCGTCGACGAGGCGTTCGTAGAACGCCAGTCCCGCCGCGTTGGCGGGACCCCGCCCGCTCGGCTGGATGCGCGGCCAGGCGATCGAGAAGCGGTAGGCCTCGAGCCCGAGCCCGGCCATCAGGTCGAGGTCGTGCTCGAGGCGGTGGTAGTGGTCGTCGGCGACGTCGCCGGTGTCGTCGTTCCAGATCTTGCCCGGCGTGTGGCTGAACGTGTCCCAGATCGACGGGCCGCGACCGTCTTCGGCGACGGCACCCTCGATCTGGTACGAAGCGGTGGCGGAGCCGAACAGGAAGTCGGCGGGGAACTCGAGGCCGGCGTCTCGGTACCCGGCGTCGCCCCTGGTCATCGACCGAGGAACTTCTGCAGCGACGCGAGCTCTTCTTCGGTCGGGGCGTTCTTGGAGCCCTCGCCGGCGCCGAGGCCGAAGCCCGAACCGGCAGGTGCCGAGCCGTGACCGGTGGGAGCAGCGCCCGACGCGATCGCCGCGTTCTCGGCGGCGCGCTTGGCGGGATTGCCCGAACGCGAGCCCGACGACTTCTTCTTGCCCTTCGACGCCTGCCTCTTGCCGCCGCCGTAGCCGCCACCGCCGGGCATCGGACCCATGCCGGGGATCTGCGGCATGCCGCCGCGAGCGACTGTCTTCATCATCTTCGCGGCCTGCTCGAAGCGTTGCACCAGCTGGTTGACGTCGGTGACGGTCATGCCCGACCCCTTCGCGATGCGCAGACGCCGCGAGCCGTTCAGAAGTTTGGTGTTCTTGCGTTCGGCGGCGGTCATCGACTGGATGATCGCCTCGGTGCGCACGATCTCGCGCTCGTCGAAGTTCTCGAGTTGCTGCTTCATGCCGCCCGCACCCGGCAGCATGCCGAGCATTTTCTTTATCGAGCCTGCACCACGCAACTGCTGCATCTGCGCCAGGAAGTCGTCGAGGGTGAACTGCTCGGTGGCGAGCTTCTCGGCGACTTTCAGCGCCTCTTCTTCGTCGAAGGCCTGCTGGGCCTGCTCGATGAGCGTGAGGATGTCACCGAGGTCGAGGATGCGGCTCGCCATGCGGTCGGGGTGGAACGGCTCGAAGTCGTCGAGGCCCTCACCGGTCGACGCGAAGATGATGGGGCGCCCCGTGACCGACGCCACCGAGAGCGCGGCGCCGCCTCGTGCGTCGCCGTCGAGCTTCGACAGCACGACGCCGGTGAAGTCGACGCCCTCTTGGAATGCCTTCGCCGTGGTGACGGCGTCTTGGCCGATCATCGCGTCGATGACGAACAGCACTTCGTCGGGGTTGGTCGCCTTGCGGATGTTCGCGGCCTGCTTCATCATCTCGGCGTCGACGCCGAGGCGGCCGGCGGTGTCGATGATGACGACGTCGTGCTGGGCGCGCTCGGCCTGCTTCACCGCGTCTTTCGCGACGCGCACCGGGTCGCCGACGCCGTTGCCCGGCTCTGGTGCGAACACCGGCACGCCGGCCTGCCCGCCGACCACCTGGAGCTGGTTCACGGCGTTCGGACGCTGCAGGTCGGCGGCGACGAGCATCGGCGTGTGGCCGTCTTTCACGAGCCACTTCGCGAGCTTGCCCGCCAGTGTCGTCTTTCCGGCACCTTGGAGGCCGGCGAGCATGATGACCGTCGGCGGGTTCTTCGCGAACTGCAGGCGGCGCTGCTCGCCGCCCAGGATGCGCACGAGCTCTTCGTTGACGATCTGCACGACCTGCTGGGCCGGGTTCAGCGCCTTGTTCACCTCGTCGCCGAGGGCGCGCTCGCGCACGTGCGCGGTGAACTGCTTGACCACGTCGAGTGACACGTCGGCGTCGAGCAGGGCGCGACGGATCTCACGCACGGTGCCGTCGACGTCTGACGCCGAGAGCTTGCCCTTGGTGCGAAGGTTCTTGAACGTCTCCGCGAGGCGGTCAGACAGGTTTCCGAATGTTGCCATGGTGCCTTCGATTCTAAGCGTCGAACCGCAGGTCGACGATCTCGCGCCCCATGTCGATCGAGGCGACGAGCCGGGCCTCAGTGTCTTCGGGCGCGAGCCCGTACTCGAACTCGGCGAACACGTCGCCGTCGCGATCGGCGTCGGGACGAAGGTCGACCCGCACGAGGCTGAGCGACCGCAGCGCGTCGATCTGCCGATCGCCCGACTCCCGCGTGATGGCCACATCGGCGGCATCGGCCTCGTCGCCGTCGAGAACGGCGGTGAGGAAGTCGGCGACGGGTCCGCGCCCATCGAGCTGGCCGACGAAGACGCTGCGTAGTTCGTCGTCGACGAGCTCGAGCTCGCCGACCATCGTGGCGGCGGCGTCGAGCGCGACCGTGGAGACGAGGTCGGCGTCGGCATCGAGGACGACCTCGACGTCTTGGTCGCCGTACTCTTTGCGTTCGGCCCAGTAGTCGCCGATGAGTCCGAAGTAGTCGTGTTCGATCGACATGCGATACCCCCTAGCCCACGAGTTTCTGTGCGAAGACGTGCGGGGTGAAACCGGTGAGGTCGCCGATTCCCTCGCCCTGGCCGATGAGCTTGATCGGAAGGCCGGTCTTCTCTTGCACGGCGAGCACGAAGCCGCCCTTGGCGCTGCCGTCGAGCTTCGTGAGCACGAGGCCTGTCACTCCCCCATGCTCGATGAACGCCTCGGCCTGCGCGAGCCCGTTCTGGCCGGTGGTCGCGTCGAGCACGAGCAGCACCTCGCTGATGGGCGCCTGCTTCTCGACGACACGCTTGATCTTGCCGAGCTCGTCCATGAGCCCGCCCTTCGTGTGCAGGCGGCCCGCCGTGTCGATGATCACGATCTCGGTGCCGTCCTGCTTCGCCTTGTCGACCGTCTGGAACGCGACCGATGCCGGATCTTGACCCTCGCGCTCGGGGCGCACGATGCCGACGCCGGCACGCTCGGCCCAGGTCGCGAGCTGGTCGACCGCCGCGGCGCGGAACGTGTCGGCGGCGCCGACCACGACCGAGCGGTCGTAACTGCGCAGGAACCGTGCGAACTTGCCGATCGTGGTCGTCTTGCCGACGCCGTTCACGCCGACGACGAGCACGACCGCGGGCCGCTCGGTGAGTTTGAGCGTCGGGTCGTACTTCGACAGCCGCTCTTCGACGTTCTCGCGAAGCATGCGCTGCACATCGCGCGGATCGGTGGTCTTGTAGCGCTCGACCTGCGCCTTGATGGCGTCGACCATCTCTTCGGTGACCGCGGGCCCGAAGTCGGCGCGGATCAGCGCCGACTCGAGGTCTTCCCACGTGTCATCGTCGATCGCCTTCGCCCCGAAGACCCCGCGAAGAGCCGCGCCGAGCGACCAGGATGCGCGTTCTGCCATGCGTCCAGCCTACGGCGCGGGTCGGGTGAGCGGATGCAGGGGCCCGCCCGGTACACCGAGGACTCCGGACTGGCTCATGGGTTGCCGCCCCGCGCCTGCCGCGGGAGCCTCGGGCTCAGCCTTGCCCAACGATGAACGGCTTCACGAGCCCGCGCCGAATGCCCTCTGTCGCGATTTCAACTCGACTTCCGACCCCGAGCTTGTCCTTGATGTGCGCGACATGGACGCTGGCCGTCTTCTTGCTGATGTACAACTCCGTCGCGATCTCACCGTCGGATCGGCCGTCAGCGATCAGGCCGAGCACTTCGAGCTCCCGCGCACTGAGGGCACCGTGGACACGAGCCCGGTGCTTCGCCGGCTCGTGAGACCCGACTTCTGTCGCACGCATCGCGCTGACCGCTTGGTCCAGGACGGAGGAACGGCTCATCACCTCTGCGGTGGCCCACGCGGCGTCGAACGCTGCACGATGCAGAGCCGATCTGGCACGATCTGCCAGGACGTTCCTGGCGGACACCCGCTCGGGATCCCAGTTCATCTCGGTATCCGGCCGGGTTCGGTCGGCGGCGGACAGACAGCGCACTGCCTCCTCGACGTCGCCGACGACGAAGAACCATTGCGCGAGGGCATCGAGGACCATGACCCCGAACCACCAGTTCAGCCGACGACTCAGGTGTGCTGCATCGAGGACGAGCAGGCGCGCCGTGTCGAGTTCGCCCGATGCGAGCCGCGCAGAGGCCAGTTCCGATAGGACTGAGGTGAGCAACTCCGGGTCGCCGATCGTGCGAGCGAGTTCCACGCTTTCGGCGAGCAGCTGCTGGGCGCGCGCGGCGTCCGCCTCGGTCATGGCCAGGTGCCCGAGGTGACCCAGCGTCGTCGCGACGCGGGAGGCGTCGCCGGACTGACGGGCCAGTCTGAGTGCAACTTCGAAATGATCGCGTCCCAGACCATCGTCGCCTCGCCGGTATGCGAGGAGACCGAGTGCAGTAAGCAGGTCCACATGGAGCACGATCCCAGCACTCGCACGGCGTGCGAGCGCGAGCCCTCGCTGCAGCCGTTCATCGGCGGTCGCCAAGTCTCCGCGGTACACATCCGTCAGCCCGAGCGCACACAACGTTTCCGCCATCCCGTCCTCGTCCCCTGCCCGTTCGTACTCGCTCAGCGCTTCGTCCAGGGCCGAGAGCCATCGCTCCGATGAGAGGGCGTGTGTCGAAGCGAGCCGTTGCAACGCCCGTGCGCGGACCCGGCCGAAGACATCCACGCCTGTCACGAGCCCTGCCTCCAGCCAGCGCCGAGCCTCGCTGAGATCCAGATCTCCGATGGCGAGCCAGAATCGACGATCGAGCGCGCCGCCCAGTCGCAGGAGGCGCTCCCCATCGCCGCGCGCGAGCGCGTGGGCGAGGGCGGCGCGGATGTTGTCGCTCTCCACGGCGAGCCGGTGTGACTGCGCCGCCTGCTCGTCTCGTTCCACCACTTCCGCAAGTCCGATGTGGAAATCGAGGTGACTGTCTCTCACTGACATGAGTTCTGCGCCCGTGAGCTGATCCAGGGCGAACTGGCGGATGGTCTCCAACATCCCGAAGCGCACCGAGCCGCTCTCATCCGGTTCGACCTGCAGGAGGCTCTGGTCGACGAGATCACTCAGTTGGTCCAGCACATCGGCGTGCGGCCGGTCGGCGGAACCTGCCAGTACGTCGGCGGCGGCGGCAAGCGTGAAGCCGCCGACGAAGACGCCGAGGCGACTGAGATCATGTTGTTCCACTCGGTCCAGCAGCTCGTAGCTCCACGTGATGGTCGCTTGGACCGTACGCTGCCGATCCGGGACGTCGGTAGGTCCCGTGGCAAGGGCTGGGAGCCGACGATCCAGGCGATGCAGGAGCGCCTCCGCCGAGAGGACCTTCATCCGAGCGGCGGCAAGCTCGATTGCGAGGGGCAGGCCATCGAGGCGGCGACAGATCTCGACGATCGCATGCAGGCTGCGCTCGGTCAGAGCGAAGTCGGGTCGAACCGCCCTGGCGCGCTCGGCGAACAATGCGAGCGATTCGATGCCGCGGGCGATCTCCGTCGAGACCATCGCCTCCGGACCCGCGAGCTCGAGCGGGCTGACCAGATACTCCTGCTCCGCCGCCAGGTGCAGCGGAGTGCGGCTCGTCACCAGCACGCGAAGCGTCGGGCTCGCCGCGAGCAATCGGGCCACATCGGGGCTGGCGCTCACGATGTGCTCGAAGTTGTCGAGGATGAGCAGGGTCTCTGGCCTTCCAAGGCGCTCGGCAACCGCCGTGATGGTCGAGGATCCATCGAACTCGCCGACGCCGATGGCTCGGCCGATCGTCGCCAGCAGGAGCTGCGGTTCACGCAGGCCGGCGAGCTCGACGAAGAAGATGCCGCCCACGAAGCGCTTCGGTGATCGACGCGCAGCCTCGATGGCCAGACGCGTCTTTCCGATCCCACCGGGCCCGGTCAGCGTCAGCAGGCGCGAGTCCGCGAGGAGTCGCTGGACGCGATCGACCTCGCGCCCGCGCCCGACGAAGCTCGTCGTGTCCGCAGGAAGGGCCGACCTGCCCGCTGAGGCTCGCCCGTCTCGTGACTCCCCGACCCCTACTCCGGCGACCATGCCGGCCTCCCTTCGTGGGAGAAGTCCACGCCGGCTTCGACGGACGCCTGTGGAATCTGAGGCGTCCTTAAGGCGCTGCCCGATGCCGACAGTCCTCCTTATCACAAGGCTGGTCCCATCACCAACGAGAACATCAGGAGGAAGGTGGCAGTCATGGACACGCTGGACCGCCCCGTCGTTGACGAGGCTCGACTTCAGGCGCTGGTCGGGAAGGCAATGGGAGACCTCGGCGCAACACTTTCGACAGCGATGATCTCAATCGGCGATCGTCTGGGCCTGTTCAGTGCGCTGGCCACTGGAGCCGCCACCCCTGCCGAACTCGCGGCGCGAACCGGCACTCTCGAGCGCTACGTCCGCGAGTGGCTGGCTGCCGTCGCGGCCGGCGGATACGCGGAATACGACGCGGAGAGCGGCCGATTCTCGCTCAGTCCCGAGCAGCAGATCGCCCTGGCCGACGAGACGAGCCCGTACAGCGTTCTCGGCGGTTTCGAGTCGATCTTGGCGGCCACGCGCGCCGAGCCCATGATCGCCGAGCGCTTCACGACCGGGGAGGGTTACGCATGGGAGAACCACGACGCCCGCCTGTTCGAGGGCGGAGAGCGGTTCTTCGGAGCCATCTACGATGCGCGACTCGTGGCTGCCTGGATCCCGGCACTCGATGGAGTCGACCCCAAGCTCCGCGCCGGGGCCCTCGTGGCCGATGTCGGCTGCGGGCACGGTACATCCACCATCGCGATGGCCCGCGCCTTCCCCGCGTCCACGTTCGTCGGCTATGACAACCACGCGCCATCGATCGCCCGTGCGTCGGACCTGGCGGAGCAGGCCGGTCTGAGCGACCGCGTGCGCTTCGAGACCGCCACCGCGGCCGACTTCCCAGGCGATGGCTACGACCTCGTGGCTCACTTCGACTGCCTCCACGACATGGGTGACCCGCTCGGTGCGGCTCGACGGGTACGACGCGCGCTCAAGCCTGAGGGCACCTGGATGATCGTGGAGCCGCAGGCGCGCGATCGGCTCGAGGAGAACCTCAATCCCGTGGGCCGGCTCTTCTATGGCATGTCCACCCTCATCTGCACACCGCATGCCCTTTCGGAGGGTGGCGAATCCGCGCTCGGGGCACAGGCCGGTGAGGCCCGGATCCGGGCCATTATCGAGGCGGCCGGATTCCGACACATTCGGGTGGCCGCCCAGACCCCGTTCAACCTGGTCTTCGAGGCACGACCGTAACCCCCGGGACCGTATCGATCAGGGTTACCCGAGCAGATCGGCTCGGAGACGAGCGGATGCCGCGACGCGACGCTGCGGCATCCGTCAGCTCGCCTTCGGCTCGCGCTCCTCGCGCACGCGCTGGCCGACGACCGCGGAGACGCCGTCTTGACGCATCGAGACGCCGTACAGTGCGTCGGCGATCTCCATGGTGCGCTTCTGGTGGGTGATGACGATGAGCTGGCTCGAGTCACGCAGATCTTCGAACGTCGAGAGCAGGCGGCCGAGGTTGGCGTCGTCGAGCGCGGCCTCGACCTCGTCCATGATGTAGAACGGGCTCGGCCGGGCCTTGAAGATCGCCATCAACAGCGCGACCGCAGCGAGCGAGCGCTCGCCGCCCGAGAGCAGCGAGAGCCGCTCGATCTTCTTGCCGGCGGGCTTCACGCTCACCTCGATGCCCGTCGTGAGCATGTCGTCGGGATTCGTGAGCGTGATGCTGCCTGCGCCGCCGGGGAAGAGCACCGGGAACACCTCGGCGAAGGCCGCCTGGGTGTCGTCGAACGCGCTGCGGAAGATCGACTCCATCTTGGTGTCGATCTCGTCGATGATCGTGATGAGGTCTTTCCGGGTGTTCGCGAGGTCGGTCAGCTGCTCGCTGAGGAACTGGTGGCGCTGCTCGAGGGCAGCGAACTCCTCGAGGGCGAGCGGGTTCACGCGACCGAGCTGCGCGAGCTTGCGCTCGGCTGCGGCGAGGCGCTTCTGCTGCTCGCCGCGCTCGAAGGCCCGAGGCTCGCCGCCCTCGTCTTCGGCCGGGATCTGCTGCTCGGGGCCGTACTCGGCGATGAGCACGTCTTCACTGAGGCCGAGCTCGGACTCGGCGCGCTCGACGAGCCCACCGACGTGCAGCTTCTTCTCGTAGATGCGCAGTTCGAGTCCGTGCACGTCTTCGGTCACAGCGTGCAGGCGCTGCCTGACCGCAGCCTCGTCGCGGCGCACGGCTTGCAGTTCTTCGTTGCGGCTCGCCCGTTCGGCTTCGGCGCGACCCAGGGCGACGCGTGCCTCGGCGACCGACGCGTCGACCGATGCGAGCGCCTGCGGTAGCACATCGGCCACCCGGCGCGCGGCCTCGAGCTGTGCGCGACGGATCACCGCCCGGCGTGCGGCTTCGGCCGCTGCCTGGCGCTCGGCATCGAACTGCGACTGCATCGCCCGGATGCGCGCCTCTTCGGCCCGCACCCGCTCCTTCGCGGTCTCGAGCCTGAGCTTCGCCTCGACCTCGGCCTCGCGTGCCGTCTCGAGCGCCGCGAGCGCGCCCTCGCGAGCCGCAGTGTCGAGTACCGGTCGAGGCGTGGCCCGCACGCGCTCGAGCGCCTGCTTCGCGTCGGCGGCGGCGCGCTCGGCCTCGGCGACACGTTCCTCGGCGTTCGCCGCAGCCTGCCGTAGGCGCTCGGAGTCGGCCTCGGCCGCCTCGGCCTGCACGCGCGCCCGGTTGAGCTGCTCGGTGCGCTGGGCGAGTTGCGCGTCGAACTCCCTCAGCGCCGCGAGGGCGCGCTTGGATTGCTCCTTCGACTGCTCGACGATCTGCCGCTGCTCGGCGAGCTCGAAGCGGCTGCGCTCGATCTCGGTGCGCACCTCTTCGAGGCGCGCCGCCGCGTGGTCGCGCTCGGCGATGAGCTCGATGCGACTCTGCTTCTGCCCCGACCCGCCGCGCAGCACGAACCGGCCGATCACGGTGCCGTCCTTCGTGATCACGGTGGCGGGCCGCGTCGACGCGGCGATCGCCTGTTCGGCAGCTCGGGCCGCGGCGAGATCGTCGGCGATGAGCACCTCGGCGAGCAGTCCCTGCACCCCCGGGGGTGCAGTGACCACGGCCGACGCCGCGGTGAGTCCGTCGAGCTCCGGCAGCGGTTCGGCGACCGCACTCGATGCGACATCGGCGAGGGCCAGCGCGACCCGGCCCAGCTCACCCGTCTCGGCCCGGTCGAGCGCGCGGTACGCCGCCTCGCGGTCGTCGACGAGCACGGCGTCGGCGAGTGAACCGAGCGCGGCGGCGATGGCGGCCTCGTAACCCGGCTGCACCTGCATCGCCTCGGCGAGCAGGCCGCGAACGCCGTCGACACCGGCCGCCACGAGTGCCGCCGAGCCGTCCTTCTGGTCGAGTGCGAGCGACAGGGCCTGCGTGCGCGCTCCGAGCGCGCCATGCTCGCGCTCGCGCCCGTGCAGCTCATCGCGGATGCGTTCGATCTCGGCCTCGGCCTCGAACACCGCGGCCTGTGCGAGCTCGTAGGCCTCGTCGAGGTCGGTCTCGGCGGTCTCGCGGGTGTCGGCGGCGGCCTCGGCCTCGGCCAGCGCAGCGGCGGCGCGCGAGCGGCGCTCGGCCGATGCCTCGAGCGCGTTCTCGTGGCGCAGCACCTCGCCGCGCACGGCCGCGAGCTTGGACGCAGCGGAGTCGGCCTGGCCCGCAAGCTTCGAGAGCTCGAGGTCGTAGGCCGAGACGAGCGCGCTCTGGCGGGCGATGCCCTCGTCGACGGTGTCGAGTTCGGCGCGGCGGCGCATGGTCGCCTCATGTGTGTCGTCGAGGGCGGATGCCGCAGCACCGACGCTCTCGCGGATGTCGTCGAGCTCTGCCGCGGCGCTGTCGATCATCTCGCGGGTGACGCTCGGCGAGGCATCCGTCTCTTCGGAAGCGCTTTCGAGCAGTGCGATGCGCTGCCGGGCGAGTGAATCGAGCGACCGCAGGTTGCCCTGCGCCTGCTCGAGCGCGAAGCTCGTCGACCGCGCCCGGTCGACGTCGTCGCCCGACTGCGCCGCCTCGAGCCGCGTGACCTTGGCCTGGTGCCGCTCGAGCTGGTCTTGCAGTCCCAGCCGCTCGGCGTGGCGTTCATGCTCGCTGCGGCCGTGCGCGTCGAGGGCGCGGCGCAGGCCCACGACCTCATCGGCGAGCAACCGTGCCCGGGCATCGCGCACGACGGCGGCGATCGTGGCGGCCTCGCGGGCGACCTCGGCCTGGCGCCCGAGCGGCTTCAGCTGGCGACGGATCTCGCCAGCGAGGTCGGAGAGGCGCGTGAGGTTCGCCTGCATGGCATCGAGCTTGCGCAGCGTCTTCTCTTTGCGGCGCCGGTGCTTGAGAATGCCGGCGGCCTCTTCGATGAAGCCGCGCCGGTCTTCTGGGGTGGCACGCAGCACCTGGTCGAGCTGGCCCTGACCGACGATGACGTGCATCTCGCGGCCGAGCCCTGAGTCGCTCAGCAGCTCCTGCACGTCGAGCAGGCGGCACTGCTCGCCGTTGATGGCGTATTCGCTGGCGCCGTTGCGGAACAGCGTGCGCGAGATCGTGACCTCGCTGTACTCGATCGGCAGGGCGCCGTCGCTGTTGTCGATCGTCAGGCTCACCTCGGCGCGGCCGAGCGGACCACGGGTCGACGTGCCCGCGAAGATGACGTCCTCCATCTTGCCGCCGCGCAGCGTCTTGGCGCCCTGTTCGCCCATGACCCAGGCGAGCGCGTCGACGACGTTCGACTTGCCCGACCCGTTGGGGCCGACGATGCAGGTCACGCCCGGTTCGAACGCGAACGAGGTCGGCTGTGCGAAGGACTTGAAGCCCTTGAGCGTCAAGCTCTTGAGGTACACGTCCCACCCTCCCCTGTCCGCGAGAACGCTGCGGACTACGGTAGCCGAGGTTCGGGCGGGCGAAGCGCACGCGCGCCGTGCGCGAACGAAGCCGCCCTTGCCGTGGACCGAGCGCCTCGATAGCCTGAACGGCTGTCCGATCGGCAGCGCACACCGACGTCAGGAGACCACCATGGCGGTCGAGATCCGACCGATCACGATCCCCGACCGGCTCGGCACCCCCGAGTCCGCCGAGTTCGAGCGTTACGCCGAGCTCCAGACCGCCATCGAGGTCGAGCGCTGGGGAGACGACCGGTTCGCCTATACGCCGGCCGAGATGCTCGCGATGTACCGCGACGACCCGTACGAGATCAGGCGGGCCTTCGCCGCGTGGGACGGCGATGCGTGCGTCGGACGTTCGATCACATGGGGCGAGCGCGATGCCGACGCGAAGAGCGGCATCGTCATCGTCGAGGTCGCCGCAACGCACCGCCGTCAGGGAATCGGCAGCAGATTGCTCGACCACGCCGAGGGCGTGATCACCGCCCTCGGAAGAAGCACCAACACAGGGTGGGTCGACTATCGCCTCAGCGACCTCGACCTTCCCGGGCCGCGGCTGTCGGCCCCCGACGGCGACGCCTCGATCCCAGCCGACCTGCCGAGCGTTCGGTTCGCGACCAGCCACGGGTACGTGCTCGGGCAGCTCGAGCGTTCGAGCGCGCTCGAGGTCGGCGGCCGCAACGAGGAGTTCCGCACCGAGTCCGCGCGGCGCGAGGCTGGGGCATCCGACTATCGCCTCGTCGGCTGGATCGACAACGTACCCGGCGCACTCGTCGACAGTTACGCGGCGGCACGCGCACGCATGGTGCTCGACGTGCCCGCCGGCGGCCTGACGATCGATGAGGAGCACTGGGACGCCGATCGCGTGCGCGCGCACGAGTCGCAGGCCACCCGCGGTGGGCGCACCCTGCTCGTGCAGGCCGCCGTCGCCGCCGACGGCTCGATCGCCGGGTACACCGAGCTCGAGCTGCCGCCCGGTAAGCGGGTCGTCTACCAGTCCGACACCCTCGTCGTCGCCGCCCACCGGGGCCACGGCCTCGGCATGCGAATGAAGCTCGCGAACCTCGTGCAACTCGCCGAGGTGGCGCCCGAGCGCACGACGGTCTACACCTGGAATGCCGACGAGAACGAGCACATGCTCGCCATCAACATCGCCCTCGGATTCGAGCCGCACGGCCTCTCGGCCGAGTTCCAGCGCGGCTGAGCGGCTGGGGATCGAGCGCGGTCAGGCGCCCGCCGCCGCCGCGCGCCGCGGCGCGCGCTGCCGCTGACACCGCGGGCACCGGTGCGACGAGCGGTTCATGAATGGCTCGCGCACCATCGGCGTGCCGCACCGCGGGCACGGCAGTCCGGCGCGTCCGTAGGCGTTCAGCGAGTGCACGAAGTAGCCGGATGCCCCGTTGACGTTGACGTATTGGGCGTCGAAGCTCGTGCCGCCCTCGGCGAGTGCCTTGGCGAGCACCTCGCGCACGGCGGCGAGGAGTTCACGTGACCGCCTGGCGCTGATCGACGAGGCCTGCTGCTCGGGATGCATTCGCACCGCCCAGAGCGACTCGTCGGCGTAGATGTTGCCGATGCCGCTGATGACGCCCTGATCGAGCAGCACCCGTTTCACGCCACTCGACCGGCGAGCGAGGGCCGCGACGAACCCGGCATCGGAGAATGCCGGGTCGAGCGGGTCACGCGCGATGTGGGCGACCTGCGTGGGAATGGCGCGCGCCCACTCACCCGTGACGTCGGCCGAGAACCCGGCCACCTCGCCGTCGATCGTCGGCACGAGGCGGTCGACCGCCAGCGAGCCGAAAGTGCGCTGGTCGACGAAGTCGACTCGGAGTTCGCCGTGTTCGGGGTGCTCGAGGTGCAGTCGGATGCGGGCGTGGCGATCGTCGCCCGGGTGGTCGGGCGTGCGCAGCAGGATCTGCCCGCTCATGCCGAGATGGCCCACAATCGCCCGCTCAGCCCCGATCGGCAGCCAGAGGAACTTTCCCCGGCGCACGGCGGCGTCGATGCGCGCGCCGGTGACGAGCGTCTCGAACGCGCCGCTCGTGCGGTCGTGCCGCGTGAGCGCGCGTTCGTCGAGCACATCGGCGGCGGCGATGCGCGCGCCGGTCACCGCCGGAGCGAGCCCCGCGCGAACGACCTCGACCTCGGGAAGCTCGGGCACGTCAGCGGGTGGGGTTGAGGCGGGTCCACGCCTCGAGCGCAGCGGCCATCTCGGCTTGCTTCTTGCTCGAGCCCTCGCCCGAGGCTTCGACGAGGTCGCCGACGGTCACCGTGGCGACGAAGTGCTTGTTGTGATCGGGTCCGCTCTCGACGACCGAGTACGACGGCGGGGGTGCTGCGCGGCGCGCCGCGATCTCTTGGAGGCTCGTCTTCGGGTCCATCGCGGCGCCGAAGCGCGTGGGGTCTTGCATGAGGGGACTGATGAGGCGCAGCACCAGGTCGGTCGCAGCGTCGCCTCCGGCGTCGAGGTAGACCGCGCCGATGATCGCCTCGACCGTGTCGGCGAGGATCGACGGCTTGTCGGCGCCGCCCGTCATCGTCTCTCCGCGACCGAGGCGAACGTAGGGCCCGACGCCGATCGCGCGGCCGACCTCGGCCAGCGCGACACTCGAGACGAGGCTCGCGCGGCGCTTGGCCAGTTCGCCCTCGTCGAGGTCGGGATGGTCGCGGAACAGCTGCACCGTGACCGCCTGCCCGAGGATGGAGTCACCGAGGAACTCGAGGCGCTCGTTCGTCGGGATGCCGCCGTTCTCGTACGCGAACGACCGGTGCGTGAGCGCGAGCAGCAGCAGCGCCGGATCGATCTCGACCTGCAGCGTGCGCTGCAACTCGTCGAGCGTGCGATCTTCAGCCTGCGTGCGCTCCGTTCGCGTCACGACCGGTCGTCGGTGCGTCTCGGGCCGACTAGACGTCGGCGACCTTGCGGCCCTTGTACTCGAGGAAGAGCGGGGTTCCCGCCGAGTCCTCGACGACCTTCGCGCGGTGCGGAAGGCTGTAGGTGACCTTGCCGTTCTCGACGGTCTTGACGAGCGTGGGGACCTCGGCCTTCCACTGCGACCGGCGCGCGTGGGTGTTGGCGCGTGACTTCTTCCGCTTGGGAACAGCCATGACTATCTCTCTTCTCTCTGCTGAGCAGCACCGGATTCGTGCTCCGTGCCGTTGTCTTCGGAAGCCTGCAATCCCGCGAGCGCGGCCCAGCGAGGGTCGCGCTGCTCAGGGGTGACGAGTTCCGGATGATCGGCCAGTCGGAGCCCGGTCTCGGGGTCGAGACCCGGGCAGTCCGGTCGGCACACCGGCTGGAACGGCAGTGACAGCACTACCGCATCTCGGATGAGTGATTCAAGATCCACGTGGTCATCTTGAACCTCATACTCGATGGCTTCTCCAGAATGATACGCGAAAAGCTCTTGGAACTCGACTTGGACCGGCAGCGCGATGTCGATGAGGCACCGCCCGCACTCGCCCTCGGCCGTCGCATCGACCTCGGCGGTGACGAGGACGCCCTCGTGCACCGACTCGAGGCGCACGTCGAGATCGATCTCGGATTCGGGGCGAACCGACACGAGACCCTCGCCCATCGCATCGTCGACGACAACGGTGAGCTGCTCTTCGCGCATCTCGCCCGGACGGTTGACGAGGTCGCGCACGTTCAGTCGGTAGGGAGAATGCTTGATGGCCACGATCGACGATTCTACGCGCCCGCGGATTGGCGTTCGCCGAACGCCGACTGCGCGCGATCGACGAGCGAGCGGGGCACCAGCACGGCCCGTAGGCGGTCGACCATTCGCTCATCGGCGGCGAGCGCGTCACGTGCGACGGCGAGCTGCCCGATCAGGTCGAGGTCGGCTGCGACGGGGCGCCCGGAAGGACCGTAGCGCTCGTGCTCCACGGCGTCGCGAAGCGCGATCAGGGCGGCCTCGGCGTCGGCGTCGGCGAACGCCTCGCGGTCGGCGACACGTGATGCCACTGCGCGCGGCGTGTCGACGATGCCCACGTCGACCCCGAGGTCGCGTGCGGTCGAGGTGAGCTCGGCCCATGCGGCATCGGCCGGCCGTTCGCCGCGCATGATGCGGCGGTAGCGGCTGGCGCGCTGCCCCGCTCGCAACGCGGCCGGCGCGAGCAGCACCGCGGCGACGAGCAGGGCGACCACACCGCCGCGCAGCCACCAGCTGTCGGTCGCGCTGAGACCGCCGCTCGTGCCGCCCAGCCCGCCACCGGGGTCGACCGCAGCGCGGCCGCTCGCGCTCGGCGCCGCACTGCCCGACTGCGGTACCGGCTCGTTGCCGCTCTGACCGGCGCCCGGGCGCGAGTAGTCGGGCACGAGCCCACGGCCGGGCGTCGGTTCGAACGGCACCCACCCGACCCCTTCGAAGTACAGCTCGGGCCACGCGTGCAGGTCGTGAGAGTCGACCTCGATGCGCTGCACCCCGCCGACGCGCTCCTGTGAGGGGCTCCCCTGTGTGTAGCCGACCGAGATGCGGGCCGGAATGCCTGATTCGCGAGCCATGACCGCCATGGTCGACGCGAAGTGCACGCAGTAGCCCGCACGGGTCTCGAGGAACTGGGCGATGACGTCGAACCCACCACCGTCGTAGCCCTCGTCGACCGGCGCCTCGGTGGAGTACTCGAAGTCGGGCGAACGCAGGAACGCCTGGATGGCGACGGCGGCGTCATATGGCGTCGCCGCAGAGCCGACGACCTGCACCGCGGTGTCGGAGATGACCTGCGGAAGATCGTCGGGAAGGGCGAGGAACGGAGCGAGTTCATCGGGAAGCCGGCGATCGGCGTTGCGCAGCTGCGACGGCGTCGGGTCGATCTCGAGCCAACTCGCCTGGTATTGCTGCCCCGAGGTGTCGGCATCGACGCCCCGCACCGTGAGCGATCCGTCCTCCCAGAACCAGGAACCGCGCAGGCCGTCGACCCGCGTCGTGGGATAGGGCACGGGCAGCCAGGTCGTGCGCACCTGGTCGATGGTCACGTCGATCGGATGCTCTTCGGTCGCCACCTCGCTCGAGAGCCCGTCTGGTTCGGGCATCGCATCGACGGTGTTGTCGCCGTCGATCTGCGCCTCGGTGACCCCCCACGCGGCGCCTTCGAATCGGTCGAGCGTCAGCAAGGTGAAATAGGGCCGCTCGCCGTCGGGCGAGAAGTAGTGGAACGCCGGTCGGGGATCGGGTCGGCGTAGATCACGGCCCAGGTCGATGAAGGGGCTGACGCCACGTCCGAAGATCGAGCCGGGGCTTCCGGTGCCGAGCAACAGGCTCGTCGAGATACTCGGGGTCGCTGCGGCCAGCACGGCGGCGACGACGAGGCCGGTCCCGGCGAGCCCCAGCGTTGCGCCGAGCGTCGACGCGATCGGTACGCGGGCCGGCGAGATCACCGTCGCGGCATCGTCACCTTCGTCGCCGGTCGCGATTCGGGCACGGCGCCGCACCCGCACGTCGACGCGCAGCATCAGCAGGTAGGCCGCCGCGGCGAGCACAAGGGTCGGCGCCTCGGCGCCGGCCTCGATGATGAATCCGGGGATGAGGATCGGCACCAGCGCGGGAGCGGCGGCGAGTGCGGGCATGCGCACCGTCTGCACGAGAATGTCGATGCAGACCGCGAGCAGCCCGACGCCGAGCGCGAGCGCGAACGAGAGCGCCGGCACGGGGATCGCTGGCACCGACTGCTGCTGAATGGTGCGCTCGGCACCACCGAGCAGTTCGCCGAACTCGGTGAACGTGGCGTTGCTGGGCACGATGAGGGCGATGCTCGTCGCGCCGCCGAACAACAGGGTGAGCAGGAATACCAGGATCACGAGCTCGAGTACGGGCACGAGCGACGCGGGGGTGCGGATGGACCGTAGGCCGGCGCCGCCGAAGAGCGTGCCCGCCGCCACGAAGGCGCACATCCACCACCAGCCGCTGCCCGAGATCAGCGGCCCGAGCGCCATCGTCGCCACTGCGATCAGCAGGAACGACGCGGCGGTGAGCGCAAGTCGCTGGCCGCGTGAGAGGGCGATCGGGTCAGGGCGCATCGGCTCGCCCATCGTGCCCGGCCGCATCGGCGTGCCGCGTCGCCAGGGGCGAGTCGGCGGCGACCGTGACCGGCGCGGTCCTCGATCGGGCGCCGCGCCGCGGGTCGGCCGTGCCGGCCCAGGCCCCGCCGATCTCGGTCGGCTTGCGCACTCGCACGACTCGCCAATCGGCGTCTTCGAGCGTGTCGACGACCCGTGTCGAAGTGCTCGCGGTCACGAAGGCGACCGCAGGCTCGAACCCCGGGCGCAGGGCGACCAGGGTCGCCGCGTCGTGCTCGTCGGGCTCGACGAGCACCGCGAATCCCGGCATGCGCGCCTCGCGGGCGCGGGCCGGAGCCGATGATGCCGCCGTCGATGTACGTCTCTCGGGTGATTCGACGCGCACCGGCGATTCGAGGCGGGCGAGGTCTTCGAGCATCGCGCCGTCACCACCGGGCATGTGGTATTCGCCGTCGCTCGTCGAGGCGATGCCTCCGCGCGCGGGGTCTGCGACCGCGTCGCAGCGCACCTGGTAGCCCAGGTCGAGCAGGTGCATGCCGATCGAGGCAGCGATCTCGATGCCCAGCTCGAACCCGGCGTGCACGCGGTCATCGAACTCGTGCTTCGTGCCGTGCGCACGTGCCGACAGCGTCGTGTCGAGCAGGATGCGCGCCTCTGGGTCGCCGCGCTGCTCCTCTTCGCGCACCATCAGCTCGCCGCGGCGGGCTGTCGCCGCCCAGTTCACCCGGCGCAGCGGGTCGCCGTAGCGATACTCGCGCGCGATCAGCTCGTCGGAATTCGGGTGTGTTCGACGCTGCAGCCCGTGCAGCACGCCATCGACGCTCGCCGCGGTGCCGAGCGCGGCATCGAGCGGCGTCACCCGGGGGGTCACGATGAGCTCGCGGGGGTTGCCGACGTCGCGGTCGATACGGGCGAGCGCGAATGGGTCGGTGACGCCGACGCGAAGCGGCCCCACCGCATAGACCCCGCGCCGCGAGACGCGCAGACGGTACTCGAGGTGCACGGTGTCGTCGCCCGACGGGAGCATGCGTTCGAACGGCCCGATCGCGGGCAGCACCGTGTCGGGCGGGGCGACGAGGTCGTCGGGCACGCGGTCACGCCAGTGTGCGCCGTCGAACGTGCGCTTCGAGCGGTTCTTCACCGAGAGCGCCACCCACGTGGACGTACCGGCGGCGATGGTCGCCGGAGTGAACGTGCGGAAGACGGTGAGCCGTGGCGGGCGGAGTGAAACGAAGAGCGCCGCGATCACCGGCATCGCGATCGCGACGAATGCAAGCAGCAGGATGTCGCGCAGGTCGAACCAGAGCGACACCGCCCCGAGCCCGGCTCCCATCAGTACGAGCGCGCCGCCACGCCTCGTGAGTCGCGGCCAGGCGGCGACTCGGGCGAAGCTGGGGCGCTTCATGATCAGTTCCTTCGAGCGCTGCCGACCGGGACCGGCGTCTCTCCTACGATGCGTCGCACGATGGCGTCGATGAGCGGCCCGCTGTCGCGGTCGTGGCTGCCGAGCGCGCGGCTCGTGGGCACGAGGCGGTGCGCCAGCACGGGTACGGCGAGTGCGTCGACGTCGTCGGGGAGCACGAAGTCGCGACCGTGCATCGCCGCGTGCGCCTTGGCCGCGCGGATGAGCTGCAGGGTCGCGCGGGGGCTCGCCCCGAGGCGCAGCTGGCGGTCGTCGCGGGTGGTGCGGGCGAGCTCGACCGCATACTCCTTGACGGGTTGCGACGTGAACACGTGCTGCACGGCGGTGATCATGGCCCGCAGCTCGTCGAGCCCGACGACTGAGCCGAGGTCGTCGATCGGGCTCGAGGTCTCGCGGGTGGCCAGCATCGCCAGTTCGTCGGCCGACGACGGGTAGCCCATGGAGATGCGCGCCATGAACCGGTCGCGCTGGGCCTCGGGCAGCGGGTAAGTGCCCTCCATTTCAACGGGATTCTGCGTCGCCACGACCGTGAACGGCGCATCGAGCCGGTAGGTGGTGCCGTCGGCGGTGACCTGGCGTTCCTCCATGCACTCGAGCAGCGCCGACTGCGTCTTGGGGCTGGCGCGGTTGATCTCGTCGCCGATGACGAGGTTCGCGAACACCGGGCCGCGCTTGAACTCGAACTTGCGGCTCGCCTGGTCGAACACCGAGACGCCCGTCACGTCGCTGGGCAGCAGGTCGGGCGTGAACTGGATGCGGCTGACGGTGGCGTCGACCGAGCGTGCGAGCGCCTTCGCGAGCATCGTCTTGCCGACACCGGGAACGTCTTCGATGAGCAGGTGACCCTCGGCCAGCACCACGGTCAGCGCCGCGGTGACCGCCTCGCGCTTGCCGGCGATGACGGTTTCGACGTTCTGCACGATGGCGGCCGCCCGCGAGCCGACCGCGTCGATGCTCAGGGTCGCGCCCGACGCGACGGGCCCTCGCGTCTCGCCCACAGCTGCGACCGCCTCGCTCATTGGGTCATCGCCGCCTGCAGGTAGTCACCGACGACGGCCGGCACGTATGGGGCGACATCGCCGCCGAGCGCGGCGACCTGGCGCACGAGCGAGCTCGAGACATGCGCGTTCGCCGGGTCGGGCAGCAGGAAGACGGTCTCGACACCGGCGAGGTGCCGGTTGACGATCGCCATCGGAGTCTCGTATGCGACATCGAGTTGCGAGCGGATGCCCTTGACGAGCACCGATGCCCCGACGTCGGTGCAGTAGTCGACGAGCAGGCCCATGCTCCACGAGGCGACGACGATGCGGCCCTCGATGCCGGCGTCGGCGATGGAGCGCTCGATGAGCGACACGCGCTGCGCGATCGGCAGCAGCGCCGACTTGTCGGGGTTGTGCACGACGACGACGTGCAACTCGTCGTAGAGCCCCGCGGCCCGTGCGATGACGTCGAGATGGCCGAGCGTGACGGGGTCGAACGATCCTGGGACGACGGCGATCCGCTGCATACGCCCAGCGTAATGCCCGGCAGGCACCGTTTGAGCACCCGGCGAGAGTCTCAGCCCTTGCTCAGGTAGCCGCTGGCTTCGTCATCGAGGCGCCGTCGCACCGCCGCGGCCAGCGCCGGATGCGCCGCGAGCCCCGGGTCGCCGGCGAGGATCGTCTCGGCGACTTCGCGGGCGTCGGCGATGACGTCGCCGTCTCGAGCGACCCGCAGCAGCTTCAGCGATGAACGACCGCCCGACTGGTCGGCCCCGAGCACGTCACCCTCTTGACGCAGTTCGAGGTCGACCTGCGCGAGATCGAAGCCGTCGAGCGTCGCCGCCACCGCATCGACCCGCTGCCGGGCGAGGGAGCCCGGCACCGAGTTGGTGACGAGCAGGCACAGCCCCGGCACGCTGCCCCGGCCGATGCGGCCTCGCAGCTGGTGCAGTTGCGAGACGCCGAACCGCTCGGCGTCGACGACGACCATGACGCTCGCGTTGGGCACGTCGACGCCGACCTCGATGACGGTCGTGGCGACGAGCACGTCGAGGTCGCCGGCGGCGAAGGCGCGCATCGTGGCGTCTTTCTCGTCGGCGCTCATGCGGCCGTGCAGCGGCGCCACGCGAGCGTCGGCGAAGCGCGGGTGCGCCGCGAGTTCGGAGAGCACCGAGGCCACGGATGTCGCGGGCCCCGCCACATCGGAAGGGGCATCGGTCTCGCCGTCGTCTTCGACGACCTTCGGCTCGATGGCGGGGCACACGACGAACCCCTGCCGCCCCAAGGCGAGCTCTTCGGCGAGCCGTTCCCAGACGCGGGGCCGCCAACCCGGCTTCTCGGCGAGCGGCACGACGTGCGACTCGATTCCGGCACGGCCTGCAGGAAGCTCGCGGATCGTCGAGATGTCGAGGTCGCCGAACACCGTCATGGCGACGGTGCGCGGGATCGGGGTGGCCGTGAGCACGAGCACGTGCGGCGGCTCGGCGCCCTTCAGGCGCAGCGCCTCACGCTGTTCGACCCCGAATCGGTGCTGCTCGTCGACGACCACGAGGCCGAGGTCGGCGAACGAGACCTGGTCGCCGATGAGGGCGTGCGTGCCGACGACGATGCGGGACTGGCCGGCGGCCGCCCGCAGCAGCGCCTTCTTGCGCTCGGCCGCCGGCAGTTGCCCCGTGAGGAGCGTGGGCATGAGCTCGACCGAGAGCTCTGGACCGAGCATGCGGGCGATCGAGCGCAGGTGCTGGGCTGCGAGCACCTCGGTCGGCGCGAGCAGCGCCGACTGGCCGCCGGAGTCGGCGACCGCGAGCATGGCGCGCAGCGCGACGACGGTCTTGCCCGAGCCGACCTCGCCCTGCACGAGGCGATTCATCGGCACGGGCTGCCCGAGGTCGTCGGAGATCTGGGCGCCGACGTCGACCTGGTCGTCGGTGAGCGTGAACGGCAACGCCGCGTCGAAGCGTTCGAGCAGACCGCCCGGTCGAGCCTCGCGGGCGACCGCGTGGTGGGCGCGCAGTTCGGCGCGACGCTCGAGCAGCGCGGTCTGCAGCACGAACGCCTCGGTGAACCGCAGCGTGCGCCGAGCCGCCTTCCAGTCGGCCTCGCGTTCGGGGCGGTGCACCGCCTCGAGCGCCTCACGCTGCCCGTGCAGCCCCCGAGCGGCCCGCACCTCGATCGGAATGGGGTCGTCGACCGTGCCGAGGCCGTCGAGGAGGAACGCGATCGACTTCGCGATCTGCCAGCTCGCGAGCGTCGAGGTCGCCGGGTAGATCGGGATCGGCGCCTCGACCCAGCGTCGGGTGGCGGCGTCGTTCGCGCCGAGCTCGATCGACTCGTCGAAGAGCTCGTAGTCGGGGTGGGCCAATTGGCGCGCGCCCTTGTAGTCGCCGACCTTGCCCGCGAAGATGCCGCGTCGCCCCGGGCGCAGGTCGTGCTCACGCCACCTCTGGTTGAAGAAGGTCAGCGTGAGGATGCCGGTGCCGTCGGAGATCTTCGCCTCGACGATCGAGCCGCGGCGCTGGCGCATGTCGCGCACCCGCACCTCGAGCACCTCGGCCACGATCGTGACGTTCTCGTCGAGCGGGAGGCTCGCGAGCGCCGTGAGCTCGCCGCGCAACGCGTACCTGCGCGGATAGTGCGCGAGCAGGTCGCCTACCGTGCGATGACCGAAGGCTCGCTCGAGCGCCTGAGCGGTGCGCCCGCCGAGCGCGCCCGACAGCTTCGTGTCGAGCGTGTAGCTGCCCGGGACCGCCTCGCCCGGGGCATCCGCCTCTCGCGCCGTCATTCCTCGATCGTAGGCTCCGCCGCCGTCAACGCCGCGATCTCGGCCTGCACGTACCGGTCGTCGGGCCGGGCGACGGCGAGCTCGCGCTGCATCGCCAGGGCCTCGTCGGTGCGGCCGAGGCTGCGCAGGCACCGTGCCACCGACCATCGCGCGACGTGGCGCTGCTCGGCGGTGCCGTAGGCGTCGGCGGCCTCGACCGCCTGCTCGAACTGCATGAGCGCGCCGGTGAGCCGCCCCGAGTCGTGCAGGGTCCAGCCGAGATTGTTGTGCAGCGCCACGCCCCAGCGCAGCACCCGGGGGTCACGCGAGCCGTCGAGCACGTCGAAGCCCTCGGCGGCCCACTCCTCTTCGTGCCCGGCGTCGTTGAGCGCGAGCATGTGCAGCGCGTCGAGCACGAGGAACGTCGACCCCGCGAGCGCCGCTTCGCGTACGCCGCGGGTCAGTTCGGGTACCGCGTCGGGTCGGCGATCGGATGCCGCGATGCGGCCTCGTTCGATCGACACGCGTGCCCGCAACTCGGCGGCGAACGACTCGGGGTCGCCTGGCGTCGACGCGATCGCCGCGACGGCGTCGAGCACCGCGAGGGCTTCGTCGGTGCGTCGCTGGATGCCGAGGGCGCGGGCGAGCTGGGTCGACATCACGGCGCGCAGGTGCGGGCTGTACGCCGCGTCTGCGGCGGCCGCACGGAACCGTTGCTCGCTCGCCTTCGGATCGCCGAAATCCCAGAGGCGGTCGAGCAGCAGCTGCTCACTCCCCCGATGCTTGGACGGTTCGGCGGGCGGGGCGTCGGTCGAGCCGGTGGCTTCATCAGTCAGGGCAGGCACGCTTCCATCATGGCAGCGGCGCGACCCCGCAGTTATGCTTCCGGGAGCATGACGCGCATCATCGCCGGTTTCGCCGGATCCCTCATTCTGCAGGTGCCCCGCTCGGGCACCCGTCCGACGAGCGACCGGGTGCGCGAGGCGATCTTCTCGGCGCTCGAGTCGCGCGACGCCATCGACGGCGCGGCGGTGCTCGACCTGTACGCCGGTTCGGGCGCCCTCGGCCTCGAGGCAGTGAGCCGCGGCGCCGCCGAGGCCGTGCTCGTCGAGCGGGCCAAACCCGCCGCCGACGTCTGCCGCCGCAACGCCGACGCCCTGAAACGACGTGCTCGCGGCCACGCCGTGCGGGTGAGCGTCGCGCAGAAGGTCGTCGCCGCGTATCTCGAAAGCGCCCGCGGCCCATTCGGCCTGGTGTTCATCGACCCGCCGTATGACCTCCCCGAGGCCGCCCTCGCACACGACCTCAGGCTGCTCGCTCCGCTGCTCGCCGACGACGCCGTCGTCGTGGTCGAACGCGGCTCGCGTTCCGCCGAACCCGAATGGCCCGCCGGAATCTCACTCGACCGCCGTCGCGACTACGGCGAGACCACGCTCTGGTGGGCGACCGCCGACCTGGTCGACGGCCCTGCCGACGACGCGGCGCTCGATGACGAGACCGCCGAGGCGCCCGATCAGCCGGCGCGGCCGTCCCAGCCGGCGTAGGGATCCCAGCCCTCGGCAGCCACGGGAGCTGCGTCGACGAAGAGCTCGCCCGTGCCCTCGACGACCCGGCCGATGGCGTCGAACTCGGCCGGCAGTGCCGCGTGCGGCGGGAACGTGGCGAGCAGGCCGTGGTCTTCAGCGCCGGCCAGCGCGAGCCGAACGTCGGCGCCGAGCGTGGCCGCGTCGAAGTCGAGGCCGACACCGCTCGCCTCGGCGAGCCGGCGTGCGTCGCGGGCGAGCCCGTCGGACACGTCGAGCATCGCGGTCGCGCCGGCGAGTGCCGCTGCCACGCCCGCCGATACGGGCGGGCTCGGTGCGAGCTGTGCCGCGATGAGCTCGGGATGCCGCGCACGAAGGGCCGCGGCCAGCTCGCGATCGGGCTCGCCCGAGGCATCCGTGCCCTCGGCGAACAGCAGGCGGAGCCCGCGCGCCGCGTCGCCGCGCACGCCGGCGTGCGCGACCACATCGCCGACCCGCGCGCCCGACCGCAGGATCGGGGCGCGGCCGTCGAGGTCTCCGAACGCGGTCACCGCGATCGTGAGCACCGATGACGCGGAGAGGTCGCCGCCGACGACGCCGGCACCGGGTGCGAGCCGGGCGAGCCCCTCGCGCAGGCCGTCGGCGATGCCCTCGAGCAGCGAGACGGGAGTCGTGGGCGGCGCGGCGATGGCGACGACGAGCGCCGTCGGGCGTGCACCCATCGCGGCGACGTCGGTGAGGTTCGTCGCCGCGGCCTTCCAGCCGAGCTCGAACGGCGTCGACCACGCGAGCCGGAAGTCGGGGCCGTGCACCATCATGTCGGTCGTGACGACGAAGCGACCGTCGGGAGCGCGCACGACCGCGGCGTCGTCACCGACCCCGAGCAGCGCCGCGTCGCCCGG
Organism: Agromyces neolithicus; assembly: GCF_039529735.1. NCBI lineage: Bacteria > Bacillati > Actinomycetota > Actinomycetes > Micrococcales > Microbacteriaceae > Agromyces > Agromyces neolithicus. Next base: position 134,321 of record NZ_BAAANJ010000008.1, read on the forward strand.
GGTGAGGCGCGGCAGGATGCGCGCGAGCGTCGCCGACTCGCCGAGCTCGGCGACGGTCGACGGTTCGGCGGAGGCGGCGCCCATCGGGTCGGATGCGGCGCTCATCGAGTCGGACACCAGCTCAGCGTATGCCAATGCCGGATACGCTGAGGGTGATGGAACACGCAGTCGCGCCCGCCGCCCGCCGGTGGTTCGCCACCGCCCTCATCGCCCTCGGCGTCGCGCTCGCGACCGCGGGCTGCAGCCCTGCGGTGCCCATGGATGCCGCTGTCGACGCGAGCAGTCCCGACTGCGCCGCCGTCACGGTGCGGCTGCCCGACGTGCTCGCGAGCGGCACCTCGGCCGAACAGGCCGAACGCGAGACGAACGCGCAGGCGACCGGGGCGTGGGGGTCGCCTGCCTCGGTGCTGCTGCGGTGCGGCGTCGAGGCGCCGGGGCCGACCACCGACCGCTGCGTGAGCGTCGACGGCGTCGACTGGGTCATCGACGAGTCCGATGAGCCGCGGTACCGCTTCACCACCTACGGCAGGACACCTGCCGTCGAAGTGCTCGTCGACAACGACGTGGTCTCGGGAACGACCGTGATCGCCGAGCTCTCGCCCGCCGTCGCGGTGATTCCCGCCACCGGCGAGTGCACGACCACCGGCACATCGATCGAAGACGCCATCGGCTGACGGTTCACCCCTGTCGGCCGATCCCCGCCCCGACCCGTCGGCTGATCCCGTCCCAACGGCCCGGCCGTCGAACGTGCATCGGCATAGGCGGTTCCGGGGGTGCTTTCGCGCCAGTCGCACCGTGTTTCGGCCGCGAAAGTGGCAGAAAAGCACCCCTGGAACGAACCTGAGGCGGGTGAGGGACGCTGGGGTCAGCGGGCTCCCGCCGCGTACCCGACCTCGATGAGCTCGGTGATGAGGTCGGCGTAGCTCAGCCCCGAGTTCAGCCAGCAGGTGGGGAACATCGAGATGGGGGTGAATCCCGGCATCGTGTTGATCTCGTTCACGACGAAGCCCTCGCCCGTGAGGAACACGTCGACACGGGCGAGCCCCTGCCCGCCGACCGCCTCGAACGCGCGACGGGCGATGCGCTGCAACTCGAAGAGCTCGCCGTCGCCGAGATCTGCCGGGCAGATGAGTTCGACGCCCGCGGCATCGAGGTACTTCGCATCGAAGTCGTAGAAGTCGCGACCGGTCACGACCACCTCGCCGGCGACACTCACGCGCACGCCCTCGCCAGCCGGCCCCTCGAGCACGCCGCACTCGATCTCGCGTCCGACGACGGCCGCTTCGACGAGCACCGCCCGGTCTTCGGCGAAGGCCAGGTCGAGTGCACCGTGAAGCGCCGACCAGTCGGTCACCTTGGTCACGCCCACCGACGAGCCGGCGCGAGCCGGCTTGACGAACACCGGCAGGCCGAGGCCGTGCACCCGGCGCTTCCACAGCTCGGGGTTCTCGTCGAGCGCGGATCGCGTCAGGGTGACCCACGGCGCCACCTCGATGCCGGCGCCCTCGAGCACGGTCTTCGTGAAGTGCTTGTCCATGCCGACCGACGAGGCCAGCACGCCGTTGCCCACGTACGGCAGCCCGACGAGTTCGAGCAGCCCCTGGATCGTGCCGTCTTCGCCGAAGCGCCCGTGCAGGATCGGGAACACGACATCGACGTCTCCGAGCGACCGCTCGCCCGAGGCATCGGACACCGTCAGCTCGCGTGACGACGCGCTCTGGGGCCAGCGCACGCGGGTGCCGTTGTCGACGACCTCGGGCAGGTGCGCGGGATCGAGCCCGAACCGGGCCGGGTCGTCGGACTCGAGCACATACGCGCCGTCGCGGGTGATGCCGACCGGGATCACCTCGAAGCGGCTACGGTCGATCGCCCCCAGCACCCCGCCCGCCGTGGCGCAGCTGATCGAATGCTCGCTTGAACGCCCGCCGAACAGCAGAACCACCCTCAGCTTGTCCATCTTTGGTCCTTTCGCCCTGGGGCTCGTCGTCGGTCGTGAGATGGGGCGCGATGTCTTTCGGGTCGAGCGTGCCCGCGAGCACCTGCCGTACCTGTTCGACGATGGGCATCTCGACGCCCTTCGCCCGCGCGAGCTCGAGGATCGGCCCGACCGACGCGAGACCTTCGGTGGTCTGCTGCATCTGGTTCACGACGTCATTGAGGTGGTAGCCCTGGCCGAGCAGCCGCCCCGCCGTGTTGTTGCGTGAGAGCGGCGACTGGCTCGTGGCGATGAGGTCGCCGAGACCGGCGAGGCCCGAGAGGGTTTCGGGGTGCGCACCGAAGGCGACCGCGAAGTCAGTCATCTCGACGAGACCGCGCGTGATGATCGACGCCTTCGTGTTCTCGCCGTAGCCCGCACCGTCGACGATGCCGATCGCGACGGCGATGAGGTTCTTGAGCACGCCGCCGAACTCGGTGCCGATGACGTCGGTGTTCACGAACGAGTGGAAGTAGCGGTTGCGGGCGATGGAGGCGACCGCCTGGGCGGTCTCGAGGCTCGTCGACGAGACGACCGCCGCGGTCGGCTGCTCCTTCGCGATCTCGAGGGCGAGGTTGGGGCCCGAGATGACGGCGATCTGCGACTCGTCGATCGGCAGCACCTCGGCGATGACCTCGCTCATGCGCTTGCCGCTGGACTTCTCGACGCCCTTCATGAGCGAGATGACGATGGCGTTCGCGTTCAGGTGCGGCGCGAACATCGTGAGGTTGTCGCGCAGCGACTGGCTCGGCACCGACACGTACACCTGCTCGGCGCCGGCGAGGGCGAGGTCGAGCCGGCTCGTGGCGCGCACGCCCAACGGCAGGTTCACGCCGGGCAGGTAGTCGCTGTTGCGCTTGGCCTCTTGGATCTCGCGGGCGACCTCGGGGCGGCGCGCCCACATGACGACGTCGGCGCCGCCGTCGGCGAGGATCTTCGCGAACGTCGTGCCCCAACTGCCGGCGCCGAGTACGGCGACGCGCTTGCCCGCGACCTTTCGGGTGTGGCTCCTAGTCTTCAAGGCGACCCGTCTCTTTCTGGCCGTGGGCGGCGGGATCCCAGCGCTCGGGCGGCGCCTCTTCGTCGCGCACCTCGGCGAGCAGCGCGGCGATCGCGTTCATGAGCTCGCCCGTGGCTTTCAACAGGCTCGACTGATCGAGGGGCTTGCCACGATAGGCGCTGAGGTCGAGCGGTTCGCCGATGATCACGTCGATCGTCTTGCGCGGGAACAGGCTGATCTTCTTGCCGTAGCGCGGCATGAGCGCCTGTGTGCCCCAGTGCGCGACGGGAACGATCGGGATGTCGCGCTCGAGGGCGATGCGCACCGCCCCGGTCTTGCCGCGCATGGGCCAGAGGTCGGGGTCGCGCGTGAGCGAGCCCTCGGGGTACACGACGACCATGCGACCCTTCTCGACGAGCTCTTCGGCCGCGCGCAACGCCGCGTGGCTCTTGCTGCCCGCCCGCTCGACCGGAATCTGCCCCGAGGTGCGCAGCAGCCAGCCGAGCACGGGGTTCGTGAAGAGCGACGCCTTCGCGAGGAATCGGGGCGCACGCCCGAGCTTCCAGCTCGCGGCACCGATGACGACCGGGTCGATCTCGCTGTAGTGGTTCGGCGAGAGCACGAAGGCACCCGTCTGCGGCATGCGTTCGCGGTGGTGGAAGCGGAAGCGCACCGCGAGGTTGAAGATCGGCAGGACCAGTGCGGCCAGGACCCAGAAGAACGAGGGGCGGCGGGTCTCCGAACGTGCCTTCGCAGGATGTTCGGCAGACGAGTCGTCGTGTGGCACTCCCCTATTATGCTTCGAGCTCGAAGTCGGCTCCGAGCAGTTCGAGCTTCGTGATGAAGTTCTCGTACCCGCGCGCGATGATGCCGACGTTCGAGACGGTCGAGCGACCCTCGGCGGTGAGCGCCGCGATCAGGTGGCTGAAACCGCCGCGCAGGTCGGGCACCTCGATGTCGGCGCCCGTGAGTTTCGCGGGCCCCGAGATGACCGCGGAGTGCTGGAAGTTGCGCTGCCCGAACCGGCAGGCGCCCGCCCCGAGGCACTCCTTGTGCACGTCGATCGACGCACCCATGTCGACGAGGGCGTCGACGAACCCGAACCGCTGCTCGTACACCGTCTCGTGCACGATCGAGACGCCGTGCGCCTTCGTGAGCGCGACCACGAGCGGCTGCTGCCAGTCGGTCATGAACCCCGGGTGCACGTCGGTCTCGATGATGACCGGCTTCAGCTCGCCGCCCGGGTGGAAGAAGCGGATGCCGTCTTCGGCGATCTCGAAATCACCGCCGACCTTTCGGAACACGTTGAGGAAGGTGAGCATCTCGGCCTGGCGGGCGCCGCCGACGAAGATGTCGCCATCGGTCGCGAGGGCCGCGGCCGCCCAGCTCGCGGCCTCGTTGCGATCGAAGAGCGCGCGGTGCGTGTAACCGTCGAGCTTGTCGACGCCCTCGATGCGGATGACCCGGTCGGTGTCGACCGTGATGATGGCGCCCATCTTCTGCAGGATGTTGATGAGATCCATGATCTCGGGCTCGATCGCGGCGCCCGAGAGTTCGGTGATGCCGTCGGCGAGCACCGCCGTGAGCAGCACCTGCTCGGTCGCGCCGACGCTCGGATACGGGAGCGAGACCTTGGCGCCGTGCAGGCCGGTGGGCGCAGACATGCGGATGCCGCTCGGGAGCTTCTCGACGATGGCGCCGAAGTTGCGCAGCACCTCGAGGTGGTAGTCGATGGGGCGGTCGCCGATGCGGCAGCCGCCGAGGTCGGGGATGAACGCCTCGCCCAGCCGATGCAGCAGCGGACCGCAGAACAGGATCGGGATGCGGCTCGAGCCCGCGTGCGCGTCGATGTCGGCCATGTGCGCCGTCTCGACCGCCGAGGGGTCGAGGATGAGCTCACCCTCTTCGGCTCCTGCGGTGACGGTCACGCCGTGCACCTCGAGCAGGCCGCGCACGATGCGCACATCGCTGATGTTCGGAACGTCTTTCAGCACACTCGGGGTGTCGCCGAGGATCGCGGCGACCATCGCCTTCGTGACGAGGTTCTTCGCGCCCTTCAGCTCGATGCGGCCACGCAGCGGCTTGCCGCCGTTGATGGTGATGCGGTCGACCGGAAGTCCGACGGCCGAACCGTGCTGCTTCGCATCATTCACGAGGGTGTTCACTCGGCTCCCTGGTTCTGCGGCTCCCGGATGGGGAGCGTCTTCGGCCGCCACGCCGCTCGATGTGCCTCGAACTCGGCGATGGCCTCTTCGTCTCGAAGGGTGAGTCCGATGTCGTCCAGACCCTCGAGAAGCCTCCACCGAGTGTAGTCGTCGATGTCGAAGGCGACCGTGAGCGCGCCTGCGCTCACCGTTCGTGCAACAAGGTCGACGGTCACGACTATTCCCGGGTCGGCTTCGACGACCTCCCAGAGCCGTTCGACGTCTTCGTAGGCGACCTGCGCCGCGAGCAGCCCCTGCTTGCCCGAGTTGCCGCGGAAGATGTCGCCGAACCGCGAACTCACCACGACGTCGAAACCGTAGTCTCGAAGCGCCCACACGGCGTGCTCACGGCTGGAGCCCGTGCCGAAGTCGGGGCCCGCGATGAGGATCTTCGCCCCCTGGTACTCGGGGTGGTTCAGTACGAACTCGGGGTCTTTGCGCCACTCGTGGAAGAGCGCATCGTCGAAGCCGGTCTTGGTGACCCGTTTCAGGAACACCGCGGGGATGATCTGGTCGGTGTCGACGTTCGATCGACGCAGCGGCAGTGCGCCGCCGCTGACCACGGAGAACTTCTGCATCAGCGTGCCTCGCCTTCGTTGGTCGAGTGGGCCGTCAGGCCCGAATCGAGACCCAGGTCCCACGGACTCGAGAGCGTGCCGCGGATCGCGGTGGCCGCCGCGACGAGCGGCGAGACGAGGTGCGTGCGCCCGCCCTTGCCCTGCCGCCCCTCGAAGTTGCGGTTGCTCGTCGAGGCGCACCGTTCGCCCGGTGCGAGCTGGTCGGGGTTCATGCCGAGGCACATCGAGCAGCCCGCGAAGCGCCACTCGGCGCCGAACTCCTCGATCACCTTGTCGAGCCCTTCGGCCTCGGCCTCGAGGCGCACACGCGCCGAGCCGGGCACCACCATGACGCGCACGCCCTCGGCCTTCTGCTTGCCCTTGATGATCGAGGCGAAGGCGCGCAGGTCTTCGATGCGGCTGTTGGTGCACGAACCCATGAACACGGCGTCGACCCGAATGTCTTTCAGCGGGGTGCCGGCCTCGAGGTCCATGTACTCGAGGGCGCGTTCGGCCGCGGCGCGCTCGTGCTGGTCTTCGATGGTCGCCGGGTCGGGCACGGCGTCGGAGAGCGAGACGCCCTGACCGGGGTTGGTGCCCCACGTCACGAACGGCTCGAGCGTGTCGGCGTCGATGAACACCTCGGCGTCGAACTCGGCGCCCTCGTCGGTGGCGAGCGTCTGCCAGTAGGCGACCGCGTCGTCCCAGTCGTCGCCCGTGGGCGCGTGCGCTCGGCCGCGCAGGTACTCGTAGGTGGTCTCGTCGGGTGCGACCATGCCGGCCCGCGCACCCGCCTCGATCGACATGTTGCAGATCGTCATGCGGCCGTCCATCGAGAGGGCGCGGATGGCGCTGCCGCGGTACTCGAGCACGTAGCCCTGACCGCCGCCGGTGCCGATCTTCGCGATGACCGCGAGGATGATGTCTTTCGCCGTGACACCCGGGCGCAGCGTGCCCTCGACGTTGACGGCCATGGTCTTGAACGCCTTCAACGGCAGCGTCTGCGTGGCCAGCACGTGCTCGACCTCACTGGTGCCGATGCCGAACGCCATGGCGCCGAACGCCCCATGGGTCGACGTGTGCGAGTCGCCGCACACCACCGTGATGCCGGGCTGCGTGAGGCCGAGCTGCGGGCCGACGACGTGCACGATGCCCTGCTCCTTGTCGCCGAGCGAGTGCAGGCGGATGCCGAACTCGGCGGCGTTGCGGCGAAGCGTCTCGATCTGCGTGCGGCTCGTGAGGTCGGCGATCGGCTTGTCGATGTCGAGCGTCGGGGTGTTGTGGTCTTCGGTCGCGATCGTCAGGTCGGGCCGGCGCACCGGGCGGCCCGCCATGCGCAGCCCGTCGAAGGCCTGCGGGCTCGTCACCTCGTGCACGAGGTGCAGGTCGATGTAGATCAGGTCGGGTGTGCCGCCTTCGCCCTTCTTCACGAGATGGGCTTCCCAGACCTTCTCGGCCAGCGTGCGCGGCCGCGCGGTGGTAGCGCTGTCGATGGGTGCGTTCATGCGTTCGTCTTCCTCAGGGTCTCGGTTTCAGCCGACGATGGACTCCGCGACGGGGAAGGCCTCAGAACGAAGCCCCGCCGCGGCGACGAAGCAGGAGTCGTGGCGCGCGCACCACTTCAGGTTACACCGTGTCGATCGAGAGCCGGTCCACGCGCAACCCGAGCTCGCCGAGGTACACGGTGGAACCCGCGGCCACCTCGGTCGGCGCACCGGGCGCCAACTCGACGAGCTCGCCAGAGGGCGGCTGCACTCGAACACCGTTGGTCGAGTGCAGGTCGATGACCGTCACCACGCCCGTTCGGGCGTCGATGACGGCGTGCGTCTTCGAGACGGACCTGGCGGGGTCGACGACCGAGACGGGCCTGGCGTCGGCGTGCAGTACGCCGGACGGCACGGGGTCGCGCCCGACCACGATGGGCACCGTGAGCAGCACCTCGAATCCGCCCGGTCCACTCAGGCGGAATGGGCCGGGCGAAGCGGATGCCGCGTGGGCCGCCTGCGTCGGCGCCTGCTCGACCGGTTCGGCCCGTTCAGCGCGGGGCGAGACGGCCGGCGGCGCGGGCGGGCCTGAAGGCACCGGCGTGAACGTCGGCAGCGCGCGCCCGGGCGCGCGAACCGTGCGCTCGGGCTCGGTCGTCGTCGGAGGCGGCGCTGCGGCGGGCTCGGGCGCGTTCGGGATCAGTCCAGGAGGAGGAACGATGAAGTCCGGCGCAACCACGCCACCACTCTAGCGCCGTGAACGGATGCGGTAGCGGGCGACGAACCTGCGCACGCGACCGACCGCGGCCGAGACCGCGTGGCCCGCGGCATCCGCTTCGGTCCACCGCTCGGTGACCGCCTCGTCGCTCACCGACTCGCCGTCGAAGACGTCGCGATCGACCGTCGCGGCAAGGGTTGCGAGTCGCAGGGGCACGCCGTTCTCGGTCGTGGCGGCGACGCCCTGCTCGACGACCTGGCGATCGAGCTCGTGGGCGGTCTGCAGGCGGGTCGCCTTCGCCGGCGGCTCGAACCCGAGCTCGGCGTACCGGTCGACGAGCTCGTCCCACGCGCCGGCTGCGCCGCGGTCGTTGGGTCCTCGGCGTCGCTTGGCACGCCGGCGCCGCTTCGCGAGGGCGACGAAGAGCAGCGGCAGCAGCACGATGGCGGCGGGGATGCCGACCGCGGCCGCGGTGACCCAGACCCACCCGGGGATCTGGAACGGCCGGTCGCGGTCTTCATCGTCGGTCTCGTCGATCTCGACGGTCGTGAGCAGCTCGTCTTCGACGTGTTCGGAGCGCGGGGGCTGGCGCACCTGCGGCTGCGGCTCGGACTTCGGCTTCGGCGTCTGCTCCTGCGGCACATCGACCTGGTCGGGGGTCGGCCGGAACGAGATCCATCCGACGCCCTCGAACGGCACTTCGACCCACGCGGTGACGTCGCCGCCGAGCACCTCGACCTCGTCATCGCCCTCTGCGATCTCGGGCGCGAAGCCCATGACCACGCGTGACGGGTAGCCGAGGTGGCGGGCCATGAGCGCCATCGCAGCGGCGTACTGCTCTTCGTCGCCGACCATCTGGGTGCGCGTGAACAGCTCGATGAGACGGTCGGCGCCGTGCCCGGCCCGCGAGGCGACCGAATCGGAGGCGAGGCCGTGGCTGAGGAATCCGTTGGTCTTCAGCGCCCGTTCGATGCCCCGCAGCTGCTCGATGGGGCTCGTCGCCTCGCCCGCGTACTCGTCGGCTTTCGCCGCGACCACGTCGGGCAGGTTCTCGACGGGCGTGAGGTCGAGCGACGCGACCGGGGTGTCGATGAGCTGCTCGGTGTCGGGCTCCCGCTGGATGCGCGCCTCGAGGCGGTACCGGGCGCCCTCGTCGATGCCGCTCGTGAGCACGGCCGTGCCGGCCGCCGCGTTGTAGCGCAGGTCGCCCCCACGATCGGCGGTCGCGCTGTCGAGCAGTCGCAGCGAGGACCCGTACCCGACGGTCGGAAGCCAGACGTCGCCATACGCCTCGACCGAGATCTCGACGTCGCGCGAACTGCCGAGGGTCGCGAGCTCGGGCGCGGGCAGCGTCTCGCCGACGATCGCGTACCCGCCGTCGGCGGCCGCCGACCCGGGGCCGGCCACATTCCAGAGCCGCCCGGTGTACGAGTCCATCGCGGCGAGCCGCAAGGTGTCACCTGGCTCGAGCCCGGTCGCGGTGAAGAGCGGCTCCTCGGCGAGGTCCTTCGTGTAGTTGCGGAACCCGGCGAGCGGGCTCGGAAACTCGAGCGGGTCGAAGGGCGGCACGATCTCGTCGCGCAGCACGAATCGCTCGGGCGCGACGGGGGCGATCGCGAGGCCGGCGACCGCCCCGATCGCGACGGCCCCGGCGACGACGACCGCCGAACCGCGCAGCTTCTGCGCACGCAGGCGCCTGGCGCCGTCGCCGCTCGCCTCGACGTCGGCGCCGCGACGCCAGGCCAGCCAGACGAGGGCGATGGTCGCGAACGCCACCCCGCGCACGCCGGCGAGGTAGGCCTCGTCGGTGCCGAGCAGGATTCCCGACAGGTAGAGCAGCACCGGGCCGATGAGCAGCAGGCTCGACCGCAGCACCGTGCGGCGCTTCGGCAGCCAGCGGATGACGAGCATGGCACCGACGAGCGACACGAGCCAGGCCGCGAAGTACGGCACCGCGGCGATGTAGTAGGGCGCCTCGACGGGCGTGCCGATCGTGACGATGTCGGCCCAGCCGTAGACCGCCCCCAGGGCGAGTCCGGTGAGCGAGGGAAGGCTCGGCAGCACGCCGAACAGCGCCAGCCCGGGCATCGTGAAGGGCGTTCCGAGCAGAAAGTAGGCGGCGAGGCCGAGCAGCACGGTCGTCAGCACGCCGAGGCGCAGCAGCGACCCGGCGACCGCGACGAGCGTGCCGATGACGATGCCCGCGACCGCGGCGATCAAGAAGTTGAGGTCGCCGAAGCTCGTCTCGTACCCGGCGATGCCGAGCAGCGACAGCACCGACAACACGATGAGGTCGGTGACGACGGTACGGGGCATCCGGTTCACGGGCGCACCCTCCGAACGAGTCGCTGCAGGTCGGAGAGCGAGCCGACCGTCACGACGGTCGTGCCGGCGATGCCGGCGATGCGCGATGGGGCGCCGACCTCGACCCGGAAGGCGAGCATCTGCGTGTCGGGCCCGACGACCGTCTCGACCGACCTGAAGTCGGCCAGCGGCACGGCCGAGCCGCCCACGACGATGGCCACACTGGCGACCGCAAGTCGCTTGGTGCCCTCGCGCACGAACTCGCGAAGGGAGTCGAACGCACCGTTCACGGGCTCGATGCGGCTGGTGTCGTCGAGCAGGGCCGTCGGCGTCGCGGTGCGCAACTTGCGCCCTTCGGTGACGACGTCGAGGCGGGTGCCGTCGCGGATGACCTGCACACCGAGCGAGGCGAGCACCGAGACGCCGAGCTCGAACTCGTCGTCGGAGGCGTAGTGCGAGCGCTCGGTCGACTGCAGCAGCACGAGCTGCGAGCGCCGTGTCTCTTCGTACTGGCGCACCATGAGCTGGCCGGTGCGCGCCGACGTGCGCCAGTGCACGTTGCGCAGTGCATCGCCCGGCTCGTAGGCGCGCAGCGCATGGAACGAGATGTCGTTGTCGGTGATCGTCTTCGTGACCTCGCCCTCGAGATCGCGCACGAGTCCCGCGGCTGAGGGCTGCAGCCTCGCCGTGACCGGGTGAACGAAGAGCTCGACGGGCTCGGTCCAGCGCACGACACGGCGCAGCAGGCCGAGCTGGTCGCCGCGCACCGACGCGGCGGGCCCGGCCACGATGACGGCACGTCGGTTGGTCGGCACCGCGAACAGCTCCTCATGCCGCTCGGCCGGCGCGATGGCGGGGATCACGAACTCCGCGAGCCCCGCGCCGACCGGAAGCTCGAGCCGCGACGGGATCGACGGCGCGCCGCCCACGTTCTCGACCACGAGTTGCCCGAGTGCCCGCTCGCCCGCGACGACGCGGCTCGGCTGCAGGGCGATGTCGACCCGGTACTGCATGCGCCCGAAGACGAACGGCACCGACACGAGCACGGCGGCCGCGAGGGTCGCCCCCAAGAATGCGAACTCGACCCAGCCGAAGCCCCACGCGAGCGCGAACGACACGACGACGGCACCGAGCACGAGCCATCCGGTCGTCGAGACGACCCCGGTGACGGGCGCCGTGAACGCGGCCACCCGCTTCGCCGTCGCCGCGATCCGGCCGCCGACAGAACGAGCGGATGCCGCGACCGAACGCCCGACGGCACGGAATGCGATGCGCGCCTGCGAGGGAACCCGGGGCGCACGTGCCTCGGCCGTCATGCCGCCCGGTAGGCCGGCGGGGCGACGTCGACGAGCACGCCCGAGACGATGTCTTCGGCGGCGACGCCGGCGAACTCCGACTCGGGGTCGACGATGATGCGGTGCGCGAGCACCGGCACGGCGAGGTCGCGCACGTCGTCGGGGGTCACGTAAGTGCGCCCGTGCGCGATCGCCCAGGTCTTCACCGTGCGGGCGAGGGCGAGGGCGCCGCGCATGCTGACGCCGAGCGACGAGTCCTTGTGCGCACGCGTCGCGGCGACGATCTGGTTGAGGTACGACAGCACGGCCGCATCGACGTAGACGTCGGAGGCCAGCTGCGCCATCGTCGTCACCGAGCTCGAGGCGATGATCGGCGAGACCTTCGACGCGCGCGCGCGGTTGGCCGAGTCGAGCAGCAGCGTCACGGCGGTGTCGTGGTCGGGGTAGCCGAGTGAGGTCTTGATGAGGAACCGGTCGAGCTGCGCCTCGGGCAGCGAGTACGTGCCCGCCTGCTCGACGGGGTTCTGCGTCGCGATGACCATGAACGGGCTGCCCACTTCGTAGCTCACGCCGTCGACCGTGACCCGGCCCTCCTCCATGACCTCGAGCAGCGACGACTGGGTCTTCGGGCTCGCCCGGTTGATCTCGTCGGCGAGCACGATCGACGCGAAGATCGGGCCGCGGTGGAACTCGAAGTGCCCCTTGCCCTGGTCGTAGATCGTCACGCCGGTGACGTCGGAGGGCAGCAGGTCGGGCGTGAACTGAATACGCGAGTGGGTGCCATCGAGCGTGTTGGCGAGCGCCTTCGCGAGCACCGTCTTGCCGGTGCCCGGAAAGTCCTCGAGCAGCACGTGGCCGTCGGAGAGCAGCGCGGTGACGACGAGCTCGATCACCTCGCGCTTGCCGAGGATCGCCTGGTCGATGTTGTCGACGAGCTTCGAGAAGGCGTCTTGGAACCACTGCGCCTGTTCTTGGGTCACTGCCATGCGTTCGTCTCTCTCTTCATTGCTCTGAGGTCGTGGTGCACGTGCTCACCACGTGTTGTAGGCGATGTTGTTCCACTGGCTTCCGCTGATGGCGCCCAGGGTGCGCGAGGTGCCGCCGCTGACGTTCTCGAACCGCACCGCGATCGTCTCGCCGGCCGCTCGCCTGCCGAGGTGGTTCTGCAGTTGCAGATTCCCGCTCGCGCCGATGTCGTAGGTTCCCTTCCAGTTGCTCCAGGAGCCGTTGACCGTCACGTAGATCTGATATCGGCCCGCATTCATGTTGTTCCAGGTGATGCGTACCTCGGCACATCCGCTGCCGCCGCTGTCGCACGCCATGCTCGGCCCCTTGCCGATCGAGCCTGACGGCACCGGCGGTGGTGCGTTCTGCACACCGACATTGGTCGATGCGATGCCGCTCGTGCCGCCGCCGTTGTTGTTCACGGCGACCACATCGACGCGGTGAGTGCCGGCGCCGACCCCGCTGAATGAGGCCGAGGTGCCGCTCACGGTCTTCCAGCTGCCCCCGGCGATGCGGGCCTGATAGTGCACGCCACCGCCGCCGGTGTCGCTCGGGGCGTTCCAGTCGACGTTCACGGTCGTCGGCGCGTATCCGGCTGCGTTCGCGGTCACGTTGCGGGGCGGGCTCGGCCGACCGTACGGCGTCTTGCTTGTGCCGGCCGATTGGGCGCTCCACCCGATGCCGTTCTCGGCGCGCACGGTGAACGTGTAGGTCGTGCCATTGGTGAGCCCGCCGATGGGCTGGTTGACACCCGCCGCCGAGGCGTCGAACATCTTCGATCCGCCGTTCCAGCGCACCTCGTAGCGGGTGATCGGCGAGTTGTTGGTCGCCGGCGCGGCCCAGCGCACGGTCGCGGCGCCCGACGCCGCCGTGACGGTCGGCGCATTCGGCGCGTCAGGCACGTCGCGCACGATCACCGTGACGCGTCCCTGCGTTTCGCGGGCCGGGTCTTTCGTGCCGTCTTGGATGCGGTAGATCACGCTGAGCGTGCCGGTGAACGCCGCGCCCGCGCGCACGGTGATGCCGGTGTCGGTGTGGCTGACCGACGCGTTCGACCCGACGTCGACCTGGTCGATCGCCGCGGCGACGACGCGCAGCGGCACGCCGTCTTGCTCGAACGGGTTGAAGTCGTTCGCGAGCACGTCGACGGGGATCGACGCCGATCGCTTCACGTACTCGGGCCCGTCGTCGTTCGCCTTCGGCAAGGCACGCGTCGATGAGACCACCTTGACGTCGATGTAGCCGGGCACGGTGAACTCGTTGAAGTTCACGTCGAACGTGAGCCGCGTGGCGGCACCCGGCTGCACGCCGAGCGGTGACGACACGCGCAGCGTCGCACCGTCGACGATCTCGGCGGCGATGTCGCCGGTCGTGCCCGAGAGGTTGGTGTAGGTGATGCGTTCGATGTTGTCGGGGTTGGGCTGGTCGCTCGACGAGCGCAGGTCGAGCTCGATCGGCGCCTCGCCGGCCTCGAGTGTCTCGGATCGCGGCGTGAACGTCGGCGGCGTGTCGTTGAAGTCAGGGTCGCCCACGGTGATCGGGATCGTGAGCACCGCCTTGCGGCCGATCGGGTCCTCGGCGCTCGAACCGTCGGTGACCTCGAACGTCAGCGATGCCTCGCCGCGATAGTCCTGCGCGGGGGCGTACCGCAGCGTCGTGCCGTCGACGAACGCCGGTTCGCGCGCGTTCGTCGACGACGCCGTCAAGACGAGGGCGGGATTGCCCGACGGCACCTCGACGAGGTCGGCGACGCTCCACTCGATCTGCCCGTTCATGGGCACGATGACCGCGCCGATGTCCTTGAGGAACGGGGCCGGGAACTTCGCACGCTCTTCAGCGGCGAGCTCTTCGGGGGTCTTCGGCTTCTGGGTCTCGGTGACGGGCTGCTCTTCGCCGCTCGGCACCGGCGGCACGATCACGAATGCCATCGCGTCGAGGTCGTCGAGCTCGTTCGTCAGCCGGTAGGCGACGGCATAGCGCTGGGGACCGGGTGTCACGTCGATCGTGCCGTCGTCGTGCACCTCGGCGCGGTCGGCGTTCGGGCCCTCGACAGTGACGACGAGGTCTTCGACGAGTCCACCGGGGTTCGTGGCGTCGCCGAGCGGGCTGACGGTGATGGGCGTGTCGTCGGCGACCTGCTCGGGCTCGATGACCTGGTCTTCGGCGGTCGGCGGCAGGATCACCGCGTCTTCGGTGACGGCGACCTGCAGGAACGCGGTGTCGGCGCCGCCGTGGCCGTTCGAGATCTCGTATCGGATCGTGTACGCCCCCTCGGCGTCGGGCGCCCCGACGACGACCCGCCGTCGGTCGCGGACCTCGGCCTCGATCCCCTCGTCGACCTCGGGCAGGTCGGCGACGTGCAGCTGGAATCCGCTCGGGTCGGAGTCGTTGAGCAGCACCTCGACCGACGCGGTGCGACCGGGCTTCATCTCGATCGTGTCATCGACGGCCTTCGGCGGCAGCTGCACGACCGGCCGCGGGATCACGCCGATGCGGATGGTGCCGGTCGCGGTGGCGCCGAGCGTGTCGCGCACCTCGTAGCTGAACTCGTCGGTGCCGGCCGAGCCCGAGAACGCCTCGTAGGTGAACGACGTGCTCGTGCGCTCGATGACGCGGCCGAGGTTGGGTGCCACGGTGATGCCGGTGAGCATCACCGAATCGCCGTCGGGGTCGAGGCCGTCGAGGGGCACGTCGATCTTGACCGCCGACCCGGCGAAGGTGCGCGAGGTGAGCGGCGTGGGCAGCGGTGCGCGGTTCTCACCCGCATCGCGTGCCACGACGGTGAAGCTCACCGTCGCCCGCGCAGTCTGCTCGAAGTCGTCGCCGATCGTGTAGACGGCCGTGTAGACCCCGGGCTGCTCGGGTGCTTGGTACCGCACCGTGTCGCCGTCGACGAAGGCGAGACCCGCCAGCCCGTCGGTGTCGGCGAGGTCGGGCAGCACGTGCAGCGCAGCCGCATCGGGGTGGTAGTCGTTGGCGAGCACCGGCACCGTCACGATGTCGCCGGCGCGCACGTTGACACCGTCGTTGATCGCCACCGGCGGCTGGTGCTTCACGAGGGGCGGCACCGGCACGACGGTGACCGTCGCGGTCGACGAGTTCACGCCGTCGGAGACGGTGTAGGCGAACTGCAGTTGCCGATCGAGGGCCGCCGACGCGGTCACCCGCGTCACGGTGTTCGTCAGGATCTCGACCGACACCAGCCCTTCGGTAGCCGCGTCGTCGATCGACTGTACGGCGAGCACTCGGCCCGACGGCGACACGTCATTGGCGAGCACCGGCACCGACAGCGGTTCACCGGGTCGCAGGTAGGCGGTGTCCTTCACGGCGATCGGCGCAGGGGCGGTATCGGGCGGTTCGGTCACCTGCACGCGTAGCAGGCCGACACTCACCGTCGCACCCGCGCCGAGGTTGTACAGGAAGATGTACTCGCCGGGCTCGCCGCTCGAGAAGGCGATCGTGCCGCGTTCGAGGTTCGGCGTGACGGATGCCCCGTCGGGCGCGCCTTCGACGCCGAGCAGCTCGAGCGCTGCGCCCGAGGGCGACAGGTCGTTGGCGAGGGGCTCGATGAGCTCGGTCTCGCCGACGAACACCTGCGCGAAGTCGGGGGTGCCGATGGGGTTCAGCGACCCGGCCGGCTTCACCTCGACGACGAGCGTGCCGGCGGCGGTCGTCTGGCCGTCGCTGACCGTGAACTTCACCTCTTTGAGGCCGAGCTCGGCCGATTTGTGCTCGAACGTGAGAAACCCGTCGGGGCTCGAGCGCACCGAGTCGCCTCCGGTCGGCGAGGCGTTCACGAGGAAGAGGTCGTCGCCGTCGGGGTCGTTCCAATCGGCGAGCACGTTGTACGAGATCTTCTGGCCCTGTTCGACGCTCACGGCGCCCGAGCGGATCGAGACGGGCGGCGCGTTCTCGGATTCGGGCACGATGCGCACGTTGACGGATGCCTCGGACACACCCGCGCGACCGTCGTCGACCGAGTACCTGAAGGACACCGAGCCTGCGGCGCCCTCGGCGGGCGAGAACTGCAGCGCACGCCCGCCGTCGATGAGCTCGAGCTTGCCCGAAGCCTCGGACACATCGCTCGTCGAGGCGACGGTGAGCACGTCGCCGTCGGGGTCGGTGTCGTTCTCGAGCACCTCGAGGATCGTGGTGCGCCCCGGGCGCACGCCGTACTCGTCGTCGCGCGCGAGCGGCGGCCGGTTCTGGTCGGTGCGCTCGGCGAGGGTGTCTTCGAAGGTCTGCTGCGAGCTCTTCTCTTCACCCTCCTCCTCCTCGCTCTCTTCGGGAGGGGTGACCTCTTCCCAGTTGTCGACGAGCCTGAGGTCGGAGTCGACGAGCCAGGCGTTGCCGTTGGTGAGGTTGTTCAGCACGATGACGTCGCGGTTGACGCGGAACTCGAGACGCGAACCGCCCGTGGGCTGCTCGATGTCGAGCAGCGTCGGCTCGGCGTCGCCGCATGCGGAGAGGTAGCGGCCGGTCTCGGCCCACGCGCCGTGCACGCAGCCGTCGAGCTGCACCGGCGCCGCGACATCCGCCGCGTTCGTCGTCGCCCCCGGCGACCCGTTGTCGAGCTCGCGCACCTCGCCGCCGTCGAGCGGCACCTCGAGCAGGCCCGCGGCGGTCGCGACGTAGGCCGCGTCGTGTTCGGCGCCCGACTGCTGCAGGCGCAGTCCGGCGTCGGGAAGCTCGACGGTGCGGTCGTCGATGATGAGCCGGTTCGCGTCTTCGTCGAAGACGACGGCCCGCTCGCCGACGGCCGCCACCTGATGCGCGCCGAGTTCGGGCACGGCGAGCTCGCTCGGCTCGTCGGCGCCGCGCTCGAACCGCATCAGGGTCGACTCGCCCTCGGCGGTCGCGAACACCGTGCCCTTCGGGCTCACCGCGACGTGCCCCTCGCCACCGAACTCGGCGATGGGATCGCTGCCGCGCCAGTCGAACGACAGCTGGTCGCCCGCCGCGACGGTCCACAGTTCGCCCTTCGGCGAGAGCACGGCGAGCACGTCGCCGCCGTAGGCGACCTGCGACGCCGGCGGCACGTCGATGCGCTCGACGAGCGTCGTGAACGACGGGTCGATGCGCTCGATCGAACCGACGCTCGGGTCGTAGATGAACGCGTCGCTGCCGTCTTGGAAGACGTCGACCTCATTCGAAGCGGTCGAGACGGCCGCGTCGAGCTCTTCGATCTGACGGTTCAGGCGGCCCGCGAGCAGGTCTTCGGCGTTGGTGACCCAGACCTCGCGAGCGTGCAACTCGGGGTCGGAGACGGGGTATCCCTGGTGCAGCACCGCGAAACCCAGCGGCACCCCGGCGAGCACCGCGATGGCCGTGCCCGAAGCGATCGTCTTGCGCGCGCGAACCCAGGCGATGAGTCGGTTCAAGGTCGTCTCCCGGGGCGTCCGTCGGTAGGGCTCGTCGGATGGGCCCGCTCAGAGTCGCGGGCCGGGCATCAACCTAACATGTCCCGGTGACGCCCTGGAATGGGGAGACCTCCCCGTCGGCCCGTTCACCCATCGTTCGCCGCGGGGCGGTCGCCGGAGGCGTCGAGCAGCACGAGATCGTCGGCGCTCACGAGCCGCGTGGCGACCGCATATTCGACGAGGCGGGCTCGGCGGTTCGTCGCCAGCTTGCCCCGCCCCCCGCGCAGTCCGTCGACGCCGAGCTTGTCGAGCTTCTCGCACACGTTGTCGAGTTTGCGATTGAACGTCGTCATGCTCCAGCCGAGCCTCGCCGCGGCCTCGGCCGAGCTCGGCACCGGTGCCCGGCCCGCGCTCGGCTGTGCGAGCACGTTCTCGGCGAGCGCGACGACGAGCTGCCGTTGGCTCGTCGTGAGGGCGACGGGCATCACCGTGGTGCTGCCGGCCGAGATCGTCGCGGTGAGCGACGTGTTGTAGAAGTCCTCTTCGGCGTGCACGGTGAAGTCGTAGGTGGTCGCGCCGGCGCTGAACATGACGTGCACGGTCTGGAACACGAGCGGCAGCTTGGCGCCGGGGGCGACCCACGCCTGCACACTTCCGGTGGCATCCGACACGGTCGCCGAGAGCAACTGCCCGACATTCGCGAGCCACCAGAGACCGTACTCCGACGAGAGCGTCAGGAAGGTGCGATGCAGGTACGGGTTGTCGTCGATCGTGAGGTCGGACTCGCGGCCGATGGTGAACGGCTCCCCCGCCTCGACGGTGTACCACTCGCCGCAGTACTCGACCTTCAACGGCCTCATCCGGAGCATCCCCTCACCGGCTCCGAGGTCTTGCTTCCGCGTTGCACCTGCACGTCGATGCAGATCGCCCCTGCGCCTGCACCGGCGACCGTGATGGTCGGCCCTTCGGTCACTTCGGTCTGCCCGCTGCCGTCGGCGCGCTTCCAGCGGTATCGGTCGCCGTCTTCGGCGCCGTCGTGCGAGACGGCGAAGGCGACGGATGCCCCGTCGGGGCTCGTGACGCCGGGCTCGACGGTCGGCGCCGGCACGGTCGCGGCGATCACGGCGTCCTCGCCGGGAGAGGTCGGCCCGGTCTCAGCAGCGGGTGGCGCGACGTCTCCCGACAGGGCGATCGTCACCCCGACGACCCCAGCCACGATGACGGCGGCGGCGATGCCGATGATCAGGCCCAGCCTCGAGCGCCGCGGCATCTGGCCGTCTACTGCCTCGGGCGCGACCGGAGCCCGCGATGGGCCGGATACGGGCACCGGCACGTGCACCGGCGCAGCGCGGCGCGGCCGCACGACCGTGGCGTCGGGCGCCTCAGCGGGCGGTGCGCCGATTCCGGCGGCACCGGCCCGGGTGCGCACCACCGTGCCGTCGTCGAGCGGCGCGACGGACGCCGATGCGACGTCGCCCGGCAGCTGCGGTTGGGCCGCGATCTGCTGGGGGGTGCGGGCACGCGTGCGGTCGTCGTCGGCCGCAGGCGCTTTCGGCGCCGGTGCGATCGGCTCGCCGCGCGGGGCCTGCGCCTCGACCGTACGCACCGACCTGGCGCGGGTGGCGTCAGCGGCATCGTCGTCGGCTGGTGCCTCGCGCGACGACGCGAGGTTCGGCACCTCGATGCTCGTCGCCGCATAGCCGAGCTCGAGCTCGATGCGCTGCAGCGCACGGGCGAACTCGACCGCGCTCGGGAAGCGGTCGTCGCGGCGCGTGGCCATGCCCTTCGCGAGCACGGCCGTGAGGCTGCGCGGCACATCGGCGCGGTCGATGGGAGTGATCGCACCGCGCTCGATGCGCCCCATGAGGTCGAGCGAGCCGTTGGGCCGGCCGGGGATCTCGAACGGCGTGCGACCCGCGACGAGCGTGTACACCGTGGCGGCCAGCGAGAACACGTCGCTGCGGGTGTCGGGCCTGGGGTCGTCCTCGAACATCTCGGGCGGCGACCACGGCACGCTCATGCCCACCGCCGACTGGCCCGACCCGGTCGCCGAGGCCTCGGGCGCGGTGACGGTGTGCACCGGCAGTTCGCCGTCGAGGTTCGACGAGATGCCGAAGTCGGTGAGCGCCGGCCAGCCGTAGTCGTTCGTCAGCACGTTCGCGGGCTTGATGTCGCGGTGCAGAATGCCGGCGGCGTGCGCGGTGGCGATCGCTCCGGCGAGCCGCACGCCGGTGCGGAGCGCGTCTTCGATCGTGAACGGCTGGCGCTTGTAGCGCTCAGAGAGGCTCGGGCCCGAGCAGTACTCCATGACGAAGTACGGGCGGCCGTCGCTCGACACGTCTGCGTGGAAGATCGTGACGATGAACGGGTGCGCCGACAGCTGCGCCATGAGGTTCGCCTCGGCCACGAACTGCGCCCGCGTGTCGCGGCCGAGCTCTTCGGTCAGCAGCACCTTGACGGCGACCTTGCGGCGGGGAAGCTTCTGCTCGTACAGGAACACGTCGGCGAATCCGCCGGAGCCGAGCAGGCCCATCGACGTGTATCCGGGCAGCTCGGGCGGGGTCGAGGGAGCGCGCCGCATCAGCCGCCGACCACCTGCAGCGTGCAGCCGCCGCCGAGGTCGACGACGGTGCCGATGAGCACGGGCGTCGGCTCGCCGGCGCGCAGCTTCACGGGCGGCATGCCCGGCGCGACCACGAGCGTGCCGTTGCGCGAGTGCAGGTCGGTGATGACGACCGTGCCGCCCTCGAGCGCCATGCGCACGTGGCTGCGCGAGATGTCGGGGTCGCCGTGGCCGATCGTGACAAGGCGCGGCAACCGCCCGCCCGAGACCTTGCTGACACTGGGCGCACGGCCGAGCACGAGTTCGTGGCCGATGGCCTCGAGGGATCCGTCGGGCATTCGCAACTGCGGCTGCGGCGCCTGCGGCTCGGCGTGCTCGGTGTCGTCGGCAGGAGCGGGCGTCGAGCCGCCGACCTTCGCTGCCTCACGCTCGGCCCGCAGTCGACGGATGTCGACGCTCGCGATCGTCAGGCCATCGTGGTCGCCCGGGCCGGCTTCGTCGTCACCCTGACCGCCCGACGGTGCGGGACTCGACGGTGCGGGAATCACGGGTGCTCCGAGGGCCGGCGCGGGGATCGCAGCCGGGATCGGCTCGACGGGGTCGATGACGGTCTCTTCGCCGAGCGGGGCGATCGTGTGTTCGGATGCCGCGACCGCGGCCGCAGCGACGACCGGCGCCGGGGCAGCAGCGGGCGCGGAAACCGTCGGCGTCGGCACGGCCGCCGCAGCGGCGGCAGGCACCGCCGCGGCGGAGGACGCGGCGCGCGCAGGCACGGCCAACCGCGCGGCCGTCACGACGCCGTCGACGATCGGGAACCAGTCGGCGGCGGCGTCGGCACCGAGCGCCTCGACCTCGAACTCGGCGGGCACGTCGAGCACGCGTTCGGTCCATGTGGAGACGCCGACGCCCGAGATGCGCGTGCCGCCCACTGCGACCTCGAAGTCGCCGCGCACGAGCACGCGCACGAGGCCGCCGGCGACCGCGCGCTCGGGCCAGGTGATGAGCGCGAAGTCGGGGGTGTTGCCGAGGCCGCGCGCCGTCAGCCGTTCGACGACCGCGGTCGTGGCGTCGGCCGACAGCGCCGGCCACAGTTCGCCGACCGTCGTCGCCGCGTCGTCGCCCCCGACGACCAGCACGACGCCGGGCCGCACTCCAGCGACCCGTCGCCCTGATGCATCGGACAGGTACTCAGCCATCTGCGCCCCCTTCGCCTCGCGGCCTCGTCGTCTCGACCGACCCGTCACCGCGGTCGCGGGTCGCGTCGGAATCGTCGTCGTCGCCTGCCCCGATCGTCGATTCGACGACGACCACGCTGACGTTGTCGCGCCCGCCGTGCTCGATCGCCGCGTCGACGAGCTCACCTGCCATGCCGGCGGCGTGTACGGCATCGCCCGCGAGGATCGACGCGACGCGCTCGTCGTCGAGCTCTTTCGTGAGGCCGTCGGAGCACACCAGGAACATCTGGCGCCCGGCCGCGGGAATGAGCCAGATGTCGGGATCGACGACCTCGTCGGCCCCGAGCGCGCGCGTGATGACGTTGCGGTCGGGGTGCCGTTCGGCATCGTCGGGGCTGATGAGCCCCGCATCGACGAGCTCCTGCACGGCCGAATGGTCGACGCTCAGCTGGTCGAGGGTGCGACCGTCCCACGCATAGACGCGCGAGTCGCCGATGTTGAAGACCATCCAGTGAAAGCCCACCCCGTCGCCGGTGTCGACCAGCACGACGCCCGCGAGCGTCGTGCCCGCAACGGCGGTGCCCTCTTCGCCCTCGTCGCTGAGCGCGCGCACCGCGTCGTTCGACGTGTGGATGGCGTCGAGGACCTGTTCGGGCGTTGGCGGAACCCCCGGCTCGAGATGCCGGCGGAAGGTGTCGACCACGGCCTGGCTCGCGGCATCGCCCCTGGCGTGCCCGCCCATGCCGTCGGCGACGAGGTACACCGGCGCCTCGGCGAGGAACGAGTCCTCGTTCACCGCCCGCACGCGCCCCACGTCGGACCGGGCGGAGTGGGCGATGAGCGCCGACCCGCGGGTCAGCGAGACGATGCCCTCGACATCACCTGGCACGGGTCTCCTCCGTCGGGTCGGGGTCGGGGTCGATGGGGCGTCGGCGGTCGTCGTCGGCGCGAGCGACGCCGCCGCCGGCGTCGCCCATACACGCTAGCAACTCCTGCGCGGACGCGTTGACCGCTGTGGACGCCCTATCGCTCGGCGCGGTCGGCCTCGCCCGCGCGGTCGGCCTCTTCGGTGAAGTGCGGCACCTCGTCCATGAGCTTCGCGCCGCGACGCTTCGACTCGACGCTCGCCTTGACGAGACTCGCGATCGTGGCGACGGCCATGGCTGCGACGATCACGCCGAGCGAGGTCCAGGTCGAGATCTCGGGCGCCCACTCGATCGGCTGGCCGCCGTTCAGGAACGGCAGCTCGTTGACGTGCAGGGCATGCAGCACGAGCTTCACGCCGATGAAGGCGAGGATGAACGCGATGCCGTACTTGAGGTACTCGAGTCGCTCGAGCAGACCGCCGAGCAGGAAGTAGAGCTGCCGCAGGCCCATGAGCGCGAAGACGTTCGCCGTGAAGACGATGAACGCACTCTGGGTGATGCCGAAGATCGCCGGGATCGAGTCGAGCGCGAACAGCAGGTCGGTGGTGCCGATCGCGATGAACACGATGAGGATCGGCGTGAACATGCGAGTGCCGTCGACCGTGGTCTTGAGTTTGATGCCGTCGTAGTCGTCGGAGATGCGCACGCGCTTGCGGAGCATCCGCACCACCAGGCCCTCGGACTCCTCGGCGTTCTCCTCGCGATGCAGGAACGCCTGCTGGATCGCGGTCCAGATGAGCCAGGCGCCGAAGATGTAGAAGATCCAGCTGAAGTTCTCGATGAGCTGTGCGCCGAGCAGGATGAAGATGCCGCGGAAGAGCAGCGCGAGCAGGATGCCGACCATGAGCACCTCCTGCTGCATCTTCTTCGGCACCGCGAACCGGGCCATGATGATCACGAACACGAAGAGGTTGTCGATCGAGAGGCTGTACTCCGTCAGCCAGCCGGCGATGAACTGCCCGGCGTACTCGCCGCCCGCGAACATGAGCATCAGCAACGAGAAGATGAGGGCGAGCGCCACGTAGAAGACGACCCACAGGGTCGACTCGCGGAACGAGGGGATGTGCGGGCGCTTGATGACGAGCAGCAGGTCGGCGATGAGGATCAAGGTCAGGACGACGAGCGATCCGACTTCGAACCAGACGGGAAGTGCGAGCACAGGGTGCCTTTCGGGGATTCGGGGACGGCGGAGGTCCGAAAGTCTCTCCCTGCTCCGCCGTGGCGGCCCCCACGACCGGAGCGCCTGCGGCGGCGCTCGTATTGACGATCATGGATCGAGGCCTTCACCTCGCGGGATACTCCCCTTCGCATCCGCGAGTCTAGCCGACGCAGGGGTGAGCGGTCAGCGAGTCGATGAGGGCGAACCGGCGGATGTCGCGGCCGAGCCACCCCCGAAACGCCGAATGCCCTCGCCGAAGCGAGGGCATTCAGGTGTTGTCGTAATCACATGAGTGACCCCAGCGGGATTTGAACCCGCGCTGCCGCCGTGAGAGGGCGGTGTCCTAGGCCGCTAAACGATGGGGCCGTATCGACAACTTGAAGAGTATGACACAGGCGTCGGGCGTCCGCCAAATCGACCACGGCCTTCTCAAAGTCCGGCGAGGCGCCGGGCGGTTTCGGGGTCGCGCATGGCTGACCGGGTGGC